>NZ_JCAIUK010000005.1:0-358174 GCF_059445475.1 Isoptericola sp. Y581 | reverse complement strand
GCGTGGTGCTTGTCGTGGTGCAGCTCCATGATCTTGCCGCTGATGTGCGGCTCCAGGGCGCTGTAGTCGTACGGCAGGTCGGGCAGGGTGTAGACGGACATGTGATTCCCTTCGACGGTGCTGGTGTCGTTGCTGGTCACGCTACGACCTGAACCCTCGTTGAGGTCAACCTGTTCCAGGTGACGCCGGCCAGGTCACGACGCCCAGGTCGCCCCGTCCGGGAATCGGAACCGCGCCACGGACTCGGGGCGCATCTGCGTGGAGTACCCGGGTGCCGTGGGCAGCACGTACGACACGCCCTCGCCGGCGTCCTTCACCATGCACGGGTCGGTGAAGTGCTCGTGCAGGTGGTCCACGAACTCGGTGATCCGACCGTCCAGCGAGCCGGAGACGGCGACGTAGTCGAGCACGGACACGTGCTGCACCATCTCGCACAGCCCGACGCCGCCGGCGTGCGGGCACACCGGGACGCCGAACTTCGCCGCCAGGAGCAGCACCGAGACGATCTCGTTGATGCTGGCGAGCCGCCCGGTGTCGAGCTGGCAGTAGTCGATCGCGCCGGCCTGGAAGAGCTGCTTGAACATCACGCGGTTGTGGCAGTGCTCGCCCGTGGCGACGCGCACGGGGGCGACGCCCTCGCGCACGGCGGCGTGGCCGAGCACGTCGTCGGGCGACGTCGGCTCCTCGATCCACAGCGGGTCGAACTGCTGCAGCGCGCGCACCCACTCGATCGCCTCGGGCACGTCCCACACCTGGTTGGCGTCGATCATGAGGGTGAGGTCGGGGCCGATGATCTCGCGCGCGATGCCGAGGCGGCGCACGTCGTCCTCGAGGCTTGCACCCACCTTGAGCTTCACGTGCCGGTACCCGGCGTCCACGGCCTCCCGGGTGAGCCGGGCCAGCTTGGCGTCGTCGTAGCCGAGCCAGCCGGCCGACGTCGTGTACGCGGGGTAGCCGCGACGCTCCAGGTGGGCGATCCGCTCGGCCTTGCCAGGCTCGGCGGCGCGCAGGATCTCCAGCGCCTCGTCGGGGGTGAGCGCGTCCGACAGGTACCGCAGGTCGGCGACGTCCACGAGCTGCTCGGGAGTCATGTCCGCGAGCAGCCGCCACAGCGGCTTGCCGGCCCGGCGGCCGGCGAGGTCCCACGCGGCGTTGAGCACCGCGGCGAGCGACAGGTGCACCACGCCCTTCTCCGGCCCGAGCCAGCGCAGCTGGCTGTCGGCGGTGAGGTCCCGATAGGTGGCGCCCATGTCGCCGACCACCTCGTCCACGTCGCGCCCGACGAGCAGGTCGGCCTGGTACCGCGCGGCGAGCACGACGACGTCCGTGCCGCGGCCGATCGTGAACGTCAGGCCGTGCCCCGCCAGCGGCGCGCCATCGCCGTCCGTGCCGTCGGTGTGCAGCACCACGTAGACGGCGGAGTAGTCGGGGCTGTCGTTCATCGCGTCCGAGCCGTCGGACTCGAGGGACGTGCGGAAACGGACGTCGGTGATCTCGACGTCGGTGATGGTGGGCATGCGCACCTCTTCGTGGCGGTCTAAGCCGGAAACATCGGATGACTAAGCGCAACGGTAGGGCCCGGACGCCAGGATCACAAGGATCCATGCGCCGGGGCCAGGACAGAGGTCTGAGGAAAAGGCGTCGATCAGCCCGTCTCGATCAGCTCGCGGGGGAGATGCTCATCTCGCCCGCGGGGCCCTGCCGGTAGGCGGTGAAGTACCCGTCGGTGGCCAGCGCGTTCTCGGCCGTGTCGTCGAGGTAGCTCCACACCGGCTCGCCGTCCACGCGCAGCACCACGCGGGTGCCGCCGGTGACGTCGACGGCCCCGAACGTGACCTCATGGGTCGAGCCGGGCGCGATCACGGTGTTGGGGAACGTGTCGACCATGAAGACGGCGGGAGCCCACCGCTGCATCTCGATGACGTCCTCCTTGATGACCACGAGGTAGCCCGAGCTGCTGTTGGTCCACTCGGGGCGCCGCCGCGTCGCAGCTGTTCGAGGCGCGCGCGGCCGGGACGCTGCTGGAGGGTGACGGCTCCGCGACGGTGGAGTGACGGTGAGCGCCGCGGTTGTCAGGCGGGGGAGCTGTGGCAGGCGATGTCAGCGACCTGCTCGGGCACGGAGAGGAACGGGGAGTGTGACGCCCTCAGGGCTCGGACGTGGGTGGGCTGCGCAGGGAAGGCGGCGTCCGCGTCGGCGATGAGCCGGCGCTGCACCGCGACCGGGATCACCGCGTCGTGCTCGGTGGTGACATAGGTGCGCGGCACCGATCCCCAGCCGGCGGCGGTCAGCGTGGTCGTGCCGGCCGCCACGCCGAGCGGTGCGTCGGGGTTGAGCATCGTGATCGCCGCTCCGGCGGTCGCGGGGTCGACGTCCCCGTAGAACGTGTCGCGCAGGCGCTGGCGACCGTCGGCATCAGCCGGGGTGACGTCGAGGCGCAGCGCTCGCGCGGCGGGGTCGGGGCGGAGCAGCGCGGAGAGCCGCGGGGCCTGGGCGTAGGCGAGCGCGGGCGTGTCCGTCGCGGGCATGAAAGCCGCCAGGTAGACCGCGTGCGCCACCAGCTCGGGCGCCTGCTGCGCGGCCCGGGTGAGCACCGTCCCGCCCATGCTGTGGGCGACCACGGTGACCGGGCGGCCTCCGCCGAGCCGCTGGATCTGGTCGACGAGGAAGTCGCCCGTGCGGTCGAGATCGATGTCGGAGGTGCGCACGCCGGCCCGTAGGCCGTGGCCGGGCAGGTCAACGGCATGGCCGACGCGTCCGGCGGATGCGGTGCGGGCGAGGACGTCCGTCCAGCACCAGGCGCCGTGCCAGAAGCCGTGGACGAAGATGATGGGTGTGCGGGGCATGGCGCCTCCTCCGTCGTGGCGGGTGGTCCCGTCACCCAGGACGATGACGCCTACATCTGTACCTGTCAATCTGGACATGTCAGGATGAGGGCATGTCACTGCGACACGCCCTGCTCGGGCTGCTCGAAGATGGGCCGGCCAGCGGATACGACCTGACGGCGCGCTTCGAGAAGTCCCTCCACGCCTACGTCTGGACGGCCCGGCAGAGTCACGTCTACCCCGAGCTGAACCGCATGATTGCCGACGGCCTCATCGAGGTCGTCGAGCGCGGTGCCCGGGGCAGGCGGACCTACGCGATCACGGGGCCGGGCCGCGCAGAGCTGCGTGCGTGGCTGCTGGCACCTGCCGGCCCCCGCGCGGTTCGCGACGAACGTGTGCTGCGGATGGCGCTGCTGTCCGCCCTCTCGGACGACGAAGCACGACGTCTCGTCCTCGGCTACCTCGCCGACGCCGAGATGGCGGAGTCCCAGCTCGTCGGCGTCGCCGCATCCGCCGACGCCGACGACCACGAGCGGGGCCGGCTGCGCTTCGGCCGCCTGGCCCTCGAGTACGGCATCCGCAGCTTCCGGGCGCAGCAGGAATGGGCCCGATGGGCGCTGGAGCAGCTCGACTCCGCGGCGAAGCTGCCGTAGGCCACCGGTGGCTCTAGACCTGCCACCCGGCCTCCGCTGCCCACGCCTCCGCCCGGGCGGTGATCTCGGCGATCAGGCTGCCTTTGGCGTCCGCGTAGTCGTTCATGCTCGGCCAGTCCCGTGCGGCGAGCTCGCGCTTGAGCGCGGCGTAGGCGGCCCGGTCGTCGGCGTCGTGCCGGAGGCGGTCGCGGAACAGCAGGTGCAGACGCTCCCAGTCGCTGCCCGCCGAGCAGACGTGCACGTGCACGTCGCGCGCGGGCGTGCGGACCAGGCGGTGACCGGGCTCGCGGGCGCGCAGCTCGTACCCGGCGGCCAGCAGCGCGGGCAGGTAGGCGCCCTCGTCCTCGACGTCAGGCATGCTGACGTCGATGTCGACGATCGGCTTCGCGGGGAGCCCGCGCACGGACGTCGACCCGACGTGCTCGCCGCCCGTCATGCCGACGCGCCCCACTCCGGCGCCAGCACGGACCAGACCTCGACGTCGAGGCGCTCGTCCCGGTGCAGGTGCTGCCCGCGCAGCACGCCGTCGCGGCGCATCCCCAGCCGGCGGGCGACGGCGATGCTGGGGACGTTCGCGGGCGCGGCCCGCCACTCGACGCGGTGGATGCCGCGCTCCCGGACGGCCCAGTCGATGATGAGCCGGGCCGCCCGCGTCACCAGCCCGCGTCCAGCGGCGGCGGGCTCGAGCCAGCAGCCGGCCTCGGCCGTGCCCTGGGCGACGTCCATCGTGCGGAACAGGACGCCCCCGACCAGCGTGCCGTCCGCCCAGATGCCGTAGAGGCGGCCCGTGTCGGTCGCGGCCTTCTCGGCGTACGAGGTCAGGAACCCGCGGCTCGACGCCAGGTCGGCGACGGCGTCCGGCAGCCCGATGAACCGCCCGACGAAGTCGCGGCCGCGATCCATGTGGGCCAGCAGCTCCTCCGCGTGCCACGGCTCCAGCGGTCGTAGCTCGGCGCCGTCGTCCCCGAGGGACCTCGCGAACATCGTTCCTCCCACGGCCGATGCCGGTCCACGCGACCGGCGTTCGTCGGGGATCCTCCCACGTCGAACGGGACGGACGGCGAACGGGACGGACACGGCGAACGGGACGGACCGGCGCGGGCCGGCCCTCCGCGTAGGGTCGCCGGGTGAACCGGACCGACCGGATGTACGCGATCGTCGAGGAGCTGCGCGCCGTCGCCCCGCGCCCGCGGAGCGCGTCGTGGTTGGCCGTCGCGGTCGCCCTGGGCGGCCTGGCCGGGACGCCGTTCGCGGGCGGCGGGTCGACGGCGCTGCGGAAGATCCTCGCGGCCATGCGCGACGACGACGCGGCCGCCGCGCACGACCTCGCCGCCCGCGTGCACCTGCTCGGGGCGCCCCTCGAGGGACCCACGATCCCCACCGTCCTCGCCGACGCGATCTCCGCGCGCCGCGTCCTGCGGCTGCGGTACACGGACCGCGCGGGGGCCGCGACCACGCGCGACGTCGAGCCGCTCGGCTTCGTCGGGTCCTCCACCGGGTGGTACCTGCTGGCCTGGTGCCGGCTGCGCGAGGGGATCCGCGCCTTCCGCCTCGACCGTGTCGACCGGGTCACGGCGACCAGCGAGCGGGCGCCACGGCGGGTGGTCCGGCCGGAGGACATCCAGGTGCCGGAGGGCGACCTGCGGACCCTCACCCTCCTGGGCTGACCGTCGCGAACGCCGACGGCCGACTCGTCGAAAACACCGACACAGGGGTGTCGCGGAGGGGCGAGACGCTGGTCGGGAGCCGCGGGGAGCCCGCGGCCGCGACCGGGAGGACCACCCATGAACCACGACACGAGCCTCGTCTCCGTGCGCCTCATCACCGACGACGTCGACCGGCTGACCGCCTTCTACGAGCGGCTCACCGGCGTGACGGCGGACCGTCCGTCGCCCGAGTTCGCCGAGGTGCGCACGCCGCAGGGCACCCTCGCCATCGGCAGCACCCGCACCGTCCAGCTGTTCGGCCCCGGCTCCGCGGTGCCCGCGAGCAATCGCACCGCCATCGTGGAGTTCCGCGTCGAGGACGCTGACGCGCTGTTCGCCGGGCTCGACGACACGGTCGAGGTCGTCACCCCGCCGACCACCATGCCGTGGGGCAACCGGTCGCTGCTGGTGCGCGACCCGGACGGGACGCTGGTGAACTGCTTCACGCCCTTGAGCCCGGAGGCGCTGGCGAAGTTCGCCTGATCCACCGGGCGCCGGCGTCGGAACCCGCCGCCGAGGCGGTCCGCCGACGATCTCGGTAGCATTCGGCTGTGGACGAGGAGTGGTTCGAGGAGGCGACGGAGCATAGCGCCGTGGGCCGCGAGGCATGGTCCGTCGCGTGGGAGGCCACGCCGCTCGGCCCCCCGAGCAAGTGGCCGGTCTCGCTGCGTCAGTCCATCCGGCTGTGCTTCTCCACGCGCTTCCCGGTGATGATGGTCTGGGGACCGGACCTGACACTGATCTACAACGACGGCTTCCGCGACATACTCGGCACGGACAAGCACCCGGCCGCGTTGGGAGCGCCCGCGGCGGTGGTCTTGCACGAGATCTGGGACGACATCGGCCCGCTCTTCGACAGGGTCCTGACCACCGGCGAACCGACGTGGAGCCGGGACCTGCCCCTGCTGATGAACCGGTCGGGCTTCGACGAGGAGACCTACATCACGTTCTCCTGCAGCCCGCTGCGGAACGACGACGGCCAGATCGCGGGCGTCCTGGACATCGCGACCGAGACGACGCAGGCGGTCGTGAACCAACGGCGTCTGACGACGCTCGACGAGGTGCACTCCGCCCTGCCGACGTCCTTCACGAACCTGCGGAACTTCGCCCGGCCCGTCGTCGAGGCGATCTCGGCCGGCGCGGATCTCTCGCGGGTCGCCGTCTACGACGTGACCGGCCCCGAGGTCGTCCTGGAGGCGGGAGAGGCCCGGGACCCGGGTGAGATGGCCCTCGTCGCGCGCGCCCTCGGCTCCGGCCAGCTGCTGACGTCTCACGGCATAGTGGTGAAACCTGTGCGCGAGGGGCGCGGGCGGGGCATCCTTGCGGTTCTGGTGCTGTGCGCGACCCCCGCGCAGCCCTGGGACGCGGACTACGCGCGCTTCCTGGCGGTGCTGGTGAGGACGGTCGCCGTAACGCTGCGTGACCTCGTCCGGCGCCGGGGCAGCGACGATGCCCTGCGACGCCGCGCCGTGCTTTCGGAGGAGGAGGGTGCTCGGGCCACCGAGGTCTCCCTCGCCCTGCAACGGGCGGTGCTCACCGACCCGCCGCAGCTCGACGACCTGGAGGTCGTCGTGCACTACCAGCCGGCCGAGCTCGAACGGGACATCGGTGGCGACTGGTACGACGCGTTCGAGACGCGGGACGGGGCGACGACCCTGGTGATCGGGGACGTCGTCGGGCACGACCTGAGCGCCGCCGTGGCCATGGGCCAGCTCCGCGCCCTCGTGCGCGCGATCGGCTACGACAGCCAGGAGACGCCCGCGAGGGTGCTGGAACGGGTCGACGCGGCGATCGCCGGGCTCGCGCTCGGCAGTGCGGCGACCGCCACCGTGCTCGTCGCCCGCATCGAGCAGACGGCGGGGCAACGCCGCCGCCACGTCCGCATCGTGCGCTGGTCCAGCGCGGGCCACCTGCCCCCGATCCTGGTCCGCGCCGACGGCAAGACCGAGATCCTCAGCGCCCGCAACGACCTCCTGCTCGGTGTCGTCCCGTCGGTGCCCCGTTCGGAACATACGATCGCGGTCCATCCCGGCGACACGCTGGTGCTCTACACCGACGGGCTGGTCGAGACCCGGAAGGACGGCCTGCGCGACCGCCTCGACGAGCTCGCCGCGGTGCTCGAGGGCACCCACGCCACCGACCTGCACGCCGTCGTCGAGGCGGCCCTGTCCGGCATGCTCACCGGGACGATCGACGACGATGTCGCGCTCATTGCGGTGCGCTCCCACCCGCAGGGTCCTGCGCCGTCGGGCGGCTCCGTCAGCCCGTGACGCCGTCGCGAGGGCGCCCGGGGCGAGTCGTCGATCATCGTTGGATCGGAGATGAGCTGCCGCGGGGACGACCGGTCTCACACCGGATTCGGCCGGAGCGTGATGGCGCGGCCCATAGGCTGGGTGGGTGATCTCCACAGCCCCCGCCGTGCAGCGGCCGGGCGGCACCCCGAGCGTGCCGCCGCGGCCCTGGTGGCTCGTGGCCGCCGGGCCGGCCGCCGTCCTCGTCGCCGTCCTCGCCGTGCTGTGCGCCGGGGCCTACTCGGGCGCGTTCCAGGCCCTGAGCGGGTTCGCCGACCCCGGCGCGGTGGTGCGGTACGGGCTGCCCGTGCTCACCGTGCTCACCGAGCTCGGCGTCTCCGTGACGCTCGGGGCGCTCCTCGCCGCCGCGTGCCTGCTGCCGCCCGGGCGCGCGCAGAGCCGGGTGCTCGCCGCCGCCGGGGCCGCAAGCGCGGTGTGGGCCGTCGCCGCCGTCCTGCAGCTGGTGCTGCGCTACTCCAACATCTCCGGCACGTCGCCCACCTCCCCGGCGTTCGGGCAGGGGCTGGCGCAGTTCGTCACCGATCTCGACCTGGGCAAGCTCTACCTGGCGATCATCGTGGTCGCGGCGCTCACGTCGGCCCTCGCGATGGCGGTGCGCGGCCCGGTGGGCGCCCTGTGGACGGCGGCGCTGCCGGTCGCGGCCCTCGCCATGCAGTCCACCACCGGGCACGCCGCCGGCGCGGCCGACCACGAGTTCGCCGTCGGCGCGATGCTGCTGCACCTCGTGGGCGCGGCGGTGTGGGTGGGCGGCCTGGGCGCCCTGCTCGTGGTGGTGCTCGGCCCGGCCGGGAAGGATGGTGGGCAGGACGGCGGGCGGCCCACCGGCGACGGGCGCGCGACGGCCGCCGCGGTCGCGCGCTTCTCGCCGATCGCCGGCTGGTGCTTCGCCGCGGTAGGCATCTCCGGGGTGCTGAACGCCTGGATCCGGCTGGAGTCGGTGGGCGATCTGCTCACGCCCTACGGCATCCTGCTGCTCACCAAGGCCGTGCTCCTGGTGGTGCTGGGCGCCCTCGGCTTCGGGCACCGGATGTGGGTGGTGGACCGGCTGGGCAAGGCCGTCGGGGCGGGCGCGGTACGCCGCCTCTTCTGGCGCCTGCTCGCGGTCGAGCTGCTCGTCATCGGGGCCGTGTCCGGGGTGGCCGTGGCGCTGGGCTCCACCGCGCCGCCGGCGGGTGACGACGTGCCCGTCGACGTCTCACCCGCCTTCCAGCTCACCGGCGAGCCGCTGCCGCCCGAGCCGACCATGGCGCGCTGGTTCACCGAGTGGAGCCTGGACCCGCTGCTGGCCTTCGCCTGCGTGGCTGGGCTGGTGGTCTACGTGCGCTGGGCCGTGCGGCTCGCGCGCCGCGGCGACAAGTGGCCCCTGAGGCGCACGGTGTCGTGGTGCCTGGGCATGGTCGTGATGTTCTGGGTCACCAGCGGCGGGCCCGCCGTGTACGGGCACGTCATCTTCAGCGGCCACATGGTGCAGCACATGGTGTTGGCCATGCTGGCTCCGCTGTTCCTGGTGCTCGCCGCCCCCGTGACCCTGCTGCTGCGCGCCATCCCCGCCCGCAAGGACGGCAGCCGCGGCCCGCGCGAGTGGGTGCTGGGGCTCGTGCACTCGCGGTTCGGCCAGTTCCTCGCCCGGCCGGTGGTGGCCGCGGTGCTCTTCGCCGGCGGCATGATCGCGTTCTACTACACGCCGGCATTCGAGTTCGCCCTGCGCAACCACGCCGGGCACGTGTGGATGATCGTGCACTTCACGCTGGTGGGATACCTGTTCGCCAACGCGCTGGTCGGCATCGACCCGGGCCCGAAGCGCCCGCCGTACCCGCAGCGGCTGCTGCTGCTCTTCGCGACGATGGCGTTCCACGCGTTCTTCGGCGTCGTGCTCACGTCCGGCACCTCGCTGCTCGTGGCCGACTGGTTCGGCAACATGGGCCGGTCGTGGGGGCTGCCCGCGATCGAGGACCAGCAGCGCGGCGGTGGCGTCGCGTGGGGCATCGGCGAGCTCCCGACGCTCGCGCTGGCGATCGCCGTCGCCGTGCAGTGGACGACGTCCGACGAGCGTGAGGCCCGCCGCCGCGACCGCAAGGCCGACCGCGACGGCGACGCCGAGCTCAAGGAGTACAACGCGATGCTCGCCAAGATGGCCGAGCGCGAGGACGACGGCGGCCCCGCGCCTCGGTGAGGGCCGTGCTGTGCTCACCATGCAATAAACTGACACCGGACGTAAGATTCATCGGGTGAGTGTGACATCGGGTGCGGGTTTCGTCGGTCGTGGCGCCGTGCTGTCGTCGTTGACGGACCACCTCGCTGCGATCGAACGATCCGGTGCCGGCAGGATCCTGGCCGTTCGAGGGCGACGGCAGGTGGGCAAGTCGACCGTCGTCGAACGGTTCGTCGAGCGGATCGCGCGGCCGTCTGCGTTCGTGACGGGGGTTTTCGGGGCGCCCACCCGCCAGCAGCTCGCGGACGCGACGCGGGCGATCGCGGAGTCTCGCCGCCCGCTCCCGGACGCGGAGCTGCTCACGGCGTCGACGGCGACGTCCTGGCGCGAGTGGCTCGGCAGGCTCGCGCTCGCCGCGCGCTCCGGCCCGATAGTCGTGGTTCTCGACGAGTTTCCCTGGATGGCTGCGGCCGACCGGACGCTCGAGGGCGAGCTGCAGGTGCAGTGGGATCGAGTGCTCGAGAAGCTTCCCGTGCTGCTCATCCTTGTCGGCTCGGACGTGGCAATGATGGAGCGGCTCGCCGAGCACGGCCGACCCCTGTACGGACGGCTGCGACCCTTGGTGGTCTCCGCGCTCGACCCGGCCGAGGTTGCTGAGGCGCTCCCGGGCAGGCCGGCATTCGAAGTCTTCGACTCGTACCTGGTCACCGGCGGGTATCCCCGCCTCGTGACGGACCTTGCCGTCGACGCGGCGGGCACCGCCGCCGGCTACGTCCGCCACGCGCTGACGGACCCTTTCAGCCCGCTGGTCACCACGGCGCGTCTCAGCCTTGACGCGGAGTTCCCCGAACCGCAGACGGCGTCCCAGGTGCTCTCGGCGATCGGTGCCGACGAGACGGCCAGGCCGGGATTCAACGACGTGCTCTCGACCATCAGCGAACCCACGGAGCGCAAGCGGATGGAGACCGCCGTGTCGCGCGCCCTGCGGACGCTGACGGAGGTCAAGGGGCTGATCGAGCGCGAACAGCCTGCCTGGGCGGAACCCTCCTCGAAGCTGCGTCGCTATCGCGTCACCGACCCGTACCTCCGCTTCTGGTTTCGCTACGTCGAGAAACAGACCGGGCGGATCTCGCGTGGACGACCCGACATCGCCGTCGCGGCCTTCGACCGCGACTGGTCGAGCTGGCGAGGGCGCAGCATCGAGCCCGTGGTCCGCGACGCTGTCGGGCGATGGGCCAGGGGCCGGACAGAGCTGGCCGACGTGGACGTGGTCCGGCCGTGGTGGGTGCGCGACGGAAGCGTCGAGGTCGACGTCGTCGCCCAGGCACCCCGACACACCGCGATGATCGGCAGCATCAAGTGGCGCGAGTCGGGCGGAGTCACCGCCCGCGAGATCGACCAGCTTCGGCATCACCGAGACCAGGTCCCGCGCAGTGCAGACGCTCTGCTCGCCGCGATCAGCCCGAGCGGGGAAGCACCGGCCGGGGTCGACGTCGCCCTGTCGGCCGAGGACCTGCTTGCCGCGTGGCGTTGAAGCACACGACGGGTCAGAGCAGCCCGTCGACCACCTTCGCGGCCAGGCCGAACGCGGTGGTGGTGCCCAGCCCGTCGGCGACGGTCACGGTGGTGACGCCCGGCGCGGGGTCGGCGACGACGAACGGCGTGCCGGCGAAGGGTCCGCGCCGCTGGCGGGGGACCACGACGTCCGGCACGGCCCAGCGCTGCAGCACCTGCACGGGCTGCCCGAGCAATGCGGCGGCCTCGCGCAGCAGCAGCGCGTCGGCCGCCTCGGAGCGCTCCGGGTCGCGGTCGAGGCCGGCGTCGGGCCGTCGTTCGGACTCCGGGCGGTGCGCGCCCCCCAGCAGCAGCGACCCGCCGCCGGCGCCCGTATAGGGGGTCAGGGCGAGGTGGACGTCGGCGTCGAGCAGCTCCGGCGCCGCGGTGCGCAACCGCTCGCGCACGTCCGACAGCGCGGGGCTCTGCGCGGACGCGGCTTCGCGCAGGAGGGTCGTGCCGCCCAGGACGGCGGGCGCGGTGGGGTCGAGGTCACGACCGGGGACGGCGACCCGCAGCACCTGGCGCACGTCATGGTGCACGCCGACGTGGGCGGCCTCGTCCGGGAAGAACCGGTCCAGGTCGGCGCCGACGGCGACGAGCACGCGCCGCGCCACGACCTCGCCCCGGGACGTGCGTACCAACGTGCGCCCGGTGCCCGCCTCGAAGGTGAGCGCCGTCGTCGACCACGCGACGTCGGCCCGCGGTCGGGTGTCGAGCCAGGCGGCGAGGGAGCGGAGGGCGTCACGAGGGTCGACCCGCAGGTCGAGCGGGAGGAACGCGCCGCCGACGACGACGTCGGCGGGAACGTGGGCGCGCTCGGCCGTCAGGGGGCGCCCAGGAGCTGTGCGTCGCCGTCGCGGGCGGCGACCAGGTCGTCGAGCACCGCGAGCTCGTCCGCGGACCGCGCCACCACCACGGCGCCGGTGTCCTTGACCCAGAACCCGGCCTCGCGGCCCAGCTTGAGCCAACGCTCGCGGGACGCGAGGGCGCAGGACAGGGTGACCGCGTCCTGGGTGGTGACGGCCACGTGCCCGCTCCGGCGCGCGGACGCCCCGTCGGGCCGCGGGCCGCGCTCGACGACCACCACCGAGTGCCCCCGCGCGTGCGCTTCGACCGCGTGCGCGAGGCCCACGATGCCGGCCCCGACGACGACGAGGTCGGCCGAAGCGGGCAGGGGCGGCTGGTGGGCGGTGCGGGGCGACGGCAGTCTCACGACGAGACCGTGCCCGATGACGGCGCCCCTGCTCAACCGCAGGAGGCACCCTGGCGAACAAGTTCAGGCAACGTTCATCCGGAGTTCCCCGTGGGCCCGGAACCCGCCTGCTCGGCAGACGCTGTGGTAGACCGGCGTCGTGACCCAGGACACACCGACCACCGCGACCGATCAGGCGCCCCCTCCCACCCCGTTCCACGACCTCGACCGCTACCTGGAGGTGCCGCGCGTCGGCGGGCTCGCGCTGAGCCCCGACGGCTCGCGCCTCGTCACGACGGTCCAGAGCCTCGACGCCGAGCGCACCGGCTGGACGACGGCCGTCTGGGAGGTCGACCCCGCGGGCGCGGCCCCGGCCCGGCGGCTCACGCGCAGCCGTAAGGGCGAGTCGTCCGCCGTGTTCACGGCGTCGGGCGACGTGCTGTTCACGTCCGCCCGTCCGGATCCCGACCCCCGACCCGGCGCCGAGAAGGACGTCGGCGAACCGAGGCCCGCGTTGTGGCTGCTGCCCGCGGACGGCGGCGAGGCGCGCGTGGTGGCGACGGCGCCGGGCGGGCTGGGCGGCGCGCTGGCTGCCCGGGAGTCCGACGTCGTCTCGGTGAGCGCGCCGGTGCTGCCACGCGCGGCCGGCCTCGCCGAGGACGCCGCGCTGCGCACGGAGCGCACCGACCGCAAGGTGTCCGCCATCCTGCACGCCGGGTATCCGGTGCGGTTCTGGGATCACGACCTCGGGCCGGACGAGGAGCGCCGGTTCGTGTTCTCGCCGGTCGAGCCTGTCGAGACCGGCGGCGTGGTCTCGACCCTTCGACAGGCTCAGGAGGGCGCAAGCTCGACCGACAACTCGATCGGCAAGGATTCGCTACGGCAGCTCACGGGCGCGGGGCGTCAGCTCGACGAGCACGAGGCGGCCCTGAGCCCGGACGGCGGCACGCTGCTCACGACGTGGGCCGTCTCGGACCCCGGCGCCGCGCGCCGCACGATCCTCGTCGCGGTCGACACCGCCACGGGAGAGCGTCGCACCCTGGTGGACGACCCCGACGCGGACGTCTTCGGCCCCGCCGTCTCCGCGGACGGCCGGTGGGTCGCGTACGGGTCGGAGACGATCACGACGCCCGAGGATGCGCCGGTGATGCGGCTCGGCCTGGTCGCCCTCGACGGGGACGCCGACCCCGAGGTCCTCACCGACGACTGGGACCGCTGGCCGTCGTCGGTCGCGTGGCTGCCCGACGGCTCCGGGCTCGTGCTGACCGCCGACGAGGACGGCCGCGGGCCGGTGTTCCTGCTGACCTTCGGCCTCGGCGGGCCGGGGCCTGAGGGTTCGGGCACGTCCGAGCTGGTCACGGTGGAGCGGGTGACGGCGGACGACGCGACGTTCTCCGACGTGCAGGTCGCGCCCGACGCCTCGGCCCTGTACGCGCTTCGCACCAGCTACGCGGCGCCGTCCGAGCCGGTGCGCATCGACCTCGCCGGCTTCGTCGCGTCCGGCGCGCCGGGGGAGCGCACGCCAGTCGCGGCGGCCGTGCTCCGCGGGCCGGTGCCCGCCCCCGCGCTGCCCGGCACCCTTACCGAGGTGGAGACCACGACGGCGGACGGCGCGCGCGTGCGCGCCTGGCTCGCACTGCCGGCGGGCGCGTCCTCGGACGCGCCGGCGCCCCTGCTGCTGTGGATCCACGGCGGGCCGCTGAGCTCGTGGAGCGCCTGGAGCTGGCGCTGGAACCCCTGGCTGATGGCGGCGAAGGGGTACGCCGTCCTGCTGCCCGACCCGGCGCTGTCCACCGGCTACGGGCAGGACTTCGTGCAGCGCGGGTGGGGCGCCTGGGGCGACGCGCCGTTCACCGACCTCCTGGCGATCACCGACGCCGCCGAGGCCCTGCCCGAGATCGACGAGACCCGCACCGCCGCCATGGGCGGATCGTTCGGCGGATACATGGCGAACTGGGTGGCCGGGCACACCGACCGGTTCGCCGCGATCGTCACACACGCCAGCCTGTGGGCGCTCGACCAGTTCGGCCCCACCACCGACTCCGGCTTCTACTGGCAGCGCGAGATGACGCCCGAGATGGCGGAGGCGAACAGCCCCCACCGCTCCGTGGCCGAAATCCGCACCCCGATGCTCGTCGTGCACGGCGACAAGGACTACCGCGTCCCGATCGGCGAGGGCCTGCGCCTCTGGCAGGAGCTGCTCACGAAGTCGGGCCTGCCCGCCGAGGACGACGGCACGACGGTGCACCGGTTCCTGTACTTCCCGGACGAGAACCACTGGGTGCTCGCGCCCCAGCACGCGAAGGTCTGGTACCAGGTGGTGCTGGGGTTCCTCGGCGAGCACGTCCTGGGCGACGAGACGGAGCTCCCCGCCTATCTCTGACGGATCGCTGGTCGAGCCTGTCGAAACCGCTGGTTGAGCCTGTCGAAACCCGCTGGTTGAGCCTGTCGAGACCGCTGGTTGAGCCTGTCGAAACCGACAGGCTCAACCAGCGGGATCAGGTGGGGGTGACGATGAGGTCGACGAGGACCTCGAGCATGGAGTTGGGGTCGCGGCGGGCGGTGGCGGCCGGGAGCATCGCGGCGCGCTGACCGGCCTCGTGCGCGCCGAGGAGCAGGTCGATGGCGACGTGCTCGTCGACGGCGAACCGCAGACCGAGCGCCGACATCACCCGGTTCAGCGCGGCGATCATCTCCTCGCGCAGCTGGTGCTGCTGGTCCACGTAGCGCTGCGCGACCTGCGGGTCGCGCAGCGCGAGCAGCTCGAACTCGAGCTCCATCACGGTCCAGGACTGCTTGGCGGCCGGGTCGGGCAGCACCGACGCGATGACCTCCCGCACGGTGGTGCGGAATCCGTCCTGGGTGTGCAACGTGGCGGGGTCCACCGTGGCCACCGACCGCTCCAGCGCGCCCAGGTGGGTGCGGGCCTCGCGCTCCGTGAGCGCGAGGAACAGCTCCTCCTTGCTCGCGAAGTTCGAGTAGAAGGCGCCGCGCGTGAAGCCGGCCGCCTCGCAGACGGCCTCGATCGATGCCGCCTGCACGCCGACCCGCGCGAATACCTCGAAGGCGGCGTCGAGCAGGCGCTCGCGGGTGCGCTCGCGGCGGGGCGAGCGGGCCGCGGCGTCGTCGGGGGCGGCGCTGTCGGTGGTCAGGGGTCCTCCTCGGGTTCCGCCGGGTTCCCGGCCCGACCGGGCGTCGTCCCGGACCGGCCTCACTCTAGCCAATACAGCGACGTATCGGATACGTTGGTGCATCGGATACAGTGCCGTATCGAACCCCTGCTCCGTCGTCCCGGGAGATCCTGTGTCCTCCGTCCTGTACTCCCTCGGCCACTGGGCTGCCCGCGCCCGACGCCTCGTCGTCATCGGCTGGGTCCTGGTGCTCGCCCTGGTCGGCGGCGCCGGCGCGCTGCTCTACCAGGGATTCGACAACTCGGTGACCATCCCTGGCACGGAGTCGCAGGACGCGCTGGACAGCCTGTCGTCCACGTTCCCCCAGGTCAGCGGCTCCTCCGCGCAGGTCATCGTCGTCGCCCCGGACGGCTCGACGATCGAGGACGCGGCGGTGCGCGGCCCGGTCGAGGACACCGTCGACGAGATCGGTGACCTCGAGCAGGTGGCCGCCGTCACCTCGCCCTACGACGACCAGTCGCCCGCCTCGATCAGCGACGACGAGCAGGCCACGCTGCTGACCATCCAGCTCGACGGCGACCAGTCGCTCATCACCGAGGACACCAAGGAGTCGCTGCAGGACGCGACCGACGACCTCGCCACCGCGCTCCCGGCCGGCTCCGAGACGAGCCTCGGGGGTGAGCTCTTCAGCGTCGAGTTCCCGGCCCTGACCGTCACCGAGGCGATCGGCGTGGTCGTGGCGCTCGTCGTCCTGATCCTCACCCTCGGCTCGTTCGTCGCCGCCGGCCTGCCGCTGGTCAACGCGCTCATGGGCGTCGGGGTCTCGATGCTCCTGCTGCTCACCGCCACCGCCCTCGGGCCGATCAACTCGACGACGCCGATGCTCGGGCTCATGCTCGGCCTCGCGGTGGGGATCGACTACGCGCTGTTCATCGTCTCCCGGCACCGCGAACAGCTCGGCCAGGGGCTCGGCGTGGAGGAGTCGATCGCCCGGTCGGTCGCGACGGCGGGCTCGGCCGTCATCTTCGCCGGCCTCACCGTGATGATCGCGCTGGTGGGCCTCGGCGTCGCCGGCATCCCGTTCCTCACCGTCATGGGCGTCGCCGCGGCCTTCTCCGTCGGCATCGCCGTGCTCGTCTCGCTCACGCTGCTGCCTGCGCTGATGTCGCTCGCGGGGGAGCGGCTGCGCCCCCGCGAGCCGCGCGCCGCGCGGTCGTCCCGCAAGCAGGCCGGCAAGGGCAGGCGCGTCGCTACGCCGGCGTCCGGCGTGCGGCACAACCGGTTCTTCGACGCATGGGTGCGGGGCGCCACCCGCTTCCCGGTGCTGACCATCGGCGTCATCGTCGTGGCGATCGGGGCGCTGACCCTGCCGGCCATGAACCTGCGACTCGCCCTGCCGGACGCCGGTTCGCTGGCCGAGGACAGCCCCGCGCGCGTGACGTACGACCTGGTGGGTGAGGAGTTCGGCGACGGCTTCAACGGCCCGCTCATCGTCACCGGCTCGATCGTCACCAGCAACGACCCCGTGAAGCTCATGGACGACCTCGGCGACGAGATCGCGACGCTGCCCGGTGTCGCCGACGTGCCGCTGTCCACGCCCAACCCCTCCGCGGACACCGGCATCGTGCAGGTGGTGCCCGAGGGCGGGCCGACGTCGCAGGAGACCAACGACCTCGTCACCGAGATCCGCGCCCAGCACGACCATTACCTCGACAAGTACGGCGTCGACCTGTCCGTCACCGGGTTCGCCGCGGTGGGCATCGACGTCTCCGACAAGCTCGGCGCGGCGCTGGTGCCGTTCGGCCTGGTCGTCGTCGGCCTGTCGCTGGTGCTGCTCACCATGGTGTTCCGCTCGATCTGGGTGCCGATCAAGGCGTCCCTCGGCTATTTGCTGTCCGTCGGCGCGGCCTTCGGCACCGTGGCCCTTGTCTTCGAGAACGGCGTCTTCGCCGACGCGCTCAACGTGACCACGCTGGGCCCCGTCATCAGCTTCATGCCGATCATCCTCATGGGCGTGCTGTTCGGTCTGGCGATGGACTACGAGGTCTTCCTCGTTTCCCGCATCCGGGAGGACTACGTGCACGGCGGCGACGCACGCAGCGCGGTGCGCACCGGCTTCCTGGGGTCGGCCAAGGTCGTCACGGCCGCGGCCGTCATCATGTTCGCCGTCTTCGTCGCCTTCGTGCCCGAGGGCGACATGACGCTCAAGCCGATCGCGCTCGGCCTCGCGGTGGGCGTCCTCGTGGACGCGTTCGTCGTGCGCATGACGCTCGTCCCCGCGGTCCTCGCGCTCCTGGGCGAGCGGGCGTGGCACATGCCGCGCTGGCTCGACCGCCTGCTGCCCACGTTCGACGTCGAGGGCGAGGGGCTCGCCAAGGAGCTGCGCCTCGCGGAGTGGCCCGAGCCCGGCGCCTCCGACGCCGTCGTCGCCCGCGACCTCGAGGTCGCCGGGCCCGACGGCGCCGGGCGGGGGCGGCCCGTCGTGGGGCCGGTGAGCGTGCGCGTGCCCGAGGGCGGCACGCTGTGCGTGCACGGCGACGCCACCGCGCCGGTGTCCGCGCTGCTGCTCGCGCTCGCCGGGCGGATGTCGCTCGACGCGGGCGCCGTGAAGGTGACCGGCCTGGTGCTGCCCGAGCGCGCCATGACGGTGCGCGGCCGCGTCTCCGTGGTCGACGCGCTCGCGGAGCGGGGCCGCCCGGCGGCCGCGGTGGACGCCGCCGTGCGCGACGGCGCCCGGGTCGTGGTGGTGGACCGCACCGAGGTGGTGGCCGACCGGCCGGACCGGGAGGAGCTCGCGGGCGCGCTCGCCCGGGCGCAGAGCCGCGGCGTCGCCGTGCTGCTCGGCGCCAGCGGCATCGCCGCGACCGACCTGCTCGACAACGGCGCGGGCCGCGAGGTCCCGGTGCTCGACGTCGGGGCCGGCTGGGGCGCCCCGAGCGTGCTCACCGGGGCGGCGGTGCCGCCGCCCGTCCCGCTGGTCGGGCCTGTCGAAACCCAGGACCCGCCGGTCGAGCCTGTCGAGACCCCAGGCTCGACCAGTGATTCGAACGACGAGAACACCCACGTGCAGGAGGTGCGGGCATGACCGCCCCGACCATCATCCCGACCCCAGCCGGCACGGTGCGCCGCAACCCCTGGCGCATCGCCGCCGTCGCGCTGCTGCCGATCATGGTGCTCGGGCTGCTGCTCGCCGCGCTGTGGAACCCGCAGGACCGGCTCGACCAGGTCCCCGCGGCCATCGTGAACCTCGACGAGCCGGTAGAGGTGGACGGACAGACCGTGCCGCTCGGCCGCCAGCTCGCGTCCGGCCTGGTGAGCGGCGGCGCGACCGCCGACGGCGCCAAGGCCGCCCGGCCCGACACGGACGCCACGAACTTCGACTGGACCATCACGGACGCCGACAGCGCGGCCGACGGCCTCGTCGACGGCACCTACTCCGCCGTCGTGACGATCCCGGAGGGCTTCTCCGCGGCGGCGACGTCCTTCGGCGGGGACGACGCGTCCTCGGCGCGGCAGGCGACCGTCGACGTCAGCACGCCGCCCGGCGGCCGGGTGGCCGACGACGCGCTCGCCCGGGTGGTCGCCGCGACGGCGACGTCCGTCATGTCGTCCAGCCTCACCGAGACCTACGTGGACAACGTGCTCGTCGGCTTCGACCAGCTCGCCGACGGCATCGGCGAGGCACAGGACGGCGCCGTCCAGCTCGCCGACGGCGCGGACGAGGCCGCCGGCGGGGCCGGGCAGCTCGCCGACGGCGCGGGCAGCGCCCACTCGGGTGCCGACGAGCTCGCGGGCGGCGCCGACCAGCTCGCCGGCGGCGCTTCCGAGCTCGCGGGCGGCGCCGGCCAGCTGGCCGACGGTGTCGGGCAGAGCGCGTCCGGTGCGGACGGCATCGCCGGCGGCGTGGAGGACCTCGCCTCGGGCACCCGCGGGCTCGCGGGCGGTGCCCGTGAGCTGGCCGACGGCCTGGGGGACCTCGATGAGCAGGCCGGGCAGCTGCCCGAGCAGGCGAAGCAGCTCGCCGACGGCTCCGACCAGGTGGCGACCGGCGTCGAGGGGCTCGCCGGCCAGCTGTCCGCCGCCGGCGAGACCGCCGAGGGCACGCTCGCCCAGATCGGCACCGCGCTCGGGTGCGCGGGCGGCGCCTCGGCCGTGGACGACCTGCTGCCGCCCGAGGTCCGGGAACTCATGACCGACGAGCAGCTGCAGGAGATGGGGGAGGGCCTCGCGGCCCGGTCGTCGGAGACCTGCACCCAGATCGAGGACGCGCAGCAGCAGATCGACACGCAGGGCGGGCAGCTCGACCAGCTCAGCGCCGGCGCGCGGGAGGTGGCCGACGGCAACGCGGCGCTCGCGTCCGGCCTCGGTGAGCTGTCCGGCGGCGTCGGTCAGCTCGCCGACGGCGCCGACGGCCTCGCGGACGGTGTGGACGAGACCGCGGACGGCGCGGGCGACCTCGCGACCGGGGCGCGCGGCCTGGCCGACGGGCTCGGCCAGCTCAGCGGGGGCGCCGACACGCTGGCGTCCGGGGCGACCGAGCTCTCCAGCGGGACCACGGGGTTCGCGTCCGGCGCGGGAACGCTGTCGGACGGGATCGGCGACCTGGCGTCCGGCGCGGGCGATCTGTCGGACGGCGTGGGCCAGCTCGCGTCCGGTTCGGACGACCTGGCGTCGGGCCTCGGCGAGGCCAAGAACCAGATCCCGACATACACGGACGACGAGCGCAAGACGCTGTCGTCGGTGGTGGCCGAGCCGGTGGCCGCGCCGTCGGCGAGCGGGCTGAGCACCGGCGCGTCGGGGCCGCTGTTCGCCGTCGTGGCGCTCTGGCTGGGGGCGCTGGCCCTCATGACCGTGTTCCCGCCGGTGTTCGCGCGGGCCCTCGGCTCGACGCGGGACTCCGTGCGCCTGACGCTGTCCGCGTTCGCCGTGCCGGCGGCCGTGGCTGCGGGCACGGGCGTCGCGGTGGGCGTGATCCTCGCGGCCGTCCAGGACCTGGACCTCGGCGGCTGGGTGGGGGCGATCCTCGTGGGCGCCGCCGCGTCGGTGGCGTTCGTCGCCGTGCACCAGGGCTTCCTGGGGCTGCTCGGCAACCTGGGGCGGGGGATCAGCCTGCTGATCGCCGTCCTGGTGATCGCCACGGGGGTGGTCGCGACCGTCCCGGCCCTGCTCCAGGGCGCGGTCGACCTGCTGCCCGTCGGGGCGGCGCGGGAGGCCCTCACGGCGATCGTGATCCCCGCGGCGGGCGGCCTCGGCGCCCCGGTGGCCGCGCTGGTCGTCTGGGGGCTGGCGGGTCTGACGCTCGCCACGCTCGTCACCGCGCGTGGGCGTCGGCTCGGCGTGCGGGTGCTGCTGCGCACCTGACGCCGGTCGTCCGGGGTCGCCGGAGGGGCCGTCAGAGGGTGGCGCACGCGCCCGCGCGGGCGGCGGCCCGCTGCCAGCGCAGCACCAGCACGGTGTCGGCGCGGCGGCGGGCGGCCGCCCCCAGGTGGGCGATCTGCCGGTGTTCCAGCAGGGCGTGCAGGTCGTGATCGAGCGCCCAGGTCAGGGCGCGGCAGACGTCGTCGTACTCGGGGGACAGCGGGGACGGTGCAGGTCTCACGGGGGGAAAGATGTCCGACTCGCCGGTTTGTGACACCCGGTGTGTCACAGGTCTGCAGCAGACTCGCCGCATGGACCTCACCCAGGCGCGCGAGACCAAGTCACAGCTGTCCGAATTCGCCCGTGACCTGGCCGAACGTCACGGCGTGCCGGCGTCCCCGTACACCTTCGGGGACGACGCCACCCCCGCCGACGTGGTGCGCGCACCCACCCTCTCGCTCGGCCTCGCGCCGCAGGGGGAGGGGCGGTACGCGATCGCCGTGCGGTACCGGCTCGGCGTGCCCACCGCGCGGTCGTTCGCGCGCAAGCTGGCCGCCGAGGCGGGCGACGCCGTCGACGTGCGTCGCACCGGCCGGATCCGCACCCTCGCCCGCGCGGTCCGGCCGCCGGTCGCGACGGCGCAGGCCGCGGGGGAGACCGACCGCGTGCGGCCCCTGCGCCCGGGCGTCTCGATCGCGCACGTGGACGTCACCGCCGGCACGCTCGGCGCCTTCGTGACCCGCGCCGACGCCGCCACGTTCGTGCTGTCCAACTTCCACGTGCTCGCCGGGTCGCCATCGGCGCAGGTCGGGGACGTCGTCGTGCAGCCGGGCCCCGCCGACGGCGGCCGATCGCCCGACGACCGCGTCGCCACCCTCGCGCAGGTGGTGCCGCTGTCCCCCGGCGAGCCCGCGACCGTGGACGCGGCGTTGGCCCTGCTGGACGAAGGGATCGAGGCGGACCCCACGTATCCCGTCGGCCGGGTGACCGCGACGGCCGTGGCGACGGGCGGCGAGGCGGTGGCAAAGATCGGCCGTACCACCGCGCTCACGCAGGGTCGGGTCACGGCGATCGAGATGGACGACGTCGTCGTCGGGTACGGCGAGGAGCTCGGCGCGCTGTCGTTCGACAACCAGATCGAGGTCGAGGGCACCGCCGGCGCCTTCTCCCGCGGCGGAGACTCCGGTTCGCTCGTCTACCGCGAGGACGGCGTGGCCCTGGGCCTCCTGTTCGCCGGCTCCGAGACCGGCGGTGCCGACGGCAGCGGGCTCACCTACTGCAACCCGATCGACGCCGTCCTCGAGGCGCTGGGCGTCCAGCTCGCCTGACCCCCGCCGAGGTAGTCCGGAAATTCGCGAGGTAGTTCGAACTACCTCGTGGATTTTCGAACTACCTCGCGAATTTCCGGACTACCTCGGCGGGATCAGGCCCAGGTGAGCAGGTCCTCGCCGTGCTCGATCATCGTGCCGACCTGCGCGAGGCGGTCGACGACGTCGGGCGTCGCCTCGAGCGCCACGACGGGGCAGACGGCGGAGCGGCCGCCGTCGCGGACCGCGGCCGGGTCCCAGGAGACGAGGACGGTGCCGCGCTGGACGTCGGCGCCCTCCTCGACGTGCGCGGTGAAGCCCTCGCCGCCGAGCTTGACCGTGTCGATGCCCAGGTGCACGAGGACGGCGCGGCCGTCGGCGTGCTGCACGACGAACGCGTGCGGGTGCAGCTTGACGAGCTTGCCCGTGATGGGCGCCACCGCCTCCCGGCCACGGACGCCGTCGGGCTCGATCGCGAGGCCCGGGCCGACGAGGCCGGCGGAAAACACGGGGTCGGCCACCTCGGACACGTCGACGACCGTGCCGGCGACGGGGGCGAGGACGGTCAGCGCCGTCATCAGCGCAGGTCCTCGATGTCCGAGGCGAGCGTGTCCGCCTCGGGGCCCACGATGACCTGGATCGCGATGCCGGACCGGACGACGGCGATCGCGCCGGCCGCGGTGAGCGCGGCGTCGTTCACCTTGGCGGGGTCCTCGACCTCGACGCGGAGCCGGGTGATGCACGGCTCGAGGTCGACGATGTTGTCGTCGCCGCCGAGGGCGTCGAGGATCTGCTGTGCCTTGCTCATGATGCTCCTTGGTCGGTCCGGGATCCGTGGGTCAGGGGTTCCGGCATCACGCTGGCCTGGCTTCACACGGGCTCACATGAGCTCGGCGAGGTCGGAGGCGATCGTGTCCACGCGCGGGCCCACCACGACCTGCACCACCCGCCCGTTGATCATCACTCCGAACGCCCCGGCGCGCCGCAGCAGGGCGGCATCCACCAGGGCGGGGTCCTTGACGAGAGACCGGAGCCGGGTGGTGCACGGGTCGATCTCGTCGATGTTCTCCACCCCGCCGAGGCCGGCGAGGATCGAGGCGGCGAGCCGCGCGTCGGGGTCGCTGTCGGGCTGGCTCATCGAGGGCTCCCTTCGGGGATGCGTCCGGGGACGGGTCGTCCTGACGGGGTCGAGC
This sequence comes from Isoptericola sp. Y581, assembly GCF_059445475.1. Lineage (NCBI taxonomy): Bacteria > Bacillati > Actinomycetota > Actinomycetes > Micrococcales > Promicromonosporaceae > Isoptericola > Isoptericola sp. Y581. Next base: position 334,788 of record NZ_JCAIUK010000005.1, on the reverse strand, counting down.
GGGGCACCAGCGTCGGGCGCGCCTCGCGCAGGGGCACGAAGACGCTGTACCGGTCGCCGCGGTAGCTGGCGCGCGAGTACATGAGGGCGGCGTCGCCGCCGAAGGTGCGGCGCACGGTGCGCATGACGGCGCGCGAGGACTGCATCTGCAGCGACTCGAGCTCCTCCGGAGTGCCGTCCGCGGCCGTGATGGTCTCCTCGCCCCAGGATGGGTCGAGGCCGCGCTCGCGCAGAGCGGCGTAGAGGCTGTCGGGCACGCCGCCGTCGAGCAGGTCGGGCGCGAGGTCGACGGGGATCCAGGACTCCTCGACGCTCATCGGGTTGCCGTCTGCGGTGCGCAGCCGCACCACGTGGTGCACGGGGGTGCCGACCTCGCGGTCCAGCGCCTCGGCGACCGGGGCCGGCGCGGGCAGCGACTCGCACCGCAGCACCGTCGCCCCCGGCGTGAGGCCGCGGCGGCGGGCCTCCTCGCCGAAGGTGGTCAGGCGCATCTCGAAGTCCGCGCGCGGCGGCGCCACGAAGGTGCCGCGGCCCTGCGCGCGCTCCAGCACGCCCTCGGTGACCAGCGCGTCGATCGCCTGGCGCACGGTCATGCGCGAGACGCCGAACTGCTCGGTGAGGCTGCGCTCGGAGGGGACGGCGTCCCCGACGGAGAGCTCGGTCGACACGAGCCCGGCGAGGTACGCGCGCACGGCGAGGTACTTGTGCTCGCCGCCGCGTGCGCGTGCCCTGACCATCGTCGTGTCCTGTTCTGCCCTGTGATCGGCATCGATCAGCGTCATGTCCGACATCGTGCCCAAGTATCGGGCCGTTCCTCCCGGCGGAAGCACGGGGTTGACACATCATGAGGTCTAGACCACTCTTCCTGCAAGTGGTCCAGACAACCTGCCGATGGCAGCGTAGGGATCACCGGCATCGCCGCCGCATCGACGTCGCGACACTGCCGCCGGACGACGCAGGCCCGGGCCTGCAGGGCCCGCCCGGGCCACCCATCGGAGGAGAACCATGACCACGGTCGCTGAGACCAAGCAGAAGCGGGGCTTCCCCGGCCTGGCGCAGCTGCAGCGCGTCGGCCGCTCGCTGATGCTTCCCATCGCCTCGCTGCCCGCCGCCGCGCTGCTCCTGCGCCTGGGTCAGGCCGACATGCTCGGCGCCGACGGGGTCGCCGGCACGCTCCCGTGGATGCAGTACGTGGCCGACGTGGTCGGCGCCGCCGGCAGCGCGCTGATCGACAACCTGCCGATCATCTTCGCCCTCGGCGTCGCGGTCGGGTACGCCCGCAAGGCGGACGGCACCACCGGGCTCGCGGCCCTCATCGGATACCTCGTCTTCACCGGGGTCACGGACGCGCTGTCCCCGGCCATCGGCCTCGGCGTGGACGCGAACGGTGAGCAGGTCCTCATCAACTACGGCGTGCTGGGCGGCATCATCGTCGGCCTCACGGCCGCCCTGCTGTACCAGAAGTACTACCGGATCAAGCTGCCGGCCTACCTCGCCTTCTTCGGCGGCCGGCGGTTCGTGCCGATCGTCACTGCGGGGATGTCGCTGGTCATCGGCGTCGTCGCCGCCCTGATCTACCCGGCCTTCGACTGGCTGATCAACGACCAGATCGGCGTCTTCGTCACCGGCTCGACCGTGCTCGGAGGGTTCGTCTTCGGCACCCTGAACCGCCTCCTCCTGCCGTTCGGCCTGCACCACCTGCTGAACTCGCTGCCCTGGTTCCAGTTCGGCTCCTTCACGACGCCCGGCGGTGCGGTCGTCAACGGCGACATCGCGCGCTTCCTCAACGGCGACCCCACCGCGGGCACGTTCATGACCGGCTTCTTCCCGATCATGATGTTCGCCCTCCCGGCGGCGGCGCTCGCGATGATCCACACCGCCAAGCCGCAGAACCGCAAGGCCATCGGCGGCGTCCTCGGCTCCGCCGCGCTGGTCGCCTTCGTCACCGGCGTCACCGAGCCCCTCGAGTACGCGTTCGTCTACGTGGCGTACCCGCTGTACGCGATCCACGCGGTGCTCACGGGCAGCTCCCTCGCGCTGGTCAACGCGATCGGCATCCGCGACGGCTTCGGCTTCTCCGCGGGCGTCATCGACTACCTGCTCAACTTCCGCATCGCCGAGATGCCGCTGCTGCTCATCCTCATCGGGCTGGGCTACGCGGTCATCTACTACTTCCTGTTCCGGTTCGTCATCACGAAGTGGAACCTCAAGACGCCTGGCCGCGAGGACGACCCGGAGGCCGCGGCCGCCGTCGTCGCCGACCAGGCCACGGAGCAGCAGGCCACGGAGCAGCAGGCCGCCGACCAGGCGGCCGGGGACCAGAAGGCCGCCGGGTCCGACGCCGGACCCGCGGCCGCGAAGGAGAAGGGCTCGGACAGATGAGCATCACTCTCACCGGTGCCCCGGTGAGCCCCGGGCGGGTGGCCGGCGTCGTCGTGACGATGCCGGCCCCCGTCCCGGAGCCCCCGGCGGCGACGATCGACACGTCCGACCCGGCAGGGGCCGACGACGCGGTGTCCCGCCTGGGCGCCGCGTCGCGGGCCGTCCAGGACCGCCTCACCGCGCAGGCGGCCGAGGCCACGGGCACGGCGGCGGACGTCCTCACGGTCACGGCCGCCATGGCCGCCGACCCGACGCTGGCCTCCGACGCCGAGCGGCGCGTGCGGGGGTCGTCGTCGACGCCCGAGCGGGCCGTGTGGGACGCCGCGAACGCGCTGGCCGCGCAGCTCGAGTCGCTCGGCCCGCCGCTGAGCGAGCGGGCCCGCGACGTGCACGACGTGCGCGACCGGATCGTCGCGGAGCTCACGGGCGTGCGCCCACCGGGCGTGCCCTCGCCGGGGCACCCGTTCGTGCTCGTGGCGGACGACCTCGCGCCCGCGGACACGGCCACGCTCGACCCGGCCGAGGTGGTCGGCATCGTGACCAGGGGCGGCGGCCCGACCTCGCACACCGCGATCCTGGCGCGCGCGCTCGGCATCCCCGCCGTCGTCGCGACCCACGGGGCCGACGAGCTCGCCGAGGGCGAGACCGTCGTCGTCGACGGCGGCGCGGGCACGGTGGTGCGCGACCCGTCCGACGCCGAGGTCGAGGCCGCGCGGCGCGCCGTGCGCGTGGTGCGGACCTTCGACGGCACCGGCCGCACCGCCGACGGGCACCGGGTGGAGCTGCTCGCCAACGTGGCCGACCCGGAGGCGGCACAGGCGGCCGTCGCGGCGCACGCCGAGGGCGTGGGCCTGTTCCGCACCGAGTTCTGCTTCCTCGGGCGCGACTCCGAGCCGTCGGTCCAGGAGCAGGTCGCGGCCTACCGCGGCGTGCTCGCCGCGTTCGGCGGCCGCAAGGTCGTGGTCCGCACCCTCGACGCGGGGGCGGACAAGCCGCTGCCCTTCGTGACCGCCGACGACGAGCCCAACCCGGCGCTCGGCGTCCGCGGCCTGCGCACCGCCGTCGCCCACCCCGAGGTGCTCGACCGGCAGCTCCAGGCGATCGCGGAGGCGGCCGCCGCCGAGGGCGCCGACGTGTGGGTCATGGCGCCCATGGTCGCCACGACCGACGAGGCACGGTCGTTCGTCGCCGCCTGCGAGACGCACGGGCTGCACCGCGCCGGCGCGATGGTGGAGGTGCCGGCGGCCGCGCTGCGGTCGCAATGGATCTTCGAGCACGCGACGTTCGGCAGCATCGGCACCAACGACCTCACGCAGTACGCGATGGCGGCCGACCGCATGCTGGGTGACCTCGCGGCGCTCTCCACGTCGTGGCAGCCCGCCGTGCTCGAGCTGGTGCGCGCCACCTGCGGGGGCGCGTACTCCCGCGGGCGTCCCGTGGGCGTGTGCGGCGAGGCGGCGGCGGACGCCGTGCTCGCCCCCGTGCTCGTGGGGCTCGGCGTGAAATCGCTGTCCATGACGCCGCGCGCCCTCGCCGACGTCGCGGCCGTGCTCGCCGAGGTCACGTTCGTCCGGTGCCGCGAGCTCGCGCGCGTGGCGCTGGAGCAGCCCGACGCCGACGCCGCGCGCTCCGCCGTCCGGCGCGAGCTGGCCGAGGTGCTGGAGCCGCTCGGACTGTGACGATCCGCTGGTTGAGCCTGTCGAATCCCGCCCCGGTGGTTGAGCTTGTCGAAACCCAGGACCGAGGTTTCGACAGGCTCAACCAGCGAAGAGCGCGGCGCCGTACTTGAACAGCACCGCGGCGGCGAGCAGGGCGAACCACGCCGCGGTGAGGATGCCGAACGCGCCGGACCGCACGAGGGACATCGCCCAGGCCTGCAGGCGCGGGGGCCAGTAGAGGGTGTCCTCGAGGATGTTCCAGTGCAGCATCGACGCGAACACGAGCGTCGTGGAGACGGTGATCGTGAGGCACCAGGGGCACAGCGCGCCGATGACGAACATCGACTGCCAGAGTAGCCAGTAGGCGAAGACGAACCCGAGCAGGTAGACGGTCTGCGCCGCCGTCATGAACCACCGCGGGAACCGCACCCCGGCGAGCCCGGCGACGGCGACGGTGATGACCACGGACTCGGCGATGAGCCCGAGGAAGGCGTTGGGGAACCCGAAGAGGCTCGCCTGCCATGACGTCCCGACGGTGCCGCAGGAGATCACGGCGTTGATGTTGCACGACAGCACGGCGTCGGGGTCGGCGGCCAGCTCGACGGCGTCGACCGACAGGACGAAGGCAGCGACCAGCCCCACGAGCGCGCCGACGAGCATCTCGCCGAACAGCCAGCCCGCCGAGTGGAAGAAACCGCTCGGGCGGTGGGTCCGGTCCGTCAGGCCACCGCTTCGGAGGAGAGGAAGTCGACCAGCGCGTCCAGCGTGGCCGTGGCGTCGTCGCCGTCGGTCTCGGTGCGCAGCACCACCTCGTCGCCGGCGTCCGCGCCGAGCGTCATGATCCCGAGGATGCTCGCTGCGTCCACCGGGACGCTGCCGTTCTTGGCGATCTTCACGGGGACCGGCTGCTGGCCGGCCTTCTGCGCGAACAGGGCGGCCGGGCGGGCGTGCAGGCCCTCGGTGATGGCGACGACGACGGTGCGTTCCATGGAGTCCTCCGAGACGGGTGGTCTGGACCAGTTCATCGTAGGGATCGCAGGCCGGGAAGGGAAGCCCGTCCCTGGTCAGCGAGGGACGCGGGCGCGGTCGATCGCCATCCCGACGGAGTCGAGCAGCCGTTCTATCGAGGCGTCGAAGGGCGTGGCCTCGGCGTCGAAGCCCCCCGCCTCCCAGATGCGCGTCATGGTGGGGTACCGCTGCGGGTCGAACCAGTCGGCCCAGAAGCTGCTCATCGAGGTCCAGTACTCGTCGTTGCTCTGGCCCGAGGCGTCGTTCTCGGCCACCTCGGCGACCGTGGCACGCGCGAGGCCGCGCACGAACGCGTCGACCAGCCCGATGATCTCGACCACCTGGCGCTCCGGGAGCCCCGTGTCGACGAGGCTGCGCAGGCCGCACTCCTGCGCGTCCAGCACCGCGGGCGTGGGCGGCAGCCGCCACATGTTGGTCTGCAGGATCCACGGGTGGTGCTGGTACAGGTGCCAGTGCTGGCGGGCGTAGGCGCCGAGGCCGTCGCGCCACGTCGCGTCGGAGGGGAGCAGGTCGAGCTCGGCGAACGCGCGGTCGATCATCAGGTCGAGCAGCTCCGTGCGCCCCGGCACGTACGTGTACAGCGACATCGCCCCGACGCCGAGCCGGGCGGCGACCTTGCGCATCGACAGCGCGTCCAAACCTTCCGCGTCGGCGATCGCCGTGCCCGCGGCGATCACCTCGTCGAGGGTGAGGCGGGCCTTGCGCCCGCGCCCCGACGGCTGTGGCGGGTCCCAGAGCAGCGCCAGCCGGCGCACGACGTCGGGCGGACGGGGGATCCCGTCGGCCGGTTCGACCGGTGGTTCCGGGCCGGCCGACGGCCCCGGCTCTGGCGTAGTGCTCGACATGGCTCGTCATCCTCCCACCGCCACGACCGTGGCCCGTTGCCGGACCCCGTTGCTAGTCTTGAAGCTAGTTCCAGTACAGTGTACGAGAGATGCGGGGAGAGGGGAGCGCACTCCTGGAGCCGACGGCGGGCGAGGCCACCGTCGCGGGGTTCGACGTCGTAGCCCACCCCGGGCAGGTGCGCGCCCGGCTCGGTTTCATCGGGCAGGGCAACGGCGGCGGCTTCAGCTACAAGGTGATCGACGAGCTGCACGACCAGGGCCGGTTCTACGGCCTGTCGCCGCAGGTCTACGTCGCCGCAGGTCTACGTCGCCGCAGGTCTACGTCGCCGCAGGTCTACAAGGACCGGGCCGCCGACCTGATGGCGGCGCTCGAGCTCACGGGGCTCGAGGAGCGGTCCGTGCAGTCGCTGTCCGGCGGGCAGCGCCGCCGGCTCGACGTCGCGCTCGGGCTGATGAACCACCCGCCGCTGCTGTTCCTCGACGAGCCCACCGCGGGCCTCGACCCGCACTCGCGGGCCAACCTCTGGGGCCGCCTCACGGCGATGCGCGAGCGGTACGGCATGACGGTGGTGCTCACCACCTACTACCTCGACGAAGCGGACAGCATGGCGGAACGCGTCGTCGTCATCGACCACGGGGAGATCATCGCCGACGCCGCGCCCGACGCCCTCAAGCGCCGGCACGCGGACGACGCCCTCACGCTGGTGGTCGCCACCGACGACGGCGCGGCGGTGCGCGCCGCGCTGCCCGACGGCCTCGGCGACGTCGAGCTCACGCCGCACGAGCCCGGGCTGCAGGTACGGGTGACCACCGCGAGCGGCGCGGACACCCTGCCCGGCGTCATCGGGTCGCTGCGCGTGGCGGGGGTCGCGACGTCGTCGGCGAGCGTGCGGCAGGCGAGCCTCGACGACGTGTTCCTCAGCGAGGCACCGCAGAGGGCACGCCAGGAGCGAACAGCAGGACCGGGCAGACCCGCACCACTCACACGGGCACGGGGCAGACGGGCACGGGGCAGAGGGACACGGGGCACGAGGCCCCCCGCATCGTCACCCGCACCGGCCCGGGCAAGTTCTTCGCGGACACGGGCGCCGTCTTCACCCGCGAGATCCTGATTCTGCGCGACCCGTTCACGCTGTGGTCTTCTCCCTGCTGCAGCCGCTGATCTTCCTCGGCCTGTTCGGCCCGCTGCTCACCGGCGCGTTCGGCGGCGGCTTCCGAGCGGATGCTCTTCGGCGCCACGTTCGCCGACCCGGCCGTGCTGTGGGGGACCGTCGCCGCGGCGCTCACGTGCGCCGTCGGCCTGCTGGTCGGCATCCGCGCCACCCGCAAGTCGGTCTGAGGGCGGCCGCTGGTCGAGCCGGAATCTCAGCGGCCGGTGTCGTTCATCTCGTCCGGGTGGGAGCCGATGCGCTCGCCGCGGTCCAGCGCGGTGATGTCGGCCAGGTCGGCGTCGGTGAGCTCGAAGTCGAAGAGGTCGAGGTTCTCGGCGATGCGCGCCGGGGTCACGGACTTCGGGAAGATGACGTCGCCGCGCTGGAGGTGCCAGCGGAGCACCACCTGGGCAGGGGTCTTGCCGTGTTCGGTGGCGATGCGGACGATCGTCGGGTCTTCCAGGACGCGGCCCCGGCCCAGCGGGGACCAGGCCTCCGTGACGATCTGGTGCTCCGCGTCGAAGGCGCGGACCTCCTCGTTGCCGAGCCACGGGTGCACCTCCACCTGGTTCACCGCGGGCACGACGGTGCCCTCCGCCAGTACCCGGCGCAGGTGGTGCGGCTGGAAGTTCGAGACGCCGATGGCGCGGGCGCGGCCGGAGCGGTAGATCTCCTCCAGCGCGGTCCACGCCTCGGCGAACTTCCCGACGGCGGGCAGGGGCCAGTGGATGAGGAACAGGTCGACGTGGTCGAGGCCGAGCTCGTCGAGCGAGAGGTCGAAGGCGATGAGCGCGTCGTCGTGCGCGTGGAACGCGTTGTTCAGCTTGGTAGTGATGAACAGGTCGTCGCGGGGCAGACCCGCCGCGGCGACGGCCTCCCCGACGCCCCGCTCGTTGCGGTACATCTGCGCGGTGTCGATGTGCCGGTAGCCCGCCTCGAGGGCGGTCAGCACCAGGTCGCGCGTCTGCTCCGGCGGGATCTTGAACGTGCCGAAGCCGAGCTGCGGGATCGACGTGCCGTTGTTCAGGGGCAGGGACGGGATCGCGGTGCTCATGACCCCATCCTGTCCCGGTACCGCCGGCCACGCAGGGAGGCGAGCGTCGAGATGACCCGGTGGCGTGATCGATCCCATCGCGCCGAAGTTCTCCCGGGGACCGTCGCCGGGAGCACGCTGGAGGTGTCGCCCCGGCCGCCAGGGCGGTCGCCCCGTGAGGAGATCCGATGCCGTTCGACCAGATGCCGTTCGACCAGATGCCGTTCGACCAGGTGCACGTCTACTTCGCCTCGTCGGCCTCGGGGATGGTTCGCCAGTTCTGCGAACGCCTCGGTCGGCCCGTGCACGACCTGGGCGACCGGGAGGTGCGCCGCTCGGTACCCCGGGGGCCGTGGGTGCTGGTCACGCCGTCGTACAAGACCGGCAACCCGGACAACGACACTCTCCCCGAGCCGGTGCGTCGGTTCCTGCGCACCCCCGTCACGCGGCGTCGGCTGGTGGGGATCATGGGCTCGGGTAACCGGAACTTCGGCCAGCACTATCAGGCGGCCGCGCGGCAGGTGGCCCGGGCGTCCGGACGTCCGGTGCTCTTCGAGTTCGAGCTGCAGGGCACGCGGTGGGACGTCGAGCAGGCGCGGGAGACCCTCGCCGCGCTCGACGCCGGGCTCCGCGAAAGGCGCCCACGTGTGCCGGTCTGAGCCGGTGGGGTGGCCGGCTCGTCGGCGCCGAAGGACGGTCAGCGTGGGCCGGCCGCCCCGCCGTCGCGGGGAGCGCAGCACCCGTCGTCGCACCCGTCCGCACAGCCGTCCTCGCCCCCGAGGAGCGCGCCGACCGGCGTGCTGCAGGTGTCGCCGCGCCAGGCCTCGATACCCTCCTTGACCGCGAAGCCGGCGATGACGAGCGCGGCGAGCGGGTCGGCCCAGGTCCACCCGAGCGTGGAGTTGAGCACGAGCCCGACGAGCAGCACCGCGGACAGGTAGGTGCACAGCAGGGTCTGCTTGGAGTCGGCGACGGCGGATGCGGAGCCGAGCTCCCGGCCGGTGCGCCGCTCGAACCAGGAGAGGAGCGGCATGACGGCCAGGCTCACCGCCGCGAGGGCGATGCCGACGGGAGAATGGTCGGGCTCTGCGGCGCCGAGCAGGGTGCGCACGGCGTCGACGGTGACGAACAGTGCGAGGCCGAAGAACGACACGGCGATGAGTCGCAGCGCCACGCGCTCGCGGCGGTGCGGGTCGGGGGCGGCGAACTGCCAGGCGACCGCGGCCGCGGACAGCACCTCGACGACCGAGTCCAGCCCGAAGCCGACCAGGGCCGCCGACGATGCCGCGCGCCCGGCGGTGATCGCGACGACGGCCTCGATCGCGTTGTAGCCGATCGTCGCGGCCACGATCCACCGCACGCGGCGCTCGAGGAGCGCGCGGCGTGCGGGCTGCACGGGGCGGAGCGGGAGGGCGGTCACCAGGCCGACGGTACACGGAATGATGTATCGTCGGAAGGGCGCCGACGGCCGGCAGCTTTGGGGCCGGGTGCAGGTCACGCGGCTCGGGCTGTGCCCGTGTCGGCGTCGGGCGCACAATGGGAGGACCCGGAGGTGTTCCATGGTCACGATCGACGAGGCGCGCGCCGCCAAACCCGCCCTGCGCGAGGCGCTCCAGAGCGTCGAGGGGGTGTGCGGCGTCGGGCTCGCCCAACGCGGTGACGAGGCGGACTGGGTGCTCCAGGTGAACGTCGTTTCCCTGAGCGCGCGCAAGGACGTGCCACCCGCGGTGGACGGCGTGCCCGTTCAGGTGCAGGTCGTCGGGGCGGTCACCGCGTTCTGACGCCCCCCGGCGTCAGGCGACCCGCGCGACGAGCGACGACGCGTCGGCCAACAGGTCGTCGGCGTCGATGATGTCGGAAGGATCGAGCAGCACGCGCGCCACCGCGCCCAGCAGGAGCATCTGCAGGAAGGCGCCGTGCTCGGCCGGAAGTCCGAAGAGCTCCGCCAGTGCCGCGCGGGCGTCAGAGCTCGCGGCAGTCACGGCAGCCGCTCGTTCCGGGTCGCGCGCCGCGGTCGCGATGAGCTCGAGCTGCACCGCCCAGAGGGCCCTGTCCTCGGCGACCGACGCCGTCACCCGCTGCCAGACCGCGCCGAACCGCTCCCTGGGGGAGGATCCGAGGTCCTGCGCCCCGATGGACTCGAGCACGTCCCCCCAGTCGCGCACGGCCGCCACGAGCGCGTCGTCCAGCAGCGCCTCCTTGCTCCCGAAGTGGTAGCCGATCGCGGCGAGGCTGACGCCGGCGGCGCCGGCGATGTCGCGTGCGGTGGTGCGCGCGTACCCCTTCTCGCGGAGGCAGTTGCGTGCCGCGGCGAGGAGCGCGGCCCTGTTGCTCGAACTCATCGGCCCATGGTAGCTCAGACGTCTCACACGAACGTCTTGCACAAGTGTCTTAGATGCTTGTAGCGTGGCGCGCACCAACTTCCTCACGGTCAGGAGAAGCCCGATGAACCGCACCGTCCTCATCTCCGGCGGGGGTGTCGCGGGCCTCGCCCTCGCGCACCAGCTCGCCGCCCACGGCGACACCCCCACCGTCGTCGAGCACGCCGCCGCGCCCCGCGCCGGCGGGTACAAGGTCGACGTGCGGGGCGCCGCTCTGCAGGTTCTCGACCGCATGGGGCTCCTGGCCGAGGCTCAGGGCCTGCGCACCGAGGTGCGGTCCGGCACGGTCGTCGACGGGCGAGGACGGCGGGCCGCGAGCATGGACGGCGACACCTTCGGCGGCCGCGTGCACGACGACGTCGAGCTGCTGCGCGGGGACCTGCACCGCCTCCTGCGCGAGAGCGCGTCCGGTGGCGAGCACGTCTACGGTGACTCGATCGCGACGCTCACGGACACCGGAGACGCCGTCGAGGTCGGGTTCGCCTCCGGCCGCACCGGGCGCTACGACCTGGTGGTCGGCGCCGACGGGCTCCGGTCGGCCACGCGCAACCTCGTGTTCGGGCCCGACGAGAAGTTCCTTACCGACCTCGGCTACTACGTCGCCGTCGCGACGGTCCCCAACCGGTTGAACCTCGACCGCGAAGAGGTGACGTACGTGGGCCCCGGCCGCACCGCGCTCGTGTACGCCACGGCCCGGGAGGCGGGGGCACGGGCGATGTTCCTGTGGTCGTCGGGCCCGCTGGATCACCAGGGGCTCGACCGCGGCGGGCGCGAGCGGCTGCTGGCCGAGGCGTACGCCGGCGAGGGGTGGGAGGTGCCCGCACTGCTGACGGACGTGCCCGCCTCGCCCGACCTGCTGTTCGACTCGCTGAGCCAGGTGCGCATGGACCGCTGGTCGCAGGGGCGCACCGTGCTGATCGGCGACGCCGCGTACTGTGCGTCCCCCGCCTCGGGGCAGGGCACGAGCATGGCCCTCGTCGGGGCGTCCGTCCTGGCCGCCGCGCTCGCCGGGCACGACGACCACGCGGCCGCGTTCGCGGACTACGAGCGGAGGATGCGCCCCTTCGTGGAGGCTAACCAGGCGCTCGGCCCGGCCAACGTGAAGCGCATGGTGGTCCGCACGCGAGGTCAGGTGCGCGCGTCGCTCGCGATGCTGCGGATCATGGACCGGCTGCCGGGCAAGGAGCGGATGCTCGCGCAGGTGACGGCGCCGATCCACCGGGCGGCCGACGCCATCGAGCTCCCCGAGCTCGTGGGCTGATCGTGGTGCGGGCCGTCCGGTCGGGGTTCACCCGTTCACTCCGGGGCGGCCCCGGCGTACTTGACGAACACACGGGAGCCGCGCCGTCGGAGACCTGGCCACGATGGCGCAGAATGGCGGGGTGACCTCCTCGTCCCGTCTGCCCCGCGTCCGCGCGTCCGAGCTCGTCGGCCGCCGCTGGCTCAACACCGGCGGCCGCGACGTCACCCTCGCCGACCTGCGCGGCAAGGTCGTGGTGCTGGATTTCTGGACCTTCTGCTGCATCAACTGCCTGCACGTGCTGGACGAGCTGCGCGAGCTGGAGGAGCGGCACCGCGACGAGCTGGTGATCGTGGGCGTGCACTCGCCCAAGTTCGCGCACGAGGCGGACCCGGTGGCGCTCGCGGCCGCCGTCGAGCGGTACGAGGTGCACCACCCCGTGCTCGACGACCCGGAGCTCGTCACCTGGGGCGCATACACCGCGCGGGCCTGGCCGACGCTCGTCGTCGTGGACCCCGAGGGCTACGTCGTCGCGCAGATGGCGGGGGAGGGACACGCGTCGGCGATCGAGGCGATCGTCGAGGAGCTGGTGGCCGAGCACGACGCGAAGGGCACGCTGCACCGCGGCGACGGCCCGTACGTGCCGCCCGAGCCCACGCCCAGCACGCTGCGCTTCCCCGCCAAGGCCGTCGTGCTGCGGGGCGGGAACCTGCTCGTCGCGGACGCCGGCCACCACTCGCTGGCCGAGCTCGCGCCCGATGCCGAGACGCTGGTGCGGCGCATCGGCTCCGGCGAGCGCGGGCTGGATGACGGGGCCGCCGACGTCGCGCGGTTCAGCGAGCCGAACGGCCTGTGCCTCGTCCCCGACGAGCTGCGCCCCGCGCTCGGGTACGACGTGCTCGTCGCGGACACGGTCAACCACGCGCTGCGCGGCGTGCGGCTCGACGACGGCGCGGTGACGACGGTCGCGGGCACCGGCGAGCAGTTCATGGTGGGCGGGCAGGAGAACGTCGTCGGGGCGACCGGCGGGCTCGACCTCGGCGCCGTCCACCCCGCGAGGTCCGTGCGGCTCAGCTCCCCGTGGGACATGGTGTGGTCGCCACGGCTCGGGGCGTTCGTCGTGGCGATGGCCGGGAACCACACCCTGTGGGCCTTCGACGCCCTGGAGGGCACGGTCGGGCTGCTCGCCGGCACGATGAACGAGGGGCTCGAGGACGGGCCGGGCACCGAGGCGTGGTTCGCCCAGCCGTCCGGGCTGGCGCGGGCGGGCATCGGCTCGACAGGCTCGACAGGCTCGACCGACGGGGACGCGCTCTGGCTGGCCGACGCCGAGACGTCGGCGCTGCGGCGCGTCGAGTTGTCAGGGCCACGCGAAGGTCTTGATGCGCCTGGCCCTGACAACTCGCGGGGGGTGCGGGTCACGACCGCCGTCGGGCAGGGGCTGTTCGACTTCGGGCACCGCGACGGCGAGGCCCGCGAGGCGCTGCTGCAGCACCCGCTGGGCGTGGCGTCGCTCCCCGACGGCAGCGTCGTCGTCGCCGACACGTACAACGGCGCGCTGCGCCGCTACGACCCGGCGTCGGACACCGTCACGACCCTCGCCACCGGGCTCGCGGAGCCGTCGGACGTCGTGGTGCAGGTCGAGGGGGACCGGGTGCACCTGCTCGTCGTGGAGTCGGCCGCGCACCGGCTCACGCGGGTGGCCCTGCCTGCCGACCTGGCGGGCGAGGTGCTCGACGGCGGCTCGCACCGGATGGCGCGCCCGGCCACGGAGGTCACGCCCGGGGAGCTGCGGCTGGACGTGCCGTTCGTGCCCGCCCCGGGGCAGAAGCTCGACGACCGCTGGGGCCCGTCCACCGAGCTGCGCGTCAGCGCCACCCCGCCCGAGCTGCTGCTCGACGGCGCGGGCGACGGCGTCGACCTCGAGAGGGGCCTGGTGATCAACCCGGACATCGCGGAGGGGGTGCTGCACGTGACGGCCAAGGCCGCGTCGTGCGACGTCGTCCCGCTCGGGCTCGACGGCGAGCCCGACCCGGACGTCTTCCCCGCGTGCCACCTCGCCCAGCAGGACTGGGGCGTGCCGGTGCGCGTGACGCCGGGCGGCGACGCCTCGCTGACGCTCCCGCTGCGCGGCTGAGGAACAGCGCCTCGCCTCGCCCGGCGCCGCCCGGCCCGACCTCGGGTCGGTGGCGGGCGGTACGGTCCTGCGCATGATCCACGTCACGGACGGCGACGGCCAGGAGGACCCGCGCATCACGAGCGCCAAGCCGTACACCCAACGCTTGTTCGTGCACCACTTCCGGGTCTCGGAGGTCGAGCAGCTCGACGACGAGTTCGCCGGGTGGCTGCGCGAGGCGTACGCCGTCGGTGCGGGCGCGCACGTCGGCCGGGCCGACCGGTGAGCGGGCTCGGCGGCACGGGCGAGGTGCTCGTCGCGGGCCCGGCGGCCTGGAACCGCATCGTCCACGTGGACGCGCTGCCGACCCCGACCCCGCACACCGTCTTTGCCCGGGACTCCTACGACGCCGTCGGCGGCACGTCCGCGGGCAAGGCGCTCAACCTGGCCCGCCTCGGGCGCAGCGTCGTGCTGCGCACGGTGCTCGGGTCGGACGACGAGGGCGGTCGGGTGCGCGACGTCCTGGCGGGCGCCGGGGTGCGCGTGCTCGCCGAGCCGTCGCCCGACGGGCGCACCGAGAGCCACCTCAACCTCATGGACGGCGACGGCGGGCGGCTCTCGGTCTACCTGCGGGCACCGGGCGAGGTGCCCGCGTCGGGGCCGGGCTGGGACGCCACGCTCGCGGCGCTCGACGCCGCCGCGGCCGTGGTCGTGGACCTCGCCCCTTCAGCCCTACCGGTCCTGGCCGCGGCGAGTGAGCGAGGGCGGGACGTCTGGGTCGACCTGCACGACTACGACGGCGTCACGGACTTCCACCGTCCCTGGGCGGCAGCAGGCACGCACGTGTTCTTCAGCTCCGACCGGCTGGCCGACCACCGCGCGTTCATGACCGCGCGGCTCGACGCCGGGGCGCGGCTCGTCGTGTGCACGCACGGCGCGCGCGGGGCGACGGCGCTCACGGCCGACGGCTTCGTCGACGTGCCCGCGGACGTCGTCGACGACGTCGTGGACACGAACGGCGCGGGCGACGGGTTCTTCGCCGGCTACCTCGACGCGCACCTACGCGGGGCGGACTTCGCGGAGGCGCTCACCGCGGCCGCCGCCCACGCCGCGCAGGTGGTGCGCAGCCCGGGCCTCGCGCCCGCGAACTGAGGCGACCGCGGACTGAGGCGAAATGGACTCCAGCTCAAGACGTGTGCATCTTTCGAACTGCTTGCTCAGCAGGAATGCTGACTCGTCACCCGGCGGGAGTCTTGCCTGGCAGGAGACTCCCGTGACACAGGAGTCGTGATCGCTGGCGAGGAGAGAATTCCGGCGCGCCGACAGGAGTGAGAACGCAGACGCCTGCGCGGGGGCGAGTGCCAGGGCTGCTCAGGCCAGGCCGGCGTCGCGCGCGACGATCGCCGCCTGCATGCGGGACACCACGCCCAGCTTGGCCAGCACCCGCGAGACGTGGGTCTTCGCGGTGGCCTCGGTGATGACAAACTCCGCGGCGATGCCCTGGTTGGACAGCCCGCGCCCCAGTGCGGCGAGCACGTCCACCTCGCGCGGGGTGAGGTCGGCGAGCCGGGGGTCGTCCCGGTCGGGCCGAGCGCCGTTCGCCCGGGGAGCGGGCCGGCCGGCGCCGCCCCCGGCGAGCTGGGCCAGCACCCGCCGCGTCACCTCGGGGGCGAGCACGCCGTCGCCGGCCGCGACCTGCCGCACGGCGTCGAGCAGCGCCGCCGGCTCGGCCGTCTTGAGCAGGAACCCCGCCGCCCCGGCCTGCAGGGCGCCGTCCACGTACTCGTCAAGATCGAACGTGGTGAGCACCAGCACGTCGGCCAGGCCCTCCGCGGTAATCGCGCGCGTGGCCGCGATGCCGTCGGTGCCGGGCATGCGCAGATCCATGAGGACGACGTCGGGCCGCAGCGCGCGCGCGTTTGCCACGGCCGCCATGCCGTCGGCCGCCTCGCCCACCACCTCGACGTCGTCGGCGGCGTCCAGCAGCAGCCGCAACCCGGCGCGGATCGCCGCGTGGTCGTCGGCCAGCAGCACGCGCACGGGCGCGCTCCCGCCGGTCCGCCCGTTCCTGGTCGTCGTCATCCGGCCTCCCGTCCGGTCGCTACCCGTCCGGTCGCTACCCTGCCGGTCGCTACCCCGCCGGTCTCCGTCCCGGCCGGCACCCGCGCGCGCAGGGCCCAGCCGCCGTCGTCCACCGGCCCGGCCTCGAACGTGCCGCCGAGCGCCTCCGCGCGCTCGCGCATGGTGATCATCCCCGTGCCCGCGCTGAGGGCGGGGTCGCTCGCCCCGAGAGCACCGGCCGTGGCGCCCGCCGGGGCGGGGTTGCGGACGCTCAGCGTCACGACGTCCCCCGCCGCGGCGCGCTCACCGCCCAGCAGCTCGAGCCGCACCGTCACCGGGGCTCCGGGCGCGTGCTTGCGCGCGTTGGTCAGCGCCTCCTGCGCGATCCGGTACACCGTGTGCCCGACGGCAGCGGGCAGCCTCGCCCGCGCCACGCCGTCCGGGTCGTCGAGGGTGACGTCGACCCCCGTCGCGCGGGCAGAGTCGAGCAGGTCGTCCAGCTGGTCGAGCCCGCCGGGTGCGGCGAGCGGGTCGCGGGCGGCGTCGGCGCGCAGGAGCTCGATCATGGACCGCATCTCGGTGAGCGACGCGATGGAGCTCTCGCGGACCTGCTCGAGCGCCGCCCGGTCCCGGTCCGTGTCCGGCGGCGTGCTGAGCACCGCCCCCGAGTGGATCGCGATGGTGGACAGGTGGGAGGCGATGACGTCGTGCAGGTCCCGCGCCATCGCGGCGCGCTCCGCCTGCACGGCCTCGTGCCGATCGAGCTCCGCGATCGTGACGAGGTCCGTCGCGCGCTCGCGCTCCAGCTCGGCGGCCCGCGCCGCCTCGTCGGCCCGAGAGCGCTCCAGCCCGGCCAGCTCGGACTTCTGTCGCACGTTGTCCGCCCACCACATCGGCACCAGCAGGATCCCGCCGAACTGCAGGCCCCCGTAGACGAAGGCGCGCACGTCCTGCTCGATCTCGCCGGCCGCGACCGCGCCGCCGACGGCGAGCGTGACCGCCGTGCCCCACAGCCAGCGGCGCGCCGTCGACCCGGACCACATCGCCGCCGCGAACAGCAGGTCCCACAGCACGAGCATGATCGCGAGGCTGCCGCCCCACGCCACGTCGACCAGGGTCACCACCACGCCACCCGCCAGTGCGAGCATCGGCCGGACCCTCTTGGCCAGCGTGATCGCGCAGCCCACGGCCAGCAGCGCCACCCGCCACCAGGGCTCGGGCGGCGCGACCAGCGGCGGATCCCCCGTGTACATGTCCACCAGCCCGACCTGCAGCAGCAACCAGCCGAGGACGAACAGCGTCACGGCGTTGGCGACGTCGCCGCGCCGGTCGTCGCCGCCCCACACCTCGACCAGCCTGCGCAGGCGCGTGGTCGCGGTGGGTCCGGTGGTCACCGTCCCATCCCAGCACAGGGGCGGCTCCGGGGGATCGTCCGAAGGGGGTATCCGTGCCGGGGGCGCGCGACGCGCGAGGATCACTCCTTCGGCCGACGACCGGGCGGGCGTCGCGCCGCCAGGATCGAGGCATGGAACTTCTGGATCTCGGAGGGCTCGGGGGCGCCGGGCTCGGCGCCATGGCCGGCGCGCTCGTGGTGCTCGCGCTCATCGACTCGACCAGCTTCGGCACCCTGCTGATCCCCGTCTGGCTGCTGCTCGCCCCCGGCCGCGTGCGCCCGGCGCGGATGCTCGCCTACCTCGGCACGGTCGCGGTCTTCTACCTCGCGGTGGGCGTCGCGGTGCTGCTCGGCGCCGGCGCCTTCCTGGAGCGGTACGGCGACGTGCTGGAGTCGCGGCCCGCGATGATCGCGCAGCTCCTGCTCGGCATCGGGCTGTTCGCGCTGAGCTTCCGCTTCGACGGCAAGCGGGCCCGGGCGCGCGCGGAGCGCGAGGGCGCGCGCCCGGGGCGGCTGGTCCGCTGGCGGGAGCGCGCCATGGGGATCGAGTCCGGTGGCCTCGGCGGGAGCGGTGCCGACGCCCGCCCGGTGCCCGGCATGCTGGCACCGACGTCGACGACGACCTCGACGGCGGTGCGCCCGCGCACGTCGCTGCTGCCCCTCATGGGCCTCGCCCTCGGCGCGGTGGCGCTCGAGGTCGGCACGATGCTCCCGTACCTGGCGGCGATCGGCTTGATCACGACGTCGGAACTCGCGACCGGCACGAGCGTCGGCGTCCTCGCCGCGTACTGCGTGGTGATGGTGCTCCCGGCGCTGCTCCTGCTCGGGGGCCGGCTGGTCGCGGCGCGCGCCGTCGACCCGCTGCTGCGCCGGCTGGAGGGGTGGCTGTCCAAGAACGCCGCGGAGATGACCGGCTGGGTGCTGGGCATCATCGGCGTGCTGCTCGCGCTCAACGCCTTCGGGGCGCTTGGGTGGACCGCCCTGCGGATCCAGTGACTCAGACGCCCAGCTCGTCGAGCACCCGCCCCAGGTTGGCGCGTGCCGTGCGCTCGTGGTCCGCCACCCACGGGCCGGCGTAGGCGCGCGGCACGATCTCGACCACGAGCAGGCAGGCGAAGTACGCCCGGTACAGCCGCAGGCGCTGCCAGGCCTCGGGGTCGCCTGAGCCGAGGCTGCCGTCCCCGACGCCGAGGTCCCCGCCCGCATCGCGGTACCCGGCCAGCAGGTCGGGGTCCACGGCACCGGCGCCGAGCTGGTCCGCGCCGACCAGCTCGAACACCGGGTCGCCCCACAGCGCCCGCTCGCCGTCGAGGGCGCCCACGAGGGTGTGCTCGACGGGGTCGAGGAGGATGTTGCCGGGCCACAGGTCGGCGTGGACGAGGCGGGCGGTAGTGATCGCGGAGAGCAGGTCGTGGTGGCGTTCGACGGCGTCGAGCAGCCGCCCGGCAGGCAGGGCCACGCCCCAGCGCGCGGCGTCGTCGAGCGCGGCGCGCACCATGGCCGCGAACGCGTCCGGCCAGGTCGCGGCGCTCAGCCCGGCTTCGGGGGCGGGGTAGCCGAACCGGTCGCCGGTGATCCGGTGCAGGGTCGCCATGAAGCCGCCGAGGGAGCGGCGGGCGCGGCCGGTCGCGGCCGGGTCCAGCTCGAGGGTGCTCCACAGACCGCCGTCGAGGAACGTCGTGACCAGCGCGTCGCCGTCCAGGTGGGCACGCGTGGTGTCGACGTGCAGCACCCGCGGCACGGGCAGCCCGGCCGCGCGCGCCAGCCGGTCGACGGCAGCCTCCGTGCCGAGCACGCCGTGCTCGTACTGCAGCAGGCGGGACGTGTCCGCGCCCGTCACCTTGACCACCACGGAGCGCCCGTCGGCGAGGTCCGCGCGCAGCACGCTCGCGAACAGGCCTCCCGTCAGCGGTGCGACCAGGCGCACCGGCCCGAGCGGCGCGAGCAGCGCGGCGACCTGATCGTCGGTGACGGCCGTCTTGGTGAGCACGCGGGTGAGCGTAGTGCCCGTCACGTCGTGACGCGCGACCACCGGTCGTGCCTACGGCGCGAGCAGCGCGGGCAGCTCCAGCAGCGAGTCGACGACCGTGGCGCGCGCGGCATCGGGGCGCTCGGCGTGCAGATACCCCCACGGGCCGCGGCGGATCAGGATCGGCCGCATCCCGGCGTCGGCGGCGGGCAGGACGTCGTTGTCGAGCCGGTCACCGACGTAGGCGATCTCGGCGGCCGGGACCCCGGTGAGCTCGGCGACCTTCGCGAAGAACCCGGGATCCGGCTTCTGGACCCCCCACTCGTCGGAGGTGCGGATCGCGTCCACGGGCAGGTCCATCGCCTCGAGCGCGGCCCGGGCCTGCGGCGGCTGGTTCCCGGCGACGACGACGGCGAGCCCGGCGGCCCGCAGCGCCGCCAGCGCCTCCCGCACGTCGGGGTAGAGGTCGTCGGCGTCGAAGTTCTCCCGCAGCCCGTCGGGGTCGTCGCGGGCCCAGTGCTCGATCTCGGCGGGCACGTCCACGTCCGGCCGCACCATCTCGAAGGCGTGTCGGTGCGAGAGGTCGAGCGCCGCGCACCCGCCGAGCGCCGCCATCAAGGTCAGGGCGGGTACCCCCAGCCGGTCGGCCCAGCGGGTCCAGATCCTGGTCTCGTCGATCAGGGTCTCGCCGACGTCGAACACCACTGCGCGCACCATGCCCGCGACCCTATCCGCACCGTCGGTTGAGCTTGTCGAAACCACGGTCCGCTGGCTTCGACAAGCTCAACCGACGACGGTCGTGGCTCCGGCGGCCGGCCGTTCGTCAGTTCCCGTTCAGCAGTGACCGCTATCGTGCGAAGCATGGTCGGCGCGAGGATTCCCGTGACACTCTCGACCGCGTCGGTGTACCCGCGCCGCGCGGCGTTCGCGTTCGAGGTCGCGGCCGAGCTCGGGTACGACGGGGTCGAGGTCATGGTGTGGGCGGAAGAGGCCACGCAGGACGCGGCGGCCCTGAAGCATCTCGCCGAGGAGCACGGCGTGCCGATCCGGTCGGTGCACGCGCCCACGCTGCTCGTGAGCCAGCGCGTGTGGGGCCGGGCGCCTGCGGACAAGCTGCGCCGCACCGTCGACATGGCCGGCGAGCTGGGCGCCAGGACCGTCGTCGTGCACCCGCCGTTCCGCTGGCAGTACAAGTACGCCCGGCAGTTCCAGGACCTGGTGCACGAGCTCAACCAGGCCAGCCTCAACCAGGCCGACGGCGTCATCGTGGCGGTGGAGAACATGTACCCGTGGCGGCCCCGCTCCCGCGGCGAGCGCGAGCTGAAGGCCTACCTGCCCGGCTGGGATCCCCTCGAGCACGACTACGACGCCGTCACCCTCGACCTCTCGCACGCGGCGATCGCCCACCAGGACGGGATCACGCTCGTCGACGACTTCGGTGACCGGCTGCGGCACCTGCACCTGGCGGACGGGACGGCGTCGGGGCGCGACGAGCACCTGGTCCCTGGTCGCGGCGACATGGCCTGCGACAAGGTGCTCGAGGAGCTGTCGCGGCGGGACTTCGCCGGGGACGTCGTCGTCGAGATCTCCACCCGCAAGGCGCGCAGCGCCCGCGAGCGGCACGCGGACCTGGAGGTGGCGCTGCACTTCGCGCGGGCCCACCTCGCTCCCGTCCCGGAGCCGTACCAGCCGCCGCCGCCCGAGCACCACCACCTGCCCGCCGACGCGTGGTGACCGCAGCAGGATCTCGTCAGGCGGCGACGCCCCGGGCGCCGACGGCGCGCAGCACGAACGCCTCGGTGGCGCGCACGGCGCGCTCCCGCGCGGCGGGCTCGTCCGGGACGAGGCGACCCGACAGGCAGGCGTTGACCAGCTGCACCGTGGGCTCGATGTCCTGCTCCGGGAACTCGCCCTCGGCGATCCCGGCGCGCAGGATGCGCTTGAGGATGGACTCCACGATCTCCGCGTGCTCCCGCAGCCGCGCCTGCGTGGTGCGCGACAGCACGGAGCGCAGGTCGGGGCCCGGGGCGAGGTGGAAGACGCGGGTGAGCTGTGCCTGCTGGCGGATGTACGTCCGGAGCTGTTCCACCGGGTCGTCCACCTCGACGAGCGCCCGCTCCAGGGTCTGCGCGTACTGCTCGGTCTCGTGGGTGATGAAGCCCAGCAGCAGCGCCTCCTTGTCGGGGAAGTGGTTGTAGACCGCGGTACGCCCGACGCCGGCCGCGATCGCGATGTCGGCCAGCGTGACGGAGTCGAACCCGCGCTCGGACATCAACGTCGAGAGCGCGGTGAACAACTTGTGCCGGGTCATCTGCCGGTGCTCGTGCAGGCTCTTGCCGATGATCTTGGGCATGCTGACATCATAGGCATCCGTTGTCAGCACCTCGGGACGCTAGGGTGCCGGTGTGACAGAGCCCACCGGACCGTCCCAGCCGACCCCCGCCGCGCAGCCGGACGGCATCGTGCCGGACACCAAGGACTGGACCTGGGTGCTGGCGCGCGCGTGCCCGGACTGCGGGTTCGTCGCAGCGGACGTCGCCACGTCCGACGTCGGCCCGGCCCTGCGGGAGGCGCTGCCCCGCTGGCGCGCCGCACTCGCCCGCCCGGACGCCGCGGCGCGGCCGCGGCCCGACGTCTGGTCGCCGCTCGAGTACGCCGCCCACGTGCGCGATGTCTTCGTGATCTTCGACGAGCGGCTCGCGCAGCTGATCGCCGAGGACGACCCGGCGTTCGCCAACTGGGACCAGGACGTCGCCGCCCTCGATGGCGACTACGCCCACCAGGACCCGGACGCCCTTGCCGACGAGCTCGACGTGGCCGGCCGGGTGGTTTCAGCGGCCTTCGATGCCGTCGAGCCGGGCCAGGAGGAGCGCGCGGGCCGCCGGTCGGACGGGTCGGTCTTCACCGTGCGCACGCTGGGGCAGTACTTCCTGCACGACATCGTGCACCACCTGCACGACGTGCGCGCCTGACGCCCGACCGGCGCCTGGAGGCGCAGGCGCCCGGGGCGGGTTGCCTGGGTGTGACGGTTTCGTCGTCCACAGGTTCTTTCCACAGGCTGATGTGTGATGGCGGGCTCGTGCCGTCCTGTGCCCTCACCTGCGGGGTTCCAAGCTGGAACGGGCGTAGCGGGGGTGCGGCAACGCCTCGCAGGGTGGCGCGGCCGGGCCGATTCACCCCGTAAGAACGTTGGGATCATGCGGTTTCCGGGCCCAGAGCAATCGCCTGCCGTGCCGTCGGGTCGTCGGCGCGGCTCACGCGGTGGTCGGCGGTGGTCGGGCCGACGCGTGTCGCGCCCGGCGCGTCGTCCACAAATTTTGTCCACAGGCCTGTGGGCGGTGTGGGGATTCCGCGGGTCACCTTGTGGACGAACCTGTGACCGGAGATTGACCCCCGAAAACCTGCTCCGCACCCCTTGCACAGCACCCGATGCAGGTCTAGAAACGTGCCTACCGGTCTTGCGGAGATCGGGCCTGCGATCCCCTGCGAAGCACGGTCGTGCGCCTCCTCCACGGGACACGGTCGACCGGAGAACGACGGGCCGTCCCGTACCGCGGTGCGGGTTGTGGGTGACGACACAGGTGTCTGTACGGGGCCGGAAGACCACCCGCGTCCGGCAGCTCGTGGAGAACGGGTCTCGGAGGGGCGACGACGCACCAGGCCTCGAGGAGACCCGACGAGCCGCCGGGGTCGTGACGTCGCCACGGCGCCCCTGGTCCCTGGACCGTCGACCAGGGGTACGCGGTCATCTCCGAGGCCCCCCGGCCGCCCCGGGGGGCCTCGGCTTTTCCGCCGGCCCTACGCTCACCTGCATGAGCAACCTCGAGACCCGGCCCACGGAACGCACCTGCACCGCCGGGGACCGGCCCGCGGGCGTCGAGCTGCTCACGGCTCGCGAGGTCCCGCTCGGCGGCCCGCGCGCGATGAACGTGCGCCGCACCATCCCGCAGCGGCAGCGCTCCCTGGTCGGCGCGTGGTGCTTCTGCGACCACTACGGCCCCGACGACGTCTCGCTCTCGGGCGGGAGGTCGGCGGGCATGCAGGTGCCGCCGCACCCGCACATCGGCCTGCAGACCGTGTCGTGGCTGTTCGACGGGGAGGTCCTGCACCGCGACTCGGTGGGCTCGCTGCAGACCGTGCGCCCGGGGGAGCTCAACCTCATGACGGCCGGCGTCGGCATCTCCCACTCCGAGGAGTCGCCGGCCGACGAGCGCCCGCCGTTGCTGCACGGCGTGCAGCTGTGGACGGTGCTGCCGTCGTCCGACCGGGAGGCGGCCCCGCACTTCGAGCACCACGCCGACCTGCCCGTGGCCACGGTGGACGGCGCGCGGGTGCAGGTCTTCCTGGGGTCGCTCGGTGTCGCGGGGCGGCGGCTCGCGTCGCCGGCGCGCACCTACACGCCGCTGGTCGGCGCCCAGCTCGACCTGCCCGCCGGCGCAACCGTGACGCTGGACGCCGACCCGTCGTTCGAGCACGCCCTCCTGGTCGACGCGGGCGATCTGACGTTCGAGGGCGAGCCCGTGCCGCCGGCCCAGCTCGGCTACGTGGCGCCCGGCCGGGAACGGCTCGTCGTGACCGCGGGGGACACGCCGGCGCGCGCCGTCCTCATCGGCGGGGAGCCGTTCACCGAGGACGTCGTCATGTGGTGGAACTTCGTGGGCGGCAGCCACGACGACGTCGCGCGGGCGCGTGCCGACTGGATGGCGCAGGTGGCCGACGACCCGTCGACCGGCTCAGGAGGGTCCGGCGCAGGGCCGGACACCCGCTACGCCGCCGGCGCCGAGAGTCGCCGGTTCGGTCAGGTGCACGGGTACGCGGGCGGGCCGCTGCGTGCGCCGGCCCTGCCCGACGTCCGGCTGCGGCCGCGCTCCCGCCGCTGACCCTCGTCACACGGCCTCAGGGGCTTGGCATCGGTGTCCGCTGGGAGCGTGAACGCGTCCGGCCGGCGGAGGCGTGCCGGGCGGATGCCGCCGGAGGATCGAGGCATCGGATCCGCGGCCCGTCGCCGCACTACTCAGGAGGTTCTCGTGCTCATCGCGATCGTCGACTTCAGGACTGCTGCCCCCGACCGGCCCGCTGCCCTCGCCCAGTTCGACGGGGAGGCTCGCCGGGTACGGGCCATGCCGGGCAACCTCGCCTTCCGGGTCTATGCCGCACGTGCGGACGACACCGCGGTCACGGTGATCCACGAGTGGGACGACGAGGCGTCGTTCGCCGGCTACCTGGGGTCGGACACCTTCGCGCGATCGGGCGAGGTGATCCGGCCGCTGATGATCGAGGCCCCGGTGAGCCGGCGCTTCCACGCCGACCTGCTGGAGGCGGTGGCCTGACCGGCGTCGCGCCCGGCCTCTAGGCTCGGCCTGTGCGAGACCGTCGATGACCCGCGGGGCGTACAGCTTCGTCCGCACGTTCGCGCCGGAGCCCCCTCGCGACCTGTGCGTGGACCGGCACTACCTGCTCTGCGCCTCGGCCGGGACCCTCCGGCTGGAGGCGCAGGGCCAGGCGTGGTTGCTGCCGCCGGCGCGGGCCGCGCTGATCGAGGCGGGCGAGCCGATCCGGGTGAGTATCCCGCGGCCGGTGACGACCGCGTCGATCCTGTTCGACACCGGCTTCGCCCCGCCGCCGCCGGCGCCCCTGACCGTGTTCGACCTCGACCCGCTGGCACGCGCGCTCCTGACCGAGTGCCGTACGTGGGGCGAGGACGACGAACCTCTCACGGCGTACGCAGAGACGCTGTTCGCCGCGCTCGCCGCGGTCACCTGGCGGCTCGCCCGGCAGCCGAGCCCGGTCGTCGTGCCGGCGGGACGATCACCGGAGCTGCGCCGGGCCCTCGAGCTGACGGAGCAGCGTCGCGGCGGTGAGGTCCGGTTCGAGGACCTGGCGGCCGAGGTCGGCCTCGCGCCGCGGTCGCTGGCCCGGCGATTCGAGGAGGAGGCCGGCATGTCCTGGCGGGCGGTCCTGCGCCGGATGCGGGTGCTGGGCGCCATCGAGGAGCTCGCCGCGGGAGACACCCCGGTCACCACGATCGCCTTCAGGGTCGGGTACACCTCGCTGTCGGCGTTCAACGCCGCCTTCAGGGAGCTGACCGGCCGTACGCCGACGGAGTACCGGGCCAGCTTTCTCCCCTGACCGAACCAGGTGCCGCGAGCCGCAGCTCCACCACGGGCACCACGCGCAGCCAGTCGGGCTCGCCGCGCTCGCGGGCGAGCGGCTCGGCCCACTCGGCGAGCACCGGGCGCAGCTGCGCCCAGGGGCCGGGGTGGGCGGCGGTGTACGCGCGCAGGACGGCGGCGCCGTCACCGGGCGCGAGGACGACCGCCCGCGCCTGCGCGTCGCGCCGCGTCCCGATCGAGACGAGCACGCGCGGGTCGGCCTGGACGTTGCGGTACCACTGCGACCGCGGCCCGAGTCCGGCGACCACGGCGGCGACATCCGGCGCCGGGCGCGCGACGACCTCGAGGACGACGTACCTCCGCTGCCCGCTGGTGCGCCCGCGGTGCTGCATCATCAGCAGCCGCCCGCCGGCGAGGAAGCCCAGCCCGGCGCGGAAGAGCCAGATCGGGGCGCGGACGAACCACCGGGTGTGCAACGCGCGGGAGGCGAGTTTCATGCGCGCGAACCTACCGCCGTCCTGATCCACCGCGCCTGCGCACGACTCCACCGCGCCCGCACACGACGAAGGGCCAGACCTGAGCGCTTGCTCTGATCTGACCCTCGTGGTGGAGCGGGTGACGGGAATCGAACCCGCGCTATCAGCTTGGGAAGCTGAAGTTCTACCATTGAACTACACCCGCGCAGCAGCACCGTAGACGATGTGCGCGCCCCGAGCATACCCAACACGAGCGGATGCTTCGAACCCGCGTCAGAGGGCGGCGCCCCAGCGGTAGCCGAGGTAGGCCAGCGCCACGCACACCACGACGATGCCGATCGAGTAGGCGAGGGCCGTGCCGTAGCGCTTCTGCTTGATGAGCTGGACGGCCTCGTAGCTCGCGGTGCTGAACGTGGTGTAGCCGCCCAGGAAGCCCGTCCCGATGACCGCGCTGACGTCGGTCGAGGCGAACTTGCTGACGACCAGGCCCGTGAGGACGCCCAGCACCAGCGACCCGGTCATGTTGATGATCGCGGTGGGCCAGGGGAAGGCGGTCTTGATCTTGGAGCGGATGAGCCCGTCGACCACGAAGCGCGTGCCCGCGCCCAGGCCGCCCGCGACCGCGAGGAGGAGGAAGACACCGAGGGTCATCGCGTCGCCCCCTGGTCGGTCGAATGGTCGGCGGTCTGGTCGGCGGTCTGCTTGCGGGCGTTGACCTTGGTCGCCACGACGATGCCGGTGAAGGTCGCGACCGCACCGATCAGAACCGTCGCGAGGACGTAGATCAGGGCGAGGTCGACGCGTGACTTGTCGAGCAGGACCGCGGTGTCGGTGGCCAGCGAGCTGTAGGTCGTGAAGCCGCCGCAGAAGCCCGTCCCGAGGAGGAGCTTGAGCCGGGGTCCGAGCGGGTCGTCGGGCAGGCGGCGGGCCACGGCCTCGTAGAGGTAGCCCAGCAGGAATGCCCCGACGATGTTGACGATCGGGATCGCGATGGGCAGCTCGTCGATGTCCGGCACCGCGAGCGTCACGCCCTCGCGACCTGCGGCCCCGAACGCGCCGCCGAGCATGACGATGCCGATGGAGGCCCAGCGCAGGTAGCTGGGCCTGGCCTCCGCGGCCATCAGTCCGACATCCAGGGCAGGGGGGACTCGACACCCGCCGGCCGGGCGGGGACGACCACCACGGGGCGGTTCTGGCGGTGCGCGAGGTGCACCGCGATCGACCGGTTGAAGAACTCCTGGACGCCGCCGCCGAACCCGCGCTCGTGCGTGCCGACGACGATCATCGCCGCGTCGACCGTCTCCGCGAGGTGGCCCAGGGCCTGGGCGGTGTCGCCCACCAGCAGCCGGGTGCTCCACCGCACGCCGCTCCGGTCGAGCACCGAGGCCAGGTGCGCCGCGAGCGCGGGGTCGAACTCGTCTTCGCGTGTGTCGTGGAAGTCCGGGTCGATCGAGGACGAGGTCATCTGCCCGTCCGCGCCCTCCGACACCGCGAACCGCCCCGCATTCACGTAAGCGCAGATCAGCTCGGTGCCGAACTGCGTCGCGAAGCGGGCCGCGTCGTGCAGGATGTGGTCGGGTTGCCCGGGGGTGACGCCGAGGACAACTGGTTGCGGATCGAACCCGCTGTTCTCTCCCATGCCCCGAGCGTAGGGCCGACCCTCCGGCCATGCCCTTCGAGCGCCTGTCAGCCTGCGCCCGGCGACGCCGTGCCGGCCGGCACCGCCCCGTCGGAGGATCTGCCGGCGCTCACGGCGCCCGGCGAGATGGTGCTGAGCAGGAGCAGGGTGGTCTGGTTGATGGACTCGAGCTGACGCAGCACGGCGTCCTCCGGACGCGCGGGCGGCTCGGCGGAGCCGGGTTCGCTCCCGAGGTCGAGGTCGTCGTGCACCGACCCGGGGAGCTTGCCGGCGAGCGCCACGGTGAGCGCCGAGAGGTTGTCGCCCGTGAGGCGCCGCAGCCCGGGCCAGTCCTCGGTTCCAGGGCCCACGCCTTCGTCCACAGCCTGCTCGACGGCGCGGACCAGGCGGCGCGTGTTGTACGTCAGCGACCACACGGCCGTGAGCTGCGACTCGATGCCGCCGACCTCGAGCGAGCCCGACGCGCGCCGCAGCGGAGCGGCCGTGACGTTGACCTGGCGCACGTGCTGGTCGAGGCTCAGGAGCCGCCGCTCGATCGCGGTCTTCGAGATCTCCGTGTCCCCGCCCAGGCGCCCCAGGCTCGCGAGGACGACGACGCGGATGTCCGTGACGAGCGTCGTCATGTCGTGGTCGAGCTTGGAGCGTGTGTGCGTCGGCAGGACGAGCCACGCGACGAGCAGGGCGACCGCGGCACCGATCAGGGTCTCGAGCACCCGGATCTCGAGCGCGAGCGTCGTCAGGCGCCCCAGGAACTCGTAGATGAGCGCGAAGATCATGGTCGTCCAGAACATCGATACGGCCGGCGACACGGGCCGGTAATACGTCGAGGCGAAGACGGCCACGGCGAGCAGCGGCACGATGACGGCCGGGTCCCCTCCGGTCCAGATCGCGACCCCGAACCCGGCGGCGGCGCCGAAGACGGTCCCGATGATGCGCTGCGCCCCCTTGACGAAGGTCTCGCCGTCCGTGCCCCCGAGCACCTGGTACGCCGCCAGCGCCGCCCAGTACTGATGGGTCGCGGACACGGCGTCGCCGATCAGGAGCGCGGCGCCCGTCGTGAGGGCCGCCTGCACCGCGCGCCGCGTCGGCGGTGCGAGCCGCCGGCCGCCCGCGGCGGACGCCGCGGTGGGCGCCGGCTCCTCGAGCCGTGCGAGCTGGTCCGCGTCCGCGAGGTCGTCGGTGTCGGGGCGCGTCAACGGCGGCGCCTCGGGGTCGAGCGCTGCGAGCGCGGCGTCGCGCAGGGCGGTCGTGGCGCGGTAGAGCTCGTCAGTGGCGTGGTGCAGCGCGCGCGCCTGCGGCGGCCAGGTGGCTGGGGGAGGTTCGTCGGGCCAGGGTGCGGACGGCGGTGCCGCGTCGCCCGGCGGGAGGTCGACGAGCGCCTGGAGGTGCGCCTGCAGGAGCTCGAGGCGGCCTGCGAGCCGCCCGCGCAGCTCGAGCTGCACGGTGGTGCCCGTGACGGCGCGCGCCGCGACCGCGAGGTTCACGGCGGCGAGCTCGGTGTCGAAGACCCGCAGGCGCAGGAGCGCGCCGTGCGCGCGGTCCACGCCGGTGGCGCCCGGCTCCCCGGTCAGCTGCCCGGTGAGGAACGACGCACCGCGGTGCAGCTGGCGCGTGTCGAGCGCGACGCGCTTGCGCACGTCCACGTCCCACCGGGCCCATGACACGGCGTCGACGAGTGCGTCCATCGACGTCACGAGGCGCTCGCCGAAGCTCTCGACCCCGTGGCGCAGCACACTGCG
Source organism: Isoptericola sp. Y581 (assembly GCF_059445475.1). NCBI lineage: Bacteria > Bacillati > Actinomycetota > Actinomycetes > Micrococcales > Promicromonosporaceae > Isoptericola > Isoptericola sp. Y581. Next base: position 305,564 of record NZ_JCAIUK010000005.1, on the reverse strand, counting down.
CGGGCGCTCGGCGAGCACCACGTGGTTGAGGAGGTAGGCCCAGGCGGTACCGAGCACCGCCGCCGCCGTGAAGAGCAGCACGTCCGACAGCTCGAGCCGCAGGATGAGGGCGAAGTAGTACGACATGAAGGTCACGCGGCCGATCGATGCCCAGCGCGGGCCGAAGCGTCCCGCCCCGACGCTCACGAGGGCGACCGCCATCAGCAGCACGCTCGTCCAGACGAACGACCCCGAGGCGAGCGCGCCGAGCAGCACCACGAGCGCGACCGGCACGACGACGAGCAGGCTCGTCACCTTGCGGCCGCGGACGGTCTTGTCGCCCGAGATGCCGGTGCTGAGCATGGCGACGAAGCCGCCGAAGAACGCCGGTTGGACCGCGTTCTCCCCGAGGGCGTCGAACAGCAGGTAGAGGGACGCGACGGCGGCCGCTGCCGCCGTCGCCGCTCGCACGGCCGCGCGCAGGCGGGCGTGCCCCGGGTCGACGAGCGACATGTGCCGGCCGACGAACGTGCGCCACCGGGAGAGGTGGCTGTGCGGTTCCGTGTCCTGCGGGCCGGGCGGGGGCGTGGGCACCGGCTGCTCTTCCGCGAGGCTCCGCAGGGCGAAGTCGTCGGCGTGCAGGATCGAGACGGGCGTGTCCGACATGATGATCGGCTGGTAGTCCAGGTCGCGGCTCACCGCGAGCGTGATCTGCTGCGCGCGGTAGGCGAAGGGCAGCCACTGCGCGTACCGGCGGTAGGCGTCGTCGACGTCGGCGAGCGGCGTCAGGCCCGCGAGCGCGGCCATGTCGCGGTCGAGCGCGACGAACCGGGCGACCCACTCGTCGCGCAGGTGCGGGTCCGCGACGAGGCGTGCGAACTCCTCGGGCCCGACCACCTCGGGGACGCCGACGCTCTTCCAGTGCGCGGTGCGCTCGAGGTACTCGCCGAACTCGAGGAACTGGAATGTCAGGGGCACGAGCCCGGGCTGCGTCGTGGCGGGGTGCCCGGACGGCAGGCCCCAGCGCACCGCGCCCAGCGTCCCGCCCAGCATGCGCACCGCGTACGGGAGTGCGAACCGGTCCCGACCGCTCTGGAAGTAGTAGGCGGAGTGGTGCAGCCGCAATCCGTCGCTGTACGAGGCGAAGGAGCCGGCGATGCCGTCGAGGTGCCCGTCGAGGCCGCTGGGCTGCCCGTCGTTGAAGTAGGGACCGAGGCTCGCAACGGGGGACCCGGCGCCGCGCTCGGCGCTGAAGAACCGGGTGCACAGCGCGCTGAGGTCGCCGATGACCGAGTAGACACCCAGCAGAAAGGTGAGGATCAGGGAGACGAGGACGACGCCGGTGAGGGACTCGGCGATGCTGAGGAAGCGCAGCACGTCGGTCTCGGCGGTGAGATAGGACCCGCCGACCGTCGCGAGCTGTGCGGCGCTGAAGTACAAGGCGCCGAAGAAATTGAATGCGGCATCTGTGCCAGATGCGGAGAATGAGGAGCTTGTCATGAGCCCGTAGTAGATGAGCCCGTACCCGAGGATGACCCCGAACAGCCATACGACGACGACCCCGACGATCTGCAGGCCCGTCACCTGACGCAGTGCGACCGGTCGCCAGCGCCTCGACATGCGTCGGGTCACCCGACGCAGGCCCCGCCATTGCAGGCTTGAGACGCGCCCGGCGATAAAGCCCGATTCGTCATAGTTGAGCGCCGTGAGGAAAACGTCGAGAAGCGTCGCGGCCAGAATAACGATCCCGAGAATCAACCAGACGGTTTCCACCCGCCCACGGTAGACGAGCGCACCGCCCCCGTCCTGCGAAAGGCCGCGGGACGGTTTCTCTGCCGTGCTAGCAGGAGTTTTCACCAGGCACCGACAATGCGGAATCGGTGACTGGTTAACAGTGAATGCCCTGGTCAGAGCCGTGTGTTCCTTCTCCGGTTGTGGGTCGGGGCGGCCCAGGTATCTTCGAAAGACGACACGTCAGGGCTGGTTCGTATCGTTCCAGCCGTTACTTTCCGGAAGTCGGGCAGGCCATGAACCTCACTCCACGAGAGATCGACAAACTGATGGTTTACCAGGTTGCGGACCTCGCGCGGCGTCGCCGCGAGCGGGGCACCAAACTCAACCTCAGCGAGGCACAGGCCCTCATCTCGGAGGCCATCCTCGAGGCGGCGCGCGACGGCAAGTCGGTCGCCGAGTGCATGGAGCTGGGCAAGCACGTCGTCGGGGAGGGCGACTGCATGCCGGGCGTCCGCGAGCGGCTCGCACTGCTCCAGGTCGAGGCGACGTTCGTCGACGGCAGCAAGCTCGTCTCCTGCCACGACCCCGTGGCGGCCTGAGGCATGCCGTCGACGCCGGGGGGCACCGCTCGGATCATCCTCGTCGGAGGGCACGAGAGTGCCGGCGGGGCCGAGCTCGAGCCGCTCCTCGACGCCCTGCCGGGCGCCGTCGCGACCCCGGCCGGCCGGCCGCTCCACGAGGCCGTGATCGGGCTGCTCGCGGCGGGGGACGGCCCGGTGGCGGTGCTGCCCATGACATGGGGCCGCGACCCCGTCATGGTCGCGGACGCCGCGAAGGCGCTCGCCTGGGTCGCGTCAGGGCCCGGCGCAGGCCGGGTCGCGCTGGGCGCGAGCCTCGGCACGATCGACCACCTCGTCGCATGGTTGCGGCGGGCCGCGACCCAGGTGGCGGCGCACGGTCCGGCCACGGGGATGGTCGTCGCCGCACCGGCGGCGAATCCGTTCGACGACGCGGAGCTCTACCGCGTCGCCCACCTCGTGCGCACGCACGGCAGCGTCGCCCAGGTCGAGGTGGCGTCCTACGACGCCGGGGCCGACCTCGCCGAGGCGGCCCGGCGGGCGCGCCTCCTGGGGTCCGACGACGTGGTCGTCGTGCCTGCGGGGTTCGCCCGCGCGGCGCCCGCCGGCCTCGGGGAGGCGGAGCACGCTTCTTGGTACGGGCCGCTCGTGTCCCGCCAGGGCCTGCTCCACGTCGTCGGGCAGCGGGTGGACGCCGCGCTGCACGACCTGTCCCACGGTCACGACGGCATCGCCACCGGCCTCCAGGCCGACCACGGGCACGGGTACGCCCACTCGCACGCGTTCGAGGAGGGCGGCGGGGGGCGCGACCACCCGCACGACCACCCGCACCCCCATGCACCCGCCCATACCCACGTCCACCACGACGAGGCGCACGAGACGTCCACACCCGACGCCTCTCACGACGAGGTCCTCGCCTCGCACCACTGACCGAACGGTCCGCGCGGCGTCATGCACGCCCGCGCAGCGGAGGGAAGAACGATGCTAGGCAGCCCCAAGTACCACCACCTGAGCGACGACATCGAGATCAACGCCGGTCGCCCCACCGTCACGATCACCGTGAGCAACACGGGAGACCGCGCGGTGCAGGTCGGGTCCCACTTCCACTTCTTCGAGGTCAACCGCGCCCTGCTCTTCGAGCGGGAGAAGGCCTACGGGATGCACCTCGACATCCCGGCCGGCACCGGCGTACGGATCGAGCCGGGCGACACGCGCGACGTCACGCTGACCGCATACGCCGGGACGCGGCACGCCGTGGGGTTCAACAACCTCGTCGACGGCGGTCTCGACGCACGGCAGACCCGCATCGACTCGCTGGTACGCCTGCACGAGGGCCAGTTCAGCGACGGCAGGCCGACCGCCAAGCCGACACGCACGCCGGCGGGAAAGAAGTCAACGGCAGGCAAGCCTGCGGCAAGCAAGCCGACGGCCCGCAAGAGCGGCAGCCGCGGGAAGGGGAAGAGCTGATGGCCATCGTCTCGCGCAAGCAGTACACCGATCTCTTCGGGCCGACGACGGGCGACAAGGTCCGCCTCGCCGACTCGAACCTCGTCATCGAGATCGAGAAGGACTACAACGAGGGGCACTACGGCGACGAGGTCGTCTACGGTGGCGGCAAGTCCGCCCGCGACGGGATGGCGGCCGACCCGCAGGCGACGAGCGCCCAGGGCGCGCTCGACCTCGTCATCACCAACGCGATCGTCCTCGACCCGGTCCTCGGTGTCGTCAAGGGCGACATCGGCGTCAAGGACGGCCGGATCGTCGGCATCGGCAAGTCCGGGAACCCGCACCTGCAGAGCGGCGTCGACCCGCGGCTCGTCGTCGGCGCCGTGACCGAGGTCCTCTCGGGCGAGCACTGCATCGCGACCGCGGGAGCGATCGACAGCCACGTGCACTACATCTCGCCGCAGCAGGCACAGGCGGCGCTGTCGAACGGCATCACCACGCTGTTCGGCGGCGGCACCGGGCCGACGGACGCGACGAACGGCGTCACGACGACGCCCGGCGCGTGGCATCTCCACCGCATGATCCAGGCGGCCGAGGAGATGCCGGTCAACATGGGCTTCCACGGCAAGGGCAACGGATCCCTGCCCGCTGCGCTCGTCGAGCAGATCGAGGCCGGCGCGTCGTCGCTCAAGGTCCACGAGGACTGGGGCTCCACGCCCGCCGTCATCCGCAACGCGCTGTCCGTGGCCGACGAGTACGACGTCCAGGTCTCGATACACACCGACAGCCTCAACGAGGCGGGCTTCGTCGAGGACACCATCTCGGCGATCGACGGCCGGACGATTCACACGTACCACACGGAGGGTGCGGGAGGCGGGCACGCGCCGGACATCATGAAGGCGGCGGGCTACCCGAACGTGCTGCCGTCGTCGACGAACCCGACGCTGCCGTACACGGTCAACTCGGTTGACGAGCTGCTCGACATGGTCATGGTGTGTCACCACCTGGCGCACGACATCCCGGAGGACGTCGCCTTCGCGGACTCGCGCGTGCGAGCCGAGACCATCTCGGCCGAGACGGTGCTGCACGACGAGGGCGTGCTCTCGATGTTCTCGTCGGACTCTCAGGCGATGGGGCGGATCGGCGAGTCGGTGACCCGCGCGTTCCAGACCGCGCACCACAGCAAGGACCAGCGTGGGCCGCTGCCCGAGGACACCGAGGGCAACGACAACTTCCGCGTGCTGCGCTACCTCGCCAAGGTGACGATCAACCCCGCCATCACGCAGGGCGTGGCCGACTACATCGGCTCGCTCGAGGACGGCAAGCTGGCGGACATCGTGCTCTGGCCGACCGACTCGTTCGCGGTCAAGCCGCGGATGGTGGTCAAGGGCGGCCTCATCAACTGGGCGCTCATGGGCGACCCGAACGCGTCGCTGCCCACGCCGCAGCCCGTCTACTACCGGCCGATGTTCGGCGCCTTCGGCCCTGCCCAGCAGGCGACCCGCGTCACGTTCATGTCGCAGGCCGCGATCGACAAGGGCGTCCCGGAGCAGCTCGGGATCAAGAGCCAGGTGCTGCCGGTGCGCCGTTGCAGGGGGATAGGGAAGGAGCACATGGTCCGCAACGGCGAGACGCCCGTCATCGAGGTCGACCCCGAGACGTACAAGGTGACGTTCGACGGGAAGCGGGCGCACATCGAGCCGGCCGCTTCGCTGCCCATGTCCCAGCTGTTCTTCCTCGCCTGAGGCCGGGCATGTCGTCGGCCGCCGTACGAGACCTCCTGGTCAGCCTCCAGCTCTCGGACTCCGCGTTCCCGAGCGGCTTCTACACGATGTCGCACGGGTTGGAGGGCTTCAGCCAGGCGGACGAGGTCGAGCCGGCGGGCGTCGAGGGGCTGCTGCGGGGCCTGCTGCTGCACTCCGTAGGCCCGGGCGACGCCACGGCGCTCGCCCGGGCCCACGAGGCTGCGCAGGCCGACGACTGGGAGCGCGTGCGGCTCGTGGACCGGATGCTGTTCGCCACGAAGCTCAACGCCGAGATGCGTCGTGCGTCGGTGCGCAGCGGTCACCAGCTCACGGACATCGCGCTCGAGTCGATCGGCGGGCCCGGCCTCACGGAGTGGGGCCGGGCCGTGGTGGCCAAGGAGACGCCCGGGTGCCAGCCGGTCGCGACGGCGGTCGCGTACGCCGCGGCGGGCGTGGGCACCGAGCAGGCGGTCGCGTCCGACCTGTCCGCGTTCGCCGTGAGCTTCCTCGGGGCGGCGCTGCGCCTGCAGCTCGCGGACCACCGGAAGGTGCAGGTCGCGCTGCACGCCGTGGGCCCGGTCATCGCCCGGGCGGCGGCCGACGCGGTCGACCGCGAGCTGGAGGACATGGGCGGGTTCGTCCCGATGGCCGACGTGATGTCGGCACAGCACGAGCGGGCCGAGGCGCGGCTCTTCGCGAGCTGAGGTCTCACCTGAGACCGCACCGACCCGAGATCAGACCGACGAGAGAGACGGTGGACGAATGAGCGACAACGTGTTGAGGATCGGCATCGGCGGCCCCGTGGGCTCCGGCAAGACCGCGCTCGCGGAGGCGCTCGTGCCGCGCCTCCTGGCGGCGGGTCGCCAGCCCGCCGTCATCACCAACGACATCTACACGCAGGAGGACGCGCAGCACGTGCGCCGCGAGCTCGCGGGCATCCTCGACCCCGAGCGCGTCGTCGGCGTCGAGACCGGGGCGTGCCCGCACACCGCGGTCCGCGACGACCCGACCATGAACCTCGCGGCCGGCGCCGAGATGATCGAGCGCTTCCCCGACGTCGACACCATCGTGTACGAGTCCGGTGGGGACAACCTGACGCTCACGTACTCGCCGCTGCTCGCGGACGTCTTCGTCTTCGTGCTCGACACGTCGGAGGGCGAGAAGATGCCCCGCAAGCGGGGCCCGGGGATCACCAGCTCGGACATCCTCGTCATCAACAAGATCGACATCGCGCAGTACGTGCGCACCGACCTGGCGGTCATGGAGTCGGACGCGATCCGCGTGCGCGACGGCAAGCCCGTGGTGCTGACCAACTCCCTGACGGGCGAGGGCATCGACCGGCTCCAGGAGGAGATCCTCGCCGTCTGGGACGCCCGCTCCGCCGCGTTGGCCCGATGAGCGCCCAGCCCGTCGAGGACGACGTGCCAGCCGGCGGCCCCGACCCGCGAGGGGGTGGCGACGTGGTCCCGCTGCGGGGCGCGGGCCCCGCGGCCGGGTACGGCGGGCCCCGGCTCGAGCGGGCCCACTACGAGCCCGACCGCATCCCGCTCGAGGTGCGCCGGCACAGCGGGGTGCCCGACACCCTGCCCAGCGGCAGCCCCGGGAAGGTCGGCATGCTCGAGCTCGAGTTCGCCCGGACGGGGCACGGTACGGAGCTCGTCGAGCACTACCAGAAGTCGCCGCTGCAGATCATGCGGCCGCTCTACTACGACCTCGCGCGCCCCGACATGCCGTACACCTACCTGATGGCGACGGGCGCCGGGATCATGCAGGGCGACCGGCTGCGCACCGACCTCGGGTTCGGCCCCGGCACGTCGGCGCACGTCACGACGTCGGCGTACACGCGCGCGCTGCGCATGGAGTACGACTACGCGGTGGCCCAGACGAACATCCGGGTCGACGACGACGCGTACGTCGAGTACCTGCCGGACCCGGTCATCGCATTCGCCGACTCGCGTCTCTACCAGCGCACGCGCGTCGAGCTCGCGCCCTCGGCCACGCTGCTCCTCGGCGAGACGCTCGTCAGCGGGCGCCTCGCGCGTGGGGAGCGGCACGCGTACACGGTCCTCGCGTCGGACGTCGAGGTGCGTCGCCCGGGCGGCGAGATCGTCGCGATCGACCGCGTGCGCCTCACCCCGACCGATGGCGCGACGGGCGGTCTCGCGGTGCTCGACGACCACGACGTCGTCGCCATGCTGTACGTGCTGACCCCCATGGCCCCGGCCGCCGAGCTGAGCGACCTGCTGCACCGCGAGCTGGAGTCGTCGCCGCCCGGCGTGCTGGTCGGGGTCTCCGCGCTCCCCGGCGACGCCGGGGTGTGGATCCGCATCCTCGGGGACGACACGCAGGACGTGCTCCGGACGACCACGGCCGCCTGGCGCACGCTGCGCCGCCGGCTCACCGGGCACGACGCTCCGAAGATCCGGAAGACCTGAGGCAGGGAGCTGACATGTCGACGACTGGAGCCGCAGCGAGGGCACGACCGAACACATGGGTGTCCTCGCTCAAGACCCTTCCTGACGGGGTGTCCCAGATCTTCTTCCAGCGCAACGTGTGGACGGGGTTGCTGATCCTCGCGGCCTTCGTCGTCGCGGACTGGAAGATGGCCGTGCTCGTGGTCATCGGAGCCGTCGCCTCGACGCTCGCGGGCGTGGTCCTGCGGGTGGGCTCAGACTCCCTGTCCATGGGCATGCAGGGCTTCAACGGTGCGCTGCTCGGCGCCGCCGTCTTCACCGCGATGGGTGGGGACCAGGGCTGGTCGTACGCCCTGGCCGTCATCGGCGGCCTCGTGTGTGGGCCCGTGACCTGGTTCTTCGGGTGGCTCTTCGCCTCGCGCCCCCTCGCGCGCTTCGGGCTCCCGTCGACCACCGCCCCGTTCTGCACCGTCGCGGGGATCGTCTACATGTCGACGACGAGCCTGCACGTGTCCTCGACGCCCCAGCACGTCACCGACGGGACGGGGGAGTCGGTGCTGCGATCGCTGCTCACGAACGTCTCGGAGGTCGTGCTCGTCAACAGCATCTGGGCCGGGGCGCTCATCCTGCTCGGCCTGTTCATCGCGTCGTGGAAGGTCGGGCTCGCGGCCGTGATGGGCAGCGTGATCGGCAGCCTGTGCGCGCTCGCCCTCGGGGAGACCTCGAGCACGATCGCGGAGGGTCTCGCCGGGTACTCGGGCGTGCTGACCGCCATCGCCCTGTCGGTCACGTTCCTGCGCAGCAGCACGGCGTCGTGGCTCTACGCGGCGCTGGGCGCGATCGTGACCGCGGTGGTCACGCTCGTCATGACCGACCTCACCAGCGCGCCGCACTACACGTGGCCGTACATCCTCACGACGTGGATCCTGCTCGTCGTGGCCACCTTCGTGCCCGCTCTGAAGCGTCCGTGACACGTCGCTGAGCGGTCGGCCAAACTGTCGGCCGGACTGTCGGCCGGGCTGCGGGCCGGCCGGAAGGTGGGAAAGCCGGTCGCCTGCACGCCGCATGCGCGGCGTGCAGGCGGCGGGGTGTCAGAGCGGCCGGATGTTCGAGGCCTGCGAGCCCTTGGGGCCCTGGGTGACGTCGAACTCGACCTGCTGGCCCTCGTTGAGGGAGCGGAAGCCGTCGGCGGCGATCGCGGAGTAGTGCGCGAACACGTCGGCGGTGCCGTCGGAGGGGGCGATGAAGCCGAACCCCTTCTCCTCGTTGAACCACTTCACAGTTCCGGTGGTCATGGTGTCTTCTTTCGTTGTTGCGACGGACCCGCGAACGTGGGCCCGGTCGTCGTGCCCGGACGGGCGGTGACGTTGTGGGCGCGGGCTCGACGAGCCCGCGCGGTGCCTCGGCGCGACGGGGCATGCGGCCGCGTCGCCTGGGCGAGGGAGGGGACGACTGCGACCAGCCGCGTGTAGCGGTCGTGGACGTGGAAGCCGTCGGAGTTTCGGGTGATCATGCCGCCGTACTCGCCGTCTACCGTCGCGACCCACAGGTCGTCGTCGGCGCGGCGCCACACAGGGGCCGATCCAGATGTGCCCTCTGCCGCGGGTGCGGTCGAGGGCCGTTCAAGGGTGGAAGAAGTGATGCTCTCTGCTTTCGCTCCGCACTCTGTGTGCGGAGATATTCGTTGGACAGCGGTGCTGTCGCGTGCGCCGGACCTGGCTTCGATGCGTAGGTACCGAAGGGTGCCGTGGGATCCATCCCCGCGGCGTGCGCAATCTCCAGGGTACACGAGGAACGTCCCGCCCCGCCCGGCACGGCTCAGCACACGCGACCGGCGCGCCGGTTACCGTTGCCCCGTGCTGCTCTCCGACCGTGACATCCGGGCCGAGCTCGACGCCGGGCGGGTCGTTCTCGACCCGTACGAGGCGTCGATGCTCCAGCCCTCGAGCATCGACGTGCGCCTCGACCGGTACTTCCGGCTGTTCGACAACCACAAGTACCCCTTCATCGACCCGTCGCAGGAGCAGCCGGAGCTCACGCGGCTCGTCGACGTGGTCCCGGGCGAGCCGTTCGTGCTGCACCCCGGCGAGTTCGTGCTCGGCTCCACCTTCGAGTCCGTCACGCTGCCCGACGACGTGGCCGCGCGCCTGGAGGGCAAGTCGTCCCTCGGCCGCCTCGGGCTGCTCACGCACAGCACGGCCGGGTTCATCGACCCGGGGTTCTCGGGGCACGTGACGCTGGAGCTGAGCAACGTCGCGACGCTGCCGATCACGCTGTGGCCGGGCATGAAGATCGGCCAGATGTGCTTCTTCCGCCTGTCCTCCCCGGCCGAGCACCCGTACGGCTCGGACGCGTACGGCTCGCGCTACCAGGGGCAGCGCGGCCCGACGGCGAGCCGGTCGTGGCAGTCCTTCCACCGGAGCGACGTCTGAACGGGACCGGACGTCGCTACGCTCGGTCCCGCCGCGCCGGCACCGGCGCACCCCGGTCCCGGAAGGAGCTCCGTCAGATGGCCCAGAACCAGGCGGCCCACACCCTGCCCCCGCTGCCCCCGGTCTCGGCGCAGGGGCACCAGGCGCGTCACCTGATCGGGGTGCCCTCGGACGTCGTCGTCGACGAGATCGAGGTGCTGGCGATGTCGCGCTTCGTGGGCACGCGGTGGGACGTCGTTCCTGCAGACCTACCGGGCGCGGACGTCCCGATGGGCCGGATGGCGAACCCGGGCGAGCCCGGCGTGCTGCGGCTGTCGCGGCACAGCACGGTGGCCGGCCCCTACGCGCCGTCGGGCAAGGGGGTCGACGCCGGCCTGCCCTCCGGCACCACGTTGGTGTTCGACGTCGTGTGCCCGCGGGAGCGCTGGGACGACGCCACCCGGTACGGCGGCGACCGGGACGGAGTGGGCCGCGCCTTCCCCGCGGCGATGCCGAACCGTGAGGAGCAGCGGGTCGTGACCTGGCTGCTGCAGGCCGCCCGTCGTCTGGGCGGCTCGGTGCGCCTCGACGTCGCCGGCACCTGGGACGAGGCCGACGGCGGCCGCCGCAGCGCGGGGCCCGGCATGGTGCTCACCCCCGATCCCGGGGTGGCCGTGGACCTCACCGTGTACTCCGACATCTGGCTGGACCCGCAGGCCGCGCACCGCGTGCTGCAGGCCGTGCACCCTCGCGTCGTGCTCGCCACCGAGGGCAAGCCGTACCAGGGCCCGCCGAAGGGGATCGCGGACCGCCCCCTGTACCCGGGCGAGCCGCTCGACCCCGAGGTGCGCACGTCGATCCACGCGCGTGCCGACGACATCGACATCGAGGCGCTCCAGGCGCCGATGGTGCTCGACGCCTACGGCCTGGCGAGCGATCTCGGCCTCGACGGCTCCGTCACGGTCGAGGTGATCGGGGAGGAGACGCTGCCGCTGCTGGTGCGCGACCTGCCCTGGGCCGCGTCGGGGGCCATCTGCTACCACGTGCGCTGGGACCCGCCGGACCTCTACGAGGCGAACCAGGAGTTCCCGCAGCCTGCGCACGTCGTCGCGCGACGGCGCGCGGCGGACGTCGTGGCGAAGATGGCGGTGGCGATCCAGGTCGCCGTGGGCGGGGAGATCGCCGACGAGGCGGACTTCCTGCTCGCCCCCGAAGACCTCTGACAGCGGCCCCACCGGCGGAAGCATCGGCCGCGGGACGGTAAGATAAGCCATCGCCCCGCCCCTCGACCGGACGGAGTGCTGTGCTCTCAGTGCTGCTCTTCATCTTCCTGCTGGCCCTTGCGGCGCCGGCTCTGGTGGCATGGCTCGGGAGGCGCGCATTCCGGGTGCTGGCGCTCGGCCCGGCCGCAGCGGTCGTCTACGCGCTGGCCATGACCCCGCGGGTGACCGCCGGCGACTTCCCCACCACGGACGTCCCGTGGGTGCCGGGCCTGGGGCTCTCGATCACTCTGCAGCTCGACACGCTCGCGTGGTTCATGCTGCTCGTGGTCGGGGGCGTCGGCGCCCTCGTGCTCCTCTACTGCTCGGCCTACTTCGCGCGTGACGCCTTCGGCCTGGGCCGGTTCGCCGCCGTCCTCACGGCGTTCGCCGGGGCGATGGTCGGGTTGGTCACGGCCGACGACCTCCTGCTCCTGTTCGTCTTCTGGGAGCTCACCACGGTCTTCTCCTACCTGCTGATCGGCCACTACGCCGACCGCAAGGCGTCCCGACGCGCGGCCATGCAGGCGATCATCGTGACGACGGCCGGCGGGCTCGCCATGCTGGTGGGCCTCATCATCCTGGGCGTCGTCGGCGACACGTGGCGCGTCTCGGAGGTGGTGGCGAACCCGCCGTCCGGCACGGCGGTGACCTGGGCGGCCGTGTGCCTGCTCGCGGGCGCCGCCACGAAGTCCGCGCTCATCCCGTTCCACTTCTGGCTCCCCGCGGCGATGGCGGCCCCCACCCCGGTGTCCGCCTACCTGCACGCGGCGGCCATGGTCAAAGCGGGGGTCTACCTCGTCGCCCGCTTCGCCCCCGCGTTCGCGGACCTGCCCGTGTGGCGCTGGCTCGTGCTCGTCCTCGGCGGCGGCACGCTGCTGCTGGGCGGATACCAGGCGCTGCGCCAGCACGACCTCAAGCTGGTTCTGGCGTTCGGCACCGTCTCCCAGCTCGGCCTGATCGTGCTGCTCCTCGGGCTGGGCAACCGTGCCCTGGCGCTCGCCGGCCTGGCCCTGCTCGGGGCGCACGCGATGTTCAAGGCGGCCCTGTTCCTCGTGGTCGGCGGCATCGACGTCGCGACCGGCACCCGCGACCTGCGCAAGCTCTCCGGGCTGTGGCGCACCATGCCGTTGACCACCGTGGCGGGCGTGCTCGCGACGGCGTCGATGATCGGGTTCCCGCCGTTCGCGGGGTACGTGGCCAAAGAAGCCGCGCTCGAGGGCCTGTGGCACGACGTCACGCACGGCGCGGGCGCCGTCGAGGCGATCGCGCTCGTCGCCGTGGTCGTGGGCTCGGCCCTGACGGTCGCCTACGGCCTGCGGTTCGTGTGGGGCGCGTTCGGCACGAAGCGGCGGCCCGGTGCGGCGGCGGCCGGGGCCGGCGTCGTCGAGGGCGAGGGGCGGGACGCCGCGGCGGAGCCTGCCCCCGCGACGCCGGTGCGGCGCCATCCCTGGCTGTTGGTCGGCCCGCCGCTCGTGCTCGCGGCGGGCGGCCTGGCGGTCGCGCTAGTGCCGGGGACGGGGGAGCGCCTCCTCGCTCCGTACGCGGACCGCTATCCCGCCGGGGAGCCCGGGCACCTGGTGCTCTGGGGCGGCCTGACCCCCGTCCTCGGGCTCACTGTCCTCGTGCTCCTGGTCGGGTTCGTGCTGTTCTGGCAGCGCTCGTGGGTGGAGCGGGCCCAGGGCGCCCTGTGGTCCCCGCGCGGGGCCGACGTCGTGTACCGGCGCACGATGCGACGGCTGGACGACGTCGCGGCCGACGTCACGGCCGTCACGCAGCGCGGTTCCCTGCCGGTCTACCTCGGCATCATCCTCGTCGTCCTCGCCGTCGCCCCGGGCACGGTGATCGCGACCGGGTTGATCCGTGGCACGCCCCGGATCGAGGTCGTGCCCTGGGACCGCCCGGCCGATGTCGCGGTCGTCGCGATCATCGTCGTCGCATGCGTGCTGGCCGCCCGCGCGCGCCGCCGCCTCAAGGCCGTGGTGCTCGTCGGCGCCGCGGGCTACGCCAACGCGACCCTGTTCATGCTGCACGGCGCCCCCGACCTCGCCCTCACCCAGGTGCTGTGCGAGACGATCACCCTGGTCATCATGGTGCTGGTGCTGCGGCGCCTGCCCCCGTACTTCACGGACCGGCCGCTCACGACCAGCCGCTGGCTGCGGCTCGCGCTGGCCGTGGTCACGGGCTTCGTCATGATGGCGTTCACGGTCGCGGCGCCGCTGGTGCGGGTGGCCGAACCGATCAGTACCAGCTTCCCGGCCGAGTCGGTGGAGTGGGGCGGCGGCAAGAACATCGTCAACGTGACGCTCGTGGACATCCGCGCCTGGGACACGGTCGGCGAGATCTCGGTGCTGCTCGTCGCGGCCACCGGCGTGGCGTCCCTCGTCTTCCTGCGGCAGCGCAGCGGCGAGGTGCTGCGGCTGTCCCGGGTGGACGAGGTCAGCCAGGCCGACCCGCACACCCGCCGGGTGTGGCTCGCCGCGGGCAGCACGATGGAGCCCGAGCGCAGGTCCGTGCTGTTCGAGGTCATCACCCGCGTGATCTTCCATGCCATGATCGTGTTCGCGGTGTTCCTGCTGTTCAGCGGTCACAACGCGCCCGGAGGTGGCTTCGCGGCGGGGCTCGTGGTGGGTATCGCGTTCGCGGTGCGCTACCTCGCGGGTGGGCGCTACGAGCTCGGCGAGGCCGCTCCGGTCAACCCCGGCGTGCTGCTGGGCACCGGCCTGTTCCTGTCCGCCGGCGTGGGGCTCGCGACGCTCGTCGCCGGCCAGGAGGTGCTGCAGAGCACCATCTTCCACTGGTACGACGTGCCCGTGCTGGGCGACGTCCACCTCGTGACCTCGCTGTTCTTCGACATCGGCGTGATGCTCGTCGTGGTGGGTCTGGTGCTCGACCTGCTGCGCACGCTCGGCGCCGAGATCGACCGGCAGGACCCGCGGCCCGCGCGCACCGTCGTGGCCGAGGTCCAGGCGCCCGACGAGCGTGAGGGGGCCGCCCGATGACCGTCCTCGAGAACACCCCGTCCGCCGTCCTCGTGGTGGCCATCGGCGTCCTGTTCGCCACGGGCGTCTACCTCCTGCTGGAGCGGCCGCTCACCCGCGTGCTGCTCGGCTTCGTGCTCATCGGCAACGGCGTCAACCTCATGCTGCTGGTCGCGGGCGGCCGCTCGGGCGCCTCGCCCATCGTGGGCAACGCCCCCGACGGCGAGCGGATGAGCGACCCGCTCGCCCAGGCGATGGTGCTCACCTCGATCGTCATCACGCTGGCCCTCACCGCGTTCGTGCTGGCCATGGCCTACCGGTCGTGGCAGCTGCACGGGCACGACGAGGTGGCGGACGACGTCGAGGACCGGCGCGTGGCCCGCCACGCCGCCCTCAACGCGCCGGCGTTCGAGGACGCGGACGACACCGAGCCCGACAAGACGCTCGACGAGGAGGCCGCCGACGTCTACGACGACGTCGACGACAGCTCGGACGAGGTCGGCGGGGCCACCGACAAGCGTGCCACCGACAAGCGTGCAACCCACAAGCGTGCCACCGACAAACGTGCTGACGACAAGCGTGCTGACGACGAGCGTGCTGACGACGAGCGTGCTGACGACGAGCGTGCTGACGACGAGGAGGGACGCTCGTGACCCCCTGGTCCGTCGAGACGCTCGTGCCGCTGCCCGTCATGCTGCCGCTGTTCGCGGCGGGGCTGACGCTCGCCCTGCACCGCTACGCCAAGCTGCAGCGCATCATCAGCGTCACCGCGCTCGCCGCCGTCACCGCGGCGTCCGTGGGCCTGCTGTTCGCGGCGGACTCCGGGCCGATCGTGGTGGAGATCGGGAGCTGGGCCGCGCCGGTCGGGATCGACCTCGTGGCCGACCGCATCTCCGCCGTCATGCTCACGGTCTCCAGCGTGATGCTGCTGTGCGTGCTGCTGTACTCCCAGGGGCAGGGCGTGCCCGAGGGGGAGGACGAGCCCGGCACCCAGCGCGGCGACATGATCCCGGTCGCGATCTTCCACCCGACGTTCCTCATCCTGGCCGCCGGCGTCGCGAACGCGTTCCTCACCGGCGACCTGTTCAACCTCTACGTCGGCTTCGAGATCCTGCTCGCCGCGTCGTCCGTGCTCCTGACGCTCGGTGGCACCGCCGAGCGCATCCGCGCAGGGTCGGTGTACGTCGTCGTCGCGCTGCTGTCGTCTTTGCTCTTCCTCACCGCCATCGCGCTCATCTACGGCGCCACCGGCACGGTCAACATGGCGCAGCTCGCGGAGCGGCTGCCCGAGATCGACCCGACCGTGCGGACCGCGCTGCAGATCCTGCTGCTGCTCGCCTTCGGCATCAAGGCCGCCATCTTCCCGCTGTCCGCGTGGCTGCCCGACTCGTACCCGACGGCGCCCGCGCCGGTCACGGCCGTGTTCGCGGGCCTGCTCACCAAGGTGGGCGTGTACTCCATCCTGCGCACGCAGACGCTGCTGTTCCCCGACAACCCGACGGTGGACCAGGTGCTGATGGTGCTGGCGCTGCTCACCATGGTGATCGGGATCCTGGGCGCCGTGGCGCAGAACGACGTCAAACGACTGTTGTCGTTCACCCTGGTCAGTCACATCGGCTACATGATCTTCGGCATCGCGCTCGCCTCCGAGGCGGGGACTGCCGCGGCCATCTACTACGTGGTGCACCACATCTCTGTCCAGACGGCTCTGTTCCTGGTGGTGGGGCTCGTCGAATGGCGTGGCGGGTCGACCTCGCTGGACCGGCTCGGTGGCCTCGCCAAGCTCGCGCCGGGCCTGGCCGTGCTGTTCTTCGTGCCGGCGCTCAACCTGGCGGGCATACCACCCCTGTCCGGGTTCCTGGGCAAGGTGGGTCTGCTCACCGAGGGCGTGCGCGTCGGCACCGAGCTGTCGTGGGTGCTCGTCGTGGGCTCGGTCGTGACGTCGCTCCTCACCCTGTACGCCGTGGTCAAGGCCTGGAACAAGGCCTTCTGGCAGGCGCCGTCGGAGGAGATCGAGTCCGACGTGCCGCTACCGCGCGGCATGGTCTGGCCCACCGGGGCGCTGGTCGCCTTCGGCCTGCTGCTCACCGTCGCCGCCGGGCCGCTCTACAGCTACGCGGAGCGCGCAGCCACCGCGTCGATGGACGGCCACACGTACGTGGACGCCGTCTTCCCCGGCGGGGCCGAGCGCGGCCAGGGCGAGTCCCACGTGGTGTCCGACGACGCGTCGGACGGCGGGTCGTCGGACACCGGGGGGAGTGACGGCCCGTGAGCCTGCACCCGCGCCGCCGCCCCGTGCGCCTGCTGCGCCGTCTCGGCTCGCAGTGGCACGCCCTGGCGCTGCTCACCCTGATCTGGGTGCTGCTGTGGGGCGACCTGTCGTGGGCCAACGTCATCGCCGGCGCGGCGCTCGCCGCGCTGGTGCTGACCCTGTTCCCGCTGCCGCCCATCACGATGCACGGCACGGTCCGGCCGTGGCGCGCCGCGGTGCTGGTGGGCCGCTTCGTGTCCGACCTGTTCGTGGCCTCGTTCGACGTCGCCTGGGCGGCGATCCGGCCCGGGCCCACGCCGCGCGGCGCGATCGTGGCGGTGCGGCTGCGCAACCCCGAGGACGCATACCTCACCATCACCGCCCTGATGTCGTCGCTGGTGCCGGGGTCGCTGGTCGTGGAGGCGCGCCGCAGCACCGGCATCGTCTACCTGCACGTGCTGGACATCGACGCGGCCGGAGGGCCCGAGGCCGTGCGTCGCGACACCCTCGCGCTCGAGGAGCGCGTGCTGCGCGCCTTCGCGAGCGCGCCGGTGCTGGCGCGGTGCGGATTGGAGCCCGACGCCGCCGGCGTCGGACACCCCGGGAAAGGGGACGCATGATGCTCGTCGCCGTGATCGCAGCTGCCGTGCTCGTGGCGGTCGCCGCGCTGCTCGCGCTGGTGCGCGTGGAGCGCGGGCCGTCGATGCTCGACCGGGCCGTCGCGTTCGACACCCTCACCGTGACCCTCGTGGGCGCCATCGCGATCGAGGCCATCTGGTCGCGCCGCACCGAGACCATCCCGATCCTCGTGGCGCTGTCCATGGTCGGCTTCGTCGGCTCGGTGACGATGGCGCGATTCGCCGCGCGCGAGCCTGAGAGCGAGGGCCGGGTGCGCACCCCCGAGGAGGTCGCCGCCCAGGCGCGGGCGGCCGACGTGCCCCGCGGCGAGGTACGCGACGGCCCGCGCGGGGCCGAGGCCGAGGACGAGGGAGGTGAGCGGCGATGACCGAGGTGGACCCGGGCCTGTGGACCACGGTCGCGGACGTCATCGCTGCCGTGTGCCTCCTCGCGGGGGCGTTCCTGACCCTCGGCGCCGGCGTGGGGCTGCTGCGGTTCCCGTCGTTGCTCGCACGGATGCACGCCGTCACAAAGCCGCAGGTGCTGGGGCTGATCCTCATGCTCATCGCGCTCGCGCTGCGGGTGCGGAGCTGGTCGGCCATCGCGATGCTCGTGCTGGTCGTGGCGTTCCAGCTGATCACCTCGCCCGTCGCGGCGCACATGGTGGGGCGGGCCGGGTTCCGCACCGGCAAGGTCCACCCCGAGGACCTGCGGCCCAACGAGTTCGGCGAGCCCGACTGACCGACGGCTGGTAGACCGGCTACATGGCACCTGCCGATCCCGACCCGCCGTCGTCGTCCGCGCCCGAACCCGACCCGTTCGCGGCGCTCGGCGGGCCCGTGGCACCCGAGCCCGGGGCTGCCCCGCCG
The DNA here is from genome assembly GCF_059445475.1 of Isoptericola sp. Y581. Lineage (NCBI taxonomy): Bacteria > Bacillati > Actinomycetota > Actinomycetes > Micrococcales > Promicromonosporaceae > Isoptericola > Isoptericola sp. Y581. Next base: position 287,279 of record NZ_JCAIUK010000005.1, on the reverse strand, counting down.
GAGCCGGGCGCCAGCCCGCGGGTCGTCCAGGACACGGGCTCCGGCGGGGAGAGCACCCGCACGGTCGTGATCGCCTTCGCCGCCAACGCGTTCGTGGCGCTGGCGAAGTCCGCCGCGGCCGTCATGACGGGCTCGGCGTCGATGCTCGCCGAGGCCGTGCACTCGTGGGCCGACACCGGCAACGAGATCTTCCTGTTCGTCGCCGACCGCCGGTCGCACCGACCCGCAGACCTGCTGCACCCGCTCGGCTTCGGCCGCGAGGCCTACGTGTGGTCGATGTTCGCCGCCATCGGGCTGTTCGCCGTCGGCGCCGGCGTGTCCATCACGCACGGCATCCAGGAGCTGGTGCACCCCGAGCCCGCCAGCGACTTCGGCGTCGCGTACGCCGTGCTCGGCCTGGCGTTCCTGCTCGAGGGCACGTCGTTCCTCCGGGCCACGCGGCAGGCGCGGGCCGAGGCGAAGAAGGCCGAGCACGACGTGCTGCACCACGTGCTCGTCACGTCCGACCCCACCCTGCGCGCCGTCTTCGCCGAGGACGCCGCCGCGCTCATCGGGCTCGTCGTCGCGTTCGCCGGCGTGCTCGCCCACCAGCTCACCGGGTCGCCCGTGCCCGACGCCCTCGGCTCGATCGTCGTCGGCGTCGTGCTCGCCGTCGTCTCGCTCGTGCTCGTCGACCGCAACCGGCGTTTCCTCGTCGGCGAGGCGGCCCGGCCCGCGACCCGCGCGGCGGTGCTCGCGCACCTGATCACGATGCCGCAGGTGGAGCGGGTGACCTACCTGCGGTTGGAGTATGTCGGGCCGCGATCGCTGTACCTCGTGGCGAGCGTGGACCTGCGTGGCAACGAGCAGGAGGCGACCGTCGCGGGTCGGCTCGACGACCTCGAGCGGGCCGCCACGCGGGTGCCCGCCATCGCGGGGGCCGTGTTCACCGTGTCGACGCCGGAGGAGCCGTCGCTCTGACCGCTGGTTGAGCTTGTCGAAGCGTCCGCTGGTTGAGCCTGTCGAAGCGTCCGCCGGTTGAGCTTGTCGAAGCGTCCGCCGGTTGAGCCTGTCGAAACGTCCGCTGGTTGAGCTTGTCGAAACGCCCGCTGGTTGAGCCTGTCGAAACCGGTCTCGACAGGCTCAACCAGCGTGTCGCTCAACCGGCGTGGCGGGCCTCGTGGGCGAGGAGGCTGCGCTTGACGTCCAGGCCGTAGCGGAAGCCGCCGAGGCTGCCGTCGGTGCGGAGCACGCGGTGGCACGGGACGAACAGGGCGGCCGCGTTCATCGCGCAGGCGCCGGCCGCGGCGCGGACGGCCGCGGGCCGCCCGGAGAGCTCGGCGTAGCGGGTGTACGTCACGGGCTCGCCCGGGTCGACCGTGCGTAGCACGTCCCACGCGTGGGACCGGTACGGGCCGGAGACCTGGCGGACCGGGACGGCGTCGATCGCGCGCACGTCACCCGCGTAGTAGGCGCGCACCGCAGCGGCGGCGGTGGCGACGGCCGGGTCGTCCTCGGGCACGGGCGCCGTCCCGCCGGGCCGCACGTCCGGGTGCGTGAGCCCGACCAGCGCCGCCGGGTCCGGCGTCCAGCCGGAGGCGAGCACCGTGCCGTCGGGGTCGGCGACGATGGTGAAGGGCCCGTCCGGCGTGGCGACGGTGGTGGCGCGGGCGGTGGTGGTGGGTGCGGTCGTCGTGGTGGTGGGTGCGGTCGTCGTGGTGGTGGGTGCGGTCGTCGTGGTGGTGGTCATCAGAACCTCCAGGTCAGGTGCCGAACAGGCAGTTCGGGTCGGACGGTGGCTGGAAAGCGAGCGCTACTGCATGGTCGGCGGGAGGGCGGCGCGCCACAGGTGCATCGCGGCGTACGAGCGCCAGGGTGCCCAGCGTTCGGCGCGGGAGGCGAGGGCGCGGGACCGGGCGGCGCGGGAGGCGTCGTCGGGGAGGCCGGGCAGGTCGACGCCGGCGGCGCGTGCTCCGGCGAGCAGCGCGACGTCGCCGTCGAGCCAGGCGTCCGGGTCGCGCAGCACCCGCATCGCCACGTACGCCGCGGTCCAGGGCCCGATGCCGGGCCGGGCAACGAGCGCGGCGCGCAGCTCGTCGGCGTCCTCCCCGACGCCGACCGCGAGCGAGCCGTCGTCGAGGGCTCGGGTGGTGTCCGCGAGGGTCGCGAGCGAGCGCGCCGGCAGGCGCAGGTACGTAGCGGCGGAGGCGGTGACCTGGGCGGGGGTCGGGAAGAGCCGGGCGAGGCCGGGCACGGCCGACGCGTACGGGGTGCCCGCGCCGACGGCGAGCCGGCCCAGGTGGGTGCGCGCGGCCGCGACGCTGATCTGCTGACCCACGATGGCGCGGACCACCAGCTCGTGCGGGTCGACGGCGCCGGGCACCCGGAGGCCCGGGGTCGCGGCGACCAGCGGGGCGAGCGCCGGGTCGGACGCGAGGGCGGAGTCGACGGCGGCGGGGTCGGCGTCGAGGTCGAGCATCCGGCGCAGGCGCGTCACCGCGACCGAGACGTCCGCGGCGGAGGCGAGCTCCAGCCGCACCGCGACGCGGCCCGGCCCGACACCGGGACCGGCCTCGATCTCCGCCGCCCCCGGCCCGTGCGGCAGGTGCAGCGTGCGGGCGTACCGCACGTCGTCCCCGGCCACGTCGGCGACCTCGACGCCGTCGACCGCGCGTGCGGCGAGGAACGACAGCACCCCGCGCGCGTCGAACGGCTCCCGCACGGGCAGCTCGAGGGCGAGCCGCACTCCCGCGACGGCGCACCCGGCCGCGACGTCGGGACCCTCGCCGTCGGCACGCCACGCCCGCGGGGCCGGCACCGTGGGCACGGACCGGCGCCGGGCGCGGGCCCGCAGCTCGCTCGGCGTGACGTCGAAGACCTCGACCACCGTGTCGTTGAACTGGCGGATCGACCCGAAGCCGGCGGCGAACGCGACGTCCGAGAGCGGGAGGTCGGTCGCGACCACGAGGCTGCGGGCCGTCTGCGCGCGCTGGGCGCGGGCGAGGGCGAGCGGGCCGGCCCCGAGCTCCGCGGCGAGCAGCCGGTGCACGTGCCGCGAGCTGTACCCGAGCCGGCCCGCGAGGCCGTCGGTGCCCTCCCGGTCCACGACGCCGTCGGCGATGAGCCGCATGGCCCTGGCGGCCAGGTCGTGGCGTAGGTCCCAGGCGGGTGTGCCGGGCGCGGCCTCGGGCAGGCAGCGCTTGCAGGCGCGGAAGCCGGCCTCGTGCGCCGCGGCCGACGTCAGGTAGAACGTGACGTTCTCCGGCTTGGGCGTCCGGGCCGGGCACGACGGCCGGCAGTAGATGCCCGTCGTGCGCACCGCGGTGAAGAACTGCCCGTCGAACCGCGTGTCGCGCGCGGCGATGGCGCGGTACCGCTCGGCGAAGACCTGCGGGTCGTCTGCCGTCGCGCGGGGGTGGGCTGTCGTGGTCATGACCCCATCCTCACGCCCGGCACCGGCGGGGGCTAGCGGGAATCGGACACGACGGAGACCGCCGCTCGGCCCCCCGCTGCCGAACAGGCGGTTGACACCGTGATGGGGCCGTCTTCGGACGCATCACGGTGTCAACCGCCTGTTCGGCGAGCTAGGGGAGCTCGTCGACCCAGTCGAGGACGGCGGCGAGGTAGGTGTCGCGGGCGGGCTCGGGCGACAGGGCGAGGTCGTGCGCGCCGCCGGGGATGATGCGGAGGGTGACGTCCGTGCCCAGGCGCGGCGCCCGCTCGCGGATGTGCTCGACGTCGAGCACGGAGTCGGTGGTGACCAGCTCAGGGTGCCACGCCCGGGCAGGGCCGGAACGGTTCGAGGAGAGCGCCAGCACCGGGATCGTCAGGTCCAGACCGCGGCCCACCCGCCGGTGCGCGCGACGCACCGAGCGGAGCCAGCCCGCGCGCGCAGGGAAGCCGTGGTGCGGCTTCCAAGCGAGGTCGAAGTCCCACTCGCCACCCGACTCGTGGTGCAGTGCCGGCCCGTAGTGCTCCCCGGGCGAGCCGACGACGAGCCGCGGCGCGAACCTCCCGACGACGTCGATCGCCCACGTCACGGGTCCGCGCTTCAGCCAGCCCTCGTTGAGCTCGAGCCAGGGGCTGTTGAGCACCAGCGCGTCCGCCCGCCCGGGGCGGGCGGACGCCCACAACGGGGCGATCAGGCCGCCCGTCGAATGCCCCAGCACGACCAGCCGCTCGTGGCCCGCCGCCCGGACGGCGTCGGCCGCGGCGTCGAGGTCCTGGGCGTACAGCGCGAGGTCGGTCACGAGGTTCGGGTCGTGCCCCGCGGCCGTGTGCGCGGCCAGCGCCCGCCCGTGGCCGCGCAGGTCGACGGCGTAGAACGCGGGGCCACGGTCGGCGACCGCGCGCGCCACGTGCGGGTGGAAGAAGTAGTCGACGAAGCCGTTCACGTACAGGACGGCGGTCCGGGCGGGCGGGGTGCCGGTGTCGCTGCCCGGGGTGGACGGGACGTGCCGCACCAGCACGGCCTCGGCGCCGCCCGGGAGCGGCAGGCTGCGGGCCTCGAAGTCCGCGCCGAGGACGTCGGCTCGCCACGCCCCGACGGCGCCGGCGGCGCCGCGCGCGTCAGGCACCCTGGGGCGGGTCGGTCGGGCGGCGCTCGGTGTCGGGGCCGTCGGTGTCGGGGCCGTCGGCGCGCGTCTCCGGCTCGATGGGCTGGGTCGGCTGGCTCGGCTCGAGCGGCTCGGCGACCGGGCCGGTGGTCGGCCCGGACGGCGCGGGCGAGTCGGGGGCGGGCTCGGGTTCCAGAGGTTCCGCGACGGGGCCGGTGCCGGGCTCGGCCCCGGGCTGGGCGGTCGGCGCCGCAGCCGCCGGGGGCGCGCCGAACACCTGCTCCTCCGGCGTCGGGCCGGCTCCGGGCGCTGGGCCGGCTCCGGGCGTCGGGCCGGCTCCGGGCGTCGGGCCGGCTCCGGGCGCGGTGCCCGCAGCGAGGGCGGAGTCGCCGGTGACGGCGGTGGAACGGCGGTTGTTCCGCACGACGAACCAGACGATGAGGCCGATGACGATCGGCCCCACGACGAGCCCGACGATCCACCACGGGAAGTCGCCCGCGCCGGGCTCGGCCGCGCCCCGGGCGTGGATCTCGGTGGTCTCGCCGAACGCGGGCGTCCAGGTGACGGTGCTGCCGTCGACCGTGCCGTTGGTGTCGCCCACCGCGCCGGGGAACGTGACCGAGATCTGCACGTCGAACGAGTCCATGACGCCCTCGGGCAGCGAGCCCATCTGGTCGGCGCCCTCGGACAGGTCCATGGTGCCGTCCACCACGTACTCGTCGCCGTCGCGGGTGACGCTCAGCTGCTCGCCGGTGGCGCCGCCGGAGTCGAACTCCTCGAGCGGGATGTCGGCGAAGGTGATCTGGGTGCCGGTGTACTCGTCGTCGGAGTACGGCTCATGGGTGGCGCCCTCGGGCAGGTCCTGCTGGAGCTCGCTCCCGGCCTGGTCCCAGAGCTCGCTGGGCTCCATGCCCATGGTCTCGGCCAGCTGGTTGGAGAAGGCCATGATCATGGTGCCGGAGACGCTGTCGTCCTCGGACAGCGTGAGGTCCATGTCGACTTTTTCATGCAGCCGGCGAGGGCGAGGAGGCCGACGGCGGCGAGCGTCGCCGCGATCGCGGTGCGGAGACGGCGGCGGCCGCCGGTTCGAGTGGTCACCGCCCCAGCATCCCCTAGCCGTGGGCGGCGAGCCACCGGGCTCGACCAGCGCACACGCTGGCGGTTGCGACCAAAGTTGAGCGGAATAGACTCAACTTTGGAGGCGTTCCCCGAACAGACGTTTTCCCTGTCATCACGGAGGTCCCATGGACATCAAGCTCACGACCATGTCGCAGCAGGCGCTCGGCGACGCCGTGCAGTCGGCGTCGGCGGCGGGCAATCCCCAGCTCGAGCCCGTGCACCTGCTGTCCGCCCTGTTGCAGCAGCAGGGCGGCGTCGCTGCCGGCCTGCTCGATGCCGTCGGCGCCAACGCGCAGCAGATCGGCCAGCGCACGCGGGCCGCCCTCGTCGCGCTCCCGCAGGTCAGCGGCTCCGCCGTCGCCCAGCCCTCGCCGTCGCGCGCCATGAGCGCGGTGCTCGAGAACGCCGGCAAGGAGGCCGAGTCCCTCGGCGACGAGTACGTCTCGACCGAGCACCTCCTCATCGGGGTGGCGGCCGGGCAGTCGCCCGCGGCGCAGGCGCTCACCGAGGCGGGCGCCACCGCCGACGCTCTGCGTGCCGCGCTCCCCGCCGTCCGCGGGTCGAGCCGCGTCACAAGCCCCAACCCCGAGGGCACGTACAAGGCGCTGGAGCAGTACGGCACCGACCTCACGCAGGCTGCGCGCGACGGCCGGCTCGACCCGGTCATCGGGCGCGACGCCGAGATCCGCCGCGTGGTGCAGGTGCTGAGCCGTCGCACCAAGAACAACCCCGTGCTCATCGGCGAGCCCGGCGTCGGCAAGACCGCCGTCGTCGAAGGGCTGGCCCAGCGGATCGTGGCCGGCGACGTGCCCGAGTCGCTGCGTGACAAGCGCCTCGTCGCCCTCGACCTGCCGAGCATGGTCGCGGGCGCCAAGTACCGCGGCGAGTTCGAGGAGCGGCTCAAGGCCGTGCTCGAGGAGATCACCTCGTCGGACGGCGAGGTCGTGACCTTCATCGACGAGCTGCACACCGTCGTCGGAGCGGGCGCCGGTGGCGAGGGCGCGATGGACGCCGGCAACATGCTCAAGCCCATGCTCGCGCGCGGCGAGCTGCGGATGGTCGGCGCCACGACGCTCGACGAGTTCCGCGAGCACATCGAGAAGGACCCGGCCCTGGAGCGGCGCTTCCAGCAGGTCTTCGTGGGCGAGCCGTCCGTGGAAGACACGGTCGCCATCCTGCGCGGGCTCAAGGAGCGGTACGAGGCGCACCACAAGGTGACGATCGCCGACTCGGCCCTGGTCGCCGCCGCCGCGCTGTCCGACCGGTACATCACCGGCCGCCAGCTCCCGGACAAGGCGATCGACCTCGTCGACGAGGCCGCGTCGCGGCTGCGCATGGAGATGGACAGCTCGCCGATCGAGATCGACGAGCTGCAGCGCGCCGTCACGCGCCTCGAGATGGAGGAGGTCGTGCTCAAGGACGCCGAGAGCACCGGCGACGCGGCGTCGCGCGAGCGGCTGGAGAAGCTGCGCGCCGACCTCGCCGACCGTCGCGAGGAGCTCGCCGCGCTCACGGCGCGGTGGGAGTCGGAGAAGGCCGGCCACAACCGGGTCGGCGACCTGCGCGCCCGCATCGACGAGCTGCGCACCGAGTCCGACCGGCTGCAGCGCGAGGGCGACCTCGAGGGCGCGGCCCGCATCCTGTACGGCGAGATCCCGCAGGTCGAGCGCGAGCTCGACGCGGCCGAGCGCGCCGAGGCGGAGTCGTCGGTCGGGGCTGCCGAGACCGAGGAGCAGGGTTTCGACCAGCTCAACCCGCAAGGTCCGATGATCGCCGACAAGGTCGGCGCGGACGAGATCGCCGAGGTGGTCTCCGCCTGGACCGGCATCCCGGCCGGGCGCATGCTGCAGGGCGAGTCCGAGAAGCTCCTCCACATGGAGGACGTCATCGGCGCGCGGCTCATCGGCCAGAAGGCGGCCGTGCGCATGGTCTCCGACGCGGTGCGGCGCTCGCGGGCCGGCGTCTCCGACCCCGACCGGCCCACCGGGTCGTTCCTCTTCCTCGGCCCCACGGGCGTGGGCAAGACGGAGCTCGCCAAGTCGCTGGCGGACTTCCTGTTCGACGACGAGCGCGCCATGGTGCGCATTGACATGTCGGAGTACTCCGAGAAGCACTCGGTGTCCCGGCTGGTCGGCGCGCCCCCCGGGTACGTCGGCTACGAGGAGGGCGGCCAGCTCACGGAGGCCGTGCGGCGCCGGCCCTACTCCGTCGTCCTGCTGGACGAGGTGGAGAAGGCCCACCCCGAGGTCTTCGACATCCTGCTGCAGGTGCTCGACGACGGCCGCCTCACCGACGGCCAGGGCCGCACCGTCGACTTCCGCAACGTCATCCTGGTGCTGACGTCGAACCTGGGCTCGCAGTTCCTCGTGGACCCGGCCCTGGACGACGCCGCCCGGCGCGAGGCCGTCATGGCGGCCGTGCGCGCGTCGTTCAAGCCGGAGTTCCTCAACCGGCTCGACGACGTGGTGATCTTCGACGCCTTGAGCGTCGAGGAGCTCGGCGAGATCGTCGACCTGCAGGTCGCGGCGTTCGCCCAGCGGCTGGCCGACCGGCGCATCACGGTGGACGTCACGCCCGCCGCGCGGGAGTGGCTGGCGCTCGAGGGGTTCGACCCCGCGTACGGCGCCCGCCCGCTGCGCCGACTGGTGCAGCGCGAGATCGGCGACCGGCTGGCCAAGGAGCTGCTCGCGGGCACGGTGTCCGACGGCAGCACGGTGGTCGTGGACCGGGCGCCCGACGCCGCTGGCCTCGTGGTGACCGTCCTCTGACGCCGAGATAGAGAAGCTGGTTCGCCGAGATAGAGAAGCTCGAAGGACGCCGCGATCTGTCGCGGCGTCCTTCGAGCTTCTCTATCTCGGCGAACCAGCTTGTCTATCTCGGCGAGAAGGTCAGATCGCCTTGCTGCTGACGCGGATGAACTTGGGGCTGCTCTGCCAGATCGAGCGCTTGACCACGCCGACCCCCGGGCGGGCGGCGTCGATCTGCTTGCCGTTGCCGACGTAGATGGCGACGTGCCCGGGGGACCAGATGAGGTCACCGGGCTTGGCCTTGCTCCGCGAGATGACCTTGCCGACGTTCCTCTGGGCGGAGGACGTCCGCGGGAGCTTCTTGCCGATCGCCTTCTTGTACACGTACGAGGTGAGACCGGAGCAGTCGAAGGAGTTCGGGCCGGCGGCGCCGGACACGTAGCGCTTGCCGACCTGCTTCTTGGCGAGCGCCACGACGGACGACCCGGTCTTCTTGGTCACGCCGGTGGTGCGCGACGACTTGTTCGCGAGGTTGTTCGACGTCGGGTAGACGACGATGCGTACCCGGTTCTTGCCCGACTTGTACGTGGACCAGTACGGCTTGAACGTCGACTTGCCGCTGTGCAGCTTCCTGGTCGAGACGACCTTGCCGTTCAGCACCAGCTTGGCGCGACCGGAGACGGCCTTGCCGGCGTGCGTGACCTTCATCGAGAACGCGGGGCGGTACTTGCCCGAGGTCCTGGCGACGGTGTGCTTGGTCGCCTTGAAGACGGTGCGGGGCTTGGTCTTGGCCTTGGCGGTGTGGACGGCGACGGAGCTGACGCTCGCGGACGCCGAGCCGGTCGCGGCGGAGGCGTGGGGGGCGGTGGCGACGAGGCCGCCGCCGGTGAGGGCTGCGGCGAGGCCGAGGGCGACGATGGCGCGCCGGGGGCGGGAGGCCGCCACGGCGACGGTGCCGGGGCGCGCAGGGTCGAGGGTCGTGGGCATGGGTGGACCTCCAGCCTGCGAGATGAGCTGTCGGGTGAGGCCGAGATCGTTGGCCTGCCATCGAAAGATGGCTGAACCCCAAGGCCGGGAGCGTCCGGACCGTGTCGGTCCGGGCGGCCGGCCGGAAGAGATGTGGGTCTCCCGCTGCTGCCGTGAGTTTCGTGGTCACCGGGACGCCGGCAGCACTCGGCTGCGTCCCGGTCGGCCGGCACCTGGAGCAGGCGCCGTCGAAGGACGCTAACCCCGCCGACCCTCCGTGGGCACGTTCCGATAACACCGGGCGTGGTGCGCCCGGCGACGACCTCCCAGCGTCCGCGCAGGACGAGTCCGGACATCACCCTCCGAACCGGGCGCAAGGCCTGGCGCCGAATGTGACGAAGATCACTGTAGCCATCGGCGCCGGGACGTATCAGCGTCGGTGCGGCTCAGGACAGCAGGTCGACGGCGCCGCCGCCCTCCGGCACCGCGAGGCACAGCCCGGCGCGGTCCCCCGCCTCCCACCCCGCCTCGGAGGGCGTCAGGACGACGAACTCCACGCCCTCGACGTCGCGACCGGCGGGCCCGAGCTGCTCCGGCCCGCACACGGCGGAGGTCCGGCGCACCAGGGCGTCCGTGCCCGGCCAGACGGCGTCCGGGGCGGCGTCGGTGCGGCCCACCACCTGCGCGGCGTGGTCCTCCCCGCACGGCACCGCGGTGACCCGGGCGAGGTCGCCGTCCGGCAGGTCGCGCAGGCACGAGCCCAGCACGAGCTGCACGGCGTTCGCCTCCTTCGGGGACGCGACGTCGGGCGGCAGCGGCGCCCACGCCCGGTCGCGCGCTGTCGCGACCCCGAGCGCGAGACCGCCCGCGACCGCGGCGAGCGCGACGACGCCCGCGGCTGCGCGGGTGGCTCGCCGCCGCCCGCGGGCGCGGTCCCCAGGCGAGGGGGTCGGGCGGGACGACGTCGCCGGGAGGGCCCCCGTGGAGCCGCCGGGGAGCGGCGCGTCGGCCAGACCTTCGGCCGGCAGGACGCCGGGCGGGGTCGGCGCCGCAAAGGTCGGGTCCGGCGGGTGCTGACCCACCGCGGCGTCGGGGGTCGACGGGTCTGTGCTCATGGTCTGCTCATCGCGTGCTCACGGCCTGCTCCTGGAGGTCCCGGCCCGCCTCAGGCGGCGTCGGACAGGTCGAGGATCACCGGCACGTGGTCGCTCGCGCCCTTGCCCTTGCGCTCGTCGCGATCGATCGCCACGCCGGTCACGCGACGCCGCACCGCGGGCGAGGCGTACGCGAAGTCGATCCGCAGGCCCTTGTTCCGGGGAAAGGCGAGCTGCTGGTAGTCCCAGTACGTGTAGGTGTGCTCGGCCGGCAGATGCTCGCGCGTCACCTCGGTGTATCCCGCGTCGGCGAAGGCGGCGAACGCCTCCCGCTCGGCGGGGGTGACGTGGGTGTGTCCGGCGAATGCGGCCGGGTCGTAGACGTCCGTGTCGAGCGGGATGACGTTCCAGTCGCCCACGAGAGCGACCTGGGCGTCGGGGTCGGCGGCGAGCCAGCCGCACGCGTCCTCGCGCAGCGTGTCGAGCCACGCGAGCTTGTAGGCGTAGTGCGGGTCGCCGATCGCGCGGCCGTGCGGCACGTACAGCGACCAGACGCGCACGCCGCCGCACGTGGCACCCAGGGCGCGCGCCTCCACGGGCGGCGGGACGTCGAGCAGGGTGGCCGGCACCTCGTCGGGTGTCGCGTCGGGCGCCTCCGCCGGCGCATCGTCGTCCTTGCTCGCGGGGGAGCGCGGCGCCGCGGGCTTGGCGAAGCCGGGCTGCCCGGGGAACGACGTCTCGACGTCGGCGATCCCGACCCGGGATGCGATCGCGACGCCGTTCCATGCCGAGTGCCCGACGTGCGCCACCTCGTACCCCGCGGCCTCGAACGCCGCGATGGGGAACTGCTCGTCGCGGCACTTGGTCTCCTGGATCGCGAGCACGTCCGTGCCGGAGCGTTCCAGGAAAGCGATCACGCGGTCGAGGCGGGCACGGATGGAGTTCACGTTCCAGGTGGCGAGGCGCACGGGCGCCAGGCTACCGGCGGACCGCGGGGGAGCGGGCGGGCCTGTGGATCACTCCCAGGTCGCGGTGTCCGGGTCGACGCCGTGCGCGCGGGCGTTCGCGTCGATCACGTCGCGCAGCCACGCGGTCAGGCCGGGCCGGCGCGAGTCGTGGTTGGCGGCGAAGTCCGGGTCGGCGGCGTACATATGCCCGATGACCACGTGCATGGCGGGCGTGACGTCGAAGTACGCGCCGAGCGACGCACGGTGCCGCTCGGCCGACGCGTCGGCCTCGACTGTGCCCGGCCGCACGCCGCGTCCCATGGCGTCGGCGAGCGCCACGAGCACGGCCTCGGCCTCCGCGCCGACCTCCTGCCATTCCTCCGGGCTGCGCTCGGCCGCTCGTTCCGCGAACTGGGCCCACTGGGCGGTGTCGCCCCAGCGCTCGCGCGCGCCGGCCGCCCACGAGGGCTGCCAATGGTCGCCGAACAGCGTGACCTGCTCCTCGGGAGACAGCAGGACGCCGCGCTCGCGCGCCTCGACCAGCCGGTCGAGGGCGCCGGCCGCCCGCTCCAGGCGGCGCAGGCGCTCGCGCACCAGGTCGCGCTGTCGGCGCAGGGACGCGTCCGCACCCTCGGGCGCGTCGAGCAGCGCGGCGATCTCGTCGAGCGGCACGTCGAGGTCGCGGTACACGACCACGCGGTGCACCCGCGTCAGGTCGGACGCCGTGTACAGCCGGTACCCGGCGGCCGTACGCGCGGACGGGTGGACCAGGCCCACCGCGTCCCAGTGGTGCAGCGCGCGGACGGTGACGCCCGCGGCGCGGGCCGCGACGCCGACGGTGAGGCCGTCGGCGCGGGAACGCTGGTGCGTCGGTCGGGGCGTCATGCCCTCAGTCTCCCCGGCCTCGTCCCCGCGCTCCCGGCCGGCGACGCTTGCCCGCCGCACCGGCCCGTGACGGCGGTGCCCGGCGGGCGTAATGTCGATCGGCGAGGGGGCAGCGCCATCTCCCGACCCGGTACGCGGACGTCATCGGACGCGCCGGGCCCGACCCACAGTTGTGCAACGACGCGCCCATGGGAGGGGTCCCCATGCGTACCCCACGCCGCATCACCGCCATCGTCCTGTCCACGCTCCTCGCGACCACCGCGGCGTCCGCAGCCGTCGCGACCTCACCACGGCCCGGCCCCGGGCACGCCGACCCGGCGCTGCTGGCGTCCGACCTGTCCGGCGGCGGCGGCAGCGCCGTCGGCCCCGACGGCGCCCTCTACGTCACGGAACCGCAGTCGGGGGAGGTCTCCCGGATCGACCGCCGCACCGGTCAGGTCACGACGTTCGCGTCCGGCCTGCCCGAGCAGGTCGAGGGGACGCCGGGCGGTGCGCTCGACGTCGCCTTCCTCGGCCGCACCGCGTACGTCCTCGTGACCCTCGCCGCCGACCCGGACGTCTCCGGCCTCTACCGGGTCGGCCGGTCCGGGTCCGTCACCCCCGTCGCGGACATCGGCGCCTGGTCCGTCGAGCACCCGCCCGAGACCGACTTCTTCGTGCCGACCGGCGTGCAGTTCGGCCTCGAGACGTACCGCGGCGCCTTCCTGGTCACCGACGGCCACCTCAACCGGGTGCTGCGCGTGTCGCCGCGCGGCTCGATCACGGAGGTCCTCACCCTCGGCAACGTCGTCCCCACAGGGCTCGAGACCGTCGGCCGCACCGTACTGGTCGCCCAGGCCGGCCCGGTGCCGCACCTCCCCGCGGACGGGAAGGTCGTGGCGTTCCGGCCCGGGCGCGCCGGCGTGCAGGAGGTCGCCTCCGGCGGCCGGCTGCTCGTCGACGTCGAGAAGGGCCGCAGCGGGCTGTACGCGCTCGCGCAGGGCGTGTTCACGCCGACCAACCCCGAGGGGTCGCCCGCGGACCCGAACACGGGCCAGCTCATGAAGGTCGGGCGGGGCGGCGCCCTGCGCGTCGTCGCGTCCGGCCTGGACCAGCCGACGTCCGTCGAGATCGTCCGCGACACGGCGTACGTCGTCACGCTCACCGGGGAGGTGTGGACGGTCCCCCTGGGGCATGGGCATGGGCACGGGCACGGCGGGGGTCACTGACCCCGGGTCACGCCTCCGGGGCCCCGAAGCCCAGGTCGTCGCGCACGGTCTGGGCCTCCGGGCTGGCGGGGTCCCAGGGGCGGGCGGCGGTCATGACCACCCGGGTGCGCTCGGGGGTCACGACCTCCAGGTCGAGGGTGCCCCACGGCTGTAGCCGCGGGCCGGTGGACGAGCCGGGGGCGACGCGCTCGCAGGCGGCCGCGATCTCGTCGATCTCGCCCTGCACGCAGGAGAAGCTCAGGCTCAGCGGCCCCGGCTCGGCGGCGGGCGCGGCGGGCACGAGCAGCACGTCCTGGAACGCCCAGCGACGCAGGTGCACCACGGTGCCCGGCGCGGCGAAGAACTCGAAGAAGCCTAGGCCGTTCACCCAGAAGTCGGTCGACGCCTCGAGGTCGTCCGTGGGGACGTTGGCGAACATGGGCATGCCGTAGATGCCGCGGAACTGTTCGGGCGGCTGCACACCGGCACCGGGCAGCGGCACCGGGCTGATGCTGAACGCGGGGAAGGTGTTGTCGGTCATGCGGCCAGCGTGCAGCCTCACGCCGCGTCAGGGTCAAGTGTCCCTGCCGGGCCGTCTAGGCTGCCCCCATGGGAACCGCGCTCGTCACCGGCGCCACCGCCGGCCTCGGCCTGGAGTTCGTCTGGCAGCTCGCCACCGCGCGGCATGACGTCGTGCTCGTGGCCCGCGACCGCGACCGGCTCGAACAGCTCGCCACGCAGGTGCGCGCCGCCGCGGGGGTGCGCGTGGAGGTGCTCTCGGCCGACCTGTCCGTGCCCGAGGACCTGGACCGCGTCGCCGCCCGGCTCGCCGTCACCGGCGCGGAGGATGGCGACGACCGGCGCCCGGTGGGCCTGCTCGTCAACAACGCCGGGTTCGCGACGGCGCAGCGGTTCGTGGGCGGCGACCTCGCGGTCGAGCTGTCGGCCCTCGACGTCATGGTCCGCGCCGTGCTGGTGCTCTCCCACGCCGCTGCCGGGCAGATGACCTCCCGCGGCCGCGGCGCGATCCTCAACGTGGCGTCCGTCGCCGCGCTCACGGCCGGCGGCACCTACGCGGCGGCCAAGGCGTATGTGCGGTCGTTCACCGAGGGGCTCGCGGTGGAGCTCAAGGGCACCGGCGTCACCGCGACCGTGCTGTGCCCCGGCTTCGTGCACACCGAGTTCCACGACCGGGCCGGCGTCGACATGACGTCCTTGCCCGAGATCGGCTGGCTCGAGGCGCCGGCGGTGGTCTCCGAGGCCCTGGCCGACGTGCGCCGGGGGGTCGTCATCTCCACGCCCTCCGTCCGGTACAAGGCGGCCTCGGCGCTGCTGCGCCTCGCGCCCCGGGCCGTCGTGCGCGCGGTCGGCAAGTACCGCTGACCCCTCCCGCTGACCGCCGCTGACCCCCGCCGACCCCCCGCTGACCGCCGCTGATTCCGTGGTGCCCGGCCCCGTACCCTGGTGCCCGTGACCACCGCCGACTTCTCCCCGACCCCCCGCGAGCAGCTGCGTGACCTCATCACCGAGCTCGCCGTCGTGCACGGCAAGGTGACGCTGTCGTCCGGTAAGGAGGCCGACTACTACGTCGACCTGCGCCGCATCACGCTGCACCATCGCGCTGCCCCGCTCGTCGGCCACGTGCTGCTCGACCACCTCGAGGAGGTCGGCCTCGGCACCGCGGAGATCGACGCCGTCGGCGGCCTGACGCTCGGCGCCGACCCCATCGCGGACGCGCTGCTGCACGCCGCCGCGTCGCGCGGGCAGGACCTCGACGCGTTCGTCGTCCGCAAGGCCGCGAAGGCGCACGGCATGCAGCGCCAGATCGAGGGCCCCGAGGTCGCCGGCCGCAAGGTGGTCGTCCTCGAGGACACGACGACGACCGGCGGCTCCCCGATCCAGGCCATCGAGGCGCTGCGCGCCGCTGGCGCCGAGGTGCTGGGCTGCGCCACCATCGTCGACCGCGCCACCGGAGCCGGCGAGAAGATCGAGGCGCTCGGTGTCCCCTACCACTACCTCTACGACCTGGCGGACCTCGGCCTCGTCTGAGCGAGCGAGTCCTGCGGCGTCAGCGCCGTCGGCGCCCCAGGAGGAAACCGGTACCCAGCCCGACGAGCAGCGCGCCGACGCCGATCATCGCCGGCGGGAGCCAGTAGTTCGGGATCCTCGGCGCGAACGTGGTGTCCGACAACGGGGCGTAGGCGAACCAGCCGAACGAGAAGTCCCAGGTCAGGGCCTGCCACGTGCCCACGGCGGCCAGCAGCGCACCGACGACGACCGCCGCGACCGGGAGCACCACGGATCGACGGTCGTGGGCCGTCGGGTCCTCGTCCGGGCCCGGTGCGGTGGTGTCAGACACGGTCGATCAGGTCGGCGATCGAGTCCACCACGTGCGACGGGCGGAACGGGTAGGTGTCGACCTCGTCCGCGGTGGTGGAGCCGGTCATGACGAGGAAGGTCTCCAGCCCGGCCTCGATGCCCGCGACGACGTCGGTGTCCATGCGGTCGCCGATCATCGCCGTGGTCTCCGAGTGGGCGTCGATCCGGTTGAGCGCGGAGCGGAACATCATGGGGTTCGGCTTGCCGACGTAGTAGGGCGAGCGCCCCGTCGCGGCCTGGATCATCGCCGCGACGGCGCCGGTCGCGGGCAGCGGCCCCTCCGCCGACGGGCCGGTGGTATCCGGGTTGGTGGCGATGAACCGAGCGCCGTCGCGCACGAGGCGGATCGCCTTGGTGATCGCCGTGAACGAGTAGGTGCGGGTCTCGCCCAGCACCACGTAGTCCGGGTTCGACTCGGTGAGCGTGTAGCCCCCCTCGTACAGGGCGGTGGTGAGGCCCGCCTCGCCGATCACGTACGCCGACCCGTTCGGGATCTGGTCGGTGAGGAACTGCGCCGTGGCGAGCGCCGACGTCCAGATGGCCTGCTCCGGCACCTCGATGCCGGACGCCTTGAGCCGGGCCCGCAGGTCGCGCGGCGTGAAGATCGAGTTGTTCGTGAGGACGAGGAACGGGCGCTCCGCCTCGCGCAGCGCCCGGACGAACTCCGCCGCCCCGGGGATGGCCCTCCCCTCGTGCACGAGCACGCCGTCCATGTCGCTCAGCCAGGAGTCGATCCTTCGTTCACTCACAGCCGCCACCCTAGTGCGCGGGCCGCCGCCGTGCGTGGGCCAGGATGGTGCGTATGACGACGGGCGGGGACGACGGGCGGGAGGTCGGCGTCGGCCCATGGCCTGGCGGCCCGGACGCGTGGCCGCGTCTGCCCGGCGGCGCCCCCGACCCGCGCTACGACCCCGAGCTCCTCGCGCACGGCGACCGGCGCAACGTCGTCGACCGGTACCGGTACTGGTCGGTCGAGGCTGTCGCCGCCGACCTGGACGCCCGCCGCCCGCCCGACCGCACCCTGCACGTCGCCATCGAGAACTGGGCGCACGACCTCAATATCGGCTCCGTGGTGCGCACCGCCAACGCGTTCAACGCCGCCGGGGTGCACGTGGTCGGCCGCCGGCGGTGGAACCGGCGCGGCGCCATGGTCACCGACCGCTACCTGCACACCCACCACCACCCGGACGCGGCGGCGCTCGCGGCATGGGCGGCCGCCGAAGGCCTCCCCGTGCTCGGCGTCGACAACGTGCCCGGCTCGGTGCCGCTGGAGGGATACGCGCTGCCCGCGCGCTGCGTCCTGCTCTTCGGGCAGGAGTCCACGGGCCTGACCCCCGAGGCGCAGGCGGCGTGCGTCGACGTCGTGCACATCACCCAGCACGGGTCCACGCGCTCCCTCAACGCGGGTGCCGCGGGCGCGATCGCGATGCAGGTCTGGGCGTCGCGGTGGCTCTCTCCGGCGGCCCCCTCGACGGCGTCGCCGTCTCACGGACCCGACGGC
Organism: Isoptericola sp. Y581; assembly: GCF_059445475.1. Taxonomy (NCBI): domain Bacteria; kingdom Bacillati; phylum Actinomycetota; class Actinomycetes; order Micrococcales; family Promicromonosporaceae; genus Isoptericola; species Isoptericola sp. Y581. The sequence continues at coordinate 269,919 of NZ_JCAIUK010000005.1, read as the reverse complement.
ATGTGACTCTCCCGACCGGGCGTGAGAAAATCAGGCTGCATGCGGGCAGCTCGGTGTCCGGTCGCGACGTCGCAGCCCGATGCATCCCCGTACGCCCCGTCATTGGAGTACCGCAGATGCCTATCGCAACCCCCGAGGTCTACGCCGAGATGATCGACCGGGCGAAGGCCGGCAAGTTCGCCTACCCCGCCGTCAACATCACGTCGTCGCAGACCGTCACCGCCGCGCTCCAGGGCTTCGCCGAGGCCGAGTCGGACGGCATCATCCAGGTGTCCGTGGGCGGCGGCGAGTACGCGTCGGGCTCCACGATCAAGGACCGCGTCGTCGGCTCGCTGGCCCTGGCGGCGTACGCCACCGAGGTCGCGAAGAACTACTCGGTGAACATCGCCATCCACACCGACCACTGCGTCAAGAAGAACCTCGACTCCTGGGTGCGCCCGCTGCTCGCCCTCGAGGCCGAGCAGGTCAAGGCGGGCAAGAACCCGACCTTCCAGTCGCACATGTTCGACGGCTCGGACATCCCGCTGGACGAGAACCTTGTCATCGCCGCCGAGCTGCTCGAGCTCTCGCAGGCCGCGCGGACCCTCCTCGAGGTCGAGATCGGCGTCGTGGGCGGCGAGGAGGACGGCCACGAGGCCGCCATCAACGACAAGCTCTACACCACGGCCGAGGACGGCCTGGCCACGATCAGGGCGCTGGGCGCCGGCGAGAAGGGCCGCTACCTGACCGCCCTCACGTTCGGCAACGTGCACGGTGTGTACAAGCCGGGTGCGGTCAAGCTGCGCCCGTCGATCCTCGCGGACATCCAGAAGTCCGTCGGCGACGAGATCGGCAAGGCGAACCCGTTCGACCTCGTGTTCCATGGTGGCTCGGGCTCCACGGCCGAGGAGATCTCCGAGGCCGTCGACAACGGCGTCATCAAGATGAACATCGACACCGACACCCAGTACGCGTTCACGCGCCCGGTCGTCGAGCACATGTTCAAGAACTACGACGGCGTCCTGAAGATCGACGGCGAGGTGGGCAACAAGAAGGCCTACGACCCGCGTGCCTGGGGCAAGCTGGCCGAGGGCGGCATGGCGGCACGCATCGTCGAGGCCGCACAGCAGCTTCGCTCCGCCGGCCACAAGATGTGACCATCACGCCGAGGTAGTTCGAAAATCGCCGAGGTAGTTCACAAGAGGCGGCCCGCACCTCGTGCGGGCCGCCTCTTGTGAACTACCTCGGCGATTTTCGAACTACCTCGGCGTGAGGCACTCGTTATCTCGTTGTCTTGGTCGAGTCGCCCAGGTCGAAGCCCGGGTCGACGTCGACGATCTCGAGCAGCTCACCGATCCGGGTGACCTCGAGGAGGAAGCGCACCGTGGGCGGCGCGCGGAGCACACGCACCCGGTGCGGGCTGCGCGAGGCGAGCCGGGCGAGGAACGCGACGCCCGAGGAGTCCATGAAGGTGACGTGGTGGGCGTCGATCTCGACGGGAAGGCCGGAGCCCTCGGCGTCCGAGATCGCCTCGCCGAGCTCGGCGCCGATGTCGGCGTCGATCTCGCCGGACAGCACGACACGGGCGCGTGACGCGCCGACGATGACGTGCACGCTCGCGGGGTCGCCCAGCTCGGGCATAGCGTCTGCCTCCCACACGTCCGCACGCCGCGGGTCACGTGGGGTCGAGTTCGATCCGTCGTGCACGGTGCTCCTTCCACGCGCGGGGCGTTCACCTCAAGTCTCGGCGGACACCAATCTACGGTTGAATGACCAGCAAGAACACCAACCAGAGCGGGGAATCTCGGCAGTGGAGGCATTATGACCGATTCATCCGGTCCTGTGCCGCCCCTCCCTGGGGGATTTCTCGATGCGGCGCTCTCGAGCGCCATCATCCCAGCCTTCGTCACCGGAATGTGGGACGACGGCATGCCGGTGCTGTGGGTCAACGCCGCGTTCGGCCGGGAGACTGGCATCGGGGTGTCCGACCTCGCCGTCCTGGGCAAGCACCCGCTGCTGGAGCTCGTCGACGACGATGTGGAGCGGGAAGGCAGCCAGGACGACCTGCGCGCGGGCCGCCCAACCACCCGGATGGTGCGCGGCCGCCACCCCGCCGGGGGCGTCACGTGGTGGCAGGTGACGATGTCCCCGGTGCCCGACGACGACGGCGAGGTGCGCCGCTGGTTCGGCACCGCGACCGACGTCTCGACGCACGTGGAGCGGCAGGCCGCGCAGCTCGCCTCCCTCGAGGTCGAGCGCCGGGAGCGCGCCGACCTCGACCTCATCGCCCAGACGACCGAGCTGCTCGGCGACCTGGAGTACCCGTACGCCCTTCGCGACATCGCCGACCTGCTGCGCGCCCTCGTGCCGTGGGCCGGGTTCTACGTCAACGACGACGGCCTCCTCTTCGCCGGCGGCGTCGACGTCGCCTCGCCTCCGAGCGGCCGCGGCCGGCGGCACGCCCGCTACGTGCCCGACGCCCCTGAGGCAGACGTCCAGGACGAGCCCCACGAGCTGGTGCGGGACCAGGTGCAGGACCTCCTCGAGGGCGTCGTCGAGGGACCCGTCCTCCTGCGGCTCGACGCCCGCTTCCCCGCGCACTCGGCCTCCGGGTGGCTGCGCCGCGACCTGTTGCGCCGCGTGGTCGAGGAGACCGGGGCGCTCCCGCGGGCCATCGTCGTGCACGCCGTCGCCGGGCGCCGTCGCGTGCTGGGACTGCTCGCCACCTGGCACGGCGTCGGCGTGGCGGCCGACGGCACAGTCACCGAGGAGTCTTGGGCCAACCCGTCCGAGCCGCACCACGTGCACACCGTGATCGAGGTCGTGGCGCGCCGCGCCGGCACCGCGATCGACAACGCGCGCCTGTACGCGCGCGAGCACCGGCTCGCCGAGGCGCTGCAGCGCGCGATGCTGCCCGAGCAGGCAGACGTCTCCGGGCTGGACGTGTGGACCTACTACGCCCCGAACGCCGAGCACGCCCAGGTGGGCGGCGACTGGTACGACGTCATGCAGATCAGCGACGACACCGTCGGCCTCGTCGTCGGGGACGTCGTCGGGCACGACGTCGAGGCGGCCGCGGCCATGGGGCAGCTCCGGTCGGTGGTGCGGTCGTACGCGTTCGAGCTGGCGACGCCAGGGATCGTCGTGGACCGGGTGGACCAGCTGGTGACCGGGATGCGGATCCCGCGCTCCGCGTCGATGGTGTACGCGACCCTGCGGCACCAGCAGGACAGCGACGCCTGGACCGTGCAGTACACCAGGGCCGGCCACCTGCCGCCCCTGCTGCTGCGCGACGGGAAGGTCACCCAGCTCTCCGGCGGGGCCGGGTCGCTCATCGGCTTCGGCACCCGACCGCGGACCACGGGGCAGGTCGAGCTGCGCCGCGGGGACGTGATGCTCTTCTACACCGACGGCCTCATCGAGCGCCGGGACCGGTCGCTCAAGGTCGGTCTGGACGCCCTCATCGAGACGTCCGGCCGGATCACGGCGCGGGACGCCGCCGGGGTGGGGGAGGAGCTGCTCTCCCGACTCGCCGACGCGCCCGAGGACGACGTGGCGCTCGTCGTGGTCCGCGTGCCCGACCCGATCGCCGACTCCCAGATCCAGCCGCTGAGCCCGCGGTCGCGGCGCTGGCTGCTGCCCAGCGAACCGGCATCGATCGGGCGGGCCCGGCACGCCGTCCTGCGCACCTGCCAGGCCTGGGGGCTGCCCGAGTCCGCCTCCGCCGAGCTCGTCGTCTCCGAGCTGGTCGCCAACGGGGTGCTGCACGGCTGGGGCAACATCGCGCTGCGGCTCTTCGACACCGGCGACGGGCTCCGCATCGAGGTGGAGGACTCCAACCCCGCACCGCCCGTCACCACCGACGGCCACCCCAACCGCGTCGGCGGGTTCGGGATGCAGATCGTGGAGCGGCTGGCCGACTGGGGGTGGCGGCCCGCCGGCTCCGGCAAGCTCGTCTGGGCCAAGCTGCGCGCGGACGCCGCGGCGCCCTAGTAGCCGCCCGTCCCGTCGGTCGAGTGCCGCTCGTCCTCGTCGGACGAGCCTGTCGAGACCACGGATCGGATTTCGACAGGCTCAACCAGCGGGTTCGACCCTTCGACGAGCTCGGGACGACGCGAGCTCAACCAGCGAGCGCGCGGACCTCCTCGGCGGAGGTGCCGGAGTCGCGGAGGAACTGCTCGCAGCGGTCGGCCTCGGCGTCCTCGCCGATCTGGCGGGCGGCCGTGGCCAGGGCGGCGAGGGCGCGCAGGAAGCCCTGGTTGGGCACGTGGTCGGCGGGGATCGGGCCCTGGCCGCGCCAGCCGGCGCGGCGCAGCGCGTCGAGGCCACGGTGGTAGCCGGTACGGGCGTACGCGTAGGCCGCGACCGAGCGGGCGGCGCTCGGCCCCGCGTCCGTGCCGGCGAGGATGCGCTCCGCCAGCACGGCCCATGCCAGGGACGACGTCGGGTGGTCGGCGGCGAGCCGGGCCGGGTCCTCGCCGGTGTCGAGGCCCTCGCGCACCTGGGGATCGTCGTCGGGCAGGCGGGTGGTCGGCGGTCCGCCGAGCAGGTCGTCCAGGGGGGAGGTCATGGCACTCATTCTGGACCGGATCCCGGCAGCGCGGTGTCCCTTGGCTCCTCGCGCGTCGCGCGGGGCCCGGCGCGGGTACGCTCGGCATCATGATCGAGATCGCGACGTCTTCGACGACGACGACGCTCGTGGTCGCAGGGGACCTCGACCTCGCCGAGCGCGACCAGTTCCCGGAGATCGCCACCCGGGTGGTGGGACTGCGCCGGCAGCTGCTGGTGATCGACATGTGCCGGGTCACGTTCATGGACTCCACGGGCGCGGCGTTCCTCATCTCCCTCGCCGACGCGGGTCGTAAGCGCGGCGGCGCCACCGTGCTGCGCGGCGCGGACGAGCGCGACCTGTTCGTGCTCGAGGTGTGCGGCGCCCTCGACCTGTTCCGCATCGACCGCGACCACCGGTGCGAGTCCGCACCCGCACCGCCCGCGCCGGCGTCGCACCGGCCCGGCTGAGGTCGCGCCACCGCTGGTTGAGCCTGTCGAAACCCCGCCGAGGGGTTTCGACAGGCTCAACCAGCATCCGGACCACGGCCGGGTAAACTCGGGCGCGGCCCGGCCGAGGACGGCCCGCTGACGGGTGACATGCCGGGCCTCGTCGATGCGAGGAGATTTCATGCCAGCCGTGGTGCTCGTCGGTGCCCAGTGGGGCGATGAGGGCAAGGGGAAGGCCACGGACCTGCTCGGGTCCCGGGTCGACTACGTCGTGAAGTTCAACGGCGGCAACAACGCGGGCCATACCGTCGTCATCGGCGACGAGAAGTACGCCCTCCACCTGCTGCCCTCGGGCATCCTGTCGCCCGGCGTCGTGCCGGTGATCGGCAACGGCGTCGTCGTGGACATCGACGTGCTGTTCGAGGAGCTCGACGACCTCATCGAGCGGGGTGTGGACGTCTCCAGGCTCCTGGTCTCGAGCCAGGCGCACGTCATCGCCGGGTACCACCGCACGCTCGACAAGATCACCGAGCGCTTCCTCGGCAAGCGCCGCATCGGCACCACCGGGCGCGGCATCGGCCCCGCGTATGCCGACAAGATCAACCGGGTCGGCATCCGCATCGCCGACCTGTTCGACCCCAAGATCCTGCGGGAGAAGGTCGAGGGCTCCCTCGACCAGAAGAACCACCTGCTGGTCAAGGTCTACAACCGGCGCGGGGTCGACATCGACGAGACCGTCGACGAGCTGCTCGCCCACGCCGAGCGGCTGCAGCCGATGGTCGCCAACACGCCGCTGGTGCTCAACGAGGCGCTCGACGCCGGCAAGAACGTCCTCTTCGAGGCCGGCCAGGCGACGATGCTCGACATCGACCACGGCACGTACCCGTTCGTCACGTCATCGAGCGCGACGGCCGGCGGCGCGGTGACCGGCTCCGGCATCGGGCCCACGCGGATCGACTCCGTCATCGGCGTCATCAAGGCCTATACGACGCGCGTGGGCGAGGGCCCGTTCCCGACCGAGCTGTTCGACGAGATGGGCGAGTACCTGCTCAAGACCGGCGGCGAGTACGGCGTCACCACCGGCCGCGCCCGGCGGTGCGGCTGGTACGACTCCGTCATCGCGCGGTACGCGTCGCGCATCAACGGGCTGACGGACCTGGTGGTCACCAAGCTGGACGTGCTGACCGGCCTGGAGAAGGTCCCGGTGTGTGTGGCCTACGACGTGGACGGCACGCGGTACGACGAGATGCCCGACGACCAGTCGGCGTTCCACCACGCGACCCCGATCTACGAGGAACTGCCCGGGTGGTGGGAAGACATCTCCACCGCCCGGACCATCGAGGACCTGCCGAAGAACGCGCAGGCCTACCTCGAGCGGCTCGAGGAGCTCTCCGGCTGCCGCATCTCCGCGGTGGGCGTGGGCCCGCGCCGCGACGAGATCATCCCGGTGCACGACCTGATCCACGCGCGCTGACGTGGGCGCCCCCGAGCAGGTCATGACCGCCCTCGCGCCGCAGGGGACGCTGCGCGCGGTGATCAACCTGGGCAACCCCGTGCTGGCGCAGGGCACGCCGCAGGCACCGTCGGGCGTCACGGTCGACCTGGCACGCGAGCTGGCGCGCCGACTCGACGTGCCCGTCCACCTGGACTGCGTCGACGCGGCGCGGCTGTCGTTCGCGGCCGTTGCGGAGGGCCGGGTCGACGTCGGCTTCCTCGCCGTCGAGCCCGAGCGGGCCACCCAGGTCGCGTTCACCGACCCGTACGTGCTGATCGAGGGTGTCTTCGCCGTGCCCGAAGGCTCGCCCGTACGCATCGCCGACGACGTCGACCGGCCCGGCGTGCGCGTCGGCGTCAAGGAGGGCTCGGCGTACGACCTGTTCCTCACACGCACCCTGCAGCACGCGGAGGTGGTGCGGGGGGCCGACGGTGTGGAGGTCTTCGCGCGCGAAGGGCTTGAGGTCGCGGCGGGGATCCGGCAGCCGCTGACCCGCTACGTGGCCGAGCGTCCGGGACTGCGCCTCGTCGAGCCGCGGTTCACCGAGATCCGGCAGGCCGTCGCCACCGGGCGCGACCGCGACCCGGCCGGCGTGGCGTGGCTGCGCGACGTCGTCGCCGGGCTGACGGCGGACGGGTTCGTCACGGATTCACTGGCCCGCTCCGGCCAGGACGCCACCGTCGCGACGCCGAGATAGAGAACCTCCACCCGCGAGATAGAGAACCTCCACCCGCGAGATAGAGAACCTCCGCCCGCGAGATAGAGAGCGCGGAACGATGTTTCCGCGCTCTCTATCTCGCGGCTCCCGCCTCTCTATCTCGCGGGCGGAGGTTCTCTATCTCGGCGGTTAGCATGGCTGCCCGTGAAGATCCTCGTCGTCGGGACCGGTGCCCGCGAGCACGCCATCGTCCACGCCCTCGCGTTCGAGGCCGCCGACGGCGCCCCCGGATCGGCCGCGGAGCCGGCGCACGAGCTGCACGCCGCCCCCGGGAACCCGGGCATGGCCGCGCAGGCCACACTGCACCCGGTGGACGCGAACGAAGGCCGCGCCGTCGCCGCGCTGGCGCGGTCGCTCGGCGTCGACCTGGTCGTCGTCGGGCCCGAGGCGCCGCTCGTGGCCGGGGTCGCGGACGCCGTCCGCGAGGCCGGGGTGCCGTGCTTCGGCCCGTCGGCCGAGGCAGCGCAGCTGGAGGGGTCGAAGGCGTTCGCGAAGGACGTCATGGCCGCCGCGAACGTGCCGACCGCGATGGCGCACGTGTGCACGACTGTGGAGCAGGTGGCAGACGCGCTCGACGCGTTCGGTGCGCCCCACGTCGTCAAGGACGACGGGCTCGCCGCGGGCAAGGGCGTCGTCGTGACGTCCGACCGCGCCGCCGCCCTCGAACACGCCCGCGAGGCGCTCCGGGCCCGCGGGGAGGGCGGCCGGGTGGTCGTCGAGGAGTACCTCGACGGCCCCGAGGTGTCGGTCTTCTGCCTGTGCGACGGCACGAGCGTGGTGCCGATGGTGCCGTCGCAGGACTTCAAGCGCGTGGGCGACGACGACGCCGGCCCGAACACCGGCGGCATGGGCGCCTACACGCCGCTGGACTGGGCGCCGTCGGGCCTGGTGGCCGAGGTGATCGACCGCATCGCGCAGCCCACCGTCGACGAGATGGCCCGCCGCGGCACGCCGTTTTCCGGCGTCCTGTACGTGGGGCTCGCGCTGACCGGCCGCGGCACCCGGGTGGTGGAGTTCAACGCCCGCTTCGGCGACCCCGAGATCCAGGCCGTGCTGGCGCGGCTGCGCACCCCGCTTTCGGGCGTGCTGCTCGCGTCCGCCACGGGCCGGCTCGACGGCATCGAGCCGCTGCGCTGGTCGGACGACGCGGTGGTCAACGTGGTCGTCGCCTCCCAGGGTTACCCGGAGTCGCCGCGCAAGGGCGACGCCATCACCGGGATCGACGACGCCGGGTCGGTCGACGGCGTGCACGTGCTGCATGCGGGTACGGCGCTGGCCGACGACGGCACGCTGGTGTCCGCGGGCGGCCGAGTGCTCTCCGTGGTCGGACGCGGGGCGGACCTCGCCGCCGCGCGGGCCGCGTCGTACGCGGGGGTTGCGAAGATCGCCCTGGACGGGTCGCACCACCGCAGCGACATCGCGCTGAAGGCCGAGCGCGGCGGGGTCGCCGTCCCCTGAGCGTGTCGTGCGGCCCGTACCGATCGAGCGAGCGCGACGCCCGTCACCTGGCGTGGCTATGCGACGAGCTGGGTGACACCCTCCGACGCGGTGTCGTCCTCCACACGGGGAGGCTCACCTGCCAGCTCGGAGAGCGCATCTGGGCGATGCCGATCGCGTCGATCTGGCGTGGATGAGATCGTCGTGATCAGAGAGTCTCGATCCCGGTCGGGATGACCGTCACCCCGTTCAACGCGTCGTCCTCCGACACCGCCGGAGCAGGAGGTGCGCCGTTTCCCGCCGCCAAGGGGTGGAAGACTGGGCGCCGTGACTGAGACGCGCGACGCCGACCAGCCCGACGCCTTCGCCGGGGGACCGCTCGACCTGCCGGGGTGGCGGCACGTCTATTCCGGCAAGGTCCGCGACCTGTACGAGCCGGACCTGCCCGCCATGGGCGGGGTGCACCCGCTGGGCGACGTCGTGCTCGTCGTCGCCTCGGACCGGATCTCCGCCTACGACCACCTGCTGGCGCCTGGCATCCCGGACAAGGGCGTGGTGCTGACGCAGCTCAGCCTGTGGTGGTTCGAGCAGCTCGCCGACGTCGTGGACAACCACGTGGTGTCCACCGAGGCGAGCGCCGAGCCGGGCGACGGGCTGGTGCCCGATGTCGTCGCCGGGCGCGCGATGATCTGCCGCCGCCTCGAGATGTTCCCCGTCGAGTGCGTGGCCCGCGGCTACCTGACCGGCTCCGCGCTCGCGGAGTACCGCGCGTCGGGAGAGGTCACGGGCATCCCGCTGCCGGACGGACTCGTCGACGGCTCGCGCCTGCCGGCGCCGATCTTCACGCCGGCAACCAAGGCCGAGGTGGGCGAGCACGACGAGAACGTGCCGTTCGAGGAGGTCGCGCGCCGGATCGGGGACGCGGATGCCGCGCGCCTGCGCGACCTCACCCTCGCCGTCTACGCCCGGGCCGAGGAGATCGCGCTCGAGCGCGGCCTCATCCTGGCGGACACCAAGCTGGAGTTCGGCCTCGACCCGGCCACGGGAGCCACCTCCACCCCCGGAGTCTCCTCGCTCCGCTCCGGGGACTCCCGTGGACCCCGGATCCTGCTGGGCGACGAGGTGCTCACCCCCGACTCGTCGCGGTTCTGGCCCGCCGACGGGTGGGAGCCGGGCCGCACCCAGCCGAGCTTCGACAAGCAGTTCGTGCGCGACTGGCTCACCTCGCCGGAGTCGGGCTGGGACCGGTCGGGCGACGCCCCGGCGCCCGCTCTCCCGGCCGACGTCGTCGAGCGCACCCGCGACCGGTACCTCGAGGCGTACGAGCGGCTGACGGGGGCGCCACTGCGCTGAGGCGCCCCCGCGGTGCCGGCACGCGGCTACAGGCCGCTGCCGGCGACGCTGCCCTCGAGCGGTACGCCGTCCGACGTCTCAGCCCAGCAGAGCACCAGCCGGTCCCCGAACCCCCAGGACGCCTCGGTGGGGTACAGGTAGACCATGTCGAGGCTGGACGAGTCGTAGTCCGTGCCCACGTAGTCGGCGAACTGGTCGTAGCAGACGTCGGCGGCGGAGGTCTCGACGGAGTCGGTGCCGGGGAACTCCGCGTCCGTCATGTCGTGCACGCCCACCAGCTCGGCGCCGTGGGCGGTCGCGCAGGTCTGCGTCACGACGTCCTCGAGCTCGGTCACGTCAGCGGGCGGCTCGAAGCAGTCGCCGACGGCCAGGTTCGCGCCGGTCTGCGCCGAGTACGCCTCGTCGTAGCTCTCCTGGAAGCCGTCCTGGAACTCGTCGCTGTTCACCGCCAGCACGACCAGCCCGATGAACAGCAGCCAGGCCACCAGGCCCAGCGCGCCCAGCACGATGCCCGCGATCGCCAGGCCGCGGCCGGAGCGCCCCGTGCGCCGGGTGCGGCGCAGGCCGGCGATACCGAACCCGATCGCGAACGGGCTGAGCCAGAGGATCCCGGTGACCAGTGCGGTGATCGAGAACCCGTCGGTGCCGGGCGCGCCCTGGCCGTAGGGAGGCTGCTGGCCGTAGGGCGCCGGCTGGCCGTAGGGCGCCTGCTGGCCGTAGGGCGCCTGCTGGCCGTAAGGAGCCTGCTGGCCGTAGGGCGATTCCTGGCCGTAGGGCGCCTGCTGGGTGTAGGGCGCAGGGGAGGGAACCGCGGGCGGCGCGGGGGCCGTCGGAGACGGTGTCGCCGGCTCGGCCGACGCCAGGCGGTTCGGGTCGGGGGCGGAGTACGGGTCGGGTGCGCTGTCGCCCGGGGGCGGAGTCGGTGCAGACATACTTCCTCGTCGTCGTGTTGTCGTGTGTGCGCAGGTCAGCGGCCCGGAATGCTCGCGGTGCTGAACGGCGTCCAGAGGCTATCGCGCCGAAGGTAGACTCGTCGCGGAATCCCGCCGTCGTGCTCCCGCTCGCCACGTGCGTGCGTCCCGGTCGGACGTCCCCGTGCCGGGACCCCGGAGCGCCGGCCACCCTGACCGCCCGGTCACGATCCAAGGAGCACCCCGTGGGACGCGTCGTCGTCGAGGTCATGCCCAAGCCCGAGATCCTGGACCCCCAGGGCAAGGCGGTCGTCGGAGCGCTGCCCCGCCTCGGCTTCACGCAGTTCAGCGGGGTGCGCCAGGGCAAGCGGTTCGAGCTCGAGGTCGAGGGCGAGGTGACGGCGGAGGTGCTCGCCGCGGCGCAGCAGGCCGCCGAGACGCTGCTGTCCAACCCGGTCATCGAGGACGTCGTGCGGGTCGCGGACGCGGCCACCGACGCGGCCGGCACCGTCACCGCCGAGGGTGTGGCCTGATGACCGCGGCGACGCCCTCCCCGTCGACCACGCTGGGCGCCGCGCGGATCGGCGTCGTCACCTTCCCCGGCACGCTGGACGACCGCGACGCCTCGCGCGCGGTGCGCCTCGCCGGCGGGGAGCCCGTCTCCCTCTGGCACGCCGACGGCGACCTGCACGGCGTCGACGCGGTGGTGCTGCCCGGCGGGTTCTCCTACGGCGACTACCTGCGCGCCGGCGCGATCTCGCGCTTCGCCCCCGCGATGGACGCCGTCGTCGACGCGGCCAAGGGCGGCATGCCGGTGCTGGGCATCTGCAACGGCTTCCAGGTGCTGACCGAGGCGCACCTGCTGCCCGGCTCGATGGTCAAGAACGACCACCTGCACTTCGTGTGCCGTGAGCAGGTGCTGTCGGTCGAGAACACCGCGACCGCGTGGACCAACCGGTACGAGCGTGGCCAGCACATCACGATCCCGCTGAAGAACCAGGACGGCCAGTTCATGGCCGATGAGCACACCCTCGACGAGCTCGAGGGCGAGGGCCGCGTGGTGTTCCGCTACCTGGGCTGGAACCCGAACGGCTCGCGTCGTGACATCGCCGGCATCAGCAACGCGCGCGGCAACGTGGTCGGCCTGATGCCGCACCCCGAGCACGCCGTCGAGCCCGGGTTCGGCCCGGACGGACAGGGCGGTCCGCGCACCGGCACCGACGGCCTGGGCTTCTTCACGTCCGTCCTGGCGTCGCTCGTCCGGGCATGACCGCCACCACCGCCGTGGCCGCGACCGCCGGTCCCGACGAGCTGGTGATCGAGGCCGTCGACTGGGAGCACCCGGCGGCCGTCGCCCTGCGTGCGGCCCAGGAGGCCGAGATGACGGTGCGGTACGGCGAGGACGACCCGGCGCCGGCGATCGACCCGCGCACCATCGTCGTCGCGCTCGTCGCGCGGCTGGCGGGCGAGCCCGTGGGGACCGCCGCGGTGCGCGACGTCTCCGGCACGGACGACCTCCGGGGGCGCGGCACCACCCACCCCGCGGCCACCGGCGAGGTCAAGCGCGTGTACGTGGACCCGGACGTCCGCGGGCGCGGCGTGGCCCGGCGCCTGATGGCCGAGCTGGAGCGTGCGGCACGCCAGGTCGGATTCCGCCGCTTCGTGCTGGAGACCGGCACGGCGCAGCCCGAGGCGATCGCCCTGTACGAGGCGATCGGCTACGAGCCGATCGAGAAGTTCGGCGACCACGCCGCCTTCGAGCAGCAGCGCTGCTACGGCAAGCGGCTCTGACCGTGTCCGCTGGTTGAGCTTGTCGAAACCCAGCTCCGGGTTTCGACAAGCTCAACCGAGCGGTTTCGACAAGCTCAACCGGCGTTGGCAGCGGACCACGCCGGCAGCTGCTGCAGCGTCCAGGAGTTGCCGTCCGGGTCGTCGAACGTGACGAACCGGCCCCAGGGCTGCTCGTCCACGCCGCGGGCCTCGACGCCGACGTCGCGCAGGTGGGCCAGCGCCTCGTCCGCGTCGGGCACCACCACCTGGATGGTGTCCTGCCGGCCGGGCTCCAAGGTGCCGTCGAGGCCCGTGCCGAACGCGATGGAGCACGCGGAGCCGGGCGGCGTCATCTGCACGAACCGCAGCTCGTCGTTGACCTGCTGGTCGTGGTCGGGATGGAAGCCGACCCGCTCGTAGAACTCCTTGGCGCGGTCCACGTCGCTGACCGGCACGTGGATCAGCTCGATCTTCCAGTCCATGATGCGCTCCTCGTTCCTCGGTGGTTCCTCGGTGGTTCCTCGGTCGTTCTGGGTCCGTCGTCAGGCCTGGCCGAGCAGCGGCCGCACCTCGCGCCCGAGCAGCTCGACGAATCCGGCCAGGTCGGGCTCGTCGGCGGTCGGCTGGATCGCGACCGAGCTCGCCCCGGCGGCGGCGAGGCGCAGGACGGCGTCCGCGATCGCGCGGGCGTCACCGGCGGCGCCGATGCCGCGCCCGGGCTCGGCGCCCCACAGCGGCAGCTCGGCGTCCAGACGCTCCTGCGCGCCCGGCCCGGTGGCCGCGATGAGCGTGGCGTACACGTTCGGAGGGGGCCAACCGGCCTGCTGCGCCGCCGCCCCGGCCGTCTCGGCCGCCGCGCGGACGTCGTCGGGGGTGAGCGCGTTCGCGAGGATCACGCCGTCGCCGAGCTCGCCCGCCAGGGCGAGGGAGCGCGGGCCCACGCCGCCCAGCACGATCGGGACGTCGGGCGCCGGCCACTCCAGGCGGACGCCGTCGAGCTGGACGTAGCGGCCCGACCTCGTCACCTCCTCGCCGGCGAGCAGGCTGTGCAGCGCCTCCGTGTGCTCGCGCAGCAGGGTGAGCGGGGAGTCCACCCGCACGCCCGCCTGGCCCATCCACTCCTGCACGCCGTGCCCCACCGCGGGCACGAATCGGCCGGGGAACAGGCGCGCCACGGTGGCGAGCTCCATCGCGGTGATCGCGGTGCTGCGCAGCGGGGCGGGCATCAGCCCGAGCCCCACGCGGATGCGGTCCGTCCAGGCGAGCGCCGCGCTGGCGGAGGCCAGCCCGCTCTGCTTGAAGCAGTCCTCCCACACCCACAGGTCGTCGAGGCCGGCGGCCTCGACGGACGTGGCGAGGGAGCGCAGGGTCTCCGGGGCCTGGGTCGGGGCGAACGCGACGCCCAGCCGTACAGGAGCTGGCCGGGCGTCCGGGCGAGGGGCAGCGGTGACCGTCATCCCGCCATCGTGCCGTGTGACACCGACACGCGACAGGGGCCTGCCGTGGTCTGTTTGGACCCGTCAGGTGCGCTCGTCGCGCAGGTACGCGAGCTGCGCTGCCACCGACTGCCGCGCCGCGCCCAGCACGGACGGGTCGACGTCGGCGTAGACGCGCACGACGACGGCGTCCGCGCCGGCGTCGGTGCCGAGCTCGCGCAGCGCCGTCTCCACCTGCGCCAGCCGCTCGTGCCGGTGCCGCCGGTATGCGCGCACCGCCTCGCCGAGGTCGTCGAGGGCGGGCCCGTGCGCCGGCAGGCCGGGTCGCCCGTCGCCCACGCGCTCCAGCACGTCGAGGCTGGCGAAGTAGTCGCGCAGCGACCCGTCCGGCGCGGCGATGACCGTGGTGCCGCGACCGAGCACGGTGTCCCCCGTGAGCACCACCGGGTCGTCCGCACCGTCCTTGCCGTCGTCGCTCAGCGTCGTCACGACGAACGACACCGAGTCGGCCGTGTGCCCCGGGGTGGCGAGCACCTCGACCCGCACGCCGCCGGCGTCGATCCGTTCGCCGTCGCGCAGCGGCGCGCCGCCGTGGCAGTGCGCCGGGTCGGCGGCGCGCACGGGTGCGCCGGTGAGCTCGCGCAGCCGCGCCGACCCGGCGGTGTGGTCGGCGTGGCGGTGGGTGATCAGCACCAGCTCGACGGGGCCCTCCGCGGCGAGCGTGGCGAGGTGACGCTCGTCGTCCGGCCCCGGGTCCACCACCACGCACGACGACGAGCCCGGCGCGCGCAGCACGTACGAACGGGTCCCGTCGAGCGTCATCGGGCCGGGGTTGTCCGCGCGGACGACGGTGACGTGGGGAGCGGGGCTCGTCGTCACGACCGGGCGTCGTCCTGCCCGCCGTGAACGTGGTGTCGCGCGGGATACCACGTGTCGCCCACGGGTTCGCCGGCCAGGTTCCAGCTCCACGACTCCGTCGGGTGGACCCGGACGAACCAGCCCGGGCCGGTGATCCCCACGCGCTCGACCGGATCGTCGGCGACGCCGTAGACGCGGATGCCCCGCGCCACGAAGGGGTCGAACGACGGCAGGTCGTCGAAGACGAGTGCCACGCGGCGACGACCGGCCGCGACGTTGCGGACCTTGCGCGTCCGCAGCATGGTCTCGCCGCCGCCGACCCAGAAGTCGGTGCCGTCGAACTCGCAGGCCACCGGGACCACGTCCGGCTGCGCGTCCGGCCCCAGGGTCGCCATCCGTGCCAGCGAAGCCGACCGGAGGTAGGCCGCCTCGTCGTCGTCGAAGCCGGCGTCCACGTCGTCGCCCGTCCGTGACATGCGGGTCATTCTGCCACCGGTGCCTGCGCCGGACCCTAGGCTGGGTCGGTGCGAGCGATCCCACCTGACTTGGACCCCGTGGTCGTCCAGGAGATCGACGCGCGACTCGCGAGCGTCGAAGCGGAGGACGACGTCCGCGTCGCGTGGGCGATCGAGTCCGGCAGCAGAGCCTGGGGCTTCCCTTCGCCGGACAGCGACTACGACTGCCGGTTCGTCTACGTGCGTGCCCCGGGGCAGTACCTGTCGCTCTGGCCCGGGCGGGACGTGATCGAGACGCCGCTCGACGCGGTCTTCGACGTCAACGGGTGGGATCTCGCCAAGGCGGTGCGCCTGCTCGTCAAGGGCAACGTCACCGCCGTCGAGTGGCTGCGCTCGCCGATCGTCTATCGCGGCGACGTGGGCTTCCGCGACCGGCTGCTGGCGCTGGCCGACGAGGTGGTGGACCGCGGGGCGGTCGGACGCCACTACCTCCACGTCGCGCGACAGCAGCGGGTCGCCGGCCCGTCCCTCAAGAAGTTCCTCTACGCCCTGCGCCCGGCGGTCGCGCTGCGCTGGTTGGCGGACCACCCGGGCGCCGTCACGCCGCCGATGGACCTGCCCACGCTGGTCGCTGACAGCTCGGTGCCAGACGACGTCCGTGCCGCCGTCGGCGACGTCGTCGCCGCGAAGGCCGTGACCCGGGAGCTCGGCGCCGGGACGCC
The DNA here is from genome assembly GCF_059445475.1 of Isoptericola sp. Y581. Lineage (NCBI taxonomy): Bacteria > Bacillati > Actinomycetota > Actinomycetes > Micrococcales > Promicromonosporaceae > Isoptericola > Isoptericola sp. Y581. The sequence continues at coordinate 253,787 of NZ_JCAIUK010000005.1, read as the reverse complement.
GCCCGCCGTGCTCGAGCGGTTCGTCATCGAGGAGCTCGACCGCGCCGCGGCATTCGACGAGCTGCCGTCCACGCGCAGCGCGGACGAGTCGCGGGCCCGCGCCGATGAGGTCTTCCAGGCCGAGGTCGCGGGGATCGCGGTCGGGTCCGCGTAGGCGGCCCCCGCAGTCAGGAGGCGAGAGCGGCGGCGAGCAGCTCGAGGGTCTGGACGCGGCCGGGCGTGGCGTCGAGCGGCTCGGCGGCGTAGGAGCCGGCGACGGGCACCGTCATGACCTCGTCCACGCCGTGCCGGGTGGCGAGGTCGCGCAGCTGCGCCGCGGCCTGGTGCGGCTCGCCGATGATCCAGCGCGAGCGCATGTCCTCGATGATCTGCTGCGCCATGCCGTCCAGCGGGGCGGCGAGCGCCTCCTCGACCGTCTCGGCCCGGCCCATCGGCTTGCCCGTGCGCAGGCGCGCCATCGAGCGCAGCTGGGGGAGCGCGCGCTCGTGGGCCTCGTCGGCGGTGGGGGCGACGACGACGTTCGCGGTGAGGAAGGTCTGCGGCTCCGGGTGGGCGGCGCTGGGCTGGTAGCCGTCGCGGTACAGGGCGAGCACCTGGTCGACGCCCGCGCCGGAGAAGTGGTTCGCGAAGACGTACGGCAGCCCGAGCTCGGCGGCGAGCCGGGCCGAGTAGTCGCTCGACCCGAGCAGCCAGACGGTCGGGGAGTCGTCCGCCGCGGGGGTCGCGTGCACCTCGTAGAGGTTGCCGTCGCCGAGGCGCAGCGACGCGCCGTCGGGGCTCATGAGCGCCAGGATGTCGCGCACGTGCTGCGGGAACCGCTCGACGTCCGACGTCGGGCCGGACTGGCGCAGCAGCGCGGTGACCACCGGGTCGGAGCCGGGCGCGCGGCCGATGCCGAGGTCGACCCGCCCGGGGGCGAGCGCCTCGAGCGCGGCGAACTGCTCGGCGACGACGAGCGGCGCGTGGTTCGGCAGCATGACGCCGCCGGAGCCCACGCGGATCCGCTGCGTGACGGCGGCGGCCGCCGCGATCATCACCGGCGGGGTCGACGCCGCCACGGCGGCCATGTTGTGGTGCTCGGCGAACCAGTACCGCTCGAAGCCCAGCTCGTCCGCGCGGCGCGCCAGCGCCAGCGACGCGGCGAGCGCCTGGGGGCTGCTCTGCCCGGTGCGGACCGGCACGAGGTCGAGGACGGACAGGCGCGGGGATGTGGGCTGCGGTGCGAGGTCGGAGTTCATCGCTCTGGTCAACCCCGGATCCCTGGGCGCTATTCCGTCGGGGGCGGGCCGGCGAGGACGTCCGCCAGGCGCGACTCCGGGGTCCACAGGAACGCGCGCCAGCCGGCCCGCCGGGCCGTCTCGACGTTGCCCTGTCGGTCGTCGATCAGGCAGTGCTCCTCCGGGCGCCGCCCGGTCCGCGACTCGACGACCCGGTAGAAGTCGAGGTCGCCCTTGCGGTACCCGACGTCGGCCGAGTAGTGGATCGCGGTGAACCGATCGCGCAGCCGCAGCGACTCCCACAGGTAGCGGGCCCGATGGTGCTCCTGCACGGTCGCGAGGTGCGCGTCGATCCCTCGCGCCCGGGCCTCCGCGAGGTCGGCGAGCAGCACGCCGTCGAGCGTGGCGTCCTGCGCGAACCAGTAGTCGACCAGGGCCCGCGACGAGGCGCCGCCGAGCTGCGGGAGGACGGCGTCGAGCCGGTCGAACAGGTCCGCGCGGCCGGCGGCCACGTCGTCGAAGTGCACCCGGAAGAACTGCCGGTCGAGCTCGTCCGGGTCGATCCCCAGGTCGGCGCGCAGGTCGGCCTGCCAGGGGCGGTCGTCGTCCCGGCGCACGACGACGCCGTCGACGTCCACCATCAGGGTCGGCGCGGTCATCGGTGCGTGGCCTCCCCGCTCGCGGCGGGCAGCGGCTCGCGCAGCCCGCTCGCGCGGCGCACAGGGTGCGCGACGGCGGCCCGGACGGCGGCGGCGCTCGCCACGACGCGCACGTGCTCCTGGGCGCGGGTCACCGCCGTGTACAGGAGCTCGCGGGTGAGCAGGGGCGAGCTCTCCGGGGGCAGGATCAGCGACACCCGCCGGAACTGGCTGCCCTGGGCCCGGTGCACGGTCATGGCATGCACCGTCTCGACCGGGGGCAGCCGGTGGGTGCGTACCCGCAGCGGGGCGCGCGGGTCGCCGAACACTGCCACGACCGCGCCGGCGCCGTCCTCAGCCGCATCGGGGTCCCCCTCGGCGACGAGGACGCCGGTGTCGCCGTTGTACAGGCCCACCTCCGCGTCGTTGCTGGTGACGAGCAGGGGCCGGCCCACGACCCACGGGGTGCCCAGGGTGGTCCCGTCGGCGGTGGCCTCCTCGACCCACGACTCGACCTGCGCCGCCCAGCGGGCCACACCGACCGGGCCGCGCCGGTGCGCCACCATCACCCGGTGGCGGGAGAGCGCCTCCAGCGCGCCGGCAGGGTCGCCCGCGCGGGCCGCGGCGACGAGGCTGCGGCCCGCGTCGATCGCGTCGTCGCGCAGGTCGCGTACCGCGCCCTCGTCGAGCCGTTCGGTGTCGGCCTCCACGAGCTCGACGCCGCCCGTGCCCGCGCGCAGGACGTCGAGCACGGCGTCGGCGTCCCCGTCCCGGATCGCGGCCGCGAGCGGCAGGATCGCGGAGTCCTCGCCCTGGCGGTGCACGGTCACGAGCCGCACCACCCCGTTGCCGAGCCCGGCGGGCTCGTCGCCCGTCAGGCCGGCGGCGTCGGTGGTGCCGCGGCCGCCGACCCGGGCGGGGGCGGGCGCGACCGGCGGGCGGGCGACCAGGTCGCCGAGCACCGCGCCGGCCTCGACTGAGGCGAGCTGGTCGGGGTCGCCCACCAGCACGAGGCGCGCGTCCGGGCGCAGCGCCTCCAGCAGCCGCGCCATGAGGGACAACGGCACCATCGAGGTCTCGTCCACGACGACGACGTCGTGCGGCAGGTGGTGGCCCGCGTGGTGCCGGAACCGCGTGGCGCTGCGGTAGCCGAGGAGCCGGTGCACCGTGGTGGCCTGGGGCCGGCCGGTGCGCGCGCGGTCGTCCGGGTCGAGACCGTCGACGACGTCGCGTACCGCCTCCTGCAGGCGGGCGGCCGCCTTGCCGGTGGGCGCGGCGAGAGCCACGCGCAGGCCCGGCGCGCCGGTGGCCCGGTCCGCGTCGTGTCCGGCGACGTCCTGCAGGACGGCGAGGAGCCGGGCCACGGTCGTGGTCTTGCCCGTGCCGGGCCCGCCGGTGAGGACGGTCAGCCGCCGGACGGCGGCGTGCTCGGCGGCGAGGCGCTGGCGCGCGTCGTCGGCGGTGGGGAAGAGGCGGAGGAGCGCGGCGTCGAGCCGGGCACCGTCCGGATCGAACGGCGCGGCGGCGAGCCGCGCGTCGACCAGGTGCCGCACCGTGAGCTCGTCCCGCCAGTAGCGGTCGAGGTAGAGCCGGCCACCGACCCAGCGGGCGGGCCGGTCGGCCGGCTCTCCGGTGCCGGGGGCCACGAGCGGGCTCGCCTCGATCGCCCGCACCCAGGCCGCGTGCTCGGGCCACGGCGGGGGAGCGGCCGGGGCGGCGCCGTCCGCGAGGAGGTCGCCGCGGTCCGCGTCCTCGGGCAGCGCGAGCGCCGCGAGCTCGTCGGGGTCGTCGAGCCGCACGCACACCGACCCGCCCCGCAGCGCCCGGACGGCGAGCGCGACCGCGAGCAGCACCGTCGGGTCGTCCTCGCCGGTGAGCCGGCCGAGCCGGGTCGCGACGTGCACGTCCGTCGCGGCCACCAGCCCGGCGGCGTTGAACTCCCGCAGCAGGCCCGGGGCGTCGACGGCCGCGCGGACGTCGCCGTCGACGACGTCGATGGTTGAGCCCGTCGAAACCCGGTTCGTGGTCTCGACAGGCTCGACCGGCGGACGGAGTGGCTCGACCGGCGGACGGGGTGGCTCGACCGACGGGTTCGGTGCGGCCGTCATACGTCGCCTCCGTCCAGCAGGTTTGACAGGCCAGGCACCAGTCCGCTCGGCGGGGCCCAGGCCACGACGCCGTACGGCGTGCCGTCGGGCCCGGTGGGTGTGGCGGGCCCGCACATGCCGCGCACGAACAGGTAGAGCCCGCCGCCGAGGTGCACGTCGGGGTCGTAGCCGGGCAGGCGCCAGGTGAGGTACCGGTGCAGAGCGACCAGGTAGAGCAGGAGCTGCAGCGGGTAGTGCGCGTGCAGCATTGCGTCGACGGTGGCCTCGGGGCGGTAGTCGTGCGCGGTGAGCGGGGTGTCGGGGACGCCGAGCCGGTTGGTCTTGTAGTCCACGACGAGGAAGCGGGGCTCGCCGTCGCGGGTGTGGTTGCCGGGCACCCTCAGCACCACGTCGATCGACCCGGTCAGGTACCCGCGCAGGCGTCGGTCGGTGGGGTCGGCCGCGGCGAGCTCGGCGAGCGCGGCCGGGTATCCCGCGAGCGGGTCGTCGTCGGCGAGGTACCGGCCGAGCAGCGCGGCGACGTCGGCCAGGGTCGCGCCCTGTGACGTGGCGGCCCGCGACGTCGCGCCGCCCGGCGCTTCGCCGTCGCCGCCGGCGAGCGGCAGCTCGAACTCGAGCTCGGCGAGCCGGTCGGCGGGCGCGACGTCCGCCAGGGTGCGCCCGGCGGCGAGCGGCCCCATCGGCGTGCGTGCGACCACCCCCAGGGCGGCGGCGAGCTCGGCGGGGTCGGTGCCCGGCACCCGCGACGTCGCGGCCGCCGCGCAGCGGGCGAGCAGCTCGGCGTCGAGGTCGGGGGCGGCGGTGTCGACGTACTCGAGGACCTCGTGCACGAGCGTGCCGAAGCCGGTGCCGGCGGGCAGGCCCGACATCGGGGACGGCAGGTCGGCGCCAGGCGCGTCGGCGGGCGTGGCGTCGTGCGACCCGGCCGAGCGCACGGCCGTGGGCGCGGCCTCGGCCGGCTCGTCCTGGATGCCGCCGCCCTCCGGCTCCGACTCGACGCCGCCGACGGACTCCGGGCCGGCCGGCGACCCGGGGCCCGAGGGAGCCGCCGCGAAGCCGCCCGCGTGACGCGCGTCGTGCGCCGCCGCCGTCAGGGCGGAGTACGACGCGCGCCGCCACGTCTGGTCCGGCACCCGGTCGAGGTGGGCGACGCCCAGCGCGGGCGGCTCCGCGGCGGGCGGGCGCCACCGAGCCGTCGAGGGCCGTGCGGGCACCTCCTCGAGCGCGATCGTGCCTGCGGAGCGGCCGGCGAGCGCGCCGAGCGCCGCGCGGACGGCGTCGTCGCGCATCGCCTGCTGCGAGGCATGCGGGGCGGGCTCACCGCCCAGGGTCCGCTCGCCCAGGGCGACGCGGGTCAGGGCCCCCTTGGCGCTGTTCGCCTTGGACGGCGCCCAGTGCGCCACCACCTGGTGACGGGCGCGGGTGAGCGCCACGTACAGCAGGCGCAGGTCCTCGCCGCCGTCCTCCGCCCGGTGCCGCTCCAGCGCCGCGTCGTACCCGAACGACCCGGGGCCGCCCACGTGCAGGATGCGGTGCCCGTCGCCGGTGTGGAACCGCAGCACCTCCGGCTGGCGGGGCTCGAACCGGTCCCAGGCGAACGGCACGTACACGACGCCGAACTCCAGGCCCTTGCTGGCGTGCACGGTGACGACCTGCACGGCCGCGGCGTCGGTCTCCAGCCGGCGGCTGCGCTCCTCGTCGTAGTCCTGGGCGGCCTCGCGGATGCGGCGGCGCAGCCAGGCCGTGAGCGCCGAGGCGCCCAGGCCCTCGGTCACGGCCGCGATGTGCAGCACCTCGCCCACGTGCCGCAGGTCGGTGAGGCGCCGCTCCCCGGTGCTGGTGCGCAGCAGGCGCTCGGCCAGCCCGTCGCGGGTCACGGCCTCCTGCAGGGCCGCCACCCCGCGCGAGCCGAGCAGCCGCGCCCAGCGCCGCACGGTGTCGGCGAGCGTGTCGTGGGCGGCGTCGTCCGCCGTGGCCAGGCGTTCCGCGTCCCAGCCGACGAACGGGGTCAGCGCGAGTGCCGCCGCCCGGCCGTGGGCACCCGGCTGCTCGAGCGCGGCGAGCAGCGTCAGCCAGTCCCGGGCCGACTCCGTGGCGAACACGCTGGACAGGCCGGACACGACGGCGGGCACGCCGCGTGCGACGAGCGCCGAGCGCACCGCCTCCGCCTGCGCGTTCGTGCGGGTCAGCACCGCGACGTCGCGTGTCTCGAGGGGGCGCCATGTGCCCCCGGTGGTCTCGACAGGCTCGACCGCCGGGGTTTCGACCGGCGAGGAAAACTCAGCCAGCAGCCGGTCGCGGCCGAGCCGGGCCGCGACGTCCGCCGCGACGTCGGCGGCGACGAGCTGGCGCGGCGACCCCACGGGCGGCGTCTCGCCGGGGGAGAGCCCGAGCGCGCCGCGCGTGACCTGGCGCAGCCGCAGCGGCGCGCCGCCGTCGAACCGCGAGCCCGCGTGCGCCGCGTCGACCGGGCGCACGACGATCCGCTCGTCGCCGAGGGCCGCGCCGCCCAGCACGGTGTCCAGCGCCCGGAGCAGGGGTTCGTCGCTGCGCCAGCTGGTGCCGAGGGTGGCGACGGCGGTGGCGTCCTGCTGGGCGTCGAGGTATGCGACCACGTCCGCGCCGCGGAAGGCGTAGATCGCCTGCTTCGGGTCGCCGATGAGCACCAGCGTGCGGTGGCCGTGGAAGGCGGTGCGCAGGATCTCCCACTGCACCGGGTCGGTGTCCTGGAACTCGTCGATCATCACCACGCGGTACCGGGACCGCACGCGCTCGGCGGCCGTCGGTCCGTGCACCGGGTCGACGAGGGCGTCGCGCAGCATGACCAGCAGATCGTCGTAGTCCATGAGGTGCTGGGCGCGCTTGCGCCGCAGCGTCTCGTCGCGCGTCGCGGCGGCCACGGCCCGGCGCAGCGCGCCCGGGGTGGACGGCGGCGCTCCGTCCGGCTCGGCCGGCTCGACGTCGGCCTGGTGGTCGCTCACCGCGGCCCGGCCCAGGTCGGCGGCCATGGACGGCGTGAGCGCGGGGTGCGCCTCGTCCGCGAACCGCCGCACGTACAGGTCGTCCGCGACCTCGCGCACGAGATCCGCGACGTCGGCCACGAAGGTGGCGGCGGGGTCGACGTCGGCCGCGATGCCGAGCGACGTGAGCATCTGCTGGCAGAAGCCGTGCGTCGTGGTGATCGTCGCCGCGTCGAGCTGCGAGAGGGCGGCGGCGAGGCGCGCCCGGCGGCGGTCCAGCTCGGCCGCGTCGACGTCGGCGAGCAGGGCCACCACCGGGTCGGAGCTGGACGCCGGGTCGGGCCCGCGCAGGGCCCGTTCGGCGCTCACCAGGCGCTCGCGCACCCGGTCGCGCAGCTCGGACGTCGCCGCGCGGCCGAAGGTGACGAGCATCAGCTCGCGCAGCTCCGCGCGGCCCTCGGCCACGAAGCGCGTCGCGAGCGCGGCGATCGTGAACGTCTTGCCGGTGCCCGCGCTCGCCTCGAGCACCGTGGTGCCCTCGGGCAGCGGGCCGCAGACGTCGAAGACGGGCCGGTCGGTGGCGTCTTGCGCGTAGGCCCCCGTGCCCGTGCCTGCCGCCGTCATGATGTGCCCTTCGTCTCGTGCGCCAGCAACGGGTCCCAGACGCGCCGTGCCAGCGCGCCCAGCCGGGTGGGGTCGTCGGGGAAGCGCCGGCGGTCGTCGTCGTCCGGGGTGCCGGCGATCGCGTCGAGCGTGGCGCCGTCGCCCCACACCAGCAGGTGGTACGGGTCGGCCTTCTCGAAGCCGCCGTTCCACGTGTACCGGGCCTCGCTGATCGCCTGGCCGGGATCGCCCGTGCCGCCGGCGCGCGAGACGGCGTACGCGTGCGCGGCCTCGGTCGGCAGGGGCAGCGGCGCCCGAGCCGCCTCCGCGCGCAGGGCGACCAGGTCGTCGAGCAGGCTCGCGGCCTCGGCGGCGTCGGGGGCCTGCAGCAGGCTCCACGCCGCTTTGGCACCGCGGCCCGGTGCGCGACCGACCGTGCCCGCGTGCCACCGCTGGCCCTCGGGGAGGCCGCCGTCGTCGCCCGACGCCGCGAGCGCGAGCGTCTGCACCCAGGCGCGCAGCCGGTGCTTGGGGCCCAGCTTCGAGTACTCCGCGCGGACCACCCGGCCGCCGTGCACGCCGGGCACCGTGCCGGTGACCAGAGCCCCGGACGGCAGGGCGGCGGCCACGTCGACGGCGCGCGCGGGCTGGTCGGTGCGGACCTGTCGCGCCAGCACCTCCACGGGCTGCACCCGGTCGACGACGTCGCGCAGGGCGGTGCGGCCGAGCTCGCGCGGCGGCGCCTGGCCCCGACGCCACTCGGCCTGGAAGGCGCGCGCGGGGTCGGTGCCGCCGAGCACGGCGGTCAGGAGGCGGTCGCCGGCGCCCCACGCCGCGAGCGGCGGCATGGTCAGGGGCAGCCGGTCGTCGACCTCGTCCTCGTCCTGCGTGAGCAGCACGCCGAGCGTGGTGCGGACGAACCAGCGCGCGGGGTGCTCGAGCAGCCGCACCAGCTCGTCGAGGTCGACCTCGGTGCCGCCGTCGCCGCCCGCGGCCGCGACGTCCAGCGGGCCCGGCACGAGCAATCCGGGCTCGGTGCGTTCCGCACGCCCGGCCAGGGCGCCCCGGAAGGCGGCGGCGTCGAAGCTGAACGGCCCGGGGACGCCCAGCGCGCCGGGCTCGAAGTTGCGCTCGCCCACCACCTGCAGCGGGTGCCGCACCACCACCTGCTCGCGCGCCGGGCGGCCGACCGCGGTGGTGCCGAGCCGGTCGAGCGCATCGAGCAGCTCCGCGACGGGCACCGCCGGCGGCCGCGCCGCGCCGGTGCGCTCGTCGGCGCCGGAGTGCAGCACCACGAGGTGCTCGCGCGCCGCCGTGAGCGCGTCGAGGAAGATCTGCCGGTCCTCGCTGCGCCGGTCGCGTTCGCCCAGGCAGGCGTCGCGGGCCAGCAGGTCGTCGCCGTCCGGGGTGGCCGAGCGCGGGAACGCGCCGTCCTCCATCCCCAGCAGGCAGACCACCCGGTGCGGCACCGCGCGCATCGGCTCCAGCGAGCACACCGTGAGCGCGCCGGTGCGGAAGCCCGCGCGGGTCGGCCGGCCGGCCAGCCGGTCGGCGAGCAGGGCGCGGACGTCCTCGAGGCGCAGCGCGGAGCCCGCGCGCCCGGTGCCCGACGTGCCCGCAGCCCGGACGTCGCCCAGCACCCGCCGGGCCTGCATGGTCTGCCACGCGTCGTCAGGAGCGGGATCGGTCAGCAGGGTCACGGCCCGGTCGAGCGCGTCGAGCCAGTGCTCCAGCGGGTGGGTGCCGTCGAGGTCGGCGAGCAGCCCCGTCAGCCGGGACACGAGCTCGGCGAACCGGCCCGCCACCTCGACGTCGGTGGAACCCACGTCGTCCAGCGGCAGCGCCGGGCCCACGAAGCGCGAGTCCTCCTCGGCCATCGCGACGCCCAGCAGCACGCGGTCCAGGGCCGCGTCCCAGGTGCCCTGCCGCACGCGTGGGTCGATGCCGAACCGCGCCCGCCGCGACCCGTCCTCGCCCCAGCGCACGCCGACCTCCACGGCCCAGGTGCGCCAGCGGTCCAGGTCGTCGTCCGACAGCCGGAAGCGACGACGCACGGGCTCGCTCGCGGCGAGGTCGAGCACCTCGGACGCCGTGACGCGGCCGTCGGCCAGGCGCAGCAGGGTGGCCAGGACGCCGAGCACCGGGTTGACGACGCCGGGCCCGCGGTCGGCGAGGCTGACGCGCAGTCGCTGGCCGGGGTGCACCTGCGTGACCCCGTCGGGCACGGTGCCGAACGTGGCCGTCACGAGCGGGGCGAACGACTCGACGTCCGGGCACATGACGATGACGTCACGGGGCTCCAGCGTCGGGTCGGCGGCGAACAGCCCGGTGAGCACCTCGCGCAGCACCTCGACCTGCCGCGCGCGGCCGTGGCACGCGTGCACCTGGACGCTGCGGTCCTCCGGCGTGAGAGGGCGCGGCGGCGCGTCCGGGTCGTCGTCGCGCAGGGCCGCCTGCAGCGCGCCGAGCAGCGTGGCGGGCGGCGTGGGAGCCGGGTGGGACGTGACGCCAACCGTGGGGGACGCGTCATCTTCGTTCGGTTCGTCGAGCGCGCCCGACAGCCGCAGCTGCAGCTCGACGGCGTCGCGCGCGGTGGACGCGAGCAGCGGATGGCGGGCGACGGGCGGCAGGTCGTCGCGCCGGACGCCGGGGGCGGGCAGGCCCGCGACCGTCTCCCAGAGGGCGGGCGAGGGGTGCGGCAGCCAGAGGTGGACGTCGCGGTGCAGGGCGAGCGCGCGCAGCACCCGCAGCTGGTCCTCGGGCAGCCGCGTCGGGCCGAAGACGGACAGCCGGGCGGGCAGGTCGACGGCGGAGGGGTCGGCGGCGAGCGTCGCGACGGCCGTGGCCAGCACCTCGGCGGGGCCGGGGGCGTCCACCCGGGCCCGCACGAGCCGCCACAGCCGCGGCTGCCATTCCAGGTCGGCGGGGAAGGGCGCGCCGTCGGCCCCTTCGTCGGCACCGTCCTGCCAGCCGGTGAGGAGCCCGGGGCGCTGCTGGGCGTAGCCGGCGAAGAGGCCGGCCACGCGCTGCGCCAGGGCGATCCGCCGCGACCGGCGCACGGGGTCGCCGTCCGCCCCCACGTACCGGGCGAGCGGGGCCGCCCAGGGCTCGTCGAGCGACGCGTCGATCGTCTCGAGCACCGGCCACACGAGGCGGGCGCGACGCCAGGGGTCGTCGTCGGCCTCGACGCCGGTCACCGCCGTCACCGCGGACGCGACCAGCCGGGCGGGGGAGCTGAAGTCCACGTTGGCGCACACGCCCGCGCCCGACCCGTCGTCCGGCCTGCCGCCGGTGCCCAGACGGTGCGACAGCCGCTGCGCCAGCCACCGCTCGATCCCGCGCGTGGGCACGGCCACGACGTCGGGGGTGAACGGGTCGTCGGGGGGCTCGGCGAGCACGTCGGCCAGGGGCGCGACGAGCGCATCGGCGCGCTCGGATCGGTGGACGTGCAGCACGTCGGCCAGGGTACGGGCCTGCGCCGACACGGACACCCGCGCATCCACAGCCCCGTCGAACAGGTCCTTCCGCCGGAAGGCGCAACGCGGGTTCCGACCTGCGCACCAAGACCGGACGGGGCCCCGACGGAAGCCTGGTGGTCACCGGCGCGGACGGCGCCGGCGCACGAGCGGGACGACAGGGGAGGACGGATGACCACCATCCGGATCGAGGGGCTGCACAAGTCCTACGGCGGCTTCGAGGCCGTGCACGACGTCGGGTTCACGGCCGCACCGGGCCGCGTCGTCGGGCTGCTGGGGCCCAACGGCGCGGGCAAGAGCACCACGCTGCACGTGCTGCTCGGCCTGTCCCGCGCGGACGCCGGCACCGCGACGTTCGACGACCGCCGGTACGCCGACCTCGAGCGCCCGGCCCGCGTCGTCGGGGCGCTGCTCGACGCGGGCGGCCTGCACCCCGGCCGCACCGGCCGCGACCACCTTCGCGTGCTCGCGTCGGCGTCCCGGTTGCCCGCGCGCCGGGTGGACGAGGTGCTCGCCGCCGTCGGCATGACGCCCGCCGCGGACCGCCGCGTGCGCACCTACTCCCTCGGCATGAAGCAGCGGCTGGGGATCGCCGCCGCCCTGCTGGGCCGGCCGGAGGTGCTGGTCCTCGACGAGCCCGCCAACGGGCTCGACCCCGCGGGGATGCGCTGGCTGCGCGAGCTGCTGCGCTCCTTCGCCCACGACGGCGGCACGGTGCTGCTGGCCAGCCACGTGCTCGCCGAGGTCGCGCAGGTGGCCGACGACCTGGTCGTGATCGGCCAGGGCCAGGTCGTCGCCGCCGGCCCGATGGCCGACCTCGTCACCGACCGGTCCCTCGAGGACGTCTACCTCGACCTCACCGCCGCCACCGAAGGAGTGCGCTGATGTTCCCCGCCGAGCTTCGTGCCGAGCTGCTCAAGCTCCGGACCACCCGGACACCCTGGATCATCGCGGCCGTCGCGGCCGCGGGCATGGTCCTCACGCAGGTCCTCACCCTCGTGCTGCCGCGCACGCTGCGCACCCTGGAGGCGCTCAGCGGCGGGTCCGGCACCGACGCCGGGTTCCACGTCGGCGTGCAGGCGTCCCCGGGCGACACCACCGAGCTTCTGTCCGACCTCGCCGCGGCCACCGACCTCGGGGCCGCGTCGGCCCAGGGCGCCCTGCTCGACCTCATGGGCAACGGGCCCGCCGGCTCCGGCTCCAGCGGCGTCACGGCCCTGTGCATGCTGCTGCTCGGGGCGCTCGCCGCCACGACGGACTTCCGCACGGGCGGCATCGTGCCCACGGCGCTCGCCGTCCCCGACCGCCTGCGGATCCTCGCGGGCAAGGCGGGGGCGACCGCCACGGTGGCCCTCGTCACGGGCGCGGTGCTCGTCGTGGTCACGGCGCTCGGACTGGTCGTCGCCGTCGCGACGACGACCGGGGCGAGCCTCGCCATCAGCCCCGGGGAGGCCCTGGGCGGGTGGGGTCGCGGGCTCGCCGTCATGGTGCTGCTCGCGTGGCTCGGCCTCGCGGTGGGCACGCTCGTGCGCGGGCAGGTCGCGGCGGTCGTCGTGGTCGTGGCCCTCGCGCTCTTCGAGCCGATGGTGCAGGCCGCGACGCTCCTCCTGACGGGCGGTGCCTCGACGGCGACGTCGTGGCTGCCGATCACGCTCGGCTCCCTCGCGTCGGCGGGGCGGGGCACGGCCGAGCTGTTCGGCGGGACGCCGGCGGCAGGCATGGGCGCCGCCGCGGCGCTCGTCGGCCTGGTCGTCTGGGCGGCCCTGCTGCTCGTCACGGCCGGGGCGGTCTTCCGGCGGCGCGACCTCGCCTGACCTGACCGGTCTCGCCTGGTCTCGTCCGACGTCGCCCGGCCCCCGGACCCCGTACCGTGGGCCGGGCGACGCACGGCGACCGTGCCGCCCGCAACCCCTGCGACACTTTTCACCCCCTGTTCGGCCTCACCAGTCACCGGAGGAATCCGTGCTCGACGCGTTGCGCCGCCGCCTCGACGCCCTCGGCGTCCGGACCTCCACGGGTCGGGACGCCCTGCTCGGCGCCGTCGTCGCGGCGGTCTCCGTGGTGGTGTTCCTCACGGTGCTGCAGGTCGTGCCGTCAGACATCGGCGCCGCGTTCGGCGCGGACCCGTCGCTCGACGTCATGAGCGTCGGCGCCCGGACCACGGCGTGCGTGGTGCTGGTCGGGCAGGCGATGGCGCTGGCCCTGCGCCGCCGGTCGCCCCTGCTGTGCCTTTCGCTCACGCTGCTGGGCCAGCTCGCGCTGGTGCCGCTGCTGCCGGCGTTCGTGAACTTCCAGGCGCCGGCGGGCCTCGTCGCGGCGTACTCCCTCGGTGCCTACGCCTCGCGGCGGTCGGCGCTGTGGGTCGCGGGCACCACCGCCGTCGTGCAGGTGCTGCTCGGCTACGTCCTCGGCGGCCCGGCCACGGCGGACGAGCTCGGGGTCCCGGTCGCCACCCAGCTCGGGGGCGGGCTGGTGTCCGCCCTGATCACCTACCTCGGGGCCGTGCTCGTCGGTGCGTACGTGGGCACGCGGCGCGAGCTCCTGGCGCAGCTGCACGCCCGCGTGGAGCAGGCCGAGCGGCAGCGCGAGGTGCTGGCGGCGCGGGCCGTGCTCGCCGAGCGCGGGCGCATGGCTCGCGAGCTGCACGACGTCGCGGCGCACCACCTGTCCGGGATCGTCGTCCAGGCATCGGCCGCGGAGCGGCTCGTGGACCGCGACCCGGAGCGCGCGCGGGAGTCGCTGCGGTGGATTCGCGCGCAGGGGCGCGAGACGCTGGACAACCTGCGGCTCGTGGTCGGCATCCTGCGTGATTCGGCCACCCGGGACGACGACGCGCCGGCGGCCCCGCAGCCCACCCTCGCGGACGTGCCCGCGCTGCTCGACCTCGCCCGGAGCACCGGCACGCGCGTGCAGGAGCGGCGGCGCGGCGAGCGGTACGACCTCCCACCGACCGTGCAGCTCACGGTGTACCGGGTGCTCCAGGAGTCGCTCGCGAACGCGCGCCGGCATGCCCCCGGCAGTCCCGTGGAGGTCGCGACGGCGTACGACGACGTCGCGCTGGAGGTCACGGTGCGCAACGGCTCCGGCAGCCCGAACGGCCGCCTGGATGACGCAGAGCAGAGCCCCGAGGAGGGCCTGCCCGGGCACGGCGTGATCGGCATGACGGAGCGCGCCGTGCTGGTGGGCGGCACCCTCGCGGCCGGCCCGGTCGCCGGGGGCGGCTGGCAGGTGCGGCTCACGGTGCCCCGCGCCGTGGGCCCGACGGCGACCGAGCCCGAGACGACGCCCGAGCCCGTGCCCGTGCCCGTGCCCGGTGGCGCCGCGCGCCCGGACGGCGAGCGGGCGGACCGATGACGCGCGTCGTGCTGGTCGACGACCAGGCCGTGGTGCGCGCCGGGTTCACCGTGATCCTCGAGAGCGAGGGCCTGGAGGTGGTGGGCGAGGCGTCGAGCGGCGCCGACGCGGTGCGGGTGGCGCGCCGCGTGCGCCCCGACGTCGTGTGCATGGACGTGCGCATGCCCGGCGGCGACGGCATCACCGCGACGCGCGAGCTCGCCGGCCCGGACGTCGACGACCGGGTGCCGGTGCTCGTGGTGAGCACGTTCGACCTCGACGACTACGTGTTCGGCGCCCTCGAGGCGGGGGCGTCGGGCTTCCTGCTCAAGGACGCCGAGCCCGACGTGCTCGTGGACGCCGTGCGCCGCGTCGCCGCGGGGGACGGGCTGGTCGACCAGTCCCTCACCCGCCGGGTGATCGACGAGTTCGCCCGCCGCCGGGGCCCGGCGGCCCTCGACGAGGCGGCCGCGGGGCTGCTCACGCCCCGGGAGCGGGAGATCGTCGAGCTGCTGTGCCGCGGGTCGTCGAACGCGGAGATCGCGGCGAGCCTCTTCCTGGAGCCCAGCACGGTGAAGTCCCACCTGAGCCGGATCATGACCAAGACCGGCGCCCGCGACCGCGTGCAGCTCGTGGTGTGGGCGTACGACTCGGGCCTGGTCGTGCCGCGCGGCTGACCGCCTCCGGCGACGGCACGTTCACCTCGACCAACGAGTCGCTGCTCGGGCGGGTCAGTGCTCGAGCAGCTCGACGGCGGTGTCCAGGCAGTGCAGGGCGCTCGGCGGGTCGACGCGCACCAGGGTGAACGCGCTGATCACGAGGGCCGTGCAGACGTCGGCCAGCCGGCTGACCTCGGCCGGCCCGGCGTCCGGGAGCATCGCCGCGACCCCGCGGCCGAGCGCGTCGTACAGCTCGGCGCGGTAGTCGGCCACGGTCTGCCGGACGGCGTCGTCGCGCGCGATCGGCGAGCTCGAGGTGTTGACGAGCAGGCAGCCGGAGGTGCCCTGGATCTCGTCCGCGCGGGCGAGCGCGGCGCGCAGGCCGGCGAGGTAGGCGACGAGCGCGCCGGGGTCCACGTCGTCGGCGACCAGCGGGCGCAGGCGGGGGCGCACCACCTCGTCGAGGTAGCTCTGCACGGCCGCGTCGAACAGGCCGCGCTTGGACCCGAACGCGTGGTAGAGGCTCGACCGGTTCAGCCCGGTGGCCCGTTCCAGCGCGGGGACCGACGCCTCCGCGTAGCCGTCGTGCCAGAACACCTCGCGGGCCGCCCGGACCACCTGCACGGTCTCGAACCCCTGCGCCCTGCCCATCGTGCCTCCAAGTTGTGAAACGCTCGTTATAGTATATACAGTGGACCGACCGTTGCAGAATCGACCCGGCCGCCCCGGCCGGGCAGGCAGCAGGGGGCACCGATGGTCGGCACAGGACTGGTCCTGGCGGGGGTCGCCGCGGCGCTCCACGTGTACATCTTCTGGCTCGAGTCCCTCGCGTGGACCACGCCCCGGGCACGGGCCACGTTCGGCACCAGCGAGCCGGAGGCCGTCGCGACGCGCGAGCTGGCCTTCAACCAGGGCTTCTACAACCTGTTCCTCGCCGTCGTCACTGCGGTGGGCATCGTGCTCGTCGCGGCCGGGACCACGGGGGCCGGCGCGGCACTCGTCCTCGCCGGCACCGGCAGCATGCTGGCCGCCGCGCTCGTCCTGTTCCTGTCCTCGCCCGGCAAGCGCGGCGCGGCCCTCAAGCAGGGCGCCGTGCCGCTGCTCGCCGTCGTCGCGCTCGTCGTGGGCCTCGCGCTCTGACCTTCGCGCCACACCGCACGCCGCCACACCCGGAAGAAGGCTCCACCCGCATGTCCACGATCGTCAGCACCCAGGTCCAGCTCGCCGCCCGCCCCACCGGGTGGCCCGCGCCGGACGACTTCCGCACCGTGCAGGTCACCTACGGCGACCTCGAGCCCGGGCAGGTCCGCGTGGCCAACGAGTTCGTCTCCGTCGACCCGTACATGCGGGGGCGGATGAACGACGTCAAGAGCTACACCCCGCCGTTCCGGCTCGGGGAGACCATGACGGGCGGCGCGATCGGCCGCGTGGTGGAGTCCGCGTCGGACGACGTGCCCGCCGGCGCGGTGGTGCTGCACCAGCATGGCTGGCGCGACGTCGTCCAGGAGGACGCGCGCGGCTTCCGCATCGTCCCGGAGCTCCCGGGCGTGCCGCTGTCCCTGCACCTGGGCATCCTCGGCATGACGGGCCTCACCGGCTACGTCGGGCTCACCGCGATCGCGGGCATGCGGCCGGGGGACACCGTCTTCGTCTCGGGCGCGGCGGGGGCCGTCGGCACGGCCGCCGGCCAGATCGCGCGGCTGCTCGGCGCGGGGCGGGTCGTCGGCTCGGCCGGGTCGGCCGCGAAGGTCGAGCTGCTCACCTCGAAGTACGGCTACGACGCCGCCCTCAACTACAAGGACGCGCCCGTGCGCGAGCAGCTCCCCGAGCTGGTGCCCGGCGGCGTCGACGTCTTCTTCGACAACGTCGGCGGCGACCACCTCACCGCGGCGCTGGACGTCATGAACGACGGCGGGCGGATCGCGCTGTGCGGCGCCATCGCCGGCTACAACACCACGGACCGCGTGCCCGGGCCGGACAACATGGCGAACCTCATCACCCGCGGCCTGCGGATGCAGGGCTTCACGATCGGCGGGTACCTCCACCACGGGGCCGAGTTCCGCGAGCTCATGACCGGCTGGTTCTCCGAGGGCAAGATCGCCTACGACGAGACCGTCGTCGACGGCATCGAGAACGCCCCGCAGGCGTTCGTCGACATGATGCGCGGCGCCAACACCGGGAAGATGGTCGTCCGCATCGCCGGCTGATCCCGCACGCGTCGGTCGAGCTCGTCGAGACAGGGTTTCGACGAGCTCAACCAGCGGCCCGGGCGACGAACACCCACTCCAGCCCGGGCCGGTCCGGGGCGTCGCGCACCTGCTCGACGACGTAGCAGGTGTCGGCCAGCGACGCCTCGATCTCGTCGTGCTCGCGGAAACGCAGCGTGGAGTCGGAGTGCAGCACTCGCCCGTCCGCCAGCGCGATGGTGCCGCGGAAGGTGACGAAGGGCTCGGAGACGTCGGTCAGGTCGGTCCATGTCTCGACGACGCCGAACCCGGGCACGTCGGTGCGTGCGAAGGTGTGCTCCCGCGTCCAGCGTTCCCAGTAGCGGCGTGCCGGGTCACGGGTCTCGAAGACGAGGTACCCGCCCGGGGCGAGCGCCGCGCGGACGCCGCGCAGCGTCGCCGCCCAGTCGTCGTCCGTGAGGAAGACCTGCGCGACGTTGCCCGTCATCGTCGCGAGGTCCACCTGCAGGGCCGGCAGCGTGGTCGCGTCCCCGTGCAGCCAGCGCACGCGCTCGGCGCCGGGCTTGCCGCGCGCGACGTCGAGCGAGGCGGCCGCCGGGTCCACTCCCACGACGTCGAAACCCCTGTCCGCGAGCAGCACCCCGAACGTGCCCGTGCCGCAGCCGACGTCGAGCACGCGGCGCGCGCCGAGCTCGCGGGCGAGCGCCAGGTACGCGTCGAGGTCGCTGCGGTCCGGGTCGAGCGGGTCGTACAGCCGGGCCAGCGTGGGGTCGTCGAAGATCGCGTCGGGCATGGTCCGACGCTAGGGAAGGGTGGGCGCTCCGTTCCAGCGAATTGGTGTGCGCCGCGCCGTCAGCCCTGCGCGGACGCCCCCACGTAGGTGGTCTCGTCGAGACCGGACTGGGTGGGGTCGTGGTCGACCTCGCCGACGTCGTACATCGTGGTCATCCAGTGGTAGAAGTTGTCGCCGCGCTCGCGCAGCACCTGGTACAGCCGCCGCATCATGGCCCGCCGGACCTCGCCCATCTCGGGGTGGTGGTAGACGTTGGACAGCTCGTCGGGGTCGTTGTGCAGGTCGTACAGCTCGTTCGTGGAGTCGGGGTTGACCACGAGCTTGTACCGGTCGGTGCGCAGCATGCGCTGTGGGTACGGGAAGTGGTGCCCGTGGAACTCGCAGACGATGTCCTCGGCCCACTCGGGGCTCTCGCCGGCTGCCAGCGGGACGAGTGACCGGGAGTCCACCGCCGGCGCGGGATCGATCCCCGCAAGCTCGAGGATCGTGGCCGTGCAGTCCAGCAGGCTGACGAACTCGGTGCGGACCTGTCCTGCCGGCCCGCCGGGGATCCGGAGGATGCCGGGGGTGCGGTAGATGTCCTCGTACATCGCCGGGCCCTTGTCGTGCAGGCGGTGGGCGCCGGTGAACTCGCCGTGGTCGCAGGAGAAGAAGACCGCGGTCTCGTCGGTGAGGCCGAGCCGGTCGAGCGCGTCCAGCACCCGCCCGATCTCAAGGTCGATCATCGCTACGTAGCCCCAGTAGACGGCGATCAGCTTGCGTGTCGTCTCGATCGGCATCGTGTCGAACGTCCAGTGCGCGCTGTAGTTCGCCTGCACCGGCGGCTTGCCCGCGAACGTCTCCGCGATCGAGCGCGGCAGCTCGACGTCGGCCGGGTCGATCAGGTCGAAGTACTCGTCCGGCACGACGTAGGGCAGGTGCGGGCCGAAGAAGTTCAGCTCGAGGAAGAACGGCTTGGCGCCGCTGCGGAAGTCGTCGGCGTACCGCTCGAGCATCTCGATCGTGCGGGTGGCGAGGTAGTGCTCGAACGTCGCCTCGAGCGGCTGGTGCAGCCGTGCCGCAAGGAGGTTGCCCGGCCCGCCGTTGGGCAGCGTCCCGCGGACGCGGTCGCTGATCTCGTAGGGCGGCAGGTCGCGCTCGGCGAGGTAGTCCAGGTAGTCCGCGTGGTCGACGGCGTTGTGCCACCCGGGCAGATGGATCCCGTCGAGCCCGAGGTCGACGGGCTCCTTGTGGGTGCCCGCGTGCCACTTGCCCACCAGCCCGGCGTTGTAGCCGTGGGCGCGCAGGGCCTGCGGGAAAGCGAAGACGCCGTCGGCGAGGTCCTCCAGGTACCCGACGTTGCGCTCGTGGTTGGCCAGCAGCTTGTGGCGGAACGGCGCCTGACCGGTGAGCAGGCTCGCGCGGGCGGGCGTGCAGATCGCGGTCGGGGTGTACCAGCGGTCGAACCGGGTACCGCTCGCGGCGAGCGCGTCGAGGACCGGGGTGTGCGCCATCGGGTTGCCGTAGGCGCCGAGGGTGTCCACCCGGTGCTGGTCGGTCATGAGGAACAGGACGTTCGTGCGCCTCGTGTCGCTCGGTCCGGTCGCAGCGGTCATGAGGTACTCCTTCGGGGTGGTGACGAGATGGAGGAGGCGCCGGGGCCTCCGGGATAGTCCGCGAGCAGGGACGTGCGGTGCTGCAGGGCGACGACAGCCCCGACAGCCCCGCCCGAGTCCCCGAGGTCGGAGGTGCGCACCCGGGGGCGGGCGCCGTCGATCGGGTGGACCTGGAACGTGACGGTCGAGGCGATCTGCTGCACGAACGGCGGGGCGACGGCGGCGAGGGCCCCGCCCACGACGACGTCGGTGGGGTTCAGCGCGAGCACGGTCGAGGCGAGCACCTGGCCGGTGGCGGTCCCCGCCTCGCGCAGCACGGCCTCGAGCGTCGGGTCGGCGCGGTCGACGGCCCGCTCGAGCTCGCGCAGCGAGCCGAGGTCGAGCCCGCGCTCGGCGCACGTGGCGAGGATCGCGGGGACGGAGGCCACGGTCTCCAGGCAGCCCTGCTTGCCGCACCGGCAGAGACGGCCGTCCTGGCGGACCGTGACGTGCCCGAGCTCGCCGGACAGGCCCCGCCCGCCGTGCACGAGCCGCCCGCCGACGACGATGCCGCCCCCGATACCGGTGGCCACGCGCAGGTACACGAGGTCCTGGTCGGTGCCCGGCGTCCGCACCGCCTCGGCGAGCGCGGCGAGCCGGGTGTTGGTGTCCAGCAGGGGCGAGAGCCCGAACCGGTCGTGCACGGCGTCCTCGACCTGCCTGCGGGCGGCAGCCGACGACTCCGTCGCCCCGGTGTGGTCCGCCGACCAGGCGGGGGAGTAGGGGCCGGGCAGCCCGACGCCGACGCCCTGGAGGGCGTCGAGGCGGGTCCCGGCGGCGGCGATCTCGTCGACCACCTCGAGCGCCGCGCGGACGCGCTCGTCCCACGCGGCGTCGGGGCTCACCTCGCGGTGCTCCGACGCGATCGCGTCGTGGCTCGCGTCGACGACCGCGACGTGCACCGCGGCGTGCGCGAGGTCGATGCCGAGGTACTGGCCGGACGCCGGGTCGAGCGCGAGCATCTCCGCGGGCCGTCCGGAGCCGCGGCGGCCGGCCGCGTCGGTGGCGACCACGCGGACGGCGCCCCGCTCGACGAGGTCGCCGACGATCTCCGACAGCGTGGTGCGCGACAGCCCCGTGGCGGCCGCGAGCTCGGCGCGGCGCAGGGCACCGTGCTCGCGGAGCGCGGCCAGCACATGCGCCTCGTGCCGCCATCGGAGGAGGGCGGGGGCCCCGGTGGTCGTCGTCACCGGGCCAGGGTAGGAACGATCCCGTTTTTCCGACAAGAAGCCGACAGAAAGATGTCTGCCGACCGGCGAGGAGGCGGGCAACAGGACGGAGAAGTTTCTGTCAGGTTGTTGACGGAAAAAAGGCCGCTCCTTAGCGTCCTGGAAGTCGCGGCCGACGAGCGTCGCCGCGACGCGTCGCCTCGAACGTGGCGACGTCCGAGACGAAGGAAGGCCGACGATGACGTCTCCCCGCTCACACCCGGAGTTGGCGCACCCCGCCCCGGTCACCTCACGGCGCGCCACGATCGCCGCGTTCTCCGGTGCCTTCCTCGAGTGGTACGACTTCTGGATCTTCGGCACGGCAGCCGCTCTGGTGTTTCCCCATGTCTTCTTCCCCGAGGCGTCGCCGACGGTCGCGCTGCTCCAGTCCTTCGGGACGTTCGCGGTCGCCTTCGTCACCCGGCCCCTCGGCGCCATCATCTTCGGCCACTTCGGCGACAAGGTGGGGCGCAAGCCCGTCCTGCTCCTCACCGTGTTCCTCATCGGGGGCGGCACGTTCCTCATGGGGCTGCTGCCGTCCTACGCCGTCGCGGGCTCGCTCGGGGCCGTGCTCCTCGTCCTGCTGCGGCTCGTGCAGGGGATCGGGATCGGCGGGGAGTACGGCGGCGGGTCGTTGCTCGCCCTGGAGAACGCACCGAAGGGCAAGCGGGGCCTCGCCGGGAGCTTCCACCAGCTCGGCACCCCGGCGGCGCTGCTCGCGTCCACGGGCATCTTCGCCCTGGTGGAGCAGCTTCCCGAGGACCAGCTCCTGGGCTGGGGCTGGCGGATCCCGTTCCTGTTGAGCGGTCCGTTCCTGGCTCTCGGCTTCTACATCCGGAAGAACCTGCCCGAGACGTCCGCCTTCCAGGCGGACGCCCAGTCCGAGCGGAAGTCGCCCTTCCTGGCCCTGCTGCGCGAGCAGCCCAGGACGGTGCTGCTCGGCATCGGCGCCCGGATGGCCGACGCCGTCACGTTCAACATCATCAACGTCTTCGCGGTCTCCTGGGTCACGACCTACCTCGGCATGAGCAGCGGCCTCATCCTCACCGGGTTCGTCATCTCCTCCGTCGTCCAGCTCGGTGTGCTGCCGCTGGCAGGGCGGATCTCCGACCGGATCGGGCGCCGGCCCGTCTACCTGACCGGGATCGCGATCTGCGCGGTCGGGGGGGGACTGCTCTACTTCCCGATCATCGCGCAGGGCAACGCGTTCTCCACCTGGGCGATCATCGTCGTCGTGCACGCGATCGGGACCGGCCTCATGTTCAGCATCCAGAGCGCCCTGTTCGCCGAGCTCTTCGGCACGCGCGTGCGCTACACCGGGCTCGGGGTCGTCTACCAGGGCTCCGCGCTCATCGGCGGCGGGCCCACGCCCGCGATCGCCGTCGGGCTCACCGCCCTCGCCGGGTCGTGGTGGCCGGCGGGTGCCTACCTCGTGCTCGCCTGCGTGATCAGCGCACTGTGCATCTGGCGCGCGGGCGAGACCTTCCGCAACGAGCTGGCGGACGTCGGCGCGGACGGCGAGAACGCAGGAGCCGACTCGGGCGAGAGCCGGACGGTCGCCGCGTGACCGCGCTCCTCCGCGCGGCCGACGGGCCGGCGGACGCCGGCGCGACGTGGTCCGGCTGCCACCGGTTCGCGGCCCGCGGCGTGTGGACACCGCGCTCGGTCACCGAGCTCCAGGAGCTCGTGGCCACGTCCCCGCGGGTCCGCGCCCTGGGGTCGCGGCACTCATTCAACGACGTGGCCGACACCGAGGGCGTCCTGGTCAGCGCGCAGGGCCTCCCGGCCCGGCTCGAGCTCGACGACGCCGCCGGGCGGGTGACGGTCTCGGGCGGCAGCACGTACGGGCAGGTCGCCGCGGGCCTCGCCGACACCGGGTGGGCGCTGCACAACATGGGATCCCTGCCGCACATCTCCGTGGCCGGGGCGTGCGCCACCGGCACCCACGGCTCCGGCGACGGGAACCGCAACCTCTCGAGCGCCGTCTCGGCGGTCGAGCTGGTGACCGCCGACGGTGAGCTGCGGCGGTGGACCCGAGACGAGGCCCCGGACTTCGGCGGCCGGGTCCTCGCGCTGGGAGCCCTCGGCGTCGTCACGACCGTCACGCTCGACCTGGTGCCCGCCTTCGACGTGAGGCAGGACGTCTGGTTCGACCTGCCCTGGTCCGTCCTGCTCGACCGGCTCGACGACGTCATGAGCGCGGCGTTCAGCGTCTCCGTCATGCCGCGATGGGGCGACCCGGAGGTCGCAGGGAAGGTCTGGCTCAAGTCACGGACCGCGGACTGGGACCCCGCCCTCGACCCCGCGGAGTTCGGCGCGCGCTGGGCCCGGGCAGAGGCCGGGGAGCTCGCCGAGGGGCAGAACCCCAACCAGACCGTCCAGGGCGGCGTGCCCGGGCCGTGGTGGCAGCGGCTGCCGCACTTCCGCCCGGACGCCAGCCCCAGCCGGGGCGACGAGATCCAGACGGAGTACTTCGTCGACCGCACGGTGGCCGCCGGCGCCCTGCGGGCGCTGCGGGCGGTCAGCGAGACGTTCGCGCACCTCGTGCTCGTCTCGGAGCTGCGCTCGGTCGCGGCCGACGAGCTCTGGCTGAGCCCGGCGAGCGGACGGGACTCGCTCGGCATCCACCTGACGTGGCGCAACAGCCCTGCCGAGGTGCTCGAGGTGCTCCCGGTCGTCGAGGCGGCGCTCACGCCCTTCGCGCCCCGCCCGCACTGGGGGAAGTGGTTCACGCTCGACGGGGCCGTCGTGCGGTCGTCGTACCCGCGGGCGGATGAGTTCCGGGCGCTCGTCGAGGAGTCCGACCCGGGTCGCAAGTTCCGCAACCGCTACCTGGAGCGGGTGCTCGGCCTGCCGGTGGACTGACCGCTCAGGCTCGGGCCGTTCGGCGGCCGCGGGTGCTCACGAACTGGTAGGACCACACCCGGAAGGCCGGGTCCACCAGCAGCTGTCGATAGCGGCGCAGGCGGCCCGCACGTGCTCGGCGTCGTCGACGACCACCCGGCGATCTCTCCGGCGGTCGGCGACGGGTCACGACGACCAGCCTGTCGCGTGCCGGACCCGGTGGCCAGCGGTGCGCGGCTCAGGCGCGCAGGGCCTGCTCCACGTCCTCGAGGATGTCGAGCGTGTCCTCGAGGCCGACCGACAGCCGCACCGTCGTCTCCGCGATGCCCACCTTGGCGCGGCCCTCGGGGCCGAGCTTGCGGTGCGTCGTCGTGGCGGGGTGCGTGATGATCGACTTCGCGTCGCCGAGGTTGTTGGAGATGTCGACGATCTGCAGGGCGTCGAGGAAGGCGAACGTGCGCTTCTTCGCCGCCTCCGGCTCGGTGCCCTCCGGCACGGCCAGGTCGAACGTCACGACCGTGCCTCCGCCGGACTGCTGGGACTTCGCCAGGTCGTGCTGCGGGTGCGAGGGCAGGAACGGGTAGCGCACCGCGGCGATCTCGTCGAAGCCCTCCAGCGCCTCGGCGACCCGCAGCGCGGCGGCGTTCTGCGCGCGGACGCGGACGTCGAGCGTCTCCAGACCCTTGAGCAGCACCCAGGCGTTGAACGCCGAGAGCGACGGGCCCGTGTTGCGGATGAACGTCTGCACCGGCCCCTCGAGGAACTCGCGCGGGCCCAGGATGGCGCCGCCCAGCACCCGGCCCTGGCCGTCGATGTGCTTGGTCGCGGAGTAGACGACGACGTCGGCACCGAGCTCGAGCGGCTTCTGCAGGATCGGCGTCGCGAAGACGTTGTCGACCACGACCACGGCGCCGGCGGCGTGACCGAGGTCCGCCACGGCCCGCACGTCGACCAGGTCCTGCATCGGGTTGGACGGCGACTCGAAGAAGACGACGTCGGCCGGCGTCGCGAGCGCCTCCTCCCACTGGGAGAGCACGTGGCCGTCCACGTAGTCGACGCGCACGCCCCACTTGGCGAGGATCTCGTCGTAGATGACGTTCGTGGAGCCGAACAGGGCACGCGCGCTGACGATGCGCGAGCCGCTAGAGACCAGGGCCGCGAGCGTCGTGAAGACCGCCGACATGCCCGACGCCGTCGCGTAGCAGGCCTCGGCGCCCTCGAGCAGGCGCAGCCGCTCCTCGAACGTGTGCACCGTCGGGTTGCCATACCGGGAGTACACGAACCGCGACAGCTCGCCGGAGAACGAGGCCTCGGCGTCGGCGGCCGTGTCGTAGGTGTAGCCCTGGGTGAGGAACAACGCCTCGGACGTCTCCTGGTAGTCCGAGCGGCGGTGGCCGCCGCGCACGGCGAGCGTCGCCGGGCGCGCGGTCGCGGGCAGCGGCCCGCGGCCCGACCCGCCGTGCGTGACGTCGTCGGCGGCCGGTCCGGTGGGGACGCCCTGCCGCGAGGCGCTCACGCGCGGGACTCCGACGTGGTGCCCCCTGTGGTGCCCTGCGAAGTGTCCCCGTCGGCGTAGGCGCCCCAGGGCAGGCCGCGCACCTTCCAGCCCTCGCGGTCGCGGACGCCGTCGAATCCGGGGCCGCCCTCGAAGCCCTCGAGCACGTTGTACGACGGGCCCAGGCCGGCCGACGTCGCGAGGCGCGCGGCGCCGATCGAGCGCTGCCCGGACCGGCACAGGAAGACGATCGGGCGGTCGGCGGTCACGCCCTCCGCGGCGAGGTCGGCGAGGAAGCCCGCGTTGGGACGCCCGCCGGCCTTGACCCACTCGACGAAGACGGGGCGCTTGCCCGTGCTCGCGGTGTCGGGCACGCCGACGGCGCGCCACTCGCCCTCGGTGCGCACGTCGACGAGGACGGCGTCCGGGTCGCCGGCGAGGAGGTCCCACGCCTGCTGCGGGGTGAGGTCGCCGGCGTAGCCGTCGGCGGGGCGGGGATCGATCTGGGTGGTCATCGGAATCCTCCCATCGGTCGTGGCGGTAGCACCCTCGTCCGGTCCGTACCGCCGCCGGGAGGGCGGCGACCGGCCCGCGGGTTGCTGCGGCGTCGACGTGCCACGTCACTCGGCCGCTCGGGATGGTCGTGGCGATCGTACGCCCGGCGTCCGCGTGGTGGTCATCCCATCTCGCGACGTGCACGGTGGGCGCGCACGGAGCGGCCGGCCGGCGGCCGCGCACGACGGCCCCTACCCGCCCGGCGCGGACAACGTGTGGGGACGCGCGGCGGCTCTTGACGATCAGCCTCCGTAGCGGATCTCGACACGACGGTTCGCGGCACGGTCCTCGGCCTCGTCGTCGCCCGACTCGGCGATCTTGAGCTGCGTCTCGCCGTAGCCGTGCACGTCGCGCTTCAGGTCGCCGCGGGCGTCGCCGACCGCGCCCGCCACGGCCTTCGCCCGCTGCTCCGAGAGCTTCTGGTTGAACGCGTCGGTGTCGACCGTGTCCGTGTGGCCGTCGATCTTGACCGCGGCCCCCTTCGGCACGTCCTCGACGAGGGAGGCGATCTTCTCCTTGGCGACCTTGGACAGGGAGGCGTCGCTGGAGTCGAAGAGGATGTCGGACGAGAGGGTGACGACGGTCTCGCCGCCGTCCTTCGTCGTGTCGTCGACCGAGTCGACCGAGCCCTCGACCACATATCGAGTGACCGAGCCGCCGGCGACGTACGCCGTGACGGAGGCGACGCGCTGCTCCTGGGCGGGCTCGCCGAGGTCGAGGGCGTCGATGGCGGGCCAGTCGTAGGAGTCCGCGGCCGCGGCCGCGGGGGACGCCGCGGAGCCGAGGGTGGCCGTGGTGAGCGCGACGGTCAGGACCGTCGCGAGCGGCGCCGTCCGGCGCGGGAGAGGTGTGCGTCGCACGTCAGTCCTCGAAGGTCAGGGGGACGTCCTCGAACACCGGCCACGAGTCGGCCAGCTTGACGTCGACCGTCGTGATCTCGTCCTCCGGCGCGGCGAAGAACGCCTGGTATCCCACGGACTGGCCGGGCAGCGCCTCCGTGTAGACCTCGTCGCTCTTGTACCACCGGCCGCCGCCGTCGGCCTCGAGGACGCGGTACTCCTTGAGGTTCTCCCGGTCGATGAGGATGAGGGAGGAGCTCTCGCCGGTGGCGTCGTAGAAGGACGGGGCGCCGCCGCCGTCGTCGAACTCCGGCGTCATCACGAGTCGCAGCTCCATCGTGCCGCCCGAGACCACGATCGACTCGATCCCGAAGCGGACCTAGTCCTTCTCCGTACCAGGCACGGTGAACGTCGCGTCCGCGATGACGTCCTCCGGGTCTGGGAAGTCGACGCCCGCGGTGCCTTCGGGGGCGTCGGCGGCGGCCCCGTCCGTGGGGGTCTCCTCTGCGGACTTCGGCGCCGCGTCGGCGGTCGAGCCGGCGTCGTCGAACTCGGCGTCGTCGCCGCCTGGGGAGCAGGCGCCGAGGGCGAGCAGGCCGACGACGGCGATCGGTGCCAGTCGGCGGGGCAGGTGTCGCATGATCTCTCCTGATCGGAAGGGTTCGACCTGATGGGTTCTGACTACGTCTGACAGGGGTGAGTCGCGCGGGACGGCGGAATGGTTGCACGCCGGCCAGACTTATTCGCACGAGTTTCGGCCGGCTTCTTCGCCCGGCTCCTTGGCCCCCTCACCGCGGTCGCCGTGGTGTCAGCCCGGGTCGGCCACGTCGAGGTGGTGCACGGCCATGACGGCCGTGCCGTCGGCGGCCCGCGCCTCGAGCACGACCTCGGCGCGCCCGGCGCTGGTCGCCTTGAGCTCGACGGTGCCGTCGTCGGCCGTGTAGGCCCCGGTGGGCAGGGTCCACACCCAGTGGTCGGCCCCGGTGACCCGGGCCGTGAGCGTGACGGGCTCCCCGACGACGGCGGACTCCGGCCCGGAGATCGCGACGCTGGCGGCGCCGGCGCTCGCGCGGGGCTGGCCGTCGAGCCACGCGGCGGCGCCCAGCCCCGCGCCGAGGCCGACCCCGGCGCCCAGCACGACGGCGACGACGGCCGTCGTCGTCGTGCGGCGCCGTCGGCTGAGAGCCCCCGGGGCCGCCGACCCGGCGGGCGTGCCGTGCGCCTCGTCCGCGGGCGCGAGCGTGGCCTCCACGTCCGCGAGCCACGCGGCGACGTCGGGATGCCGCCTCGACGGGGAGTCCGCGAGGCTGCGGCGCAGCGCCCGCGGCAGGCCGCGCGGCAGGTCGGCGCCCTCGGCGAGCCAGCCGAGCAGCGCCGACATCGCCCACAGGTCCGCGCGGGTGTCGACCGTGCCGGGGCCGTCCTGCTCGGGCGGCCGGAACCCGCTGGTGCCGCCCGCGACGGTGAGCCCGGAGCTGCGGGCCAGGTCCTTGCACATGCCGAGGTCGGCCACGACGAGCCGCTCGTCGGGGCGCACGACGGCGAACGGGGCCTCGCCGGGCGCCGGGCCGTCGGCGGGGGCGTCGGGCCCGGTGCGCAGCAGCACGTTGCCCGGGCTGAGGTCGCGGTGCACCAGGCGGGCGGCGTGCACCGCCTCGACCGCGGCGGCCAGCCCGCGGGCGACGGCGAGCACGTCCGCGGGGCTCGCCGTCCAGCCGTCCGCGCGGAGCCTGGCGACCCGCTCGGCGAGCGTGCCGCGGTCGGCGTGCTCGAGCACGAGGTACGGCTGCTGGCGGTCGCTCTCGCCGATGTCGTAGACGGTGACGACGTGCGGGCTCGCGACCCGGCGCAGCGCCCGGCCCTCGGCGATGAAGCGCTCGCGGATCTCCGGGTTGAGGCTGTGATTCTCCGCGAGGACCTTCACGACCACGGTGTCGTCGAGCCGCTCGTCGACGGCGCGGTGCACGGTGGCGAACGACCCGACGCCGATGACGTCCCCGACCCGGTACCGCCCCATCAGCTCCTGACCGGCCATCAGAGTGCGCCCCCGAGGGCGGCGGCGACCAGGGCGCGGCCGCGCGACACCTGGGACTTCACGGTGCCGAGGCTGCGGCCCAGCCGGTCGGCGACCTCGGCGTACGGCAGGCCCTCGATGTCGCGCAGCGTCACGGGCTCACGGTAGAGGTCCGGCAGGGCGACGAGCGCGTCGCGCACCGTGGCGCGCGTGGCGATGAACGAGCTCATCCGCGTGCCGGGGGCGGCGTCGTCGTCGGGCAGGGGGGACGTGGCCCGCTGGCGCCGCAGGTGGTCCACCACGCGGTGGCGCACGATGCCGTGCACCCACGTGGTGACCTTCGAGGCGCCGGCGAACGACCTCACCGACCCCGCGACGGAGATCAGCACGTCCTGGCACACGTCGTCCACCGCCGACTCGTCGAGGAGCGCGCCGCGCACGAACCGCCCCACCACACCCGACTCGTCGAGCAGCTCGACCAGCAGCTCGGTGCAGAGCGCGGAGCCGGTGGCGGCGTGCCGGCCCAGCACGTCGAGCACGTCGTCCGGCCCGGCGGCGGCCACGGCCTCGGCCACGGCGCGCCGGGCGGCGTGCGCGTCACCGGTACGGAGCGCGACGTCGAGCTCCGCGCCGGGGAGGAGCGCGTCGACGTCGAGGGTCGTGGCGCGGCGGACGGAGACCATGCACGGACTCTCCCGGGCGCCGGGCGCCGGGGCCAGCCCGTGCCCGCATCGTGAGAAGCCCGTCCCAGCGCTTGACGACGTGGGCCGGTCACCGCACGATGGGCGGCAGGTCAAGAGCGCCAGCGACAAGCCCCGGCTCGCTGGCCGGCAACCCTCCTCTCGCGGCGGGGTGCCCCGGGTGACGACCAGGCTCTGCGCCGTCCGGCGCCAGGGCAAGCGCGGGGAGGTACCTCCCCGGCACCACCGAGGAGGACCAGCCATGACTACGCTCACCACGCAGCTCGACCGGCCGCAGCTCCACCGGCCGCAGAACGCCCCCACTGACGGCGTGGCCGCGACCGACGCCGCCCCGCCGGTGCACGACGTCGCCCCCGTGCTGCCCGTCGTCGGCGCCGACACCCTCGTGCCTCTCGTCGACGGCCGCTACGTGCCGTACGCCAACCTCGACGTCGCCGCGTCCGCGCCCGCCCTGCAGGCGGTGTCCGACCGCGTCACCCAGGTGCTGCCCCTGTACGCGAGCGTGCACCGCGGGGCCGGGTACCTGTCGCAGGTCTCGACCGCGCTCTACGAGACGGCGCGCCGCACGATCGGCGCCTTCGTCGGCGCACGCGACGACGACCTGACCATCGTCACCCGCAACACCACCGACTCCCTCAACCTGCTGGCCGGCTGCGTGCCCGTCGACCCGGTGACGGGCGAGCCGGGACGGATGCTGGTGCTCGACATCGAGCACCACGCCAACCTGCTGCCCTGGCAGCGGTCCACGGACGCCACCGTCGTGACCGGCGGCCCGTCGGTCGCCGCGACGCTCGCGGAGATCACCGAGGAGCTGGCCGCGGGGGTCGCCACCGGCCGGCCGTACGCGCTGCTCGCGCTCACCGGCGCGTCGAACGTCACGGGCGAGGCGCTGCCGGTGGCCGACGTCGTCGCCGCGGCGCACGGAGCGGGCGCGCGCGTCGTCCTCGACGGCGCGCAGCTCGTGCCGCACCGCCGCTTCTCCCTCGAGGAGACCGGGGTCGACTACGTCGCGTTCTCCGGGCACAAGACGTACGCGCCGTTCGGCGCCGGTGCCCTGGTCGGGCGGCGCGACTGGTTGGACGGCGGCACCCCGTACCTCGCCGGCGGCGGCGCGGTGCGCCGGGTGCGCACGGCGGGCACGGACTGGCACGAGGGGCCGGCGCGGCACGAGGCCGGGTCGCCCAACGTGATCGGCGCGGTGGCGCTCGCCGCCGCGTGCGACGAGCTCGCCGCCCTCGACCCGCGCGTCGTGGGCGCGCACGAGGACGTGCTGCGGCGCCGGCTGGTCGCGGGCCTCGAGGAGGTCGACCGGGTCGAGGTCGTGCACGTGTGGGACGACGCCGTCGACCCGGTGGGCGTCGTGACGTTCACCGTCTCCGGCTACGACCCGGGCCTGGTCGCCGCCTACCTGTCGGCCGAGCACGGCATCGGCGTGCGCGACGGCCGGTTCTGCGCGCACCCGCTGCTCGGGCGCCTCGGGTTCGACGCCGGGGCGGTGCGGGCGTCGGTCGGCCTCGGCACGGCGGGCGAGGAGGTCGAGCGGCTCGTCGCCGCCGTCCGGTCGCTCGTCACGGATGGGCCGCAGGCGCGCTACGACGTGGTGGACTCCCTGTGGGTCGTGGTCGAGGACCCGCGCCCCGTGCCCCCGGGCTCCGGCCTGGAGGGTCTGCTGGCCACCGCCGCCCTCGGCGCCGACGAGGCGTTCGGCTGCCTGCCCGACGACGTCTGACCGCTCGAGAGAACTTCCGGACATGACGACGGGGGTGCCACCGCTGGTGGCGCCCCCGTCGTCGTGGGCAGGTCAGCGCTTGAACGCGTCCTTGACGTTGTCGCCCGCCTGCTTGAGGTCCGCTCCGGCCTGCTGGGACTTTCCCTCGGCCTCTTTCTTCTCGTCGTCGGTGAGCTTGCCCGCTGTCTCCTTGGCCTTGCCCTCACCCTTGTCAGCCAGGTGCTTGGCCTTGTCTGCGAGTCCCATCGGGGCTCCTTCCGTCGCACGAACGACCTCGAACGTCGACCGTAGGCGAGCCCGCGGCCGTTCGCACCCGGGCGTACTAATCCGTTCCCTGTGTGGCGCCCACGCCGGCCAGCCGCGCTCACGGCGATGACCGGGTGGGCGTCGCCGCTCACCAGGCCGGCGGGTGCCGGTCCGCCCACCGCAGGCGGTCCTCGAGCTGGGCCGCGAGAGCGAGCAGCGTCGTCTCACCGCCCGGGCGGCCGATCAGCTGCACGCCCATGGGCAGGCCGTCCTTGGTCATGTGCGTCGGGACGCTGATCGCGGGCAGCCCCGCCACGTTGAGCATCGACGTCCACGGCGTGTACTGGCACTGCTGCTCGAAGTTGCGCTCCGGGTCCTCGGGGTCGAACCAGCCGAGCGGGCGGGGGGTCATGGCCAGCGCGGGCGTCATGACGGCGTCGTACCGCGAGACCTGCGCCACCAGACGACGCTCGAACGCGGTGAGCGCCCGCAGCGCCTCGGCGACCTCGCGGGCCGGCACCTGCCGGCCGCGGCCGATCAGCCAGCGGGTGAGCGGCTCCAGCAGGTCGAGCTGCGCGGGGTCGTCGAGGGGGACGGCCGAGGCGCCCGCGATCCACAGGGTGCGGAACGCGGGGCCGTACGCGGGGTCGGGCTCCAGCCGCACCGGCTCGACGTCGTGACCCTGGCCGCTGAGCGTCGTGACGCCGACGTCGAGCGCCGCGCGGGCCTCCGGGGACGTCGTGATCTCGTAGAAGTGGTCCCACGCCGAGTCGGTCGTGACCGCCACGTGGAACCGGCCCTGCACGTCCTCGCCGCCGCTGCCGCCGACCTCGCCGCGCCGCGCGGCCGCCAGGTACTCCCCGGCGCGGGCCGACGGTGCGCGGAGGGTCAGCGGGTGGGCCACCCGGCCGTCGGCCGTCCAGGTCAGCATCCCCTCGAGCAGCAGGGCAGCATCCAGCGTGGTGCGGGCGAGGGGGCCGTTCACCACCAGGCCGCCCATCGACTCCTGGCCCGACCCCGCAGGCATCAGCCCGCGGCTGGGCTTGAGCCCGACCACCCCGCAGGCCGCCGCCGGGATCCGCACCGACCCGCCGCCGTCCGACCCGGGGGCGAACGGGAGCAGCCCGGCCGCGACCGCCACGGCCGCGCCGCCGCTGGACCCGCCCGCGCCGAGGGTGGGGTCCCACGGGTTGCGCGCCACCGGCCCGGCGAGCGGCTCGGTGTACGCGGGGAAGCCGAGCTCGGGCGCCGTCGTGCGACCCAGGCTCACGATGCCCGCGGCGTCGAGCACCTGCACGATCTCGTCGCTCACGGGCGGCACGATCGCAGCGTCGCCCGCGAAGGCGCGCGACCCGAAGCCGGCGGGCACCCCCGCGCGGGCCCAGAGGTCCTTGTCCCCGGTGGGCAGGCCCCACAGCGTCGCGGGCCCGCCGTCCCGCTCGAGCCGCGCCGCCCGCTCGCGCGCGGCCTCCGGCGTGACGGAGACGAACGCCCCCAGGCCGGGATTGGCGCGCTCGATCCGCGCCAGGAAGTGGTCGGCCACCTCGGTGGGCGTGAGCTCGCCGGACCGCAGCAGGTCGCGCAGCTCGACTGCGGTCTTCTCGTGCAGGGCATCCATGCCCCGCACGCTACCCACCCACCCCGGGGCTGCCGAACAGGCGGTTGACACCGTGATCGCGCGGATCGTGGACGCATTCCGGTGCCAACCGCCTGTTCGGCGATCATGTGCGGGTGATCCACGACCTCGTCCTCGCCGTCCTGGGCGACGACGGCGAGGTGCGCGGGCACCGCGTCGCCGCCGACGGCACCGTGGGCGACACCGCGTACTTCTCGATCGTCGACGACGAATGGCCCGAGGTCCGCAAGGGGCTGGAAGAGCGCCTCCGGGCGCAGTAGCGCGACCACCTCGCCGACTGCGCGCCGGCCGCCGGCGCCTCGTCGTGGAGCGCTCACCGGTCCGCGCGCTCCACGAGCTCGAGGATGCGGGCGGTCATCAGCGCGGTGGCGTCAGCGTCGTAGCCGGGCAGCGAGCTGTCGGCGAAGTAGTGCCGGTCTCCCGGGTACAGGAAGAGCTCGGCCGTCCCGGACTCCTCGACCAGCGCCCGCGCGGCCTCGAGGTCGCCCTCGCCGACGAAGATCGGGTCGTGGTCCATGCCGTGGATCTGCGCCAGCAGCCCGGCCGGCCAGCCGCCGAACTCGGACGTCGGGACGCACGAGTAGCAGAAGACGGCGCCCCGGGCACCGGGCCGGGTCTGGGCGAGCTTCTGTGCCGGCAGGACTCCCAGCGAGAACCCGGCGTAGATCAGCTCGGCGGACAATGCCTCGGCCGCCCGCGTGCCCCGCTCGAGCATCTCGCTGAACCCCAGCTCCTCGACGTACGCCATCCCGCTGTCGATCGAGTCGAAGGAGCGGCCGTCGAACAGGTCCGGCGTGTGCACGGTGTGGCCGGCGCTCCGGAGGCGCTCGGCGAAGTCGCCGATCCCGGGTGTCAGCCCCTGGGCATGGTGGAACAGCAGGATCTCGGCCATGCGTCCTCCCCGTCACGACCAGCTCGTCACGACCGTCGGCCAGTCTTCCAGCCCCACCCGTGGCACGCACGGTCGTGGGGCGTTCTCGGACGACGAGCCACCCGACGAGTCACCCGACGGGCCACCCGGTGGGCCGTACGGAAGGTGAGGAGTGGTCGCCGGTGGCAGCCTGGGTACATGAGGCACATGAGGCACACGTGACCACCGAGGACGCGCCCGCCGTCGACCCGGCCCCCGACGCCCACGACGACCGGGCGTTCTTCGGGCACCCCCGCGGCCTCGCGACGCTCTTCAGCCTCGAGGTCTGGGAGCGGTTCTCCTTCCTCGGGATGCAGGCGATCCTCGTCCTGTACTTCACGGCGTCGGTCGCGGACAACGGGCTCGCCATGGAGCCCGGCAACGCGGCGTCCATCGCGGCCGGCTACGGCACCATGGTCTATCTCGTGTCCGTGGGCGGCGGTTGGATCGCCGACCGGGTGCTCGGCTCCTACCGCGGCGTGCTGTGGGGCGGCATCCTCATCGCCGCCGGCCATTACACGATGGCGATCCCGGTGGAGATCTCGACGTGGATCGGCCTGGTGCTGATCAGCCTCGGCACCGGGCTGCTCAAGCCCAACGTCTCCACCCTGGTGGGCAAGCTCTATTCCACCGACGACGACCGGCGCGACGCCGGGTTCGCCCTCTACTACATGGGCATCAATGTGGGCGCGTTCGTCGGCCCGCTCATCACGGGCTGGCTCGGCGCCGAGGTCGGCTGGCACTGGGGCTTCTCCGCCGCCGCGATCGGCATGACGGCCGGGCTGATCCAGTACGTCGTGGGCCGGCGCCGCATCCCGGGCTACGGGCGGCCCGCCGAGGCACCGCTGCCGCCGGACGCCGCGCGACGCACGCGCTGGATGCTCGCCGGCGTCGGGGCGGTCGTGGTCGTCGCCCTCGGCGTGCTCGCCCTCCTGGACCGCCTCAGCATCGCCGGCGTCGTGGACGCGCTCACCGTGATCGCGATGGTCGCGCCGATCGTCTACTTCACGGTAATGTTCCGCAGCCCGCGCGTGACGACCGAGGAGCGCGGCCGGCTGCGCCCGTTCCTCGTGCTGTGGCTCGCGTCGGTCGCGTTCAACTTCGTGCTGTTCCAGGCGTACACGGTGCTGATCCTCCTGGCAGAGGACCACGTGCAGCGCACGATCTTCGGTTGGGACGTCCCGTCCGCCTGGTTCAGCTCCTACCTCGGCGCCGCGGAGGTGCTCGTCGCGCCCTTCGTCGCCGCCCTGTGGACGTGGCTGGGGCCGCGCCAGCCGCACGCCTCGAAGAAGGTCGCGTTCGGTGCGCTCCTCGGTGGTCTGTCGTACCTCGTCCTCGTGCCGGCGGTGAGCGGGCAGTCCGGCGACTGGCGGATCGCTGTGTGGTGGATGCTGGTCTCGCTGCTGCTGCTCGGCCTGGGCGACGTCCTGCTGCAGACCACCGGCCTGTCGGCCACCACCAAGCTCGCCCCCCTCGCGTTCTCCAGCCAGGCGATGGCGGTGTGGTTCCTGTCCATCGCGCTGGCCAACGGCATCCAGGCGCAGACGGTCCGCTTCTACGGCGAGGTGTCGGACGGCGTGTACTTCGCGGTGAACGGCGCGGTCCCGGTCGTCGTCGCCCTGGTGGTGCTGGCCCTGTCGCCGTGGATGAAGCGCACCATGCACCCCGTCCACTGATCGCACCCGTCCACTGATCTCCCGAGCGTCGGAGGGACCCCATGCGCTACGTCACCGACCTACCGTACGAGACCGTTGTCGAGGACCACTGGATCCCGCTGGCCGACGGCACCCGGCTCGCGGCCCGCGTCTGGCGGCCGGTCGACCCGGCGCCGGTCCCGGCGATCCTCGAGTACCTGCCCTACCGGCTGTCGGACTGGACGGCCCCGCGCGACGCGCAGCGCCACCCGTACTACGCCGGGCACGGCTACGCGTCGGTGCGGGTGGACATCCGCGGCAGCGGCAACTCCGACGGGCACCAGGACGACGAGTACTCGCCCACCGAGCTCGCGGACGGCGTCGCCGTCGTCGAGTGGTTGGCCGCGCAGGACTGGTGCGACGGGTCGGTCGGGATGTTCGGCATCTCGTGGGGCGGCTTCAACTCCCTGCAGATCGCGGCGCTCGCCCCGGAACCGCTCAAGGCGATCGTCACGGTGTGCTCCACCGACGACCGGTACGACAACGACGTGCACTTCACCGGCGGCGCCGTGCTCGCCGTCGACATGCACGCGTGGGCGGCCACGATGCTCGCCTTCTGCTCGCGCCCGCCGGACCCGGCGTACGTGGGCGAGGGCTGGCGCGAGCAGTGGCTCGACCGGCTGGAGCACACCGAGCCGTTCGTCCACACCTGGCTGCGCCACCAGACGCGCGACGACTACTGGCGCCACGGCAGCGTCATCGAGGACTACTCGACGATCTCCGCGGCCGTGCTCGCCGTCGGCGGCTGGAACGACCCCTACCGCGACACCGTGCTGCGGCTCGCGGCGGCCGGCGACGAGGGCTCGCTGCGTGCCCCCGTGCGCGGCATCCTCGGGCCCTGGTCGCACCAGTACCCCGACCGCGGGCTGCCGCCCGGCCCGGCCATCGGCTTCCTGCAGGAGACGCTGCGCTGGTGGGACCACTGGCTCAAGGGCGCCGACCGCGGCGTCCTCGACGACCCGCCGTTGCGCGCGTGGATCAGCGAGTCGGTTCCGCCGGCCACGGTCTACGACGAGCTGCCCGGCCGCTGGGTGGGCGAGCCGTCCTGGCCGTCGCCGCACGTGTTCACCCGCGACCTGCCGCTCGTCGAGGCGGGGCCGGAGGACCGGCCCGAGGGCGCGTTGGCGACGACGGCACCGACGGTCGAGGTCCTCGCCGGTGGCCACCCCATGCCCACGTCGTGGGTCGTGGCGTCGCCGTCGCACACCGGGGTGGACGCCGGCCGGTTCTTCCCGTTCGGCAACGACGCCGACCTGCCGCCCGACCAGCGGGAGGAGGACGGGCGGTCCGTCTGCTTCGACTCGGCGCCGCTGACCGCGCCCCTGGAGATCCTCGGGCGGGCCCGCGTGCGCCTGCGGTTGACCTGCTCTGCGGCGAAGGGGCAGGTCGTAGCGCGGCTGTGCGACGTAGGGTCCGACGGGTCGTCGACCCTCGTCACGCGCGGCGCGCTCAACCTCTCCGCGCGGGACGGCCGTGAGCGCGCGGTGGGATGGAAGCCGGGCGCCACCGAGGAGGTGTCGTTCGAGCTCACGGGCACGGGGTACGCGCTGGCGCCCGGGCACCGGCTGCGGCTCGCGGTGTCCTCGGCGTACTGGCCGTGGGTCTGGCCGCAGCCCGGCGACGCGGTGCTCGCGGTGGCGGTGGGCGACGGCGCGCTCGAGCTGCCCGTGCACGACCGGGCGGCCGAGCACCCGCCGGTCGGCTTCGAGGAGCCGGAGCAGGCGCCGCCGCTCGGCGTCGTCTTCGGCGCGGGCGACGAGGCGCGGCCGGAGCGCCGGGTGGTGCGGGACGTCGCCGAGGGCCGTTGGTTGCTCGAGGTCGACCCGCGGTACGGCGGCACGCGCACCTACCCGGACGGGCTGGAGTTCACCGAGGACGCGCTCGAGCGGTACTGGATCGGGACGGACGCCACGAGCGCTCGCACCCGCTCGGACTGGACGGTCCGGCTGCGGCGCGGCGCGGGCGACCCCCTGCCGGCCGGCATGACCGGCTGGGACGCCAGCATCCGCACGCGGTCGGAGATCACCTGCGACGCCGAGAGCTTCTTCACCGACAACGAGGTGGTGGCGCGCGACGGCGACGAGGTGGTCTTCGAGCGGCGGTGGACGCGGACCATCCCGCGCACCGCGGGCTGACTCCGCCGCCGGCTCAGCGCAGCAGCGGCGCGACCTCCCCGCCGAGGAACGCGGCGAAGCCGTCGAGGTCGGGCTCGTCGACGGTCGGCTGTGCCACGACCGTCGAGACGCCGAGCGCGGCGAACCGGCGGAGCCCGTCGGCGACCTCCTCCGCGGAGCCCCAGCTGGCGTGGTCGGCGAGGGCCTCGTCGGAGGAGGCGTCGACGTCCCAGTGCGCGAGGGAGGAGCGCAGCCGGTCGGCTGCGCCGGCGCCGGTGGCGGTCTGCGCGAAGGCGACCGCCCGGAACGGGTGCTCGCTTTCCGGCCCGGACTCGGCGACCGGCGGCAGCCCGGCCGCGGCGCGACCCTCGTCGACCAGCGCGATCGCCCGCCGCGCCCCGGAGACCCCGGAGTCGCCGTCGATGACCACGCCGTCCGCGACCTCGCCGACCAGGCGCAGGGTCTTGGGTCCCTTCGCCGCAGCGACCACGGGCGGGGCGACGGCGGGCGGCCAGTCGAGGGCGACGTCGTCGAGCGTGACGTACCGGCCGGACGTCGTGACGCGCTCGCCGGCGAGGAGCGCCCGCAGCGCTGTGACCTGCTCGCGCAGCAGCGTCAGGGGCGAGGCGACGCGGGCGCCCACCTGGCCCATCCAGTTCTGCACGCCGTGCCCGACGCCGGGCAGGAAGCGGCCGGGGAACATGCCGTCGAGCGTCGCGGTCTCCATCGCGGTGAGCGCCACGTTGCGCAGCGGCAGCGGCATGACGCCGATCCCGACGCGCAGCCGCTCGGTCGCGCTGA
Source organism: Isoptericola sp. Y581 (assembly GCF_059445475.1). NCBI lineage: Bacteria > Bacillati > Actinomycetota > Actinomycetes > Micrococcales > Promicromonosporaceae > Isoptericola > Isoptericola sp. Y581. The sequence goes on along the minus strand of NZ_JCAIUK010000005.1, from coordinate 215,394 downwards.
GCATCGCCGACGCGGCGGCGGGCCCGGACTCGAGGAAGCAGTCCTCCCAGAGCCACACCTCGTCGAGGCCGGCGGCCTCCGCGGTACGGGCGAAGGGCGCGAACCGCGAGGGCGGGTTGCCGTAGGGCGCGAGGATGCAGCCGAGAGTCGTCATGCGCCGATCCTGCCCCAGGTTCCCGGTGCCACGGTGCCGAACGGGCGGTTGACACCGTGATCGGGCCTCCAAGGAGGCGATAGCGGGGTCAACCGCCTGTTCGGCAGCCGGGGTCCTGCGATGGCCGGGTCAGAGCGGGGTGACGGTGCCGCGGAAGTGCTGGCGCCGGCGCCCGCCGTTCCAGCCGACGTACGCGAAGCCGGAGCTGTCGGGCCCCGGGTCCGGCGTGACCGCGACGTCCACCGTGCTGGGCAGCAGCACGGGTGCGGCGAACTCGACGGTCCACCGGTACGCGTCGCCGCGCGACTGCCCGACGTCGGCCAGGGCGCGGGAGGCCGTGTACATGCCGTGCGCGATGGCGCGCGGGAAGCCGAACGCCTTGGCCGACAGGGCCGACAGGTGGATCGGGTTCCGGTCGCCCGAGACCGCGCCGTACGCGCGGCCCGTGCCGGGCCCGAGCGCCCAGCGCCCCGTGGGCAGGGGCGGCGTCCACGTGCCCGCGGGCGCGCGGTCCTCGCCCTCGTCGGTGGCGGTCGGCTCCTCGGCGGCCGTGGCCTCCGAGACGCCCTTCGCGCCTGCGGCGTCAGACGGATCCGACCCGTTCGACCCGTCCGACCAGGGCAGGTGGAAGCCCTTGGCGAGGTACGTCGAGACGCCGCGCCACACGGGAGCGCCGGTCGGCTCGGCCTGCCGGCGCACCTCGGCGACGAGGTCGACCTGGACCCCGCGCTTGTGGGGGCGCAGGTTCTCCGCCCACGCCTGCACCTCGAGCACGTCGCCCAGGCGCACGGGGCCGCGCACCTCGACGTCGTTCGCCAGGTGCACCATGCCCAGCAGCGGCAGCGGGAAGTCGCCCCGCACCATGACCGCCGTGGCGAGCGGGAACGCCAGCACGTGGAGGTACCCGGCGGGCAGCACGTCGGTGACGGGCTCGTGCAGCAGCCGCTGGTACTCGTGCAGGTGCCGGGCGAGGCCCGCCGTCGGCACCCCGGCGACGCGGAAGGCGACCTCGGGGAGCACGAGCGCCGGCTCCTCGAGGGAGCCGTCGTTGCCGCGTGGCTGGCCGATGCCGGGCAGGCCGGGCATGGCCCGGCCCGCGGCGATGCGCCCGGACGTGGCGGCGCCCCGCGCGTACAGACCCCCGAGCCCGGGCAGGGTCGGGAGGGTCTCGACGCGTAGCGGGTCGCCGGCGCTGGTGGCCGGCCCGGCCCCCGGGGCGGCGGTCACCGCCCCACCAGGTTCTGCCCGCACACCCGCAGCACCTGGCCGTTGACGCCGGCGGCCGCGGGCGAGCACAGGAAGGCGATCGCCTCGGCCACGTCGACCGGCTGCCCGCCCTGCTGCAGCGACGACACGCGACGCGCGACCTCGCGGGTGGCGAACGGGATCGACGCCGTCATCTCGGTCTCGATGAAGCCGGGCGCGACGGCGTTCGCGGTGCCGCCGCGGGCCGCGAGCAGCGGGGCGGTGGCCCGGGTGTGCCCGATGACGCCCGCTTTGGAGAAGCCGTAGTTGGACTGCCCCTTGTTGCCCGCGATGCCGGAGGTCGACGCGAGCGAGACGATCCGCAGGCCGTCCACACCCGCCTCCAACAGCTGGGCGTTGACGCTCAGCTGCGCCTCGAGGTTGACGGCGATGACGGCGTCCCACTGCGCGGGCGACATGTTGGCCAGCAGCTTGTCGCGCAGGATGCCCGCGTTGTGCACGAGGACGTCGAGCCGCCCGTGGCGCGAGCGCGCGTGCTCGAGGATGCGGTGCCCGGCGTCGTCCGCCGTCACGTCGAGCTGCAGGGCGGTGCCGCCCACGGCGTTGGCAGTGCGCGCCAGGCCCTCGCCGGCGGCGGGGACGTCCACGCACACCACGGTGGCGCCGTCGCGGGCCAGGGTCTTGGCGATCGCCGCGCCGATGCCCCGTGCGGCGCCGGTGACGACCGCGACCTTCCCGGCGAGCGGGTGGTCCCAGTCCGCGGGCAGCGCGGCGTCGGCGACCGGGCCGCCCACCGGCAGCAGCTGCCCGTCCACGTACGCCGAGCGGGCCGAGAGGAAGAAGCGCAGCGTGGCCAGCGCGGAGACGCCGTCGACAGCGGCATCGTCGGTGAGCACGATCCCGTTGCCGGTGGCCCCGGCGCGCAGCTCTTTGGCGACGGAGCGCAGGAAGCCGTCCACGCCGGTGCGGACCGCGGCGAGCGCCGGCGCGTCCCCGTCCGCGGCGGCGCGCGAGACGGTGACGACCCGGCCGTTGGAGGCCAGCCGGCGCAGCACCGACCCGACCGCGAGCACGGCGCCGGAGACGTCGGTGGGTCGGGCGGCCTCCGTGAGTACGAGCAGGACTGCGCCCCAGCGGGCGTCGTCGGTGGGCTGACGGCGCACGTCGAGCCCCCAGCCGAGCAGCTCCTTGGCGAGCGTGTCGGCGTCGCCGGTGGACGCGTCGTCGGAGACGACGAGCACCGGCCCGACGGTGAGCGGGTCGCCCGCGCGGAACCGGCGGAGCACGGCCGGGCGGGGGAGGCCCAGCTTCTTCGCGAGCGTCTTGGTGAGGCCCGAGTTCACTGCCTTGGTGTAGGAGTCGCTGCCGTACGAGTCGGTCATGGGTGCTTCCTCCTTCAGACGGACTCGACGACGGCGGTGGCACCGAGGCCGCCGGCGGCGCAGATCGAGATCAGCGCGCGGGCGGGCCTGCCGGTCTCGGCGGCCTTGGTCGCGACCAGCTTGGCCGCGGTGGCGAGGATCCGGCCGCCGGTGGCGGCGAACGGGTGACCTGCGGCGAGCGACGAGCCGTTCACGTTGAGCCGTGCCCGGTCGATGCTGCCGAGCGGCGCGTCGAGGCCGAGCTCCGCCTTGCAGTAGTCGGCGTCCTCCCAGGCGGCGAGCGTCGTGAGGACGGTCGACGCGAAGGCCTCGTGGATCTCGTAGAAGTCGAAGTCGCCGATCCCCAGGCCGTTGCGGGCGAGCAGCCGCGGCACGGCGTGCACCGGGGCCATGAGGAGGCCGTCGTGCCCGTGCACGAAGTCCACCGCGGCGGTCTCGGCGTCCGCGAGCCGGGCCAGCACCGGCAGATCACGTTCGGCGGCCCACGCTGCCGACGACAGCAGCACGGTCGAGGCACCGTCCGTCAGCGGGGTCGAGTTCCCGGCGGTCATGGTGGCCTCGGTGGGCTCGGCGAGGCCGCGGCCGAACACCGGCTTGAGGCTCGCGAGCTTCTCGATCGACGTGTCCGCGCGCAGGTTGTCGTCGCGGGTCAGGCCACGGAACGGCGTCACGAGGTCGTCGAAGAAGCCGGCGTCCCACGCGGCGGCGAGGTGCTGGTGGCTGGCGAGCGCGACCTCGTCCTGGGCCGCGCGGGCGATGCCCCAGCGGGCCGTGGTGATCGCCTGGTGCTCACCCATCGACAGGCCGGTGCGGGGCTCGTCCGTGGAGGGGGTGAGCGGCTTGAGGTCGGCCGGGCGCACCTTGGCGAACGCCTTGAGCCGGGCCTGCAGCGTCTTGGCGTGCGAGGCGTCGAGCAGGGCACGGCGCAGCCCTTCGCTCACGGCGACGGGGGCGTCCGAGATGGTGTCCGTGCCGCCCGCGATGCCGGAGTCGAGCTGGCCGAGGCGGATCTTGTTCGCCACGGTGATCGCGGCCTCGAGGCCGGTGGCGCACGCCTGCTGGAGGTCGAACGCGGCCGTCTGGGGCGACAGGGACGAGCCGAGCACGGACTCGCGCACCAGGTTGAAGTCGCGTGAGTGCTTCAGGACCGCGCCGCCCACGACCTCCCCGATCCGCTCGCCCTGCAGGCCGAAGCGCGCGACGAGGCCCTCGAGGGCGGCGGTGAACATCTCCTGGTTGGAGGCGTCGGCGTACTTCTTGCCGGCGCGCGAGAACGGGATGCGGTTGCCGCCCACGATCACGGCGTCCCGCACGCTCGCGGGGGCCGGCTCGGACGCGGCGCGGGTGGCGGTCGGGATGCTCCGGGAGGAGCCGTCGGACGGCTTGCGTGTAGCCACAGCGTTAGATCCTTCACTCCGTCGGTCAGGTAGGACTCACAGTACCTGATACTCTCAGTCCCGTGAGACGAGTCACATGGTGCGGCCGATGACGGCCGCGGGGCAGCAGCTCAATGGTCGCGCGACGGAGGTCGCTCGCGCGAGCGACGGGCGTTCGACGAGATGGGACGACCACCGCGCCGCGCGCCGGGCGCAGCTCGTGAACGCCGCCCGCAAGTCCGTGCACCGGGGCGGTCCCGGGGTCTCGATGGACGAGATCGCGGCCGAGGCGGGCACCTCCAAGTCGATCGTGTACCGGTACTTCGAGGACAAGGCAGGGCTGCGCGTCGCCGTCGCGTCGCACGTCGTCGCGACGATGCACGACGCGCTCCGCGAGGCGGCCGAGGCCGCGCCGAGCCCGCACGCCGCGCTCCGCGCGATGGTGCGGGTCTACCTCGAGATGATCGAGCACTCGCCCAACGTCTACTGGTTCGTGACGCGCACGGCGATCGGCGGGAACGAGCCCGCCCCGGGCGCCGGCGGCACGGGCCAGGCCGAGGCGCTCGGCGCCTACCTCGACTCCGTCATCGAGCTGGTGGCCGAGCCGTTCGCCCGCGCCGTCCAGGCGCCGCCGGCGCTCGCGGCCGCGTGGGCCGCGGGTGCGGTCGGATTCGTCCGGGGCGCCGGCGAGTGGTGGCTGGGCCATGACGCCGAACCGGACGGCGCCGGCCGCCTCACCCGCGAGGAGCTCACGGAGCAGGTCACCCTCTGGCTGTGGACCGGCCCCGTGGGCGTCCTGCACCACGACGGCGACCCGCACCTCGACGTCTCCCACCATGCCCCCACGACCAACCCCATCCCCGCATCCCCGCAGGAGAACCGATGACCACGACGTCCGACCGTCCCGCGACGACGCACGCAGCCGGCGCCCCGGCCCCCAAGGCGACCGCGCGCGTCGACGTCGCCGGCCTGTCCGAGCAGCTGCTCGGCCGCTGGCCGGAGTGGCGCCGCAACGCGCGGGACCGCGCCACCGACCCGACCTTCTGGAAGGACGAGTCGCTGTCCATGGCCGAGCACCGCGAGCGCGTGCTCGAGCAGATGAAGCTGCTCGCGAGCGACCCGAAGCACCAGGTGTGGCTCGGGTACCCGACGCGCCTCGGCGGGGCGGACTCCCCGGGCGCGAACCTCGCCGGCTTCGAGGAGCTCGTCGTCGCCGACCCGTCGCTGCAGATCAAGGCGGGCGTGCAGTGGGGCCTGTTCGGCTCGGCCATCCTGCACCTGGGCACCCCGGAGCAGCAGGACCGCCTGCTGCCGGGCGCGATGGACCTGTCGGTGCCCGGCGCGTTCGCGATGACGGAGATCGGGCACGGCTCCGACGTCGCCTCGGTGGCCACGACCGCCATCTACGACCCGGACACCGAGGAGTTCGTGATCCACACGCCGTTCCGCGCGGCGTGGAAGGAGTTCCTCGGCAACGCGGCCGTGCACGCCACGGCGGCGACGGTGTTCGCGCAGCTGGTCACGAACGGCGTCAACCACGGCGTGCACTGCTTCTACGTGCCGGTGCGCGACCCGGAGACGATGGAGTTCCTGCCGGGGATCAGCGGCTACGACGACGGCCTGAAGGGCGGCCTGCGCGGCGTCGACAACGGGCGCCTGGCCTTCGACCAGGTGCGCATCCCGCGCACGGACCTGTTCGCGCGCTACGGCGCGGTGGCGAGCGACGGCACCTACTCGTCGCCGATCGACAGTCCCGGGCGCCGTTTCTTCACGATGCTCGGCTCACTGGTCCAGGGGCGCGTCTCGCTCGACGGCGCCGCGTCGACCGCGTCCAAGCTGGGCCTCGCCATCGCCGTGAAGTACGGCGCAGAGCGCCGGCAGTTCACGTCTGCCTCGCCCGTCGAGGAGACGGTGCTGCTCGACTACGCCACGCATCGCCGCCGGCTCTTCCCGCGTATCGCCGAGACGTACGCGACGCACTTCGCGCACGACCGCCTGCTCGACCTGTTCGACGACGTGTTCTCCGGCCAGAAGGACACCCCCGAGAACCGCGAGGACCTCGAGACGATGGCGGCGGCGCTCAAGTCGACGTCCACCACGTTCGCGCTCGAGACGCTGCAGGAGTGCCGGATCGCGTGCGGCGGCGCCGGGTTCATCACCGAGAACCGCATCACGAGCCTGCACCACGACATGGACGTGTACGCCACGTTCGAGGGCGACAACACGGTGCTGCTGCAGCTCGTGGCCAAGCGCCTCGTGGGCGACTACGCCAAGCACCTGCAGGGCGCCACGAAGACCCCGGCCGGGCTGGCGCGCTTCGTCGTCGACCAGGCGACCGACGCCGCCCTGCACCGCACGGGGCTGCGCCGCTTCGGGCAGGCCATTGCCGATGCCGGCGACCCGCGCCGCGCGGCCGGGCACCTGCGCGACGCCGAGACCCAGCGCGAGCTGCTGGCCGACCGCGTCGCCACGATCGTCGAGGAGGTCGCGCTGGCGCTGCGCCCGGCGCAGAAGGCCGACCCGGTCACCGCGGCGCGCATCTTCGACGAGAACCAGGTGCAGCTGGTCGAGGCCGCCAAGGCGCACGCGGACCTGCTGCGCTGGTCGGCCTTCACCGAGGCGCTGGAGCAGGTCGAGGACCCGGGCACGCGCCGGGTCATGACCTGGCTGCGCGACGTCTTCGGGCTCACGCTCATCGAGCGCAACCTCGCCTGGTACCTCATCCACGGGCGGCTGTCGGCGCAGCGCGCCCGCACGGTCACGTCGTACGTCGACCGGCTGCTGGACCGCCTGCGCCCGCACGCCGTCGACCTGGTGGACGCGTGGGGCTACGGCCAGGACCACCTGCGTGCCGTGATCGCGTCCGGCATCGAGGCTGAGCGGCAGGACGAGGCGCGTGCGTACTACGCGCAGCAGCGCGCCGACGGGTCCGCGCCGGTCAGCGAGAAGTCGCTGAAGAAGAAGCAGCGCTCCTGACGCCGAGATACCGAAGGCGAACCCCCGAGCTTCTCTATCTCGCGGGTTCGCCTTCTCTGTCTCGGCGTGTTGCGTCAGGCCGCGGCGGGCCTGGGCTCGCCCGTGCGGGCGGGCAGCGCCAGGGGGTAGGCCTCGACGGGCTGTGCCGCGACGCCGTCCGGCGCAGGATCGGTCGCGGGGGCAAGGGCTGCGTCGGGGACCGCCTGCTCGTCGCGCAGCGGTAGCCCGAGGGTCACGGTGGCCGGCCGGGCGACCCGGGGCGGCGGGGCGGCCCTCGCCACCAACGCTGCGCCCACCAGGCCTGCGACGAGGGCGAGCCACGCCACCCACGCCCAGCCCAGCGCCGCTGCCGCGCCCAGCAGTGACCCGTCCACGATCCCGACGACGAGCCCAATGACGAGCACTCGTCTCATGCCAACCTCCCACGGTCCGCCTCATCCGTGCCCTTCCAGGAGACGACACGTCGGGCGGTCGTGCATCCGCTGGGCGGAGCACGGAGGTCACAGGTGCGTCACGGTCGCCCGGCGTCGCCCCGGTCCCACGGGAGCGCGGGCTCCGGTCGCGGTGCGTCGGCGTGTCCGATCAGCAGCGGCGACGGGGACGCGTCGCGGGTGGCCCGCAGCTGGTGGTGCATCTCCCCGGCGAGCCGCAGGGCGAGCTCGAAGCGGACCGGCTCCACGAAGTCGGCATGGAGGCGGCCGCCGACCGCCGGGTGGGGGGAGAGCGCGAACACCTCGTCGGGGCGCAGCAGGGTGCCGGCGTCGAGCGCCTCCCGGTGGAGGTCCTCGAGGAGGAGGTCGTCCCGGCCGTCCGAGGAGTCCAGCTCGGTGTACATCTCGACGGCCGTGTGCCAGCGCAGCTCGAGCGATCCCTCGATCGTGTCGAGAAACCACCAGCCCTCGAGCGACTCGAGGAAGACGTCGCCGAACGCGGTGGTGAAGCGCGGGGTCTTGCCGTGGACCCCCAGCCACGACCACGAGGCCAGCCCGTACGCGAAGGCACCGGGGGGGAAAGTTCGTAGCAGTTCCACGTGCGCATCAAACCACCTTGTGGTAAATGACAAAACCCCCAGGCAACAAGGGGTGCGGCGTGGCCTCGCTCACGGAGAAGCGTCACGACGTCGAGGTGACGGTCAAGTTCGAGGGCCGTGAGGTCAAGAATCGGTTATCGGCGCAGGCCGTGGTGACGCGCGCCCACGGGGCGGAACACCGGCTCGTGGCCGTCCGTTGTCTCCGGGACGGGCGCTCGACCGTGCCCGTCGTCCCGCACACGACCCGCACACGACCCGGCCACGACCGGGAAGACCTGGAGGCGACCATGGAGATGCAGGACGCGCTGCGGCGCGTCGACCCCCGCAGCGTCGCGATCACCGGCCTCACGACGCTCGCCTGGTACGCGGTGCCGGACGTCGTCCGGCCGCGGTGGGCTCGCGCCCTCGTGAAGTCAGGCGTGCTCGCCGGCGGCCTCGCCCTCGGGCTCGCCGTCACGAGCGAGGGGCGCCAGGCGGTCGACGGCGTGCGGGAGGTGCGCGACGGGCTCCGCGACCCGGGACGCGCGCCCGGTGCCGCGCTCCCGGGTGACGGACCGGACGGTGACTCCGGCGCGGGGGCCGACCTCGATGCCGACCTCGATGCCGACCTCGATGCCGACCTCGATGCCGACCTCCGTGACGACAACGTCCTGGCGGGCGACCTCGGGTCGGCGCCCGGCGCGCCGCCGTCCGGGGCGCTGGGCTCCGCCGTGCTCGGCGCCGTCGCGCTGGTCGCGGCCGTGGCGGTCGCAGGGGAGAAGTGGGCCTACCGGCGCGGGGAGAGGTGGCGCGAGCGAGGGCTGCGGCTGCCGCACACCCGCGTCGGGCTGGTCCTCGGGGCGCTGGCCGCGGTCGCGACCGCCGTCGACCCCTCGGCCGGCCGGAGAGCGCTGGGCGACGGCTCCGCACCGGGCGCGGCCTGACGGCGCCGCCTGACGGCCCGCGGCAGGGGCGCCTCATCAGTCGTCGAAGACGTGCCAGCAGATCGCGCTGCGGTTCCGCTGGTCCTCCAGGACCAGGTTGAGCAGCTCGGCGGGCACCTGCTCGCGCTGCCGGTCGCGCTCCCGGAGCCGCGCGGCCCCGGCCTCGCCGTCGGGCGCCGCGGCGCTCGCGGCCCGGATGGCGTAGGCGGCGGCGCCGAGGTCGTGGGCCGCGACGTGGGCCACCGCCACCGCCTGCCCGGCCGCGAGGGCGGCGAACCGCGCCGGGTCGGGCAGGCCCTTGCCGGCGGCGTTCGCGACGAAGGCGGTGCGGTGCGCCTCGCGCATCGGCACCTCGCCGCGCATCCAGCCGCGGGCGACGTCGAGGGCCTCGCGGGGCCGCGCGTCGTCGGGCCGTTCCCGCTCGAAGAGGGGCAGCACGTGGTCGGCGCAGGCCACGGCCCACTCCGCCAGCATCCGGTGGTGGTCGTCGGTCAGGGTTCCGCCGCGGCGCACGGTGATCAGCCGGGGGTCACGCTCGGTCGGGAGGATCGTCATACACCCATCCTGGCCGCAGGAGGCGCGAGTGCGAGGGGCGGGTGCCGGGCCCCCACCAGGGCAGCCCCGCTCCCGTGCGGCGGCTCATGCCGCACGGGAGCGGTCATGCGCGCACACTATCGGCGCCGTCCGGGGCGTCGTCCGACGCCGGTAGACTGACCGCGCGCCGAATGGCGCCCCCGCCCAGACCGACGCCGGATGCCGGCACCCTCGCGGTGCGGTGATCACCCGGTCCGAGGCTTGAGCATTGAGTACTCGCGCGACCCGAGGGAAGTTGATGACCACCGCTGCCGAGAGCGCCGAAGCCGTGTCCGCCGACCGCCCGCAGCTCGACACCGTCGAGCGCGCCGCGTCCACGCCCGCCGAGGCGCAGCCGTTCGCGGAGCTCGGCCTCAAGCCGGACGAGTACCAGCGCATCCGCGACCTCCTGGGGCGTCGCCCCACGGCCGCCGAGCTGGCCATGTACTCGGTGATGTGGTCCGAGCACTGCTCGTACAAGTCGTCCAAGGTGCACCTGAAGAAGTTCGGTGACCGGGTCACCGAGGAGATGAAGGAGCACCTGCTCGTCGGCATCGGCGAGAACGCTGGCGTCGTCGACGTCGGCGACGGCTGGGCAGTGACCTTCAAGGTCGAGTCGCACAACCACCCGTCGTTCGTCGAGCCCTACCAGGGCGCCGCGACCGGCGTCGGCGGCATCGTGCGCGACATCATCTCGATGGGCGCGCGGCCCGTCGCCGTCATGGACCAGCTCCGCTTCGGCGCCGTGGACCACCCCGACACGGCGCGCGTCGTGCACGGCGTGGTGAGCGGCGTCGGCGGCTACGGCAACAGCCTGGGCCTGCCGAACATCGGCGGCGAGCTCGTCTTCGACGCCTCGTACCAGGGCAACCCGCTGGTCAACGCCCTGTGCCTCGGCGTGCTGCGGCACGAGGACATCCACCTGGCCAACGCGACCGGCGCGGGCAACAAGGTCATCCTCTTCGGCGCGCGCACGGGCGGCGACGGCATCGGCGGCGCGTCGATCCTCGCGTCGGAGACCTTCGAGGACGGCGTCCCGGCCAAGCGGCCGAGCGTGCAGGTGGGTGACCCCTTCATGGAGAAGGTGCTCATCGAGTGCTGCCTGGAGCTCTACGCGGCCCAGGTGGTCGAGGGCATCCAGGACCTCGGCGCGGCGGGCATCTCCTGCGCCACCAGCGAGCTGGCCTCGAACGGCGACGGCGGCATGCACGTGTGGCTCGACGACGTGCTGCTGCGCGACCCCACGCTCAACGCCGGCGAGATCCTCATGTCGGAGTCGCAGGAGCGCATGATGGCGGTCGTCACGCCGGAGAAGCTCGACGAGTTCCTCGCGATCACCGGCAAGTGGGACGTCGAGACGGCCGTGGTCGGCGAGGTCAACGGCTCCGGCCGGCTCACGATCGACCACCACGGCCAGCGCATCGTCGACGTCGACCCCCGCACCGTGGCGCACGAGGGCCCGGTCTACGAGCGCCCGTACGAGCGCCCGGCCTGGCAGGACGGCCTGCAGGCGGACACGACCGTGGCCGCCGGGCTGGCCCGCCCGACGTCCGCCGTCGAGCTGCGCGCCACCGCACTGAAGCTGCTCGCCTCGCCGAACCTCGCCTCGAAGGCGTGGGTCACCGACCAGTACGACCGCTTCGTGCAGGGCAACACCGCGCTCGCCCAGCCCGACGACGGCGGCGTGGTGCGCGTCGACGAGGCCACCGGCCGCGGAGTCGCGCTCGCGACGGACGCGAACGGCCGCTACGGCAAGCTCGACCCGCGCGCGGGCGCCCAGCTCGCGCTCGCGGAGGCGTACCGCAACGTCGCCACGGCGGGCGCCACGCCGCTCGCGGTGACCGACTGCCTCAACTTCGGCTCGCCCGAGCACCCGGACTCGATGTGGCAGCTGGTCGAGGCGATCGAGGGCCTGGCCGACGCGTGCCAGGAGCTCGGCGTGCCGGTCACGGGCGGCAACGTGTCGCTGTACAACGGGACCGGCGAGCCGGGCCAGATCGACTCCTCGATCCACCCGACCCCCGTGGTCGGTGTGCTCGGCGTGCTCGACGACGTCCGCACCGCCGTGCCCTCCGGCTGGCGGGCGGGGGACCTGACGATCCTGCTGCTCGGCACCACCGCCGACGAGCTCGACGGCTCCGCGTGGGCCGACGTCGAGCACGGGCACCTGGGCGGGCTGCCGCCGCGCGTGGACCTCGCTGCCGAGCGGGCGCTGGCGTCCGTGCTGATCGTGGCCCGCGAGCAGGGCCTGGGCGCCGCGTCGCACGACCTGTCCGAGGGCGGCCTCGTGCAGGCCCTGCTCGAGGCGTCGCTGCGCTTCGGCGTCGGAGCGTCGGTCGCCGTGGACGGCGTCACAGGGCGCGACCGCGTCTCGCCGTTCGCCGCGCTGTTCAGCGAGACGACCGCCCGGGCCCTCGTGGCCGTGGACGCCGAGAACGAGACCGAGCTGGTCGCGGTGGCCGAGGCCGCCGGCGTGCCGGTGCTGAGGCTCGGGCACACGGGCGGCACGGAGCTGGTCGTGGCGGGCGGGTTCGACGGCGAGACCTTCGCGATCCCGCTCACCGAGGCTCGCGACGCGCACGAGGCCACGCTGCCCCGCATCTTCGGCTGAGGACGGCGGCTGCGGCCGCCGAGACGCCGACGGCGCGGTCCCCGTCCGGGGGCCGCGCCGTCGTGTTCCAGGCCTGGGGCCTGGCGTTCCTGTCAGACCTCGTTGCTGTCAGACCTCGTCGTTCTCGGACGAGATCATCCACGCCTGCTTCTCGAGGTCGGTGATGATCTCGTGCAGCAGGTCGGCCGAGGTCGGGTCCTCGGCGTCGACGTCGTCGTGGACCTCGCGGGCCACCTCGACGGTCTGCGCGACGCGCTCGACGATCGCGTCGACCGTATCCGAGACGGACACCAGCCCGGCCGGGTACGGCGAGAGGTCGGTCGTCGTGGCGACGGTCTCGGTGCGGCCGTCGGGCACGGCCTGGAGGGCGCGGAGCCGCTCGGCGACGGCGTCGCTGTGCTCGCGCGCGACGTCGACCAGCTCGTCGAGCTGCAGGTGCAGGTCGCGGAAGCCTCGGCCCGTGACGTTCCAGTGCGCCTGCTTTCCCTGGACGTGCAGGTCGACCAGGGCGACGAGCACGCGCTGCAGGTGGGCGCGCAGCTTCTGGGAGGCCTCGACACGGGGCGTCTCGCGGCGGATCGTCGGTGCGGACATGATGCTCCTCACTCTCTCGGGTGGATGCCGCGACGTGTCGCGGCAGGAACCCGGGGCCGATTTTCTTGAACCATTCCAGACTAGGTGTCGCCCTGCACGTCCGCCAGCAAGGCGAGGCGATCCTTGGTGGGGCCTCGCCCGCGGTGTCGCGGTGCCCACCGGTGCCCACCGGTGCCCACCGGTGCCCACCGGTGCCCACCGGTGACCACGAGGTGAGATGGGTTCTCGCTCCCCGGTTAGGCTGCGACGGCTACCCCGTGCCCTGCCGCGCCCGCGACGGGCGCCGGGCGGCCCGGACGAGGCCGATCCTGAGGAGGAACGATGGAAGACCGTCTGCAGCCCGTGTTCGCCGAGGTGCTGCGCCGCAACCCGGGTGAGGTGGAGTTCCACCAGGCGGTCCGGGAGGTCTTCGAGTCGCTGGGCCCGGTGCTGCGCAAGAACCCGCAGTACGTGGAGGCCGCCGTCCTCGAGCGCATCTGCGAGCCCGAACGGCAGATCATCTTCCGCGTCGCGTGGGTGGACGACACGGGCCGCGTGCGGATCAACCGCGGCTTCCGCGTCGAGTACAACTCCGCGCTCGGCCCGTACAAGGGCGGCCTGCGCTTCCACCCGTCGGTGTACCTGGGGATCGTGAAGTTCCTCGGCTTCGAGCAGATCTTCAAGAACGCGCTCACCGGTCTGCCGATCGGCGGCGGCAAGGGCGGGTCGGACTTCGACCCGCGGGGCCGCTCCGACGGCGAGATCATGCGGTTCTGCCAGTCGTTCATGACCGAGCTCTACCGGCACATCGGCGAGTACACGGACGTCCCCGCCGGCGACATCGGCGTGGGTTCCCGCGAGATCGGCTACCTCTTCGGCCAGTACAAGCGCATCACCAACCGGTACGAGTCCGGCGTGCTCACCGGCAAGGGCCTCACCTGGGGCGGATCGCTCGTGCGGCGTGAGGCCACGGGCTACGGCGCGGTCCTCTTCGCGCAGAGCATGCTCGGCACCGCGGGGGAGAGCCTCGACGGCCGCCGCGTGTCCGTGTCCGGGTCGGGCAACGTCGCGATCTACGCGGCCGAGAAGGCGCGGCAGCTCGGCGGCCGCGTCATCACCTTCTCCGACTCGTCCGGGTACGTCGTCGACGAGGCGGGCGTCGACCTCGACCTGCTCAAGGAGATCAAGGAGGTCGAGCGCGGCCGTGTGTCGGACTACGTGGGCCGCCGCCCCGGTGCCCGCCTGGTCACCGGGGGCAGCCTCTGGGACATCCCGACCGACGTCGCGCTGCCGTGCGCCACGCAGAACGAACTCACCGAGGCCGACGCCAAGCGGCTCGTCGCGAACGGCGTGCGCGCCGTCGCCGAGGGCGCCAACATGCCGACCACCCCCGAGGCCGTCGCCCTGCTGCGGGAGGCCGGCGTCCTGTTCGGCCCGGGCAAGGCCGCGAACGCGGGCGGCGTGGCGACGTCGGCGCTGGAGATGCAGCAGAACGCCTCCCGCGACTCCTGGAGCTTCGAGCACACCGAGTCCCGGCTCGCCGAGATCATGACCGGCATCCACGACCGCTGCCTCGCCACCGCCGACGAGTACGACGCCCCCGGCGACTACGTGGCCGGGGCCAACATCGCCGGCTTCACGCATGTGGCCGACGCGATGATCGCCTTCGGCGTCGTCTGAGCCGACGGCGAAGCGGTCGCCGCGCCGGGCGTCATCCTGCTCGGCGGACCCGGTGGAGCGCCGCGAGGGCGGGAGTGCGGCGACGGTCGCCGGCGCTCCGAACCGGCCGTCGGTGGCCAGCATCCACCGCACGGTCTTCATCGCGAGGGTGAGGACCTACGCGCTGCGCGTGCGGAGGCCGGCCTCGTAGTCGCTGATCGCGACGCGCAGGGCGGTGTCCCCGCTGCGGACGGTCCGGAGCCTGTCCAGGAGGTCGCCAGCCCTCCCGCGTGAACCGGTCGAGCAGGGCGTCGAGGACCGCGTTGCCCGCGGGGTCGAGGAAGCCGACGTAGAGGCCCGCCCCGTGGGGGCCCATCGCCATACTCGACCGGGGCCCGAGCCGGGCACGCTCCCCGGCGCTGAGGTCGGCGCTCGAGGTGCGGCCCGAGGAGCCGATGATCCCGGCGGGGTGGTTGGTCGGCCCCCCGGCCAGGTGCTGCGCCACGACCAAGTGGGCGCCGTCGGCCCCGACGACGAGGTCACCTGTCTCCTTGGTGCCGTCGGAGAGCAGCACGGTCGGGCGTCCCCCGACGTCGTCGCCCAGCCCGGTGACGGTGACTCCGGTGCGGAGCCCGTCGCCGGCCGCCTCGGCGAGCAGCAGCCGACGAGCAACACGTTCGAGATGGAGTGGCCGCCGCGTTCGGGGCGGACGGCGACCTTCCTGGAGCTCGACCGGGGTCGCGTGGGTGCCGCTCGCGCGGGCGCGCGAGCTGGTGGTCGCGGGGCAGGTCGAGCTGCTGGACCGCCTCGAGGGGGTGTGACCGTCGAGGAGGCGGTCGCTCGCCCGTGAGGCGAGACCGCGAGAGCCGGCTCAGGCGTGGACCGGCAGCGTTCGCAGCAGGTACCGCTCGGCCGAGCCGGCCCGCTGGGCCAGGTCCCACAGGGTCGAGGACGCTGCGCCCGAGGTCTCGGGGGCCGTGCCGTCGGGCTCGTTCCCGCCCGTCGGGTCATCGGGGCTCAACGCCTGGAGGACCTGGTCGAGCTCGCCGCGGGTCAGCTCCGTGGCGTCGGCCAGGACGGTCAGGTCGCGCAACCCGTTGCGCAGCGTGTCGAGCTCGGAGAGCTGTTTGTCGTCGAGCTGGTCGCGGTCAGGCACCAGCTCGTCCTGCAGGCGTACGGCGTCCCGGAGCAAGGTGATCTCCTCAGGCTGCTGTGGACCGGTCCTTCCCGACGAGGCACGGAGCGCGGTCGCGGTGGCCTCGGTCGCGGTCTCGATACGTCGTCGCAGGGGCGGGGGCCGGAAGCCCGGGATCACGGCGAAACCGAGGACCAGTCCGACCAGCACCGCGCTCAGGGTGAGCCCCACGTACTGCAGGAGGAGGTCGACCGCGTTCAGGTCACGGGTCACGGAGTTGAAGCCGACGCTGACGACGACCATGAATGCGCTGCCCAGCGCCGGGCGGGTGACGATGTACCACAGCCCCAGGCACAGGGCGATGACCGCGACCAGGGTGAGGTACTGCGACGGGACGACCAGCAGGACCACCGCGACCGTGAGCGAGCCGGAGACCAGGCCGATGATCTTGTTCCTCGCCTTGGTCACGGTGCCGCCCCAGCTGGCCTGGAGGATGCTGAAGGTGGTCAGCAGCACGGTGGAAACCAGGGGGTCGCCCCGTTCCAGGCCGGACGTGATCAGCAGCATCAGCAGCACTGCGAGCGCAGTGCGGAACGCGTGCCGGACCTGGATGGACTGCAGCCTGGCCGTGGGGTGCAGCACCGCGTCCTGGAGCTGGTGGCGTCGGTCTCGATCGAGCGTGACCCTGGTGGTGTCGCGCTTCTGGATCGCCTGCTCGACGGAGTCCAGGGCACGCGAGGCGTCGGTGAAGGGGGTCTCGGTGACCGCTGATGCCGGCGAGGGCAACGGTGCCTTGACGGGCTTGTCCCGCCGGGGCTTGGCCCCCATCTCTTCGGCCAGCTCGTGAGCCCGCCCTCGGAGCGCGGCGTCGTCGGGGCCGCCCGCCGCCGCGAGGCCTGCCGTGTGCAGGGCCAGGCGGTAGCGCGAGGCCCCCTCGAGCGCGTCCGCGAGCCAGCGCTGCCTGCCGTCGCTGAGCCAGGTGCCGAACGCGGTGGCGGTGGCGGCGCTCGGATCGTCGGCGACGAGGACCGCGGCGACCTGCTCGCGGGTCTGCTTGGAAGGGTCCGAGATCCCCATCAGGATGCGCAGGAGGAGCGCCACGGCGACCCCCGCGACGGCCGCCGCGAACACCTGCCGATGATCGGCCCCACCCATCGGCGCGTAGCCGTAGCCGAACACCGTGGCCATCCCCAGCCCCATCCCCGCGTTGCCGAAGCGTGGGCCGAGCAGGGGAAGCAGTGCGGCCACGAACACGAGCACCACGACGAGCGCGATCGCCGCGGGGCGCGAGGTCTCGGCCACCAGGCGCGGGACGGCCGCGGCGAAGATCAGCAGCGGGCCCATCACCGCAGCGATGCGGAGGTCGGCCCGGAGCGGACCGCCCATGAACGCCACCAGTGCGAACATGCCCGTCAGGCCGCCGATGATCCCCACCGAGCCAGCCCCCCACGAATCGGCGAGCAGCACGGACGGGAGGACCACGATGATCATCAGCACGATCAGCATCGGGCTGCCTGGGGGGCGCTTGGGCGTCTCGGTCTTGCCAGAACCCTTCACGGGCCCTCCTCGGAGGTGTTTGTGCCGGTCATCCCTCGAAGGTACGGCGGAAGTGCAGGGGCCGCCATGCGCGGCATCCGGCTCATTGAGGCCATGCCCCGCCTCATCGAGCCACCAGGAATGCCCGAGGAGGTGTCAGGAGCCATTGAGACGATCGGCAACCGTGCGCGGACCGAGATCCTGCACGCCCTCACCACTCGTGGCCCGCTCACCACGACGGAGCTCGGGCAGCACGGTGTTGCAGCAGGCGTCGGTGGCGTCCCAGAACCGGCGGCCGTCGCTGCCTCGGGTGCCGACCGGGAGGGCGTAGAGGATGCCGCGGTCGGCGGCCTCGTCCTGGAGCCCGAGCTGGGCGTCCACGCGGACCGGGTCGGAGCCGAGGCCGTGCAGCACCACGAGCAGCGGCACGGGGTCGGCCGGGTCGTAGGCCGGCGGGACGTGGACCTCGACCCGCCGGCCACCGATCTCCACGCCGCCCGAGACGCCCGCCGCGGGTGCCGCGAGCAGTGGCGCCGGCCCCTGGGCGTGCGGGGGCATGGGAGACGCGCACGCGGACAGCAGCAGCGTCGCGAGCCCGGCGAGCGCCGCCCAGATCCGGCGGGTCACGGACATGTCGCAGATTGTCGCGTGCGGCGCGCTCCCGGCCTAGGCTGAAATCGAGCGGTGGGGGTGCTCCGATGACGTGGCAGCTGGTCTTCCTGGTGGTGGCGACCGTGCTCGTGGCGGCGGTCGCCGCACGGTCGTGGACCAGCTCGGACGCCCACCGCGAGGCCGTGGCGCGGCGCGACCTGCGCCGTCGAGCCGCGACCGCGGACCCGCTGGTCACGCTGGCGCTCCAGGTGCGGCTCGGCGAGCTGGCCGGGGAGCTGCGACGGCTGACCGACGACCCCGACGTCTTCGCCCGGGCGCACCACTGGCGGGCGGTGCAGTGTGCCTACGACGCCCTCCTGCGCGAGGCCTGCCGCCTGTCCGGTCTCACCGTCCAGGACCCGCCGCTGCGGGCCGACCAGCGGGCCGAGGCGGCCGAGCGGCTCCGGGAGGAGCTCGAGCTCAGCTCCCGCGGCTGGAACTGGTGACCCGCCGAGATAGAGAACCCGGAACGCCGAGATAGAGAAGGCGGACCCGCGAGATAGAGAAGCTCGGACGCGACCCCAGCCGGCTGGGGTCGCGTCCGAGCTTCTCTATCTCGCGGGTCCGCCTTCTCTATCTCGGCGTCAGATGGCCTCGAGCGCCGTGTTGAACGTGGCGGACGGGCGCATCACCGCGGTGGCCTTGGCCGGGTCGGGGCGGTAGTAGCCGCCCACGTCGGCGGGCGAGCCCTGCACGCCGACGAGCTCGTCCACGATCGTGGACTCCTGCTCGGCGAGCGCCGCGGCCAGCGGGCCGAACGCGGCGGCCAGCTCGGCGTCGTCCGACTGCGCCGCCAGCTCCTGCGCCCAGTAGAGCGCCAGGTAGAAGTGCGAGCCGCGGTTGTCGATGCCGCCCACGCGGCGCGTCGGGGACTTGTCCCGGTCGAGGAACGTGCCGGTGGCGCGGTCGAGCGTGTCCGCGAGCACCTGGGCGCGCGGGTTGTCGGTGGCTCCGGCGAGGTGCTCGAACGACGCGGCGAGCGCGAAGAACTCGCCGAGCGAGTCCCAGCGCAGGTAGTTCTCCGCGAGGAGCTGCTGCACGTGCTTCGGGGCCGAGCCGCCCGCGCCGGTCTCGAACAGGCCGCCGCCGTTCATCAGCGGCACCACGGACAGCATCTTGGCCGACGTGCCCAGCTCGAGGATCGGGAACAGGTCCGTGTTGTAGTCGCGCAGCACGTTGCCCGTCACCGAGATGGTGTCCAGGCCCTTGCGGATGCGCGCGAGTGAGAACGCGGTCGCCTCGGCCGGCGCCATGACGTGGATGTCCAGGCCGTCGGTGTCGTGGTCGCCCAGGTACTCCTCCACCTTGGTGATGAGCTGCGCGTCGTGGGCGCGCCGCGCGTCCAGCCAGAACACGGCGGGGTCGCCGGTGGCGCGGGCGCGCGTGACGGCGAGCTTGACCCAGTCGCGGATCGCGACGTCCTTGGTGGTGCAGGCGCGCCAGATGTCGCCGGCCTGGACGTCGTGGCTCAGCAGCACGTCGCCGGCCCCGTTCACGACCTCGACCGTGCCGTCCGCGGGGATCTCGAACGTCTTGTCGTGCGAGCCGTACTCCTCGGCCTTCTTGGCCATGAGGCCCACGTTGGGCACCGAGCCCATCGTGGCCGGGTCGAGGGCGCCGTGCACGCGGCAGTCGTCGATGACGGTCTGGTAGACGCCCGCGTACGACGAGTCGGGGATGACGGCGAGGGTGTCGTGCTCCTTGCCGTCCGGGCCCCACATGTGGCCGCCGCCGCGGATCATCGCCGGCATGGACGCGTCGATGATGACGTCGGACGGCACGTGCAGGTTGGTGATGCCGCGGTCGGAGTCGACCATGGCGAGCGCCGGCCCGTCCGCGAGGCCCTGCTCGACGGCGGCCCTGATCGCCGCGCCGTCGGGCAGCTTGTCGACGGCGGCGAGGAGCCCACCGAGGCCGTCGTTGGGCGAGATGCCCGCGGCCTTGAGCTGGTCGCCGTACTGCGCGAAGAGGGCGGGGAAGAACGCCTGCACCACGTGGCCGAAGATGATCGGGTCGGAGACCTTCATCATCGTGGCCTTGAGGTGGGCGGAGAACAGCACACCCTCGGCCTTGGCCCGGGCGATCTGCTCGGCGAGGAAGGTGTTCAGCGCGGCCACGGACAGGAACGTCGCGTCGACGACCTCGCCCGCCTCCACCTTCAGCCCGTCCTTGAGCACCGTGGTGCCCGCGGGGGTGACGAGGCGGATGGTCAGCGTGTCGTCGGCGGGGATGACGACGGACTTCTCGTTGGCGAAGAAGTCGTCGTGGCCCATCGTCGCGACGTTCGTCTTCGACTCGCCCGACCAGGCGCCCATGCGGTGCGGGTGCGCCTTGGCGTAGTTCTTCACCGAGGCGGGGGCGCGGCGGTCCGAGTTGCCCTCGCGCAGCACCGGGTTGACCGCGGAGCCCTTGGTCTTGTCGTAGCGGGCGCGCACGTCCTTCTCGGCGTCGGTCTGCGGGTCCTCCGGGTAGTCCGGGATGTCGTAGCCCTGGGCCTGCAGCTCGGCCACGGCGGCCTTGAGCTGCGGCGTCGACGCCGAGATGTTCGGCAGCTTGATGATGTTGGCCTCGGGGGTGGTGGCCAGCGCGCCGAGCTCGCCGAGGTCGTCGGGCACGCGCTGGTCGTCGGCGAGGCGCTCCGGGAACTGGGCGAGGATGCGCCCGGCGAGCGAGATGTCGCGCGTCTCGAGCCGGACCCCGGCCTGGGCGGCGTACGCCTCGACGATCGGGAGGAACGAGTAGGTCGCGAGCAGCGGCGCCTCGTCGGTGTGGGTGTAGATGATCGTGGCGGCCTCGGGCCGGGACTCGGTGGTCATGCGGCGATGCTCCCTAGGCAGGGCAGTGGTGGACGAGAGATTGTTTGACATCAAGATATCTGTCGGCGGCGGAGCCTGTCGAAAACGGGTCGCGCACACGGCGTCGCGCCCCGCCGCGCGCCGTCGGCGGTGCGCCGTTACCGTCGAGCCGTGCCGACGCGTCAGCTCCATCTCGCCCTCGCCGGGCCGGCCGAGGTCGCCGACGCCCTCGCCGCTCTCCGTGCCGAGGTCGGCCTGCCTGCGATGTTCCCGACCGCCGTCCGGGAGGAGGCCGAGGAGTCGGCGGCCGCCGGGGGATCTGCGCCGGTCGAGGGCGCCGAGCAGGACCGGCGCGACGTCGAGCTCGTGACGATCGACCCGCCCGGCTCGATGGACCTCGACCAGGCCGTGCACGTCGCGTCGTCGGGTAGCGGCTACATCGTGCGGTACGCGATCGCCGACGTCGCCGCGTTCGTGCGGCCGGGCGGCGCCCTCGACGAGGAGACCCATCGCCGCGGCGCCACGGTCTACGGCCCGGACGTGCGTACACCGCTGCACCCGACGGTGCTCTCGGAGGGCGCGGCGAGCCTGCTGCCCGACGAGGACCGCCCCGCCGTCCTGTGGACCATCGGCCTGGACGGGGACGGGGAGGTCACCAGTGCCTCGGTGACGAGGGCGACGGTCCGGTCCCGGGACCGGCTCACCTACGGCGAGGCGCAGGCCGCGCTCGATGCCGGGCAGGCCACGGAGTCGCTGGCGCTGCTGGCCGACGTCGGGCGGCTGCGCCAGGCACGGGAGCGTGACCGTGGCGGGGTGTCGTTGGAGGTGCCCGAGCAGGAGATCCTGCCGCAGAAGGACGGCTCGTTCTCGCTGGAGCTGCGCCGCACGCTGCCCGTCGAGGGGTGGAACGCGCAGATCTCGCTCCTCACCGGGATCGCCGCGGCGGCGATGATGCGGGAGGCGGGGATCGGCCTCCTGCGCACGCTGCCCCCGGCCGACGAGCGCGACATCGCGCGCCTGCGCCGGACGGCCGCGGCGCTCGGCATCGACTGGCTCGAGGACGTCCCCTACGCGCAGCTGATCCCCACGCTCGAGACGCGACGACCCGCCCACGCGGCCTTCCTCGCCGAGGCGACCACGCTGTTCCGCGGCGCGGGCTACCTGGCGTTCGGTGTGCCGGGGCCGGACGGCGGGGCGCCGGTCGCGCTGCCCGCCGACGCGCGGCACGCCGCGATCGCCGCCGAGTACGCCCACGTCACGGCGCCGCTGCGTCGTCTGGCCGACCGGTACGCCACCGAGGTGTGCCTCGGGCACGCCGCCGGCCGCGACGTGCCCGGCTGGGTGACGGACGCGCTGCCGGGTCTGCCCGCCACGATGACGGAGGCCGGGCGCACGGCCGGCGCGTTCGAGCGCGGGTGCGTCGACATCGTCGAGGCGGCGCTGCTCGCCGGTCACGAGGGCGAGGCCTTCGACGGCGTCGTCGTCGACGTGCACGAGAGCAAGAAGGAGGGCGCCGCGCAGCGCGGCGAGGTGATGCTGCGCGAGCCGGCCGTTCGGGCCCGGGTGGAGGGCGCCGAGCTGCCGCTGGGGGAGCGCGTCCGCGCGACCCTGGCCGAGGCGTCCGTGCCGGAGCGCCGGGTGCTCTTCACCCTGGGCTGACCGCTCTTCCAGAGCGCGACCTCTCGCGCCATCGGGCCTCGTCCCACCTCCGATCGAGTTCTCGAAGGTCAGGGCTCGAGGTCGGTCACGCCCGCGCCGCTCCGGAGGTCGAACGGCACGGAGACCTGGTCGTGTGCGATCAGCCAGCGTCCGTCGACCTTGCGGAAGCCGAAGGTGGCGCGGACCCACATGCCGGGGGTCGTCGTCCCGCCCTGCAGGGTGCCGCTGAGGCGGCCGAAGGCGTACCCGAAGGCGACGCGCCCGTCGACGGCGAGGGTCAGGTCGCGGACCTCGTAGCGCACGTCCTGGAAGGCCGTGAAGACGTTCGCCCAGTTCCGCAGCTTCGCGTCGATGCCGACGTGCTGCAGGGGCGGCTCGATGTCGAACGAGACGACGTCGGGCGCGTAGAGCGCCCGCAGCGCCTCGAGATCCTTGGCCCGGAGGCCCTCGGCGATGGCGTCGACCTGCTGGCGGATCGCGGCCTCGTCGGACTCGTGCTGCACAGACATCGGTGCTCGTCCCTTCCCTCGGGTGGTGGTGCGGGTCCTCACCCGGATGACGACGCAGCCCCGCGGGGTGTGACGCCCCCGCGTGCCACGGCGACGCGCCGGATCCGAGATGACGTTTTGATAACACTCCTGCCTTATAACGATTCAACCTCTAGCGGCGACCCCGGGCCTATTCGTTAGGGTGCCTTCCCTACGGCCATTGCGGTACCACCGCGGCGCGACGGGGCGCCGCCGACCGGAAGGACCCACGATGAACCGACGTACGACGCGAGGCCGGTGGCTGATGGTGGCCGCCGCGCTGACGAGCGTGACCCTCCTGGCAGCCGGGTGCTCCGGGTCCGAGGGAGGCGGCGGCGAGGGTGGCGAGTCCGGCGCCCCCGCGGCCGAGGGCAAGGCCACCGACCAGGAGCTCGTGGTCTGGGCGGGCTCCCAGACCCCGATCACCCCCAACTTCAACCCCTACTCCGTCGGCGTGCTGCACCTGGCCAACGGCGGCATCTACGAGACCCTCTTTGCCTACAACAAGCTGCAGGACGTCGACCCCACGCCGCTGCTCGCCGAGTCGTTCGAGTGGAACGAGGACGGCACCGAGCTGACCGTCAAGATCCGGCCGGACGTGACGTGGAACGACGGCGAGCCGTTCGCCGCGGACGACGTCGTCTACTCGTTCACCAACGAGACGGCCAAGCCGGCGTACCTCAAGGACGCCGTCGCGTCGGACGAGTCCACCGTGGTGTTCTCCTTCGACGGGCCCGCGTACGCGAACGAGTTCGCGATCCTGGGCAGCACGTACATCGTGCCGGAGCACGTGTTCTCCGAGCACGAGGGCGACTCCGCCGAGGACGCCGAGGGCAACGCCCTCACGGGCCTCGTGGCCTGGGACAACGCCGAGGCCCCCGTGGGCACCGGTCCCTACATGCTCGACACGGCGTCCAACGCCGCGTACACCGCCAAGGCCAACCCCGAGTACTGGGGCGGCGAGCCCAAGGTGGCGGCGCTGCGCTACGTCGGCATCGACGCGAACCAGTCCGCGGAGGACCTGCTCACTACGGGCGAGATCGACTGGACCACCATGTTCGTGCCCGACCCGGAGCGCGTCACCTCCACGGGCGGGTTCGGCTACGTCAACACCCCTGTCGACCCGGTGGTGCTCTACACCTGCTCCAACACGGAGCTCGGCTGCAAGGGCGCCCAGACGGACGTGGCCGTCCGGCAGGCGCTCGACGCCGCGATCGACCGCTCGGCGATCACCGAGAAGGCGTTCGTCGGCCTCGCCACGCCCATCTCGCCGACGTACGCGCTGCTCGGTCGTGACGACAAGTGGATCGCCGACGGCATGCCGAAGGAGTCGCCGCAGACCGCCGACACCGCCGCGGCGGCGACGTTCCTCGAGGACGCCGGCTACACCAAGGACGCCGACGGCTTCTACGGTAAGGACGGCAAGCCGATCGAGCTGACCCTCACGTCGGTGGACGGCTGGTCGGACTTCAACAACGCCGCCAAGCTCATCGAGGAGCAGGCCCGCGCGGCCGGCCTCAAGGTCACGGCGTCGACGATCTCCTGGAACGAGTTCGCCGACTCCCGCGTGTCCGGCGAGTTCGAGATGATCATGGGCGGCCTCGTCGGCACCTCGATCGCGGACCCGTTCCAGATCTACCGCGAGTGGTTCAGCGGCGACTACACGCAGAAGGTCGGCACGGCGCTGGAGCCGGGCGAGTGGAACATCTCCCGCTACGACAACGCCGACGTGAACGCGGCCGTCCAGGCCGCGTCCGAGACGAACGACGAGGCCGCCAAGGCCGAGGCGTTCGCCACCGTGCAGGAGAACATCGTCGAGGACCTGCCGTACATCCCGATCGTGGTGAACGCGACCCAGACGTTCTTCAACACGACGAAGTTCACGGGCTGGCCCACGGAGGAGGACATGTACATGTTCCCGCCGTCCTGGCAGGGCCCGTCGTCGGGCGTCGTCCTCAGCAAGCTCGGCGGCACCGAGTAACGGCCGTCCCACACCGGTGACCGGCGGGCGCCCCAGCCCGCCGGTCACCCGCACGCCCGCACCACGACGATGTGACGCACCGACCGAGGAGGAGCCGCATGCCCCGGACACCGAAGGGCGGCCCGACCCCATGAAGTTCTACCTGAGGCGGATCGCCTTCTACGCGGTCACGCTCTGGGCCGCCATCTCGCTGAACTTCTTCATCCCGCGCCTGCTGCCCGGTGACCCGTTCACCATCCTCATGGCCAAGATGCAGCGCGCCGGCGAGATCCCGGCGGGTGTCGAGAACAGCATCCGGCTCCTGCTCGGGGCGGCCGAGGACCAGACCCTGTGGGAGCAGTACGTCACCTACTGGGGCAACCTGCTCCGCGGCAACCTGGGCGTCTCGGTGACGAATTTCCCCACCCCGGTCACCGAGCTCATCGGTGACGCGCTGCCGTGGACCCTCGGCCTGGTCGGCACCGCCACGTTCATCTCCTTCGTGCTCGGCGTCGGGCTCGGCGCCTTCGCCGGCTGGAAGCGAGGCACGTGGGTGGACAGCCTGGTCCCCAGCACCACGATGCTGCAGTCGCTGCCGTACTTCTGGGTCGCCCTCGTGCTGATCTTCGCGTTCAGCGTGAGCCTGCAGTGGTTCCCGATCATCGGTGCCTACGACGTCTTCCACTTCAACGGACCGGAGCTGAGCTGGGCGTTCGTCGGCTCCGTCATCTACCACGCGTTCCTGCCGGCCGTGACGATCGTCATCTCGTCGGTGGGCGGCTGGCTGCTCGGTATGCGCAACATGATGGTCTCGACGCTGTCGGAGGACTACGTCACGACGGCGGAGGCCAAGGGGCTGCGCCCGCGCCGCGTCTTCATGACCTACGCCGTGCGCAACGCGGCGCTGCCGTCGGTGGCCGGCTTCGGGGTGTCCCTCGGGTTCGTCGTCGCCGGGGCCCTCGTCATGGAGCAGGTCTTCACCTACCCCGGTGTCGGCAAGCTGATGATCACCGCGGTGCGCAACAACGACTACGCCCTGATGCAGGGCGTGTTCCTCGTGATCACTCTCGCGGTCCTGGCGGCTCTGTTCCTCATGGACCTCGTCTACGGCTTCATCGACCCGAGGACCCGGCACAATGACTGACCCGCAGACCGTCACGTCGACGCCCCCTCAGTCGACGCCCGCGCGCTCCGGCGCCCGTCAGATGCTGCCCTCGATGTCGGGCAAGCTGCTCGCCGGCCTGATCCTGGTCGGCGCGATCGTCCTCTTCGCCGTCGTCGGGCCGTGGATCACGCAGGACCCGCGCAGCTCGGGCAACGACGCCATGCTGCCCCCGCAGCCCGGCCACTGGCTGGGCACCACCTCGCTCGGCTACGACGTGCTCGCCCAGCTCGCCGAGGGCGCCCGGGGCTCGCTGATCGTCGGCGTCTCCGCGGGCCTCGTCGCGATCGTGCTCGCGCTGTTCTTCGGCGTCGTCGCCGGGTACGTGCGGGGCTGGACCGACGAGGTCCTGTCCCTGATCACGGGGATCATGCTCGTGATCCCCGGCCTGCCGCTCATGATCGTCGTCGCCAGCTACCTGCAGGTGCGCAGCCTGTGGGTGGTGGCGTTGATCCTCGGCATCACGGCGTTCGCCGGACCCGCCGTCGTGCTGCGCTCGCAGGCGCGCTCGCTGCGGGTGCGCGACTACGTCGCCGCGGCCCGCGTGGCGGGGGAGAAGACGCCGCGGGTGATCCTCGTCGAGGTGCTGCCGAACCTGCTGCCGCTGCTGGCGGCGCAGTTCCTCTTCGCGATCGTGCTGGCGATCCTCGGCGAGGCCGGCCTCTCCTACCTCGGCCTCGGCCCGAACGGCTCGATCACGTGGGGCACGATGCTGAACGAGGCACAGGGCGGCGGCGCGCTGACCCGCGGCGCCTGGTGGTGGTTCGTGCCCCCGGGCGTGATGATCGCCGCGTTCGGGACCGGCCTGTCCCTCCTCAACTTCGCGATCGACGAGATCGTCAACCCGAAGCTGCGCCTCGCGCCGGCGGCGGCCAAGAGCGTCCGCGAGGCCCGCAAGGCCGGCAAGGACAAGCTCGGCCGCGCCGCCGCGGCGCGGGCCGCCGTGGTCGACCAGGCCGACCAGGCCGATCAGGCCGATCAGGCCGATCAGGCCGACCAGAAGGAGAGGGTCGACGTATGACCGCCACCACCACCGCCCCGCTCAGCTCCGCCACGCACGCGGAGCACGTGGCCAGGCTCGAACCGGTCCTCACCGCCCGCCACGTCTCCATCGAGTACGAGGTGGACCCGCCCGTCGAGGCCGTCCGCGACGTGTCGCTCACGCTGCACCGGGGCGAGATCCTCGGCCTCGCCGGGGAGTCCGGCTGCGGCAAGACCACGCTCGCCTACGGGCTCAACCGGCTGCTCAAGCCGCCCGCGATCCTGCGCTCCGGCGACGTCACCTTCCACGACGCCGGCGGCACCGAAATCGACGTCGTCGGCCTCACCGGCGACTCGTTGCGTGCCTTCCGCTGGGACAAGGTGTCGATGGTCTTCCAGGGGGCGATGAACTCGCTCAACCCGGTGATCAGCGTGCGCAAGCAGCTCGAGGACGTGCTGACCACGCACCGGCCGCAGGTGGGCCGCAAGGAGCGGGCCGAGCGCTCGGCCGAGCTGCTGGAGCTCGTCGGCGTGGACCCGTCGCGGCTCGAGAGCTTCGCGCACGAGCTCTCCGGGGGCATGCGCCAGCGCGTGATGATCGCCATGGCGATGGCGCTCAACCCGCAGGTCATGATCATGGACGAGCCGACGACGGCCCTCGACGTCGTCGTCCAGCGTGGCATTTTGCGCGAGATCATGCGCCTGCGCGAGCGGTTCAACTTCGCCGTCGTGTTCATCACCCACGACCTGCCCCTGCTCCTCGAGATCAGCGACCGCATCGCCGTCATGCGGGAAGGCGAGATCGTCGAGCTCGACACCGCCGAGTCGATCTACGCCCGCGCGCAGCACCCGTACACCAAGCAGCTGCTCGCCTCGTTCCCGAGCCTCACGGGCGACCGTGGCTCGTTCGTCCGCACCGGCGTCTCTCAGGACGACGCAGAGGGGGAGACGTCATGACCAGCCTCGAGGTCCGCAACCTCGTCAAGGAGTTCAAGGTCCGCAGCGGGCTCAGCAGCAGCATCCTGCGTGCCGTCAACGACGTGTCGTTCACCCTGGAGCCGGGCAGGACCATCGCGCTCGTCGGCGAGTCCGGGTCCGGCAAGTCCACCGTGGCGCGGATGATCTCCCAGCTCGAGACGCCGACCTCCGGCGAGATCCTGCTCGACGGCGCGCCCATCGGCCGCCGCGGCCGGGCGCTGTCGGGGTACCGGCACCAGGTGCAGATGGTCTTCCAGGACCCGTTCGCGTCCCTGAACCCGTACCACACGGTGGCGCACCACCTGGAGCGGCCGCTGAAGATCCACGGCGTCGCGACCGGTAGCGCGACGGACGCGGCCGTGCACGGGCTGCTGGAGCGTGTGAACCTCACCCCGGCCGAGGTGTACGCCGCCAAGCGGCCCCACGAGATGTCCGGCGGGCAGCGGCAGCGAGTCGCGATCGCCCGGGCGCTGGCACCCGGCGCGCGGTTCCTCGTCGCCGACGAGCCCGTGTCCATGCTCGACGTGTCCATCCGCCTCGGCGTCCTCAACCTGATGGCCCGTCTGCAGCGCGAGGAGAACCTCGGCGTCCTGTACATCACCCACGACCTCGCCACCGCGCGGCACTTCAGCGACGAGATCCTCGTCATGTACCGGGGCGACATCGTGGAGCGGGGGCCGTCCGACGAGGTCATCCTCAACCCGCAGCACGACTACACGAAGACGCTGCTCGCCGCTGCTCCTGAGCCGTCGCGGCACGGGCTGCTGCGCGAGGAGGTGCGGGCGGAGCTCGCTGCTTCCTAGTCGTTCGTCGGTCTAGCCTGTCGCGACCGTGTTCGTCGGTCGAGCCTGTCGCGACCGTGTTCGTCGGTCGAGCCTGTCGCGACGGTGTCGTCGGTCGAGCCTGTCGCGACCGTGTTCGTCGGTCGAGCCTGTCGAGACCAACCGGTCGTCGCCGTCTTAAAGTTGCGGCATGCCTGCTCGACGACGTACCGACCCGGCCGCTGGGCGCGCCGCCGTGGCTTCCTGGCTGGGCGGGGACTCGTCCCGCGCGGTGACGACGACGGCCGTGCGGTTCACGCTCGAGGAGGTCGCCGACGTGGCCCCCGGGAACTCGGTGGAGGTGCGGGTGCCGCCCGCCGGGGCCGTGCAGGCCGTGACCGGGCCGCGGCACACGCGCGGCACGCCACCCAACGTGGTGGAGACCGACGTCGAGACCTGGCTCGGCCTGGCCACCGGCCGGGTCTCCTGGGTCGACGCCGTGGCCGACGGCCGGGTGCGGGCGTCGGGGGAACGAGCCGACCTCTCCGAGCTGCTCCCGCTGCAGGCCGCCCGCCCGCGCTCCTGACCCCCGCGAGGTAGTCCGGATCTCGGCGAGGTAGTTCGATACTCGGCGAGGTAGTTCGTGCGGCGCGCGCGTGTCGGCGCCGTCCGCTACGTTCGGCGACACCCGACAGGTGCGCGCGGGTCGGCGGACGGTGTCGTCCGGTGACCTGGGGTTCAACCTCGGTTCACACGAACCTGCTTGGGTGGCCATACCTGCACGTCAGCCGCGAAGGA
Organism: Isoptericola sp. Y581; assembly: GCF_059445475.1. Classification (NCBI taxonomy): domain Bacteria; kingdom Bacillati; phylum Actinomycetota; class Actinomycetes; order Micrococcales; family Promicromonosporaceae; genus Isoptericola; species Isoptericola sp. Y581. The sequence goes on along the minus strand of NZ_JCAIUK010000005.1, from coordinate 185,988 downwards.
GCCACCGTGAGCAGCACTCGCCCCGCCCGACGTCGAGGGCCGCTCTCGGCCGCCGTCGCTGCCGTGCTCGTCCTCCCCGCCACCGCGGCCCTCGCCGGCCCTGCGGCGGCCGAAGTCGCACCCGACGCCCCGGTCGTCATCGACGAGATGTACGGGGGCGGGGGCAACAGCGGCGGTGCCTTCAACCAGGACTTCGTCGAGCTGTACAACCCGACCGACGAGGCCGTGTCGCTCGACGGCTGGTCCGTGCAGTACGCGTCCGCGACCGGCGCGTGGGCCAACGGGGCGCAGACGAACCTGAGCGGGGAGGTTCCCGCGGGCGGGTCGTTCCTCGTCGCGCAGGCGACGGGCGCGAACACGTCGCTGCCCGCCCTGCCGCCGCCCGACGCCACGGGCACGATCGCGATGTCCGGCACGGGCGCCAAGATCGCCCTCGTCCGCTCCACCACGCGGCTCGCCTGCTCGGGCGCCGCGTGCGGCGAGGTGGAGGACGTCGTGGACCTCGTCGGGTGGGGCGCGACGGCGAACACCTACGCGGGCTCCGGCCCCGCGCCCGCCACGACCAACGCCACGTCGGTCGCCCGCACCGACCACGCGAACACCGCCGACAACGCGGCCGACTTCGCGGCGGGCGCGCCGACCCCGACGGCGAGCGACCCCGACCCCGACCCGGACCCGGGGCCCGGCGAGGACGCCACCATCGCCGAGATCCAGGGCACCGCGGCGGCCTCGCCGCTGGCCGGGAAGACCGTGACCACCACCGGCGTCGTCACCGCCACCTACCCCACCGGTGGCTTCGACGGGCTCTACCTGCAGACGGCCGGCACGGGGGGCGACCCGGCGGACGACGCGACGCCCGGCGCCTCCGACGCCGTCTTCGTCTACTCGCGAGCGGCGGCGCTGGAGCTGACCGTGGGCGACCACGTCGAGGTGACCGGCAAGGTGAGCGAACACGAGGGGCTGACGGAGGTCACCGCCGACTCCTGGACGGCGCTGGACCCTTCGACGGGCTCAGGACGGCGCGAGCCCGGCGAGGTCGAGCCCCTGCGGACCACCTGGCCCGCGAACGAGGCCGAGCGCGAGGCGCTCGAGGGGATGCTGCTCGCCCCGCAGGGCGACTTCACAGTCACCGACAACTACAGCACCAACTACTACGGCACGATCGGGCTGGCGGCGGGCCCGTCGCCGCTGGTGCAGCCCACGTCGGTGGGCCGTCCGGGCTCGCCGGAGGCGAAGGAGCAGGCCGAGGACAACGCCGCGCGCGCCGTCCTGCTCGACGACGGGTCGTCGGTCAACTACAGCTCGTCGGCGAACTCCGGCAGCCCGTTGCCGTGGCTCACAGGCGGGGCACCCGTGCGGGTCGGCGCGGCCGTGACGTTCATGCGCCCCGTCGTGCTCGACTACCGCTACGACGCCTGGGGGCTGCAGCCGCAGCACCGCCTCACGCCCGACGTCGCGGACGACGTGCAGCCCGCCACGGTCGAGGACACCCGCGAGACGACGCCCGAAGACGTCGGTGGCACGCTGCAGGTCGGCACGTTCAACGTGCTCAACTACTTCACCACCACCGGTGACCGGCCCACCGGCTGCACGTTCTATACCGACCGCGCCGGCGACCCGGTGACGGTCCGTGACGGCTGCGACGCCCGCGGCGCGGCCGAGGCCGAGGACCTCGAGCGACAGCAGACCAAGATCGTCGCCGCGATCTCCGCCCTCGGCGCCGACGTCGTCGCGCTCGAGGAGATCGAGAACTCGGCGGCCTTCGGCAAGGCCCGAGACCAGGCGCTGTCCGACCTGGTGGACGCGCTCAACGCGCACGACGGCGCCGGCACCTGGGCCTTCGTGCCCTCGCCCACGGCGGTCCCGGCGGAAGAGGACGTGATCCGCACCGCGTTCGTCTACCGCACGGCCGGGGCGGACCCCGTCGGGGCTTCCCGGATCCTGGACGACCCGGAGGCGTTCGGCAACGCACGTCAGCCGCTCGCGCAGGCGTTCCAGCCCGCCGGAGGCGTCGCCGCCGACCCGGGCGACGACGTCGTGGTGATCACCAACCACTTCAAGTCCAAGGGCTCGGCCGGGCCCTGGCCTGGCGACGAGGACACCGGCGACGGCCAGGGCGCCTCCAACGAGTCGCGCGTGCGCCAGGCGACCGCGCTCACGGAGTTCGCCGACGACGTCGCGGCGGACGCCGGGACGGACGCGGTGCTGCTGGTGGGCGACCTCAACTCCTACGAGCAGGAGGACCCGATCGTCGTGCTGACCGACGCCGGGTACACGGACCTCGGGCCCACGACGGGGGAGTACTCCTACCTGTTCGAGGGCATGGTGGGCTCGCTCGACCACGCCCTCGCGTCGCCGGCCCTGCTCGAGCGCGTGACCGGCACCGACATCTGGAACATCAACGCCGTCGAGCCGATCGCGAACGAGTACAGCCGCTACAACTACAACGCCACGATCCTGTACGACGAGTCGCCGTTCCGGTCCTCCGACCACGACCCGCTGCTCGTCGGCCTCGACCTGGTCCCGTCGGCGCCGGCCTGGAAGGCGGCCGCCACGTACGCCAAGGGCGACCGCGTCGCGTCCGACGGCGGCCTGTTCGAGGCGCTGTGGTGGTCGCGCGGCGACAAGCCCGGCGCGTCCGGCTACGGGCCATGGGCGGAGGTCGGCTCGCCCGTGCTCACCGCGGACGGCACGTTCGCCACCTGGACGGACACCTGGGTGTACGGCAAGGGCGACGTCGCGGTGCACGACGGGCACCGCTGGGAGGCGCGGTGGTATTCCCGCCACGACGAGCCGGGTGCCACGCCGTGGGGCCCGTGGAGCGACCTCGGCGCCGCCTGAGTGACCGTGCTCACGCGACCCGAGGAGCGGCGGCCGGACAGTGCCCGGACAGCGCCGGGAGGTGGCTTACGCTCGAGGGGTGAGCAGCCCCACCCCCGACCGCCCGGCGACGCCCGACCCCGCACCGCGCGCCGCGGCCGACGACGCGCCCACGGGCACGCCGATCGACGACGACGCCCGGACCGAGCAGCCGCAGGACCCGGCGCCGCAGACCGATGCGCCGCAGGCCGATGCGCCGGCCGACGGGGCGCAGGCGGACGACGAGCGCGAGGACGAGCCCCAGGACGTGACGCTGCTCGTGGACCCGGACCGGATCCGCCGCGCTCCGAAGTACCCGGTCTTCCTGTGGGTGGGTGCGCTGGTCGGCGCCGTCGCCGGGCTGATCTTCTCCACGTGGCTCATCGCCGCCACCGACTCCGCCGAGACCCTGATGAAGCCCGGTGTCTACGTGGGCGCGACGGTGCTCGGCGGGATCGCGCTCGGCCTCGGTGTCGCTGGCCTGCTCGCGGTGATCGCGGACCGACGCAGCCTGCGTCGCCGCTGACCCGTCGGCGCAGGTCGTCAGACCGGGGGCCTGTGGGATACTCGGGCCATGCCCTTGCGCCCTGACGGCCGCCTGAACCATGACCTCATGCCCGGCGAGAAGGGCCCACAGGACGCATGCGGCGTCTTCGGGGTCTGGGCCCCCGGCGAGGAGGTCGCCAAGCTCGCCTACTTCGGCCTGTACTCGCTGCAGCACCGCGGCCAGGAGTCCGCCGGCATCGCGACCAGCAACGGCGAGCAGATCCTCGTCTACAAGGACATGGGGCTCGTGTCCCAGGTCTTCGACGAGACCGCGCTCGACGCGCTGACCGGACACCTCGCCGTCGGCCACTGCCGCTACTCGACGACCGGCGGGGTCACCTGGGAGAACGCTCAGCCGACCCTCGGTGCGACGGCGGGCGGCACGGTCGCCCTCGGGCACAACGGCAACCTCACCAACTCCGCCGAGCTGGTCAACCTCGTGGCCGAGCGCTACGGCGCGCAGCGCCGCGGCGAGCTCGCGCGCGGCAACACCACGGACACGGCGCTCATCACGGCCCTGCTCGCCGGCGATGCCGACCACACCCTCGCCCAGACGGCGCTCGAGGTGCTGCCGCAGCTGCGCGGCGCCTTCTCGCTCGTCTTCATGGACGAGAGCACGCTGTACGCGGCGCGCGACCCGCAGGGCGTGCGCCCGCTCGTCCTCGGCCGGCTGGATCGCGGCTGGGTCGTCGCCTCCGAGACGCCGGCGCTCGACATCGTCGGCGCGTCGTACGTGCGCGAGGTCGAGCCGGGCGAGCTCATCACGATCGACGCCGACGGCCTGCACTCCGACCGGTTCGCCGAGCCGGAGCGTGCGGGCTGCGTCTTCGAGTACGTGTACCTCGCCCGCCCGGACAACACGATCAACGGTCGCTCCGTGCACGCGTCGCGCGTCGAGATGGGTCGCACGCTGGCCCGAGAGCACCCGGTCGACGCGGACCTGGTCATCCCGACACCGGAATCGGGCACCCCGGCGGCCGTGGGCTACGCCGCGGAGTCCGGCATCCCGTTCGGGCAGGGCCTGACGAAGAACGCCTACGTGGGCCGCACCTTCATCCAGCCGTCGGACACCCTGCGCCAGCTCGGCATCCGGCTCAAGCTGAACCCGCTCAAGGAAGTCATCCGCGGCAAGCGGCTCGTGGTGGTCGACGACTCGATCGTGCGCGGCAACACCCAGCGCGCCCTGGTCCGGATGCTGCGCGAGGCGGGTGCGGCCGAGGTGCACGTGCGGATCTCGTCCCCGCCGGTCAGGTGGCCGTGCTTCTACGGCATCGACTTCGCCTCGCGGGCCGAGCTCATCGCCAACGGCCTCTCGCCCGACGAGATCGGGCAGACCCTGGGGGCCGACTCGCTCGGCTACATCTCGGTCGAGGGCATGATCTCCGCGACCGAACAGCCGGCCTCGCAGCTCTGCGCGGCCTGCTTCACCGGCAAGTACCCGATCGAGCTGCCCACCGCGGACCAGCTCGGCAAGCACCTGCTCGAGCAGGCCGAGCTGCCGCTCGGCGCCCCGGAGGACGGCCTCGCCCAGGTCTCCGTCGGCGCCGGAGCGTCGACCGCCCTCGACCACCCCTGATCAGATCCCGGTGGTCGAACGTGTCGAGACCACCGACCGACGACCGATGGTGGTTTCGACGAGATCGACCACCGGCCTGGGAGCCAACGTGACCAACGAACCCCTGACCTACGCCGCGGCCGGCGTCGACACCGAGGCCGGCGACAAGGCCGTTGAGCTGATGAAGGACGCGGTACGCCGTACCCACGGCCCCGCCGTGCTGGGGGGTGTCGGCGGGTTCGCCGGCATGTTCGACCTGTCCGCGATCCGCGAGTACCGCCGTCCGCTCCTCGCGACGTCGACCGACGGCGTCGGCACCAAGGTCGCGATCGCCCAGGCGCTCGACAAGCACGACACGATCGGCTTCGACCTCGTCGGCATGGTCGTGGACGACATCGTCGTGGTGGGCGCCGAGCCGCTGTTCATGACGGACTACATCGCCACGGGCAAGGTCGTGCCCGAGCGGGTGGCCGACATCGTGCGCGGCATCGCCCAGGCGTGCGAGGTGGCGGGCACCGCCCTCGTCGGGGGCGAGACCGCCGAGCACCCCGGCCTGCTCGAGCCGGACGAGTACGACGTCGCGGGCGCGGCCACAGGCATCGTGGAGGCGGACGCCGTCCTGGGCCCGGAGCGGGTGCGGGCCGGCGACGTGCTGGTCGCGATGGGCTCGAGCGGCCTGCACTCCAACGGCTACTCGCTGGTGCGCGCCGTCGTGAAGCACGCCGGCTGGGCGCTGGACCGGAACGTGGAGGAGTTCGGCCGCACCCTGGGGGAGGAGCTGCTGGAGCCGACCCGCGTGTACGCGCGCGACGTGCTCGCGCTCGCCGAGAACCAGGCCGCCCAGGTGCACGCGTTCACGCACGTCACCGGTGGCGGGCTTGCCGCGAACCTGGCGCGCGTGCTCCCCGAGGGCACGGTCGCGACCGTGGACCGCGGGTCGTGGGAGGTGCCCGCCGTGTTCCGCACCGTGCGCGAGCTCGGGTCGGTGCCGCGCCGCGACCTCGAGAACACCCTCAACCTGGGCGTCGGCATGGTGGCCGTGGTCGGGGCCGACGGCGTGGATGCCGCCCTGGCGACCCTCGCGGCCCGCGGCGTCCCGGCGTGGGTGCTGGGGTCCGTGGCGGACCTGGACCCGGCCGGGTCGGCCGAGGACCTGGTGGCCGGCACCAAGGGCGTGCACGGCGGCGCCGTGCGGATGACCGGCGACTACCGCTGACGAGCGCACGAAAGGGCCGGACGGCGACTGCCGTCCGGCCCTTTCTGCATGGTGCGAGAACTCAGCCCGACCGCGTCAGCGGTCGTCGTTCCACCCCGTGTATTGATTGTCGTACTCACTGTCCTCGGCGGAGAGGTGTCGATCCTCCGTCGCGACGTCCGTTCGACCACCCTCGCTGCCCTTGAGCTCTTGCTCGAGCGCGTGGTAGTTCGTCTCGGGGCTGAAGTACTTCAGCTCGCGAGCGACCTTAGTCTGCTTTGCCTTCTGACGGCCGCGGCCCATGGCTGAGACCCCCTCAACGTAGGAGCGGGGCAGGCGACGTCCCAGACGGCGGCCCCGTGCGTAAGTAGTCTGTTCAGATGCCAACGGTACATGCTCGCGCGCCATTCCCTCCACTCCGCAGGGTGTGCCGGTCGCAACCGAGGACGTCGGAGCGCGGACGGGCGGTGTGATCGTGTCGCAGGTCACGGCGCGACCGGCGGTGCAGCGGCCCGATCGGGCGGCGCGGCGACGTGGACCGGGCAGAACGGACGTACGGGACGTCTCGGCCATCAGGACAGGATCCGGACGATTTCATCCTCTCCCAAGTCGCCTCAATCCCGCTTTCTGCCCACAATGGATGAGCGAGACCGTGTAGCACTCTGGGCGCCGCCCGGGCCGGTCGCGCACCAGGAGGTGCAGGGGATGTCGCTCCACGGAGAGTCCGAGGTTCTGCTGACGCCTGCCGAGGTGGCCAGCCTCTTTCGGGTCGACCCGAAGACAGTGACGCGCTGGGCGAAGGCGGGGAAGCTCTCGTCGATCCGCACCCTCGGTGGGCACCGTCGCTACAAGGAGTCGGAGGTGCGCGCGCTGCTCGGCGCCGCCTCCGAGGAGGCGACGCCGGACAAGTAGCCGGCCCCCGCTGTCGACCGGGGCCGGTCAGCGGCGGCGGGCGCGGACGACGACGATCACGACCAGGGCGAGACCTGCCGCGGCCACGCCGAGGAGCACCTGGGCGTTGAGCCGGCGACGCGGTTCGGCGGCCGGCAGGCCGCCACCGGTCACGAAGGTGCCGGCATCGGACGCGGCCTCCTTGGTCGCCCGTACGAACTGGTTCGCCTGGTACGACGGCGACAGTCGGGTGGTGAGCTGGTCGAGGGTCGCTCCCAGCTCCGCGCGGGAACGTGCTACCTCGTCCTTGAGCTCCCGCTCGGTCGGTGCTGGGACCCCGTTCTGCGGCGTCGTGGGCTCGGTCACCGGCGCACCCCCTTCTTGATCGTCTCCACGTCGTCCTTGACCCGGTCGATCGTCTCGGGCCGGCGCGCCGCCTTCTTGAGCTGCCTGACGGCGATGGCGGCGGCCAGCGCTGCCACGAGCAGCATGGCGACGCCGACGACGAGGGCCGACAACCACAACGGCCACGCCTCGGCGAGGCCGATGATCCCGGCCCAGATCAGCACGCCCACCGCGTAGAGCAGGATGACGACCGCCGCCGTGATGAGGCCGATCCCGATGCCGGACCGCTTCGCCTTCTCCGTGGCCTCGGCCTTCGCGAGCGTGAGCTCGGCGCGGACGAGCCGCGTGGCCTGTTCCGACAACTGCTCCATGAGGCGCCCCGTGGTGGGCGGCTGCTCGGTGGGCGGTGGAGTCCGTCCGTCGTCCCAGTCCGTCATCGGCTGCTCCGATCCCCGTCTTTTCGATCGTGCGTGCGGTCCCACTCAACCGGTACCTGCTGGTCCAGGCAATTCCTACGGCGTCCGGCCCGGCCAGGGACGTCCGAAGTGGGCCCGGGACGGTCAAAAGAGGGCCGGGAACGACGAAACCCCCGGGCCTGGGGCACGAGGGTTTCGGTGGTGGCTCCGACCGGCGTCGATCCGGTGACCTTTCGATTTTCAGTCGAACGCTCTACCAACTGAGCTACAGAGCCGTGACACGAACGCCCGGGCGCCGTTGCCGACGAACCGGGCGCATCATGCGCGACCCTGACGGGACTTGAACCCGCGACCTCCGCCGTGACAGGGCGGCGCGCTAACCAACTGCGCTACAGGGCCATGGTGGGGGAGAAAAACCCTCACCAGGAAGCTCGTTTCGAGCCGAGAAGAAGCGTACCCCATGGTCGAGGGGATCTTGAAATCGAATCCTGACCAGGAAGAACGGCCTCAGGTCGCGGGCCGACGGCACTCGCCGACTCGCAGACGTACCCCCAACGGGATTCGAACCCGTGCTACCGCCGTGAAAGGGCGGGGTCCTAGGCCGCTAGACGATGGGGGCTGGACCGAGCAAGCATACCCAGCCGTCGCGCCCGGTCCGTGACCGACGGCGGGGCGCACCGGGGCGGGCGCGGTAGCCGGGGTGGGCGAGGATGGGTCCCGTGGTGGAGATGACGCGCGAGGAGTTCGAGGACGCCGTCCGGGACGGCCTCGACCAGGTGCCGGCCGAGCTGGCGGCGATGATGGACAACGTCGTCGTCCTCGTCGAGGACGACGCCCCGGCCGACGACCCCGAGCTCCTCGGGCTGTACGAGGGCGTCCCGCTCACCGAACGGGACCTGCACTGGGCCGCCGGCTCGCTGCCCGACCGGATCACCGTCTTCCGCAACCCCACCCTCGCCATCTGCGACACGCGGGACGACGTGGTCGAGGAGGTCGCGATCACCGTGGTGCACGAGATCGCGCACCACTTCGGCATCGACGACGACCGGCTGCACGAGCTCGGCTGGGCCTGAGCAAGTTCGCTGGTCGAGCTTGTCGAAACCCTGGGTCTCGACAGGCTCGACCACCGGGTTGCGTCGACGTGGTGGCGTCAGCCGAGCGGGCTGTACTCCCAGTGCCACGCCTCCGGCTTGCGCCCGTCGGCCTTGGCCCAGTCGGGGTTCTCCCAGCCGAAGCCGGCGGCGTGGGCGACGAGCCACTCGTGCTGGGCGGACTCGTACTTCTCCACGCCACCGTTGATGTCGAGGGCCACGGCCCAGCCGTGGTTGGAGTAGCCGGGCACCGCGGCGAAGTAGCCGCGGGAGGCCTTGGTGGCGACCTGTGAGTCGTACGAGCGGTAGGAGTCGCGGATGCTGAGGTGCTTGCCGAAGCGTGCGCGGTATGCGATGTCGAGCCGCTTGAGCTGATCGGCGGCGTCGCAACGCAGCGTCTCGCCCGAGGCGAACGACACCTCGCACAGGTCGCCCGACGGGATCCGCCCGTTGTCGTGGGCGTCGGTGTCGGTCGCGTGCTTCGCGAGCGCCGCCGCGGCCTTGCGGGCCTCGGCCCCCTGCACGTGCAGGATCTCGCCGGGGGTCGCCGGTGCGGGCTTGATGCTGACCGCGCTGGTCTCGGCCTTGTCGAGCAGCGTGGTGAGCGACGTGGTCGCGTCGGTGATGCCGGGCGCGTCCGCGGCGCCGCCGCGCTCGGTCAGGGCGGTGCGCTCGCCCGCGCGGGACGCGGTGTCGCCGGATCGCTCGACGACGAGCTCCTTGAGCTCCGCGGCGCTCTTCGCCACCGCCATGCGGTTGTCGGCGGGCACCGCACGGGACTCGGTGGTCACCTGCTCGGCGCGGGCCAGGACGACTTGCGCGGACGCCACGGCCTCGTCGGCGGACGTGGCGGCGGCGGTCGCGTCGGCGGCGGCAGCCTCGCTCCCGGTGCCGGAGGCGGTGGAGCCGACGGCGCCCGCGGCCGCCGACGCCGCGCCGATGAGGGAGGCGCTCGCCATCGCCTTGGCGGCCGGGGTCGTCGTGCCGAAGGCGCTCGCGGCGGCGATGGTGCCGTCCGAGCTCGCCGCAGGCGTGGTCGCCTCCGTGCGGGTCGCGCCGGACGCCGGGGCCAGTCCCGTCGCGACGCCGGTCGTCAGGGCCATCACGATGAGCGCGACCGGCACGCCGGACCGCAAGGAACGGCGGCGGGTGCGCTGCTGCGCGTCGCGGCCGGTCCGTCGTGCGCGACCGGCGTGACGGTCGGTGCACTGCTCGGTACGGTCGGGGCAGTGGATGTCGCGGCGCCTGGGGGGCGACGCCGGGGCGAGCGAAACGGTCGGCAGGTCGTGCTGAGTCAAGTCAAAGGTCCTTGGGTAGGGGGGCTCATTCCATCGTCGGGGTGGCCGACGGGTGCCCCGGACGATTTGGTTGACCAATCAACAGAAGTCCCGTGCGGACCGCGGGGACGCGATGTGAAGACCGGGACATCCCGGGGCGATTGCGCACCGTGCGTCCCGCGCGATCCGGATGCTGGGACGCGTCCTCCCGCGGGAGTGATCGTCGCCACGACGGGCCTCGGCGCACCTCAGGATGCGTGGAGGAGGCTCTCCGGCTGGCTGCGCGGCTGACGTCCTGACTGCACGTGAGGCAGCACGTGCGGCCGCCCGCGAGGCCGTCCCGGCCGGTCCTCCCTAGTCTGGACGCATGCTCCGCACCGACGACCAGTCCGGGCTCGAGGAGACGGCAGAGGCGACCGCCAGCCTGGCGGTGACGCTCGCCTGGGCGGTCGGGGCCCTCGTCGTCGCGTACGTGCTCGCCACCGTGGCGTCCGTCCTCATCCGGCGCCTCGGGCGTCGCAACCCGCTGGTGCGCGACATGGGGCTGCGGATGCGTCGCCCCATGCGGGTGGTGCTCATGGTGGTGGCGGTCTGGATCGCCGTGCACCTCACGGCCGACCAGGGGGAGCCGTGGTTCGACGCCGTCAGCCATGCGCTGCTGATCGCCACGATCCTCTCGGTGGCGTGGCTGGTCGGGGCGGTCGCGTTCGTCGTCGAGGACCGCACGCTGGCCCGGTTCTCCGGCGAGCACGCGAACGACCGCCACGCACGGCGGGTGCGCACGCAGGTGAACCTGGTGCGGCGTGTCACGGTCGCGGTGCTCGTGGTCTGCGCGATCGCCGCCGTGTTCCTGACGTTCCCGACCATGCAGGCGGCGGGCGCCAGCATCCTCGCATCGGCCGGCCTGCTGTCGATCGTGCTCGGCGTCGCAGCCCAGTCATCGCTGGCCAACGCGTTCGCCGGCATGCAGATCGCGTTCACGGACGCGATCCGCGTGGACGACGTGGTGGTGGTGCTCGACGGCGAGTTCGGGCGCATCGAGGAGATCACGCTCACCTACGTCGTCGTGCACGCCTGGGACGACCGGCGGCTGATCCTGCCGTGCACCTACTTCACGACCACCCCCTTCGAGAACTGGACGCGGCGCGCGGCGGACCTGCTCGGCACGGTCGAGATCGACCTGGACTTCCAGGTGCCGATGACGGCGGTGCGCGCCGAGCTCGACCGCCTGCTCGCCGCGACGCCGCTGTGGGACCACCGCACGGGGGTGCTCCAGGTGACCGACGCCGTCGGCGGGGCGGTGCGGATGCGCGCGCTGGTGAGCGCCGCCGACGCGCCGACGCTCTGGGACCTGCGCTGCTTCGTGCGCGAGGGACTCGTCGAGTGGGTGCAGCGCGAGGCGCCCGAGGCGCTGCCCCGCACGCGGTACGAGACGGGTGTCGACGGGCCGCGGCCGGTCGGCGACGCGGGGGCGGCGGACGATGCCGAGCCCGACGAGGGCGGCGCCGAGGGCGCAGGTACGGCCATGGCCGCGCCCGCCGTCGTCCCGGCCCGCGCCCCCGTGCGACGCCGCGTCCTGCCGGCTCCGGCCCGGTCCAGCGTGCGGCCCGCGCCGCCGGCGGGCAGCCAGGACCGCACCATTGCTCTGCCGACCACCGTCCGGGACGACGCCGACGCGACCGTGATCCTGCCCGTCGCTGAGGACGAGGTGAGCTCCGCGGCGCGGTCGGCGCTCTACAGCGGGAGCGCCGACGCGGAGGAGCGGTCCACGTACTTCCAAGGCCCGGGCCAGGACGTCATCGACGAGCGCGAGCACACGGCGCTGCTGCAGCTCGGCGACGAGGACGACAACGACGAGGACGACAACGACGAGGATGACCCGGACGACCATCGGGACGCCGAGCGCGAAGAGACGCACGACGTCGAGAAGAGCTAGCCGACGGCGCCGTCGAGCCAGGCCCGGAGCTCCGCGGGGCGGTCGGTGATGATCCCGTCGACCCCGGCGCCCGCCAGAAGCTCCCAGGTGGGCTCGTCGTTCGCCGTCCACCCGAAGACCTGGAGCCCTGCGTTGTGGCTGGCCGGCACGAGCGCCGGGTCGGCGGCGATCATCGCGGCGGACGGGCTGACCGCCGCCGCGTCGAGCCGGGCGAGAAGGTCGGCCAGGTCGTCGCGGGGGTTCTCGACCAGCAGGGAGCGCGGCACCTGCGGCGCGACGTCGCGCAGCGCGGCGACCGTCGTCGGGTCGAAGCCCTGCACCAGGAGGCGGTCCTCGAGGCCGGCGTCCGCCACCACGCGCATCGTCACGGCGACGTCCTCGGGCGACCAGGCGCCCTTGTACTCGCACAGCACGTCCAGCCCGGGGCGGGCCGCGATCAGGTCGAGCACCTCGGCGAGCGTGGGGATGCGCTGCCCGGCGAACTCCGGGGAGAACCAGGAGCCTGCGTCGAGGGACCGCAGTTGGTGGGTGGTGAGCCCGCCGACCGCGCCCGACCCGTCGGTCGTGGCGTCCACCGTGCCGTCGTGGATCACCACGGGGACGCCGTCGGCGCTGAGGTGCACGTCGATCTCGAGCAGGCCGGCGCCCGCGCGTCCGGCCGCGTCGAACGCGGCGAGCGTGTTCTGCGGGGCGTCCGCGGACGCCCCGCGGTGGGCGATGACGACGGGACGGTGGCGCCCGTGGGCTCGCGCGTCCCGGGTCGGCGCGGGGATCGTGGGCACGTCACTCTCCGTTCTGGCCGGCGTCCGGGCCGGCGGCCGGCGGGCAGGTGCGCACGCGGCGGGCCACGGCGCACCGAGCATCGTTGCACGCGGACCGGTCGGGCTGCCGGTCGGGATGCCGGTCGGGATGCCGGTAGGGCGGCGGCTGGGGTGTCAGCCGGCGGTCCCGTCCCGCAGGGCCTCGAAGCCGGCGACGAGGGCGGTCACCGTGAACTCGAGCCGGGCGTCGGCGGTGACCGGGCCCTCGGCGAAGGCCGCGGCGAGGACGTCGGAGCCGGTGGAGGTTCGTGCGAGCAGCTCGTCGGGGGCGAGGCCGGACGAGGTCGGCGCGAGGTGCTGCACGATCACCGCTCCGGCGACCGCGTACACCATGAGCAGCGCGGTGCGCGGCGCAAACCCGGCGTCGTGCAGGATGCGGAGCAGCTCGTCGAGCTCGGCCATGTTGCGCTCGGTCACGGCGGGGCGGGTGGCGAAGAGGGGGACCGCACCGGGGTGGTCGAGGAGTGTGTGGTGCAGCTCCTGCGCGAAGTCGGAGACGACCTGCGCCCACGGCGCCGTCGGGTCGGGCGCGCGCACCAGCGTGGACACCACGTGCTCGACGACGGCGTCCTCGAGGGCCTGCTTGCTCGGCACGTAGTGGTAGAGCGTCATGGCCTCGACGCCCAGCTCTCGCGCGACCTTGCGCATCGACAGCGCCGCGGCCCCGTCCCGGTCGGCGAGGCGGGCGGCCGCCCGCACGACGTCGTCCCTCGTCAGGCCGGCATGCCTGCCCTGCGCGCGCTGGTCCGTCACGGTCACCCCCGGGTATCTCTTGCTTGTCTTACGCCGTAAGGCTACCGTCAGAAGAGTTCTCTTACATCGTAAGACAGGAGGGATCCTCATGACCGAGACCCGTACGGCCGCACCGGTCGTCACCGATGGCGGGCGCTGGACGCTCGTGACCCAGGCCCTGCAGGTCGGGCTCGCGCTGCAGGTCGCCTGCCTGATGCTCCCGCTGCTGGACCTCTGGGTGTTGGGCACCGTCGAGGCCGGCGTGCGCGCCGCCTACCCGCAGTGGAGCGGCGCCGACGTCTCGCTGGACCGCGGCGCGATCATCGGTGCCCTCGTCGGGGTCGCCGTCCTGGGCGTCGGCGCCTGGCTGTTCGCGCTGCGCGCGGTGCGCCGCGGCCGGCGGGTGCGCGGCACGGTCACGACGCTCTTCGTCGTCGGCATCGGCGTGCTGGGCTGGTGCGCCTCCCTGAGCGGCGGCGAGTACGACCTCGTCGTGCCGCTGTGGCTCGGCCTGACGCTGCTGTTGCCGGGGCTGCCCGGCCTCGCGGCCGTGGTGGCGGCCTGGACGGCGCCGCGTCGGTGATGCGCTGGTGAGGTGCGGCGACGTGGCGCCGCGGGGGTGGGCCCCCCGGGGATCGAACCCGGAACCCGCGGATTAAAAGTCCGCTGCTCTGCCAATTGAGCTAGAGGCCCGCCGCCGTCCGCCGGAAGGGGCGGTCGGTGGCTGCGGACAGCGTACGCGGGAGCACGTGGGGACCCGCCCGCGTCCGGCCCGGCGTTGCTCACCCGGCACCCGCGAGGTCACGATCCGGTCACGGGGGCAACCTATCCGCGTGACGACGCGGCTGTCACGCGGGGTCTCACCTACCGGGAGATATCGTCCCGATCGCGTCTCAGCGTTGCGTTTCGCCCCCCGTTCCTGTTTCGGTGGACAGGTTCGCAAGGACCGACGAGAGGAGCGTCCATGCTCACCGTGACCGACAACGCCCGCACCGCCGTCCAGGATCTCGCGCAGGAGGCCGGGGTACCCGACGAGGGTGGGCTGCGGATCGCGCAGTCCGCCGGCCAGCCCGGCAACTTCGAGCTCGCGCTCGTCCCGGCGCCCCAGCCCGACGACCAGGTGGTCGACGAGGAGAGTGAGACCCACGTCTTCGTCGAGGCGCAGGCAGCCCCTGCGCTCGACACCCTGACGCTCGACACCGACCCGGCGGCGCAGGGCCCGGGCTTCGTGCTCACGCCGCAGGGGTGAGCACGCTGTAGAAGGTCCCCGGCGTACACGACGGCCGGTCGCGGGAATCGTCCCGCGGCCGACCGTCGCTCGTTCCCGGGCGACGGCATTCTCCGCCATACTCAAGGGCCCCCGGCTCCGGCCCGGGGTCGACGGTGACCCGGTGCCCGTGCCGCGGGCCGTCCATCCGCCTGGGAGGCCACCCGTGTCGTCCGCCCCCGCTCGTACTGCCGAGCATGCCGCCCGGCGCGCCCGCCGCAGCACCGCGCTGCAGATGCTCGCCCGGTCGGGCTACGCCGCGTCCGGCCTCGTGCACCTGCTGCTCGGATACCTCGCCGTCCGCCTCGCCTTCGGGTCGCCGCCCGGGGGGAGCGCCGACCAGGACGGCGTGTTCCACCAGCTGGCGAGCGCCCCGGGTGGCGCGCTGCTGCTCTGGGCCGTCACCGTCGGCTTCGGTGCCCTGGCCCTCTGGCAGCTCGTCGAGGCGCTCCTCGGCGTGCCGGGAGCCGACGCGGCGAAGCAGCTGGCGGCCCGGGGCAAGGCAGCGGCGAAGACCCTCCTGTACGCCGTGCTGGCCGGTGCGGCCGTTCGCTACGCGCAGGGCGGCTCGGGTGGTGGCAGCGGCCAGCAGGAGGGGCTGACTGCCGAGCTCATGAAGGCTCCGGCCGGGCGCTGGCTCGTGGCGGCGGTGGGCCTCGTCGTCGTCGGCGTGGGCGTGTTCCACGTCGTCAAGGGATGGCGCAAGAAGTTCCTCGAGGACCTGTGGGGCACGGGCGGCGCGGCCGTGGGGACCGCCGTCGTGCCCCTCGGCCAGGTGGGCTACGTGGCCAAGGGGGTCGCGCTCGGGGTGCTCGGCGGGCTCTTCGTCGCCGCGGCGTGGACGTCCGACGCCGAGAAGGCCGGCGGCCTGGACGACGCCCTGCGCACCATCCGCGACCAGCCGTACGGCACGGTGCTGCTCGTGGTCACCGGAGTCGGAATCGCCGCCTACGGCGCGTACTCGTTCGCCCGGGCCCGGTACGCGCGGCTCTGACGCGCGACGACCCGCGTCGTCCGACGGCGCGCGCTCAGGCCCCGGCCGTCGCGGGCCCCACGATCCAGCCCGCCCCGAGGACCAGGCAGCCGACGGTGACCAGCAGGAAGACCACCACCCACAGGATCCCGGTGGTGTGCGTCAGAGCCCCGAGCTGGTCGGCGTCGGACCGTCTGGCCCGGCCCCGGGTCCGCTGGGCCTGCAGCTCGAGGACCGGCCGCACCGACCCGAACAGCAGGAACCACGTCACGGCGTAGGCGACCGCCGACTGGGTGGCCGGGTCCAGCCACCACGAGACCGCCACCAGGGCGGCGCCGCTCACCAGGATGGACCACAGGCCGAACCAGTTGCGGATCTTGAGCAGCAGCAGGGTGAGCAGCACCACCAGCAGCCACAGCAGGCCCACGGCGTACCCGTGGCGCAGCAGCCAGGCCGCACCGAGGCCGGTGAGCCCCGGCCCGACGTAGCCCGCGAACGCCGTCACGATCATGCCGAAGCCGCGGGGGCGCCCGGCGGAGACCGTGAGGCCGGAGGTGTCCGAGTGCAGGCGGATCCCGTCGAGCCGCCGCCCGGTGAGCATGGCCGCCACCGCGTGGGCGCCCTCGTGCGCGATGGTCACGAGGTGGCGGGCCACCCGCCACACCGGGGTCGCGAGCACGACGGCGAGGGCGGCCAGGCCGACGGCCAGCACCACCGCCTGCGGCGGGGGCGGCACGGGGGTCGTGGCGGCCGTCCAGATCTGCGTCAGCACGTCGCCGGCGGTCGCGAGGAAGTCGTCCACGGCGGACATTCCACCACGACGACCTGAGAGCCGGCCGAGGCGCCCGCCGCGCGTCAGGGTGACGCACGACTCGCGTGCGGGCTTGGGGGTGACGCCGCCGGACGTGCGACAATGCTTGAGGTGGCCGCGCGTCCGCGCGCCCCACGTCGTGGAGATCCCCCCGGATTGCGTGCGGCGGACCCCGACCTTCGACGTCTCTGACGTCCCAGCCCGAGAGGCCCTCTTTCTTGACTACCTTTGCCGATTTCGGCCTGCCCACCCCTGTCGTCCGTGAGCTCACGGGCCAGGGCATCACTGCCCCGTTCCCCATCCAGACGGCGTCCCTCTTGGACACGCTCGCCGGCACCGACGTGCTCGGCCGCGGCCGCACGGGCTCCGGCAAGACCCTCGCGTTCTCGCTGCCGGTCGTGACCCGGCTCGCGACCTCGGCCGCCCAGGCCGCCGCCGCCGGCCGGCCGCGCCGCCGCGCCGCCCGCCCCCGCGCGCTCGTGCTGTGCCCGACGCGCGAGCTGGCCAACCAGATCAACGCCGTCATGGAGCCGCTGGCGAAGACCCTCGGGCTCGTCACGACGACCGTCTTCGGCGGCGTCGCCCAGTCCCGCCAGGTGACCGCGCTGAACGCGGGCGTCGACGTGCTCATCGCCTGCCCGGGCCGGCTCGAGGACCTCCTCAGCCAGAAGCACCTCACGCTCGACGACGTCGAGATCACCGTGCTCGACGAGGCCGACCACATGGCCGACCTCGGCTTCCTGCCCGGCGTGAAGCGGATCATGGACCGCACCCCGCGCGAGGGGCAGCGCCTGCTGTTCTCCGCGACGCTGGACAACGGCGTCGACGTCCTGGTCAAGCGCTACCTCAAGAACCCGGTGACGCACTCGGTCGACGACGCGGCGGCCCCGCCGCCCCAGATGACGCACCACATCCTCGCGGTGGCCGACGCCGACGCGAAGAAGAACGTCGTGCACCAGCTCGCCTCCGGGACGGGCCGACGCGTGCTGTTCATGCGGACCAAGCACCAGGCGAAGAAGCTCGCCAAGCAGCTCACCGGTGCGGGCGTGCCCGCCGTCGACCTGCACGGCAACCTCGGCCAGGGCGCGCGCGAGCGCAACCTCGCGGCCTTCTCGTCCGGCGCCGTCAGGGTGCTCGTGGCCACCGACATCGCGGCCCGTGGCATCCACGTGGACGACGTCGAGCTCGTGGTGCACGTGGACCCGCCCGCCGAGCACAAGGCGTACCTGCACCGCTCGGGCCGTACGGCCCGTGCCGGCTCGGGCGGCGACGTCGTGACCGTGATGCTCCCGGAGGAGCGCGGCGACGTGCGTGACCTGACCCGCAAGGCGAAGATCTCCGCCCGCCCGCAGCAGGTCGTGGCCGGCGACGCCGTCGTGTCCGCCCTCGTGGGCGAGGTCGCGCCGTACGTCACGCCGCCCGCTCCCGTCGCCCCGCCGGCTCCGCGCCAGAAGGGCACCCCCCGGTCCCCTCAGGGCGGCCAGGGCGGTCGTCAGGGCCAGCGTCAGGGCCAGCAGGGCCAGAGCCAGCGTGGCCGCACCGTGGGCCAGGCCGGCCCGTCGTACGGCGAGCAGGCCCACCGCACCGTCCGCGCGGACGGCACCGCCGCGCCGGCGCGCCGTCGGCGCGGTCGCGGCGGTCGCGGTCACGGCCCGGCCGCAGCCTGACCCCTGGACCGGGCGGGCGGCGACCCGCCCGCCCGGTGACCCGGAACAGCCGCGACCGGAACTGGGTTGTGTTTCACGGAGGTGACGGATGACCTACGAAGTGAGGAAGCCCGACGACCAGTGGCAGGTGGAGCTCTCCCCGCAGGAGTTCGCCGTGCTGCGCCAGGCGGGCACGGAGCGGCCCTGGACCGGTGAGCTGCTCGACGAGAAGCGCGTCGGCGTCTACCGCTGTCGCGCGTGCGGTCACGAGCTGTTCCGCAGCGAGACCAAGTTCGACTCGCACTGCGGCTGGCCGTCGTTCTACACGCCGCTGGCCGGCGAGGCAGTCGAGCTGCTGGAGGACCGGACGCACGGGATGGACCGCACCGAGGTGCGGTGCGCCCGCTGCGGTTCGCACCTGGGGCACGTCTTCGACGACGCGCCGCAGACGCCCACCGGAGACCGGTTCTGCATGAACTCGCTCAGCCTGACGTTCGAGCCCGTCGAGGGCTGACCGGGCTAGGGTCGTCGGGTGCCCGACTCAGCACCCGACCCCCTGCCCGACGCGGTGACCGAGATCCTGGCCGCCACCACGCGGCCCGTCCCCGATCATCTCGTCAACCTGCGCGACGTCGCGTCCTCGACGCCCGGGCTGCGGGCCGGAGTGCTGCTGCGCTCCGACGCCCCGCGCTCGGGCGACCGGGAACCTGACGACATCGCTTGGCCCCCGCGCACCGTGCTCGACCTGCGCGACCCGGGGGAGAGCGGGGAGGCACACCCGTTCGCTGCGGATGCCCGTGTCGTGACTCTGCCCATGCTCGACGGCACGGCGATGGCGAGCGCCGGAGCACCCGCCGCCGTCCCCGGCCTCGGGGCGCTGTACCTGCAGATGCTCGACGAGCCCGGCGCGGGCCACCTGGTCGAGGTCGTGCGCCTGATCGCCACGGGCGAGGCGCCGGTGCTTGTGCACTGCACGGCCGGCAAGGACCGGACGGGTGTCGCGGTCGCGCTGGTCCTGTCGCTGCTGGGGGTCGACCGGGCAGCGATCGTCGCCGACTACGAGCGGACCGGGCCGCACATGGCGCAGGTGGTCGTGCGGGCGGCAGCGACGGCGAAGTTCGCCGTGCCCGGCGCGCACGTCCTCGCCGCGCTGCCGCCCGAGCTCGTGACCGCCCCAGGCTGGGCGATCGAGGCGGTGCTCGACCATCTGGGCGCCCACGATGGCAGCGCGGTCGGCTGGTTCCTGGCGCACGGGGGCACGGCGGAGACCCTCGAGACGCTCCGAGGTCGCCTGCTCGTGGGTTGAGCCGTCGGGACATCGCTGGTCGAGCCTGTCGGGACATCGCCGGTCGAGCCTGTCGAGACCTGGGTTTCGACAGGCTCAACCAGCGAGTACGTGTTCGACAGGCTCAACCAGCGAGTACGTGTTCGACAGGCTCAACCAGCGAGTACGTGTCAGGAACGCGCGTCGCGCCAGCGGACGAAGTCGTCCGAGTAACGGTGCAGCAGTGTGGCGAGCTCCGCGACATCGGACTCCTGCCAGTCGCCGAACGCGTCCTTGTACATCTCGATCCGGCTGTCACGGGCCCGGGCGAACCGGCCTGCCCCGTCGGCGGTGAGTGTGATGCGCTGCCCGCGGGTGTCCTCCGGGTCCACCTCGCGGTGCACCAGACCCAGCTCGACGAGCCGGCTCAGCTGCCGCGAGACGGTCGCCCGCCCCACACCGAAGTGCGAGGCGAGGTCCGACCCGCGGATCCCGGGGTGGGAGTCGATGTGTGCGAGCAACGGGTAGGCGGACGCGTCCAGCTCCGGGTGCACCCGGCGGGCCGTCTGGGCGGCCGAGGACTGGGCGCGGCGGATCAGGACCCGGATCTCGCGCTCGAGAGCACCGAACGGATCGGTGGCCGGGTCGGGCAGGGGCTGGGCGGCTACGTCGTGCATGCGCCCATCATGAGGCTTCGCCGAGGCAAACGGGAGTGGCAGCGAAGGGTGGATTTGCGCCCGGACGGGGCCAGAGCGGGTGAAATCGGCCCCGTCCGTGTGATGCACAGGACTCAGGCCCGCTCGACGACCGCGTCCCGACGCGTCTCGTCCGGCTGCGTCTCGTCCTGCTGCTCCTCGTCGAGCACCTGCTCGATGCCCGAACGCTGACCCAGCGGGATCTCCTTCATGAACAGCACCGCGATCAGGGAGATGACGGCCATCGGCACGGCGTACAGGAAGATCGTCGTGATCCCGTGCGCGTACGCGCCCTCGATCACGGCCTGCACGGGGGCGGGCACCTTCGAGAGGTCGGGGACACCGCCCGAGCCGGAGGCGAGCGCGTCCGCCGGGACGCCGAGCTTCGCGAGTCCGGAGACCAGGTCCGTCTTGACCTGCGCGGCCATCACCGCACCGAGGGCCGAGACGCCGATGGCGCCGCCCAGGGAGCGGAAGAACGCGACGCCGGAGGTGCCGGCGCCCATCTCGTGCACGTCCAGCGTGTTCTGCGTGGCGAGCACCAGGTTCTGCATCAGGGCGCCCACGGACAGGCCCAGACCGCACAGGTAGACCGAGATGAGCACGAAGCTCGTGTCGACCTCGATGGTCGACAGGCCGAACAGCGACACGGTCAGGAGACCGGCGCCGCTCACCATGATCGCCTTGTAGCGACCGGTGTTGGAGATGATCCGGCCGAGCACGATGCCGGCGGCCATCGTGCCGATCACCATCGGGATCGTGAGCAGCCCCGACTCGGTCGGCGTCTTGCCGCGCGCGAGCTGGAAGTACTGGCTGAGGAAGACCGCGGTGCCGAACATGGCGACGCCCACGGAGGCGGACGCGATCACGGCGAGCACGAAGGTGCGGTTCTTGAACAGGTGCAGCGGGATGATCGGCTCGGCGGCGGCGCGCTCGACGAAGCCCGCGACGATCAGCGCGACCACGGCGCCGCCGACCATCGCGGCGGTCTGCCACGACGCCCACTCGAACTGGTCGCCCGCGAAGGTGACCCACAGCAGCAGCAGCGCGACAGCGACCGCGATGAGGACGGCGCCCGCGTAGTCGATCTTCACGGCGCGCTTGACCACGGCGGGCAGGTGCAGGGTCTTCTGCAGCACGACGAACGCAGCAATCGCGAAGGGCACGCCGACGAAGAAGGTGAACCGCCAGCCGACGGAATCGGTGAGCACGCCGCCGAGCAGCGGGCCGCCGATCTGCGCGACGGCCATGACACCGCCCATGAGGCCCATGTACTTGCCGCGCTCACGGGGACTGATGATGTCGGCCATGAGGACCGTGGCCAGTGCGGTGAGGCCGCCGGCGCCGATGCCCTGCAGGGCGCGGAAGCCGATGAGGGTCTCGATGTTCGGCGAGAGGCCCGCCGCCGCGGCGGAGATCACCGTGATGCCGAGGCCGACCTGCATGAGGACCTTGCGGTTCGTCAGGTCGGCGAGCTTGCCCCACAGCGGGGTCGAGATCGTCATCGTCAGCAGCATGGCCGTGACGACCCAGGTGTACGAGTGCTGGGAGCCGCCGAGCTCGTTGACGATCTTGGGCAGCGAGGTCGAGACGATGGTGGTGGCCAGCAGCGACACGAAGACGCCGAGCAGGATGCCCGAGAGCGCTTCGAGCACCTCCCGGCGGGACATGGCCGGCGCGGCCGGGGCGAGAACGCCCTGCGCTGCGGGCGCCGGGGTGGGGGACTGACTCATCGGGCGGGGATCTCCTCGAACATCTGTGCGCGGTCGTGGGTAGTGGTGAGGGCGGCCGCGACGCTGCGGATCCGTGTGATGGCATCGGCGAAGTCCTGGTCCGACCAGTCGGAGAAGGCCTCGGAGATGAGGTCGTCGATGCTGCGGAAGGACTCCTCCGCGAAGTCCCGGCCCGCGTCCGTGAGCTCGAGCGTGCGGGCGCGCCGGTCGTCGTCGTCCACCGTGCGACGGACCAGGCCGGCGTCGACGAGGGCGCTGACCTGACGGCTCGCCACGGACACGTCGACGCGGAGCTTGGCCGCGAGGTCGGTGAGCTGGACGCGACCGCACCGGGAGAGCAGGTGGAGGGCGCCGAGGCCGGCGCGGGGGAGGTCGAGCTCGCGGGCCACTCGCGTGGCGGCCTCGCGCTGGGCGCGGGAGAGCTCTTCGAGTGTCTGCACGAGCTCTCGGGCTGACGTGCGGGCAATGGGCATACGGGGGCCTTCGGTGAAAGGGGGTGGGGGCCGGGCGACGCCCGGCGGGTGCGGCCCGCGGACGGGGTCGACTGTTTGCAGAGCACAACTATACGTCTGGTGCTTGCAGCAAGCAACTGTCCTGGTGAAGGGGGCGGACGGCGGCCCGGCGGGCGCGCTCAGGCGCGGTGGTGCGCCTCGCCCTCCATGTCCTCGAGCTCCACGCCCTTGGTCTCCGGGATCTTGCTGAGCACGAAGAAGAACGACAGCGCCGCGAACACCGCGTACATGAGGTACGGGATCGCCGGGCCGAAGGACGAGAGCATCGGGGGGAACGTCAGCGTGATGGCGAAGTTGGCGATCCAGTTCGCGGCTGCTCCGACGCCGAGCGCGGCCGCGCGGATCCGGTTGGGGAACATCTCGCCCAGGAGCACCCACATCAGCGGACCCCACGTTGCGCCGAAGAACACGACGAACCCGTTCGCGGCCACCAGCGCGACGATGCCCCAGGCGCCGTCGAGCGACACGTTCTCGCCGCTGCCGGTCGCCTGCGTGAAGGCGACCGCCATGAGCCCCAGGGCGACGGCCATGCCGGCGGAGCCGACCAGCAGCAGGGGCCGGCGACCGACCTTGTCGATCAGCGCGATGGCGATGAACGTCACCGCGACGTTGGTGACGGCCGTGATGGTCGACACGAGGAACGCCTGCGACTCCTCGAAGCCGACTGCCTGCCACAGCGTCGTGGAGTAGTAGAAGATCACGTTGATGCCGACGAACTGCTGGAAGATCGCCATCACGATGCCGACCCACACGATCGGCTTGAGGCCGAACCGGTCGCCCCGGAGGCTTCCCAGCGAGGCGTTCTCCTCGTCCATGTGGATCGAACGCTGGATCTCGGTGATCCGCTCTCCCACGTCCTCGTCCGGGCCGAGCACGCTCGAGAGCACTCGTCGCGCCTCGTCGTCCTTGCCCTTCGTCACCAGGTAGCGTGGCGACTCCGGCATCCCGAGCGCCAGGAAGCCGTAGACGGCCGCCGGGACCACGGCGACGAGGAACATCCAGCGCCACGCCTCCCAGCCGAACCACAGCTCGTTCGCCGCACTGCCGGCCGACGTGGCGAGGATCTGGTCCGACAGCAGTGCCGCGAAGATACCGACGGTGATCGCGAGCTGCTGCAGCGAGCCGAGGCGACCTCGCATGGCAGCGGGCGCGATCTCCGCGATGTAGGCCGGGGCGATCACGGACGCGATGCCGATGCCCACGCCCGCCATGAAGCGCCAGAGGGCGAGGTCCCACGGGCTCCACGCGATCGCCGAGAGGATCGACGAGGCGAAGAAGAGCACCGCGCCGAGCACCATGACGTGGGTGCGGCCCCACCGGTCGGCCAGCTTGCCGCCGGCCCAGGCGCCGAGGGCGCAGCCCAGCAGGGCGATCGCGACCACGAGGCCCGTGACGGTCGAGTTCAGGTCGAACTGCCCCTGGATCGCGTCGACGGCGCCGTTGATGACCGACGAGTCGAAGCCGAAGAGGAAGCCGCCGACGGCCGCCGCGACGGCGAGTCCCGTCGCCTTGCGGTGGGCGCTGTGCGCCGCTGCCGACATCGGAGCCGAGCTCGTCATGATCGTCCTCGATTCTGCGCAGGAGACGTTCGCTCTCGATGCTAGGTCCGACATCGCAGGTCGGCGCGTCGGGGGCAGACTGGGGCGGGTGAACGACGCACCCGAACCTCGCCGGCATCGCCGCCCCGCCATGCTCGACCCGCAGGACGCGGAGCAGCTGCCGGGCGACCTCGACCCCGCGCTGCGCGACGAGGTCGCGCACACGACGGCCCGCGCCGTCGTGCACCAGGCCCGGGCGGCGGAGGACCCGGAGGTGGTCGACCGGCTGGTGCGGCTCGTCGAGCGCGAAGGGCTCGACGTCGTCGCCGCGCTGTGGTCCGACGCCGCGCCCTCCTCGCTGCCCGGCGCGCTGTGGCGGCTGTACGTGCTCCGGGAGTGGGTGCGGCGCGACCCCCGCACCGTGACCCTGCGCTACCGCCTCGGCGTCGACGCGGCGCCCGTGCACGAGGCGGTCGCCGGCGTGCCGCGCCCGCCCGCACCGGAGGACCTGCGGGCGCTCGTGGACGACGTCCTGTCCGGCGTCTTCGCCGGGGACCTCGCGGTCGCCCTGGAGCGTGCGGGGTCGTTCTGCCGGATCCTCGCGACCGGGGCCGCCTTCGACGCCGACGCGCGCGAGGTCGCCGACCCCGACGGCGCCACCCGGATGACCCGGGGCGCGGCCGATCTGGTCCGCACGGCCGAGGAGCTGGAGCACGGCGCCGCGCTCTGGCGCGCGGGCGCACTGGAGTAGTCGTCGGTCGAGCCCGTCGAGACCACGGGCCTGGGTTTCGACAAGCTCAACCAGCAGGTTCGGAACCCGGCGACGCGGGGGCTTACGATGGCTGCGCGACGTCGGGCCGCGGTAGCCCCGGGCTCCATCTTCAGCCGCTACGAGCGGCCACGCGCCGAGAGGCGCTCCCGGTCCGGCGTCGCTTACCACCAGGGCAGATCCCAGGTCGTGGCATGTGATCTTTCAGCGCATGTTCAACTGGTCGCGCCATGATGGCCACCTCTAGTCTGAGTAACGTCTCACGACCTCAACCCCAGGAGCGTCACGTGCGCCTGCGCCTGACACCGCGCGACACCACCTACTTCGACATGCTGGCGACGCTCGCGCAGCACAACGTGACCGGGGCCTCCCTCCTCGCGGAGCTGCTCGGAGCGTCCCGGCAGGAGCGGGAGGAGATCGTCCGTCGGCTCTCGGATGCCGAGCACGTCGCCGATGACGCCACGCACTCGATCATGCGGCGCCTGAACCAGACGTTCGTCACCCCGTTCGACCGGGACGACATCTACGGCCTGGCCTCGGCCCTGGACGACTGCATGGACGCCATGGAGGAGGCCGGCGACCTCATCGTCCTGTACAAGGTCGACGAGCTCCCGCCGCGGGTCTCGGAGCAGGTGCAGGTGCTGCAGCGCTGTGCCGAGCTCACCGCCGAGGCGATGCCGCGGCTGCGCTCCATGGACCAGCTCTCGGAGTACTGGATCGAGATCAACCGCCTGGAGAACCAGGGCGACAAGCTGCACCGCGAGCTCATCGCCCAGCTCTTCGACGAGCTCACCGACCCGATCCTGCTGATGAAGCTCAAGGAGATCGTCGACATGCTCGAGGAGGGTGCTGACGCCTTCGAGCGGGTCGCGAACATGGTCGAGACCATCGCGCTCAAGGAGTCCTGACGGTGGAGGCGGCTCTCGTCGTCCTCGTCGTCGCGATCGCGTTCGGCTTCGACTACACGAACGGCTTTCACGACGCCGCCAACGCGATCGCCACCTCGGTCTCGACCCGGGCGCTGACGCCGCGTGTCGCGCTGCTGATGGCGGCGGTCATGAACTTCGTCGGTGCGCTGCTCGGCACGGAGGTCGCGGAGACCATCGCGACGTCGATCGTCGACCTGCAGGACGCCTCGAACCACACGGCTCTCGTGGTCGTGCTGTGTGCGCTTATCGGCGCCATCGCCTGGAACCTCATCACGTGGTGGTTCGGGCTCCCCTCGTCCTCGACCCACTCGCTGAT
Source organism: Isoptericola sp. Y581 (assembly GCF_059445475.1). NCBI lineage: Bacteria > Bacillati > Actinomycetota > Actinomycetes > Micrococcales > Promicromonosporaceae > Isoptericola > Isoptericola sp. Y581. The sequence continues at coordinate 159,871 of NZ_JCAIUK010000005.1, read as the reverse complement.
CGGTGGCCTCGTGGGGGCCGGCCTGGCGGCCGGGCTGCCCATCTACGGCCAGGCGATCGTCGACAAGGTCGTGCTGCCGATGGTGCTCTCACCGCTCGTCGGCTTCATCGGTGCCTACGCCGTGATGGTCGCCGTCCTGTGGATCTTCCGGAACGCCGCGCCGTCGCGCGTGACGCGCCGATTCCGGCTCGCGCAGACGGCGTCCGCCGCGGCCATGGCCCTCGGCCACGGCCTGCAGGACGCGCAGAAGACCATGGGCGTCATCTTCATGGCCCTCCTCACGGTCGGCTGGGCCGACCCGGACGCCGGCATCCCGCTGTGGGTCAAGCTCGGCGCGGCCGCCGCGATCTCGCTCGGCACGTACTCGGGCGGCTGGCGGATCATGCGCACGCTGGGCCGGCGCATCATCGAGCTCGACCCGGCGCGCGGCTTCGTCGCGGAGTCCGTCTCCGCCCTGGTGCTGTACGCCAACGCGTTCATCCTGCACGCGCCGGTCTCCACGACGCACACGATCACGTCCGCGATCATGGGCGTCGGCGCCACCCGGCGGCTGTCGGCCGTGCGCTGGGGCGTGGCGAAGAACATCGGCGTCGCGTGGGTGCTGACCATCCCCGCCGCCGCGCTCGTCGCGGCGTTGACCACCCTGATCCTGCACCCGTTCCTCACCTGACCCGGCTCTCTCGCCGGTCGAGCCTGTCGAGCCCACACGAGGGTCTCGACGGGCTCGACCGGCGAGAGGCCCGGGGTCAGTAGACGGGCGGGGTGACCTTCTCGACGGCGACGACGCGGGGGCCCTTGCCCGTGGTGGCGACGTGCGCCACCAGCATGTCGCCGGGCTCGAGGAACGGGTCGCGCGCGGGCAGCGCGTTCGCGACTGCCCGGCGCGAGTGCTGCCCCAGCACGTCCAGCACCGTGGGCAGGACCGGGCGGTGGGTGCACAGCACGGACGACCGGCCCCCCTCGAGCAGGTCCCGCACGGTCGCGGCGACGCGGGACGGCGAGCGCTCGTGCTCCGCCTCCCCGAGCTGGTCGCTGAGCTCCGGCCGGGCCTGGGAGGCCCGCACGTAGGGCTCGATCGTCGCGGCGCACCGCTCCCACCGGCTCGAGAGCACCGTCGTCACGCCGTACGACGCGAGCACCGGGACGAGGGCGGCGCCCTGCGCGTGGCCCACCGGGGTGAGCGGGCGGTCCTGCTCCCCGCCGTGCCAGGCGGCACGGGGCACGGCCTTCCCGTGCCGCACGATGGCGACGGCGTGGGTGGCGAGCCGCCCCTGGGCGTGCGCCTCCACGAGGGCGTCGAGGGGCCCGCAGTCGGCGTCGCGGGTGAGCCGGTCCGCCGCGTCGTCGACGTCCAGCCACGCCTTCTGGTCGACCTCGTCGGGCGAGGGCGGCTCCACGGGGAACCGGGCCGTCAGCGCCCGCGCGTCGTCGGCCCGGGACGCCCGCCGGGCCGCCCAGTAGTGCACGCGCTTCACGCGGCTCTCGGGGGTCAGGTACTGCAGGCCCGGCAACGGGATCCCGAGGACCACGGGCTTGCCCGTCTCCTCCGCGACCTCGCGCGCCGCCGTCGTCGGCAGCGCCTCGCCCGGCTCGAGCTTGCCCTTCGGCCACGACCAGTCGTCGTAGCGCGGCCGGTGCACGAGCCGCACCTGGAGCCGCCCTTCGCGCTCCCGCCACACGAGCGCCCCCGCCGACTCGATCACCGGTGCGTGCTGCACCGTCGTCGCCCCCAGCGCGTCCACGAGCGGGGCTGCCGCCGCGACAGGGGACCGCCGCGCATTCCCCGCCGTCACCGGGCCCGCTCGGGCCGGCGGCGGTGGTGGTCGACGAGGCTGGCCTGGAGGTCCTCCAGCGGCTCGCCGTCGGGGCCGACGGCGTGCCGCACCCACGTGTCGTCGGGCTGCAGGTGCCACGTCGAGGTCTCGTCCGACATCGAGCGGTCCATGAGCTCCAGCAGCTCGGCGACCTGGCCCTCGTCGGTGATCCGCACCAGGGCCTCGACGCGACGGTCCAGGTTGCGGTGCATGAGGTCGGCCGAGCCGATGTACACCTCGGGCCCGGACTCGGGGCCCTCGCCGATGGCGGGGCCCACGGAGTTCGCGAACGCGTAGATCCGCGAGTGCTCCAGGAACCGGCCCAGGATGGAGCGCACCCGGATGTTGTCGCTCAGCCCGGGCACGCCGGGCCGCAGCGCGGAGGTGCCGCGAACCACGAGATCCACCTGCACCCCGGCCTGGGACGCGCGGTACAGGGCGTCGATCGTGGCCTCGTCCACGACCGAGTTCACCTTGATCCCCACCCAGGCCTCGTGCCCCGCCCGCGCCGCGTCGGCCTCGCGCTCGATGCGCTCGATGAGACCGGGCCGCACGGTGCGCGGCGCCACCAGCAGGCGGTGGAACCGCGACTGCGGGGCGTACCCGGAGAGCTGGTTGAACAGGCGGGTGAGGTCCTGGCCGACGTCGCGGTCGCACGTGAGCAGCCCGTGGTCGGTGTACATCCGCGCCGTCTTCGGGTGGTAGTTGCCGGTGCCGATGTGGCAGTAGCGGCGCAGCCCGTCGGCTTCCTGGCGCACGACGAGCGAGAGCTTGCTGTGCGTCTTGAGCCCCACGATCCCGTACACCACGTGCACACCCGCCTCCTCGAGCTTGCGCGCCCAGGAGATGTTGGCCTGCTCGTCGAAGCGGGCCTTGATCTCCACCAGGGCCAGCACCTGCTTGCCCGCGTCGGCGGCGTCGATGAGGGCGTCGACGATGGGGGAGTCGCCGGACGTGCGGTACAGCGTCTGCTTGATCGCCAGCACGGCCGGGTCGGCCGCGGCCTGCTCGAGGAACGTCTGCACGGACGTGGAGAACGAGTCGTACGGGTGGTGCAGCAGCACGTCGCGCTCGCGGATGGCGGCGAACACGTCCCGCGCCGTCGCGGACTCGACCTCCGCGAGCTGGCGGTGTGTCGTCGGCACGAACGGCGGGTAGTGCAGCGAGGCGCGCTCGATGTCGGCGATGACGTTGAGGCCGATGAGGTCCAGCGGGGCGGGCAGCTCGTAGACCTCCTCCTCCTCGACGCCCAGCTCGCGGACCAGCAGGTCGCGGATGCGCGCCGAGATGCCGTTCGCGAGCTCGAGCCGCACGGGCGGGCCGAAGCGGCGGCGCAGCAGCTCCTTCTCCATCGCCTGCAGCAGGTTCTCGGCGTCGTCCTCCTCGACCTCCACGTCCTCGTTGCGGGTGACGCGGAACGTGTGGTGCTCGCGGACCTCCATCCCGGGGAACAGGTGGTCGAGATGCTGCGCGATGACCTCCTCCAGCGGCACGAACGACCGCTGCGTGCCGCCCTTCTGCGTCGGCGTCGGGGCGCTGGGCCGGCCGCGGTCGTCGACCGCGATGAAGCGCGGCAGCAGGGGCGGCACCTTGACCCGGGCGAAGTGCTCCTTGCCCGTCAGGGGGTTCGCGACGACGACCGCCAGGTTGAGCGAGAGCCCCGAGATGTAGGGGAACGGGTGGGCCGGGTCCACCGCCAGCGGCGTGAGCACCGGGAAGATCTGCTTGCGGAAGAACTTGTGCAACCGCTCCTGCTCGCGCTGCTCGAGCTCGTCCCAGTGCACGATCGTGATGCCCTCGGCGTCGAGAGCCGGCTGCACGTCGGAACGGAAGACCGTCGCGTGCCGCTCCATCAGGCGGTGCGCGCCGTCCCCGATGGCCTCCAGCACCTGCCAGGGGCTCATGCCCGACACGGTCGTCACCGCGATGCCGGTCGCGATGCGGCGCTTCAGGCCCGCCACCCGCACCATGAAGAACTCGTCCAGGTTGGACGCGAAGATCGCCAGGAACCGCACCCGCTCCAGCAGCGGCAGTGTCGTGTCCTCCGCCAGCTCCAGCACGCGCTCGTTGAACGCCAGCCAGCTCAGCTCCCGCTCCGCGAACCGGTCCTCGGGGAGCGGCACGACGTCGCGCGCTGCGACCGCGCCCTCGGCGTCCGGGTCCTCCGCGATGTGCTCGGCGATGTGCGCCGCGAGCTGCGGGTCGATGGTGCGGGGCGGCGTGGCGGCGGTGGTGCGGGGACGGCTGTCCGTCACCTCGGCGGCCGCCACGGAGGCGGGCTCGGCGGGGGAGAACCGGCCCCGGCCGTCACGGCTCCGGGTCGGTCGAGGGCGTGACGCTGTCATGCCCCCATCCTGACACCGTGGGGTGAACGGCGGGTGACCGAACCGAGCGTAAGAACCGAGCGGCGGGCGCCCGGCGGACTACGGCGTCTCCGCCCGGGCGTACTGCACGTCGACGGCCGCGCGGTTGAAGCCCGCGCCGGCGTAGGTCGCGAGGGCGGCGGCGTTGTCCCCGTCCACGTACAGCACCGCGCGGTCGCAGCCGGTGCGGGCCAGGTGCGCGAGGGCCGTCGCGGTCAGGGCGCGGCCCAGGCCGCGGCCCTGCGCGGCCGGGTCGACCCCGACGGCGTAGATCTCGCCGTCGCGCGGCTCGCCCGGGCCAGGCTCCACGACCTTCGTCCACAGGGACGCGACCAGGCCGTCGTCCGACTCGACCAGGAAGAAGCCCGCGGGGTCGAACCACGGCTCCGCCTGACGGTCGCGCAGGTCGTCCACCGTGAGGCGGCCCTGCTCGGGGTGGTCGGCGAACGCGCGGGCGTTGAGGCGCACCCAGGCCTCGTCGTCTGCGCCGGGGCGGAACGGGCGCACCGTCAGGCCCGGGAGCTCGGGGGCGGGGGCAGCCGCGTCGTCGGGGCCGAGCGGGCGGGCGAGGAACAGCAGCTCCCGCACCACCGCGTAGCCGCGGGCCGCCGCGAACGCCCGCGCCGCGGGGACGTCGCCGTGCGCCCACACGCGCAGCGGCTTGCCGCGCTGCCCTGGCGCACCCGAGAACATCGGCAGCCGCGCGTCGCGCTCCGCCGTGCGCAGCAGCACGCTCCCCACGCCCCGGCGGCGGTGCTCCGGGTGCACGACGAGCTCCGCGCTCGCGTCCTCGCCGCCGCGGTCCACCTGCACGTAGCCGACGGCCGCGCCGTGCTCGTCGTGCGCCACGGCGTGCGTCAGCCAGTCGGAGTCGGTGCCCAGGTGCAGCAGCGGTTGCTCCGACAGCGGCGCGACGCCGTCGGAGTCCGTCGCAGCCGCGGCGAGTGCGCGGACGGCGTCCTGCGCGGCGGGGTCGAGGGGGCCGATGGCGAGGGGGATCGAGGTGGGCACGGCCCCATTGTCGCCGAGGGCGGCCGTCTCCGTGCGGAGGCGGCCGCCCTGGTGGGTGCGAGGTTTGTCGCGTCAGTCCTCGGAGCCGGGCGCGGTGGAGGCCAGGCCCGCCGAGATGAGGTCCATCACCGAGGAGTCGGCGAGCGTCGTCGCGTCGCCCACGGTGCGGTTCTCGGCGACGTCGCGCAGCAGGCGCCGCATGATCTTGCCCGAGCGCGTCTTGGGCAGCTCGGGGACCACGAGGATGCGGCGGGGCTTGGCGATAGGCCCGATCTCCTTGGCCACGTGCCCGCGCAGCTCCTCCTGTACCTGGGCCGCGCCCTCGGGCGTCGCCCCGCGGTCGGCGTGCTCGCCGCGCAGGATGACGAAGGCGACCACGGCCTGCCCGGTGGTCTCGTCGTTCGCTCCCACGACGGCGGCCTCGGCCACGATGTCGTGCGAGACGAGGGCGGACTCGATCTCCGTGGTCGACAGCCGGTGCCCGGAGACGTTCATGACGTCGTCCACGCGGCCCAGCAGCCAGATGTCGCCGTCCTCGTCCTTCTTGGCGCCGTCGCCGGCGAAGTACAGGCCCTCGAACCGCGACCAGTAGGTGTCCTTGAACCGCTGCGGGTCGCCCCAGATGCCGCGCAGCATCGCCGGCCACGGCTCGGCCAGCACGAGGTATCCGCCACCGCCGTGCGGCACGGAGTGTGCCTCGTCGTCGACGACGTCCGCCACGATGCCGGGCAGCGCCACCTGCGCCGAGCCGGGCTTGGTCGCCGTGACGCCCGGCAGCGGGCTGATCATGATCGCGCCCGTCTCGGTCTGCCACCAGGTGTCGACGATGGGGGCGGCGTCGCCGCCGATGACGCGGCGGTACCACATCCACGCCTCGGGGTTGATGGGCTCGCCGACCGAGCCGAGCACGCGCAGGCTCGAGAGGTCGAAGCCGGCGGGGATGTCCTCGCCCCACTTCATGCAGGTGCGGATCGCGGTGGGCGCCGTGTACAGGATCGAGACCTTGTACTTCTCGACCAGCTCCCACCAGCGGCCGCGGTGCGGGGAGTCGGGCGTGCCCTCGTACAGCACCTGGGTGGCGCCGTTGGCCAGCGGGCCGTACACGACGTACGTGTGCCCGGTGACCCAGCCGACGTCGGCCGTGCACCAGTACACGTCGGTCTCGGCCTTGAGGTCGAACACGTTCTTGTGGGTGTAGGCCGCCTGGGTGAGGTAGCCGCCCGTGGTGTGCAGGATGCCCTTGGGCTTCCCGGTGGTGCCCGAGGTGTACAGGATGAACAGCGGGTGCTCGGCGTCCACGGCCACCGGCTCGTGGATCGTGTCGGCGTGCTCGAGGGCGTCGTGCCACCACACGTCGCGGCCCTCGGTCCAGGCGGTGTCCTGCCCGGTGCGGCGCACGACGAGCACGTGCTCGATCGTCGTCGCCGGCGCGCCGTCCTTGGGGGCGATCGCTTCGTCGACGGCGGGCTTGAGGGCCGAGGGCGCGCCGCGGCGGTAGCCGCCGTCGGCGGTGATGACGAGCTTGGCCTCGGCGTCGGCGATGCGGCTGCGCAGCGCGTCGGCGGAGAAGCCGCCGAAGACGACGGAGTGCGGGGCTCCGATGCGGGCGCACGCGAGCATCGCGACGACCGACTCGACGAGCATCGGCAGGTAGATCACCACGCGGTCGCCCTTGGTGACGCCGAGCGCCGTGAGGGCGTTGGCCGCGCGGGAGACGTCGCGCTGCAGGTCGGCGTACGTCACCGTGCGGGTGTCGCCCGGCTCGCCCTCGAAGTGGATCGCGACCCGGTCGCCGAGGCCGGCCTCGACGTGGCGGTCGACGGCGTTGTAGGCGGCGTTGAGCTTGCCGTCGGCGAACCACTTCGCCACGGGCGCCCCGGACCAGTCGAGCGTCTGCGTGAACGGCGTGGACCAGGAGACGAGCTCGCGCGCCTGGGCGGCCCAGAACCCGAGCCGGTCGGCCGCGGCCTCGTCGTACATGGACGGCTGGGCGTTGGCCTGTGCCGCGAACGCGGCGCTCGGCGGGAACGCTCGCGTCTCGTGCAGCAGGTTCTCGAGGCTGGGGGCGGTGGTCTCGTTCTCTGGCACGCTTACCTCCGGTTGCGCATCGTCGCTGGTGCGGTCCCGTGGGCGTGACGCGTCGCGCCCGGGGGACGGCAGGCCCCGCGGGGCCTCGCCGTCGGGAGTCTAGACCTCGCGCGTGACCGGGGTCACGCCGTCCCAAGGTTTGGCCGTGGTCCTCGCAAAAGGGCCGTCGACAGCGTTGCGGTGGACGACCCCGTGAGCTTCGACAGGCCGATGGTCTGCGCTCCCGACGGAAGGCTGCCGTCGGCGGTGACGGGGAGGACGAGCGTGACGTCCTGGCCGCCATCGGCGTCGGAGGCGGTGCCCTTGATCGGCGTCGGGTCGGAAGTGACGGCGACGTGGTCCTCGATCGCGGCCGGTATGTCTGCGCCGGACATGAACACCATGGGTCGGCGTCGTCGCGCGTGGTGCAGTAGCGGGGCCGGTACTGAGGGGGGGCTACCGAGGGTGAACAGCCTCGCCGGGCAGTGGGTTTCGACAGGCTCAACCAGCGTTTGGGGTGTCACGACGCGTGCTGGTAGACCTCCACCATGACCACTCCGTATGTGACCTGGCCGCGCGAGGCGGGACTCCTGCGCCTGCGACAGCCGACGAGCCGGGACCTCGACCGCGTGCTGGCGTGGCGCAACCTGCCCGAGGAGACGCGCTGGATCCTGCGCACCGCGGTGGACGCCGACGGCCTCCGGGACAGGTGGCGCCGCGACCTGGACGACCCGCGCGAGCATTCCGTCGTCGCCGACCTGGACGGCGCCGTCGTCGGCACCGCGAGACTGTCCGTGCACGACGGGATGGGGCAGTCGCACGGCGACGACTGGCGCGACGCCGAGGGCTCGCTCGGCTACCTGATCGACCCGGCGTACGCGGGGCGCGGGTTCGCGACCGCCATCGCGGGCGCGCTGCTCGAGGTCGCGTTCAACGACCTGAAGTTGCACCGCGTCACCGCGGGCTGCTTCGCGGCCAACGAGGCGTCGTGGCGCGTCTTGGAGAAGCTCGGCATGCGGCGCGAGCAGCACGGTGTCGAAGACTCGTGGCACGCCGAGCTGGGCTGGATCGACGGCTACACGTACGGCATCCTCGCCCGGGAGTGGCGCGAGAACTGAGGAACGAGCGGGCACGAAGACGGCGCCCAGGAGACGTGTCGACCGAGCGCCGTGCTCGCCAGTCCGGACGCGGGTATCAGGCGCTTGATCCGATCACTGGGTGGGTCCATTCCCACCGAGTGGGTCCTCAACCGTGGACTTCCTGTGCGTGGGTCCCGCGTCCGGCTGTCTCTCTTCATGGAACGTCCGAAGGGGCGTGGGCGCAAGGGGAAGTGCGCCGGCCGGCGTAGCGAGCTGCCGGTGCTCTTCGTGTCTGACTACATCGGCCCGGCGCTGCGCGAGCAGCTGGCCGACGAAGGTTTTAGCGATGCGGACACGACGGGATCTATGCGCCAGACCCAGAGAGCTCGCACGAAACCTGGGTCTGACGCCGCCCCGACGTCGGCGAACATCCTCGTTGCCGAGCCCCAAGGCAGCGGGATCCTTCCCCGAAGTGGGAACGGTGTGGTACCGCCGTCGCTCGTCGTGGCAGACCTGCTGACCCTGCCGGGGCGTTCGGATGCCGAGGCCGATCAGCTCATGGACATCTTGGCGATGACGAACCCGGCTGGAGGGAGTTCGATGAGTCTCGCTCCTGAATATGCGAGCGCACGCCGCGTCCGGTAGCGACCAGTCGACAGGGTCCGTCGCCACGGCAAGCCGATCACCCTGCACCGCTTGAGCGATGGTCAGCCTTGGCGGCGTACCCACCAGCGCCGCAGCAGCCAGGCGGCGAAGCCCGCCGCGGCGACGCCGCCGGCGGCGAGCGCGACCGTGGGCGGGCGCAGCGCCGAGCGCAGCGCCACGGGCCGGGAGAACGTGAGCACGCCCCACCCGTTCTCGGCGGCCGCGCGCCGCAGCGTCTTGTCGGGGTTGACGGCGAACGCGTGACCGACGGCGCCCAGCATCGGGGCGTCGGTGACGGAGTCGGAGTAGGCGTAGCTGCGCTCGAGGTCGTACCCGCGCGTGGCGGCGAGCTCCAGCACGGCCTCCGCCTTCTGCTCGCCGTAGGCGTAGAAGTCGATCTCGCCGGTGTACCGGCCGTCCTCGACCGCCATCCGGGTGGCGATCACGTGGTCGGCGCCGAGCACGGTGGCGATGGGCTCCACGAGCTCGGCGCCCGAGGCGGACACGATGACGACGTCGTGCCCGAGCTCGTGGTGCTCGGCGATGAGGTCCACGGCCTCGGCGTAGACGTACGGGTCGATGAGGTCGTGCACCGTCTCGGCGACGATCTGCTGCACCTTGCTCACCTCCCAGCCGGTGGCGAGCTCGCTGAGGTGCTTGCGCATCCGCTCCGTCTGGTCGGCGTCGGCGTTGCCGGCGTAGAAGAGCAGGTGTGCGTACGCGCTGCGCAGCACGTCGCCGCGGGTGATGAGGCCGCCGGCGTAGAACGGCTTCGAGAACGCGGCCGACGAGCTGGTCGCGATGATCGTCTTGTCCAGGTCGAAGAACGCGGCCACGCGCGCCCGTCCGCGTCGCGTCGTCGCCGGAGCCGCCCTGCGGGGGTCCGGTCGCTGGTCGGTCACGGGCCCGAGCCTATCCGGGCCAGCCCGCCCGGCTCATCCAGTCTCATGCACAACTCTTGTGCACAAGAGTCGTGCAGAGCTACTGTGCACGCATGGACCCGACCCCGGACCGCCCGTACACCCACCTCGAGCTCACCGCCGAGGCGGCGAAAGTGCTGGCGCACCCGCTGCGCTCCCGGCTGCTCAGCGCACTGCGCCGCGGTGGGCCGGCGACCGCGACCGCCCTGGCGACCAAGCTGTCCACGAACACGGGCGCCACCAGCTACCACCTGCGCAAGATGGAGTCCGTCGGCCTCGTGGCCGACACCGGGGACGGGCGGGGCAAGGAGCGCATCTGGGAGGCGGCGACCCAGAGCCACGGCTGGCGGAAGTCCGACTTTCGCGGCGACGAGGACGCGCAGACGGCGCTCGGCTGGCTGGTGCGCGACTACCACCGGCAGTTCGACACGAACTACAGCCACTGGCTCGACGTCGCCGACGAGTGGCCGGCCGAGTGGCAGCACGTCTCGGGGATGACCGACACCTGGCTCGAGGTGACGCCCGAGCAGGCCCGGGCCATGCAGGACGAGTTCGAGGCAGTGGCCAACCGCTACCTGCGCGCTGGTACCGGCGACCCGCGCGCCCGCCGCCTGCACCAGTGGCGGTTCACCTTCCCGCTCGACGCCGACGACATCCCTGGGCCCGAGGACCTCCCCGCGCCCGGCGACGAGGCGACCGGCGGTCCCGCGCAGGAAGGCGACCCCGCGTGAGCCCGCAGCGCGTCTTCCTCCTGCTCACGGCCACCCGTTGGTTCCCGGTGGGCCTGGTCATCTCCGTGACCACGCTGCTGCCCCTCGAACGGGGCCTCACCGTGGGGCAGACGCTCACCCTCGCCTCGGTCACCGGGTTCGTCGTCTTCGCGCTCGAGCTGCCCACGGGTGGCACGGCCGACGCCGTCGGACGTCGGCCGATGCTGATCGCCGCCGCCGCGGCACAGGTACTGGCGGCCGGTACGTTCCTCATCGCGCAGTCGATCTGGGCGTTCGCCGCCGCTGCCGCGCTGATGGGCCTGTTCCGCGCGCTGGACTCCGGGCCGCTCGAGTCGTGGTTCGTGGACGCGGTGCACGCCGAGCACCCGGGTGCGGACGTCGACCGCACGCTCGCGCACCAGGGCACGGTGCTGGGTGTGTCGATCGCGCTCGGCGCCCTCGTCTCCGGCGGGCTGGTCTGGTGGCACCCGCTGACCGCGTGGTCGGCGCTCGCGCTGCCCTATGCCGTGTACGCGGTGCTCGCGGTCGCGCACCTGGTGATGGTCACGCTGCTCGTGCGCGAGACGCCGCGGCGCGTCCCGGTGGACGCCGAGGCATCGCCCGGTGAGCCTGTCGGGACCCGGGGTCGACGCCGGTGGGCGACGGCGCTGCGCACCACCGCCGACGCCGCGCGGCAGGCGCCGGCGAGCATCGCGTCCGGGCTGCGGCTCGCCCGCGACAACCGCGTGCTGCGCGGGCTGCTGCTCGTGGAGATCTTCGCGTCCGCGGCGATGGTCGTGTTCGAGTCGCTGCAGCCCGTGCGCCTCGCGGAGCTGCTCGGTGGCGAGGCACAGGCCGGCGCGATCATGGGGCCCGTCGCGTCCGTCGGGTGGGGCGCCTTCGCGCTCGGGGCGGCGCTGTGCGGCGTCGCGTCGCGCCGGTTCGGCGTGGCCCGCACGGCCATGGCGGCGCGCGTCCTCAACGGGCTCGGGGCCGTGTGGATGGGCCTGGCCGGCGGCCCGGTCATGCTGATCGTCGCGTACCTGGTCACCTACGGGCTGCACGGCAGCTCCGGACCCGGGTTCAACGCGCTGCTGCACCGCGAGGCGGTGCGTGACAACAGGTCGACCGTCCTGTCCATGGCGTCGATGGCGGGGTTCGCGTCGTTCGCGATCGCGTCACCGACGCTCGGCTGGATCGCGCAGACGGCGTCGACCCCGCTCGCGATGATGCTCGGCGGCGGGTTCAGCGTGCTCGGCGTGCTCTGCTTCCTGCCCGCGCTGCGTGCGGAGCGTGACCGGGCACGGCAGGTGGCCGTCGGGACGGAGGTCGCACCGGCGCGCTGACGCGGCCGGGAGCCCGCCCCCAGGCGTGCTCCGTCCACAGATCTCGGCGCGACGCGCCGCCACGACCGCAGGGCGCGCCAGCCTGGGCGCATGGACGAGGCAACCAGCACGCTGCGCCGCCCGGCGGCGCCCGATCGCGGCAGCCCGACGGACGATCGGGCCCCGTGGCTCCCCGCCCGGCAGGCCTGGCCGCCGGGGAACGCCAGCCGCACCATCGCCGTCGTCGGCGCCTGTGGCGGGGCCGGCGTCAGCACCCTCGCGGCGGTGCTCGCGCACGGGCTGCGGCGCTCGGGCGAGGGCGCGGTGCTCGTCGACCTCGACCTGCCCGGGCCGGGCGCCGACGTCCTGCTCGGCATCGAGGACGAGGCCGGCGCTCGCTGGCCCGAGCTCGCGGCCGCCCGGGGCGACGTCGACGGCGTCGGGTTGCTCGCCGCGCTGCCGCGATGGCGCTCGGTGCCGGTGCTCTCGGGCGCCCGGTTGCGCCCGGACCGGCCCGACGACGCCGTGGTGGTGGACGTGTGCACCGGCCTGCTGCGCGGCGGCGAGACGGTGGTGCTCGACCTGCCCCGCCCCGGCGCCTGGACCGCCGCCACGAGGATGCTCGTCGCCGCCGCGGACGCGGCGCTCCTGGTGACCCCCTGCACCGCGCCGGGCGTGGCCGGAGCGCTCGCCGCGTGCGCCGGGCTCGCCGAGGTCGGGGTGCGCGACCCGTGGGTGGTCGCCCGGCGGCCGGTGCCCGGCCGCGTCGACGCCGCGGCGCTGGAGGCCGCGCTCGGGCTGCAGGTGGTGATCGCGCGGTGGGAGCCGCGCCTGGCCGCCGCCGTGGACCGTGGCGAGGGGCCGCCGGTCGGGAGGCGGTCGCCGCTCGGACGGGCCGTGGACAGCCTGGTCGCGGCGCTGGCGGTCGCGTCGTGACCGCCCTCGTGGACCGGGCGCTGCTGGACGACGTGCGGTCCCGCGTGGGCGCGGCCGGCGCCGCGCTCGACGACTCGGCGGTGCGCGACGCGCTCCGCGCCACCGGGCGCGTCATCGGCTCGGCGGCGCTCACCGAGCTGACCCGCGCCGCGCGCGCCGAGCTCACCGGCGCCGGGCCGCTACAGGCGCTGCTGGACGCGCCCGACGTGACGGACGTGCTGGTCAACGGCCCCCGCGACGTCTGGGTGGACCGCGGCGACGGGCTGCACCGCGTGGACCTCGACCTCGGCACGCCCGCGGCGGTGCGCGCGCTGGCCGTGCGGATGGCCGCTGTCGCCGGGCAGCGGCTCGATGACGCCGCCCCCACCGTGGACGCCCGCATGCCCGACGGCACCCGGCTGCACGCCGTCGTCGAGCCCGTCGCGCCCGCCGGGGCGGTGATCGCGCTGCGGGTGCTGCGCCAGGCGGCACACTCCCTGGACGCCTTGGTGACCGCCGGCGGGCTGCCCCCGCAGTGGGAGCCCCCGCTGCGGTCCCTGGTGGCCGGGCGGGCCAACCTGCTGATCACCGGCGGCACCGGCACGGGGAAGACGACGCTGCTCGCCGCCCTGCTGTCGCTGGTGCCGCCCACGGAGCGGGTGCTCGTGGTCGAGGAGGCGCGCGAGCTCGCACCGCAGCACGAGCACGTCGTGCCGCTCGCGGCCCGCCGCCCCAACGTCGAGGGAGTGGGCGAGGTGACGCTCACCGACCTGGTGCGCGGCGCGCTGCGGATGCGGCCCGACCGGATCGTGGTGGGCGAGTGCCGCGGGGCCGAGGTGCGCGAGCTGCTGCTCGCGATGAACACCGGTCACGACGGCGGCATGGCCACCGTGCACGCCAACGCGGTCGAGCACGTGCCCGCGCGGCTCGAGGCGCTCGCGGCGCTCGCAGGCATGCCGCGGGAGGCCGTCGCCGCGCAGGCGGCCGCCGCCCTCGACGTCGTGCTGCACCTGCGCCGCCACGGCGCGCGCCGCCACCTGGCCGAGATCGGGCTGGTCGACCGGGCTCAGGACGGCCGGCTGGTCGTGCGTCGGGCCGCCACCTGGGCGGCGGACGGCGCGCCGCGTCCCGACACGGCGTGGGACGAGCTGGTGGGGCGGTGGGCGTCGTGACCGGCGCCGCGACCCTGATGCCGGGACTCGCCGCCGGGGGTTGGCTGGCCGTGGCGGTGTGGCTCGTGCTGGCCCCCGGAGGCCGACGGGCCCGCGCGCTCGTGCGGGCGGGTGGTCCGCCGCGCCGGCTCCGGGTGGCCGGGTTGCTGCGCCGCTGGACGCCGGACGGGGCCGTCGGGGCGCAGGCGGTCAGGGTGGCCGTCGCGCAGGTCGTCGCGCTGCTGCGTGCGGGGGCGCCGCCCGCGGCGGCGTGGTCGCGCGCCCTCGGCGTGCCCGTGGACGCGACCGGCGTGCCGGACGTCGGCGCGCTCGCCCCGATGGTGGGCGGCACCGGCCACGCCCGGTCGGTGGTCGCGGCGGCCGTGCTCGCGCGGGACGTGGGGGCGCCGCTGGCCGGGGCGCTGGACGCGGTGTCCGGGGCGCTGGTGGCCGAGGCGGAGTCCCGCGCGGAGCGGGAGGCGTCGCTCGCGGGGCCGCGTGCCACCGCCCGCGTGCTGATGTGGCTGCCGGCGCTCGGCGCGCTGCTCGGCTGGGTGCTCGGAGCCGACCCGCTCGCCACCGCGCTCGACGGCGGGGCCGGTACGGCGGCGGTCGGGCTGGGTCTGATGCTGCTGGCGCTGGGTCAGGTGTGGACGGGTCGGCTCGTCGCGGCGGCCCGCACCGCGGGGGAGGCACCGGCATGAGCGGTGGGCCCTGGGAAGGGGTGGCGGGCGCGCCCCCCGCCGCCGTGGCGGGGGCGGTCGCGGCGGTGATGCTGCTCGCCGGGCTGCCGTGGTGGGCGGCGCGCGCCGCAGTCCGCCGACGCGCGTCGCGGCTCACGACCGACGGGCCGCCTGCCGGGTCGGGTGCGCTCGACCTGCCCATGAGCGAGCGCGTCGACGTCCCCGTGGTGCTCGAGCTGCTGGGCGCTGCCCTGCGCGCCGGGGCCGGCGTGCTGCGCGCGCTCGAGGCGACCGGAGCGGCCCTCGACGGCGCGATGCCGAATGGATCGCCCCTGAACGGCACGGCGTCCGACGGCGGGCCGGCAGCGGTGCGCGACGTCGGGCCCAGCGGCGACGGCGCCGCGCTCCGAGCCGCCGCCTCGGCGCTGCGGCTGGGCGCGGACTGGGACGGCGCGTGGCAGTTCGCGCCCCCGCGCCTCGCCCCACTGCACCGGTCGCTGCGCGGGGCGTGGACGGACGGGGCGTCCCCGTCCGGGGCGCTGCGCGCGGCGGGGGACGAGCTGGTGCGGGAGCGCCGGTCGGCCGCCCGCACCGCGGCCGCCCGCCTGGCGGTGCGGCTGGTGCTGCCGCTCGGGGCGTGCTTCCTGCCCGCGTTCGTGCTGGTCGGGCTGGTGCCCGTGCTGCTCGCGCTCGGCATCGACCTGCTGTCCGGATGACGCCGGACCACGACGGCCCGGGCGACGCCTGGGTACTGGCGCCCGGCCGACCGGCCGGGCGCACGACGACCGACCGGGACGTGTCCCGGCGGTCACCGAGAAGCGGAGGAGACATGACGAACGAGGACACGGGCCACGGCCCGCACGAGGAGGCCACGCCGGACGGACCCGACCCCGAGGCCGGGCTCGCGACCGCGGAGTACGCCGTCGCGACGGTGGCGGCCGTCGGGTTCGCCGGCCTGCTCATCGCGGTGCTCAAGAGCGACACCGTGCGTGGGCTGCTGGAGAACATCATCAGCTCGGCGTTGTCGATCTGATGGCGCCGCACCGCAGCAGCAGGCCCGACCGGCAGCGGGGTGCGGTCACGGCCGAGCTCGCGGTCGGGCTACCCGTGGTGGTGCTCCTGCTGGTCGCGGTGCTCAGCCTCGCGGCCGCGTCCACGGCACAGATGCGTGCCCTGGACGCGGCTCGCGCCGGCGCCCGCGCCTACGCGATCGGGGAGGACGACGCCGCGGTGCGGCAGGCCGTCGCGCAGGTGGGCGGCGACGACGCCGAGCTGAGCGTCAGCCGCGACGACACCTGGGTGCGGGTGACGGTCAGCCGGCCCGTCGTCGGCGGCTGGTTCGCCGGTGCCCCGGTGCGGGCCTCCGGGGACGCGACGGCGTGGGTGGAGCCGTGACCCGGCCCGCGTCCCGGTCCGCCTCCCGGTCCGCCTCCCGGTCCGCCTCCCGGTCCGCCTCCCGGTCCGCCTCCCGGTCCGCCTCCCGGGACGGCGAGCGTCGCCGCGGGCGCGCCCACGAGCAGGGCGCCGGCACCGTGGTGGTGCTGGCGCTCGCCGCGGTGGTCGTCCTGCTGGCGCTCGCCGTGGGGGCGCTGGGTTCGGCGCAGCGCGCGCGGGGCACCGCCCAGGCCGCGTCGGACCTGGGCGCCCTCGCGGGCGCCACCGCGTGGCGCCGCGGCGACGACCCGTGCGCCACCGCCGCCGAGGCCGTGCGCCGCAACGGCGGCGAGGTGGTCGCGTGCGTCCCCGAGGACGGCGGGACGCTCGGCGTGCGGGCGTCGCGGGCCGCCCTCGGCCCCGAGGTGGGGCCGTGGGCGGGGCTGATCGGAGACGCGAGCGCCGGGGCGCGCGCCGGGCCGAGACCCGCTGGTTGAGCCTGCGCGGGCGAGGCAGTCGTTACTCGGGGACGACGATGCGGGTGCGCGGCACGACCGACGGGTCGATCTCGTCGGCGTCGGGGACCCGCGACGTGCCGGGGGCGAAGCTCGCCCGCGGGCCGGTGACCGGCAGGTTCAGCGTCGTGGCGCCGAGGTCGATCGCGTAGTCGGAGCCGGCCGGGTCCACCGTGACGGTGGCGCCGCGGTCCACGCCCATGACTACCAGCCCGAGCTGGTGACCGGCTGGGACGACCAGGTCGTTCGCCTGCATCTCGACCGTCAGGCGATGGGTCCCCGCGCCGTCGAGGCGTGCCCAGCCCCGGGCGAGCACCTGAAGGTCCGTGGTCCCGGTCCGGCGCTCGACGTCGAGGTAGCACGCGTCGTCCACGTCGGACGCCGCGCCCCAGCAGGACTCGGTCTCGAGGGTCACCGCCCCGTCGCCCGGGGGCAGCACCCGCTCGGCCGGTCCGTAGTCCACGAGCCCCACCGTGACCTGCCCGGTCGGGGCCGAGCTGGTGACCTTCGTCGAGACCGACGGCGTCCCGGAGACCCGCACCGCGTGGCGCAGCGTCCCGGTGGTGAACAACAGTCGGTTCGGGTCGTCGCCGGCCCCGAGCGCGTCGCTGAAGCGCTGCGTCGGGTCGTTGACCCAGGTGGCGTCGCGGCCATGGCCGCCACCGTGACCGCCGGCGCCGAGCGTGAGGGCGCCGTCGGTCTTCGGGCGGAGCTTCATGGGGCGCTTCGCCGCCGGCCAGTCGTCCTGCTCGACCCACTCGCCCGGCGCGATCTCGACCCGGACGGCAGGCTCTCGGTCGACGCCGTTGCGGATGTCGTACAGCTCGTGGTCGAACCAGCGGTGCAGGGTGTCCACCCACGCGGCGCGGTCGGAGTCGAAGGCGTCGACGTGGCCGAGCCGGGTGAGCCACATCTTGCGCTCCACGCCGCTCTCACCGAGCGCGTCCCACCACCGCGAGAAGTTCGGGGTGTCGACGTTGGTGTCCTGCAGGCCGTGCATGACGAAGACGGACGCCGTCACCTGCGAGGCGTCGCCGAGCGTGCCGGCGCGGTAGTCGCGCTCGTCCCAGAAGGAGTTGTGCGCCCCGGTGTCGTCCGCGGAGTCGACCGTCATCTGCTCGAGCCGTGCGGAGCAGTCGACGGTCTCGTGCCGGTCGCCCGCCACGTACTCCGACAGCCACACGGGGTACCCGTCCGAGAACGGCAGGCCCTGCGCGCGGTCGTAGTCGTACCAGGACGAGATCGCGGCGATCGGCACGATCGTCTCCAGGCCCTCGACGCCGGTCGCAGCGACCCCGTTGGCCAGGGTCCCGTCGTACGACTTCCCGATCATCCCGGTGGCGCCCGTGCTCCAGGACGCCTCGGCCGGCGTGCCGTCGGCGTAGGACGCCGTGCCCCGGCCGTTCAGCCAGTCGACCACCGCCTTGACCGACAGGATGTCGGACCGGCCGCCGTGGTCGGTGCAACCGGTCGAGCGGCCGGTTCCCGCCATGTCCACGGCGACGAAGGCGTACCCGCGCGGCACGAAGTAGTTGTCGTAGTACAGGGGGAAGGACTCGATGGTCCCGTCCTGGTCGTAGGTCTTGAGCTCGCTCTCGTTGCCGCGCCCGCAGCAGGAGTAGTACGGGCTGGCGTCCATGACCACCGGCACCTCGGCCTCGCCGTCGAGCTCGGCCGGGCGGATCAGGTCGGCGGCGACGCGCTCGCCCTGACCGTCACCGTCGAGGTCCGGTGCGTCGACCCACACGGACTCCTTGATCGCGTCGCCGTAGGAGTAGACGGGCTCGGTGGTGCCGTCGTCGCCCAACACGTAGGCCGGCTCGTCCGCGCCCGGTGGTGGTGCCACCTGGGCCGCGAGGGCCGGCACCGCGCCGCTTGCCGCGACGGCGATACCGGTGAACGCTGCGACGACGACGGCGCGGGCCGACCGTCTGCGAGAACCTCGGAACACTCCCATGTGCTTTCCCCTCCGACGGGCCGATGCGCGCTCGCAACGTATCGGCACTCGGCGAGGACCGCCACGGGACCGCCGTCAGGTCGGGTTGACGTTGAACAGCGCGGCGCGCTCGCTGATCTTGCGGGCGCGCGCCAGGCGCGGCTTGTCCGAGCCGTCGCGGATGACGGAGCCGGAGGCCTCGAAGTCGGCGAGGAAGTCCAGCGCCCAGGCGACGTCCGCGCCGGACGGGCTGAAGGACTCGTTGATGACGGCCGGGGTCTCCAGGTCCAGGCAGAGCTTGCCGGTGAGGCCCAGCGCCACGGCGTCGGCGGACTGCTCGCGCAGCAGCGCGTGGCTGGTGCCGACGGTGGGGCCGTCGATCGGGCCCGGAAGCCCGCCGATGCGGCTGGCGGTCACGAGGCGGGAGCGCGGGTACGCCATCGCGAGCGACTCGTTGGCGGTGCCCGTGTCACGACGGTAGTCGCCGGAGCCGAACGCCAGGCGGAAGGCTCCGGGCGCTCGCGCGATGCTCACCGCATCCTCGATGCCGAGCGCGGACTCCACGAGGGGGATCACCGGCACGCTGCCGCCGAGGCGCTGCGCCGTGTCGACCACCTGGTCGGGCGCCTCGGTCTTGGCGAGCATGACGCCGCACAGGCCCTCGGTGTCCCACAGGGCGCGCACGTCGTCGGCCCACGCCCGCGAGCCGCGCTCGTTGATCCGCACCCAGGCGCGCCCGCCCCGGGCGAACCACTCGGTCACCTTGGCGCGGGCCTCGTCCTTGCGGCTGTCGTCGACGGCGTCCTCGCAGTCGAGGATCACCTGGTCGGCGCGGGACAGCTGGGCGTCGTCGAACACGTCGTCCCGCAACGCGTTCAGGAGCAGCCACGAACGGGAGTTGGCGGGGTCGACGCGCGTCTCCTCGCGGGAACGGCGGCGTTCGGGGAGGTCGATCTCGATAGTCACCCGTCGATCGTAGTTTCCACAGGCGCATGGGCCAGTACCGCATCCAACAAGCGCACGGCCGCGGACTTGTCGAGGGGCGCGTTGTCGCTGCCGCACTTGGGCGACTGCACGCAGGCGGGGCAGCCCTCGGCGCACGAGCATGCTGCGATGGCATCCCGGGTGGCCTGCAGCCAGCGCGCGCCCAGCGCGTACCCGCGCTCGGCGAAGCCGGCCCCGCCGGGGTACGCGTCGTACACGAAGACGGTGGCCTCGCCCGTGTCGGGGTGCAGGTCGGTGGACACGCCGCCCAGGTCCCACCTGTCGCACGTCGCCAGCAGCGGCAGCAGGCCGATCGACGCGTGCTCGGCTGCGTGCAGCGCGCCGGGCGCCTCCTCGGGCGAGACTCCCGCCGCCCGCAGCACGAAGTCCGGCACCGACCACCAGACCGCCGTCGTGGCGAGGGTGCGGGACGGCAGGTCGAGCGGCTCGGTGTCGAGCACCTGCATGTCGGGCAGCCGCCGCCGCTGGAAGCTCACCACCTGGCTCGTCACCTCGACCTGGCCGAGTCCCCAGGTGACGGGGCCCCACTCGCGCTCGACGACCGGCCGGGGCGCGTCGTCGTCGATCGCGATCTCCATGACCTCGTGCGACCACGTGCCGTGCTCCACGTCCCGCCGCACCACGAGCGCCACGTGCTCAGCCAGGTCCAGGTGGTCGACGACGAACGTCGCCCCCTGGTGCACGTACACCGCGCCGTCGTGCACCTGCCCGTCCGCCGAGCCCGCGTCCACGGTGCCGAGCAGCCGGCCGGTGGTCGCCTCGACCACGCGCACGGGCCGCCCGCCGGAGCCGCGCAGGTCCGCCATGCTGGCCGCGGGCTGCGCGTGCGTCCAGTACCAGCCGGATGGACGACGGCGCAGCGCGCCGCGCTCGACCAGCACGCCGAGCACCTCGCGCACCGCGGCGGGGTCGCCGAACGCGGCGAGGTCGTCGCCGCGCAGCGGCACCTCCTGCGCCGCCGCGCAGAGCTGGGGCGCCAGCACGTGCGGGTTCGCGGGGTCGAAGACGGTGGCCTCCAGGCCGGCGTCGAACACCGCCTCTGGGTGCGTCACGAGGTACGTGTCCAGCGGGTCCTCGCGGGCGACGAACGCGACGAGCCCGTCCGCCCCGGCGCGGCCGGCGCGCCCCGCCTGCTGCCACAGGGACACGCGGGTGCCCGGCCAGCCGGCGACGAGCACGGCGTCGAGCCCGGAGATGTCGACGCCCAGCTCGAGCGCGTTGGTGGTGGCCAGCCCGCGCAGCTCCCCGGTGCGCAGCGCCTGCTCCAGCTCACGACGCTCCTCGGGCAGGTAACCGCCGCGGTAGCTGGCCACGCGCTCGCTGAGTTCGGTCGCCACCGGGCGCAGGTGGTCGCGTGCCTGCTGCGCCACCGACTCGGCACCGCGTCGCGACCGGGTGAACGCGAGCGTCCGGGCGCCGTGCGCCGTGAGGTCGGCGAGCAGGTCCGCGGTCTCGGCCGTCGCGGACCTGCGGGGGTGCTCCGCGGCGCCGCGCGTCGTGAGCACGGGCTCGGCCTCCTGCTCGGTGTGGGTGGGGTCGAGCGGGTCGGGCAGCGCCCACGGGTCGTCGCGCGGCGGCGCCTCGCCCTGCGCGGCGCGCGAGCGCTCGAACCCCGCGACCTCCGGCGGCTGCCACAGCGCGAACGTGCGCCGCCCCGCGGGGGACGTGTCCGCGGTGACCGCGAGCACGTCGTCGGGCGTCGTGCCCACGAGCCGCGCCGTGCTCACGGCCGGCTCGGCCGTCGTCGCG
This sequence comes from Isoptericola sp. Y581, assembly GCF_059445475.1. NCBI lineage: Bacteria > Bacillati > Actinomycetota > Actinomycetes > Micrococcales > Promicromonosporaceae > Isoptericola > Isoptericola sp. Y581. Next base: position 138,609 of record NZ_JCAIUK010000005.1, on the reverse strand, counting down.
CTGGCCACCACGAACACGAGCGACTTGTCAGACCCGGGGCCCGCCGGGGCGAACCGTGCGTCTGACGGCGGGCGGTAGTGGGCAGCGAGCCGGGCGAGCCGCCGGAGCACCAGTGACACGTGGGCGCCGAACACGCCCCGGTACGCGTGCCCCTCGTCGACGACGACGTAGCGCAGCCCGCGCAGCAGCCGCGCCCAGCGACGGTGGCCGGGCAGCATCGAGAAGTGCAGGAAGTCAGGGTTGGTGAGCACGACGTCGGCGTGCTCGGCCACCCAGCGACGCTCGTCGTTCGGGGTGTCGCCGTCGCACGTCGCGACGCGTGGCAGCGCCGGTGCGGGGCCGCCGGCCGGGCCGGCATCGCGCGGCATCGTGGCGACCAGCCGCTCGAGGCCCGCGAGCTGGTCCGCGGCGAGCGCCTTGGTGGGGGACAGGTAGAGCACCGTGGCGGGCGCCTCCCGGCGCACGGCGGTGAGGGCCGGGAGCCAGAACGCGAGCGACTTGCCGGAGCCTGTCGACGTCGCCAGGGCCACGTGCCGCCCCCGCCACGCCGCCTCGGCGGCCTCGACCTGGTGGGCCCACGGCCGCTCCACCCCGAGCTCGCGGTAGCCGGCCACGAGGGCCGGGTCCGCCCAGTCGGGCCAGTCCGCGGTGACGCCGGCGCGCGCCGGGAACGTGCGCACGTGGGTGAGCCGGTCCGCCCGCGCCCCGTGCGCGGTCAGCACGTCCAGCAGCGGGTGCTGCTCGGGCGCGGTGGCGGGGTCGGCGGGCACGGGCGACAGTCTCGCACCGCGCGGGGCACCTCCAGAGCGGGGTACACGTCGGGCATGTCCGCCGATGGGATATCTGCGCAGAACGGGTGCGCTATCGGTTTTTGAGCGGGAATGACACCCCGTTTCCGTGAAGAATGTGTGAGCGTTCCCGATCCGGCTTTGTTATCCGTTCGTGACATCGTTCCCTGGTACGCATGCCTCGAACCACCGCCCGTCGTTCCCTCGTGGCCGCAGTCGCCGGCGCGCTCGTCACCTCCGCCATGGTGGTGCCCGCCGCAGCGGCGTCGGCGACCCCCGCCCATGTGGCCGCCTCGACCTCGACCGCCGTCACCTCCTCGGTCCGCACCGCGAGCGCGGGCGGCGGCGTCCGCTGGGTCAAGTGGAACAAGGCGCCCCTGACCAAGACGCAGTCGAGCAAGTCCCGCACGGTCTCCCGGCCCGACGACGGCACCAGGCTGCGCGTCCTCGACCGCGGCACGTACCGGCTCAAGGTGCGCGCCGCCGGCGGCAAGGTCGGGTGGGTCTCCAAGAAGGCAGTGACGGCCGTCAAGCTGAAGGACGTCTCCGGCACCCGCTACTCGACCAAGCGTGTCGCGATGACCAAGGACATCAGCTCGGGGTCGAAGGTGGTCAAGCGGGTCCACCTGGGCACCAAGCTCACGGTGCTGGCCCGGACCACGGGCCGCGACGTCAACCGGGTCAAGGTGCGCGTGTCCGGCGGCAAGACCGGCTGGATCTCGACGAACCGGATCACCCAGCGCAACGTGTGGGGCAAGCTCGCCCGGTGCGAGTCCGGCGGTAACCCGCGCACCAACAGCGGCAACGGGTTCTACGGCCTGTACCAGTTCAGCGGCCGCACGTGGCGCTCCGTCGGCGGCAAGGGTCTGCCGCACCGCCACAGCAGCGCGGAGCAGACCAAGCGGGCGCAGATCCTGCAGGACCGCGCCGGCTGGGGTCAGTGGCCGCACTGCACCCGCAAGCTCGGCCTGCGCTGAGCACGACGTCCGCTGGTCGACGATCCCGCGGCGCTCAGCCGGCGAGCACGGCGCCCATCGCCCGCGACAGGTACCAGGGGTCGACGACGGCGGTGAGCTCGCGCGCCGAGTGCATCGACAGGATGGCCGCGCCGACGTCGACCACACGGATGCCGAGGCGCGTGGCGGTGATCGGGCCGGTGGTGGAGCCGCAGGGCACGGTGTTGTTCGAGACGAACTCCTGGCTCGGCACCCCGGCGGCCGCGCACGCGGCCTGCCAGCGGGCGGCGCCGTGCGCGTCCGTGGCGTAGCGCTGGTTCGCGTTGATCTTGAGGATCGGCCCGCCGCCCGCGTGCGGGTGGTTGGCCGGGTCGTGCCGCTCCGGGTAGTTGGGGTGCACGGCGTGCCCGACGTCGGACGACACGCACAGCGACGCGGCGAACGCGCGCGCCCGCTCGTCCTCGGTGGCACCGAGCCCGGCCGAGACGCGCCGCAGCACGTCCTCCAGGAACGGGCCGGCCGCGCCCGAGCGCGAGCCCGAGCCGATCTCCTCGTGGTCGAACGCCGCGACCACGCCGATGCCGGTGAGGTCCTCGGGCGCGACGCCCAGCAGCGCGGTGATCGCGGCGTGCGTCGAGAGCTGGTTGTCCAGCCGCGGCGACGCCCACAGCGCCTGGCCGATACCGAACGCCCGCGGCGGCTGCGTCTCGGCCAGCACGACGTCGTAGCCCAGGACGTCCGCGGCGTCGACGCCCGCGCCGTCGTCCGCCGTGGCGGCGAGCTCGGCGAGCACGTCGGCCTGCGAGACGTCGCCGAGCCCCACGACGGGCTGGGTGTGCCGCTGCTTGTCGAGCGTCAGGCCCTCGTTGGCCGACCGGTCCAGGTGGATCGCGAGCTGCGGGATGCGTGCGAACGGGCCGGTGCGCACCAGGTGCTCGATCGTCGAGCCCGAGCCGTCGGCCGTGACCACGCGCCCGGCGAGCTCCACCTCGCGGTCCAGCCACGAGTTGAGCAGCGGCCCCCCGTACACCTCGACGCCGGCCTGCACCCAGCCGTCGCGCCCGGTGGTGGGCTTCGGCTTCAGCTTGAAGCCCGTCGAGTCGGTGTGCGTGCCGAGGATCGTGAACGGCGTCGTCGCGCCCGCCGACGGCGGCAGCGCGAACGCGATCGCCGAGCCGTCGCGCACGACGACGTACCGGCCGCCGGGCACGACCTCCCACGCGGCCGTCTCGTCCAGCCGCACGAACCCGGCGGCCTCGGCGCGGCGGGCCACCTCCGCGGCGGCGTGGTACGAGGACGGCGAGGCGGTGACGAAGGCGCCGAGGTCCTCGGCGTGGGCGCGGGCGGCTGCAGGAACGACGTCGGGCATGAGGGTCATCTTTCCACGCCCGGGCGGGCGATCAGGAGTCGCCGCGGGGCGGGCCGAGGTAGCCGTCGACGAACTGCATCCACTGGCCGTCCTCGTCGATGGTCAGCCGCCACCCCTCGTAGTCGGGCCGCGACTCCGCGGACGCCTTCTCCGCCTCCTGCGCGGTGATCGCTCCGGCGTCGACGGCGTCCTGCCAGTCGTCGGTCGTCGCCTCGCAGGCGTCGCCGCTCATTCGCGGCCAGCTGTACGCCCGCTCGACACCGTCGTCTCCGACCGCCTCGATCACGCAGGGCATCGTCCCGGCCAGCAGCCGCGCAAGGATCGCGTAGACGTCCTGGTCCTGCTCGGCGCCGGGCAGCTCCAGGTGCTCGCGGGGCGGGTGCCCTCCCCAGTTGAGGTCGATGCGGCCGGATTCTTCGGCGATGGCGGTCAGGGTGTCGTCGTTGCACTCAAGAGCTGCCGTCAGCAGCGTGGAGGCCGTGCTGCGCGCCGGCTCCGGCACGTCGGACAGGTCTTGGACCGGCACGGTGAGCCCGGCGGCCGAGCAGTCGTCGCTGCCGAGGACGCCTCGGTCCTCGGGGACCACATGCAGCCCGTCCGCATCGAGGTCGACGTCGACCCACGACGGGGAGGCCACCACGGTGGGCCGAGTGAAGTCGTCCGACCACGCCACGCCGAAGGCGCGCACCTGGTAGCGGCCGTCGGGCAGGCGGTGCGGGTACGCGGTGCGGCCTTCTGCCTGCCCGTCCGGGGCGCAGGTCGTCGTCGGGGAGTCGGTGGCGGCGCGTTCGAGCGGGCCCGCCACGAGGTCGACAGGTGTCTCGGAGCGGTTCGTGCCGAGGTCGACGACTCGCCCGTCTTGCACCCACACCAGGCTGGGCCCGAGGAGAGCGGCGTCCGCCGGCACCGACCCGTCCACTCGGGTCGACGTCGTGATCGAGATCGTGCTCGCCCCTTCGCCGACCCCGGAGGCCGAGTAAGCGCCGCCGAGGTCGGTGCCGCTCGGCACGAGGGTCATGCGGTAGGTGTCCCCGCTGGCCGGTGCGACCTCGTCGGCAGCCATGCCGCACGTGAGCCCGGTGCCGGCCAACCATGCCGGCTGGTGACCGGCCTCCACGGGAGCGAAGGCCACGTCAGGATCGGCCTCGGCGCGGGACGTCGGCGTGGCGCTCGGAGACTTCGCCGGCCCGGGCAGCGGCTGCGGGGCGTCGGGCAGCAGCGCGGCGCCGCCGAGCACGAGGCCCGCGGCGACGACGAGCGTCGTGGCGCCGATCCCCGCCTGCTTGGCGGTGCGGCGCCGCCGCACCCGGGTGCGCACCGCTCCGAGCGCGCCCTCCAGCCCCGATGCCGCGGCGCCGACGCCCGCGAGCGTGTCGAGCTCGCGGCGCAGCGCCTCGTCGGTGCGGGAGTCCGCCCAATCGTCGCGCGCGTGGCTGCGTCCGTGGTCGGTGGTCATCGCACGGCCCTCCGCTCCGTCGTCGTGCCCGTCGTGCCCGTCGTGCCCGTCGTTCTCGTCGTCCTCGCCGGTCCTGGCGGCCTCAGGGCAGGGCCGACGATCCCGTCGTCCGGGACCCGCAGCACGTCCCGCAGGGTCGCGGTGGCGTCGGCCAGGTAGCGCTTGACCGTGCCCTGCGCGAGGCCGAGGGCCTCGGCCACCTGCGGCACGGTGAGGTCCTCGAGGTAGCGCAGGACGACGCACGCCCGCTCGCGCGGCGCGAGCCGCCCGAGCGCCGCGGCGACGTCGGCGCGCGCCGTCGCCCCGGACGCCGCACCGCGGACCCGGTCGTCCGTCGCCACCAGGTGCCGGGCCGACGCCCAGCGCTTCTTCCGCCGATGCTCGTCGAGGAAGAGCGTGAGGATCGCCCGCCGCACGTACGCCTCGCTCGTCCCGCCGCCTTCGAGCGGGTGCACGTCCGACCCGCCCGGCGCGCCGCCGGTCCGCTCGCCCGTGCCCCGCCGCAGCCGCGCGAACACCTTGACCAGGGCGTCCTGGACCAGGTCCTCCGCCAGCCGTTGGTCCCCGCACAGCACGTACGCGTACCCCACCAGGGCACGTCCTCGTGCCCGCGCGAGCTCGGCGAGCTCGTCCTCCCAGCGCGTCATGGTCGCCTCCCGTGCCGTCCTCACCCACCCAGACGCCCGGCGGGCGCGAACCGTTGGGTCGAGAACGGGTGGCGGTTCGTGACGGGCGTCACATATGGGTAGACTCCCCGACATCCCGCCGTCAACGGCGACGGCGGGACCTTTACCGACGGGCGGTCACCGCCGTCCCCGCCGGATCGAGGAAGCACGTCAAGGAGGACGGATGCTCACGTTCGGATCCAGCAGCATCACGATCGTCGCGGTGATCGGGGTGATCGGGCTGGCCGCCCTGGTGTGTGCGGCCGCCCTGCGTCGGCAGGTGCTCGCCGCCCCGGACGGCACACCCGGGATGCAGGAGATCGGCCGCGCGGTGCAGGAGGGCGCGTCCGCGTACCTGAGCCGGCAGTTCCGCACCCTCGCCCTGTTCGCCGTCGTGGTGTTCGCGCTGCTGTTCCTGCTGCCCGGGGACGGCGGGGTGCGGGTCGGTCGCTCGATCGCGTTCCTCGTGGGCGCCGGGTTCTCCGCCGCGATCGGCTACCTGGGCATGTGGCTCGCCGTGCGCGCCAACGTGCGCGTGGCCGCGGCCGCCACCCGCAAGGACGGGCGGGCCGAGGGCGCGCGGATCGCGTTCCGCACCGGCGGCGTCGTCGGCATGTCGGTGGTGGGGCTGGGCCTGGTGGGCGCGGCCCTCGTGGTGCTCGTCTACCGGACGGAAGCGCCCGCCGTGCTCGAGGGCTTCGGCTTCGGCGCCGCGCTGCTGGCCATGTTCATGCGTGTCGGTGGCGGCATCTTCACCAAGGCGGCCGACGTCGGTGCCGACCTCGTGGGCAAGGTCGAGCAGGGCATCCCCGAGGACGACCCGCGCAACGCCGCCACGATCGCCGACAACGTGGGCGACAACGTGGGCGACTGCGCGGGCATGGCCGCCGACCTGTTCGAGTCGTACGCCGTCACGCTCGTCGCGGCGCTCATCCTCGGCAAGGCCGTGATGGGCGAGCAGGGCCTCGTCTTCCCGCTGATCGTCACCGCCGTCGGCGCCTTCGTCGCGCTGCTGGGCGTGCTGGTCACCCGGGTGCGCGGCAGCGAGAACGGGCTCAAGGCCATCAACCGGGGCTTCTACCTGTCCGCCCTGGTCGGCGCACTGCTGGCCGCCGTGGCGGCCTTCCTCTACCTGCCGTCCTCGTTCGCCGAGCTCACGGGCACCGCGGAGCTCGGTGACGTCACGTCCGACCCCCGGGTCGTCGCGTCCCTCGCCGTGGTGATCGGCGTCGTCCTCGCCGGGATCATCCTGTGGATCACCGGCTACTTCACGGGCACGACGTCGAAGCCGACGCTGCACGTCGCGGCCACGTCGCGCACCGGCGCCGCCACCGTCGTCCTGTCGGGCATCGGCGTGGGCTTCGAGTCGGCCGTCTACACGGCGGGCGTCATCGCGGCCGCGATCTGCGGCGTCTTCCTGCTCGCGGGCGGCTCGATCTGGCTCTCGCTCTTCCTCGTGGCGCTCGCCGGCTGCGGGCTGCTCACCACCGTCGGCGTCATCGTCGCGATGGACACGTTCGGGCCCGTGAGCGACAACGCCCAGGGGATCGCCGAGATGTCGGGCGAGATCGACGGCGAGGCGGCGCAGATCCTCACCGACCTCGACGCGGTCGGCAACACCACCAAGGCCATCACCAAGGGCATCGCGATCGCCACGGCCGTCCTCGCGGCCACCGCGCTCTTCGGCGCCTACGCGGACGCCGTGGCGGGGGCGCTGAGCGAGGTCAAGGAGGTCGGCGCGGGGCTGGTGCCCGCGATGCTCAGCTTCGAGATCGTCTCGCCGGTCACCCTCGTGGGCGTGATCCTTGGCGCGGCCACCGTGTTCCTCTTCTCCGGCCTCGCGATCGATGCCGTGACCCGCGCCGCCGGGGCGATCGTCTTCGAGGTGCGCCGCCAGTTCCGCGAGCACCCCGGCATCATGACGTTCGACGAGCGGCCCGAGTACGGCAAGGTCGTCGACATCTGCACCCGGGACTCGCTGCGCGAGCTCGTGACGCCCGGCCTGCTGGCCGCGTTCGCGCCGATCGCCGTCGGCTTCGGCCTCGGCGTCGGCCCGCTCGCCGGCTTCCTCGCCGGGGCGATCGGGGCCGGCGTGCTGATGGCCGTCTTCCTCGCCAACTCCGGCGGGGCGTGGGACAACGCGAAGAAGATCGTCGAGGACGGTGCCTTCGGCGGCAAGGGCTCGGAAGCGCACGCCGCCACCGTGATCGGCGACACCGTGGGCGACCCGTTCAAGGACACCGCCGGCCCCGCGATCAACCCGCTCATCAAGGTGATGAACCTGGTGTCCCTGCTCATCGCGCCCGCCGTGGTGATGCTGAGCGTGCCCGCCGACGCCAACCAGGTGCTGCGCATCGCCATCGCCGTCGCCGCGGCGGCCGTGGCGTTCGGGGCCGTCATCATGTCCCGGCTGCGCGCCGCGCGCGTCGACCGGGAGCAGGCGGACGAGGTCGCCAGCATCCCCGCGAGGTGATGCCCCGCCGGTTGAGCCTGTCGAAACCAGCGACCGGTTTCGACGGGCTCAACCTGCCGCTGATGGGCTACTGGCCGGTGCGGCCGTCGATGCACTCGCGCAGCAGATCGGCGTGGCCCAGGTGGCGGGCGTACTCCTCGACCAGGTGCTCGAGGACGTCGCGGACGGGGACCTGCTCGCCGTCGCGCTCGACCTCGCGGCCCATGTTGGCGTCGGTCTGGGTGGCGAGCCAGGCGTCCGCGGCGGCGGTCTCGCGGCGCCAGGCGGCCCATGCCTCGTCGACGACGGCGGGGTCGGCGACGGCGAGGTCGAAGTCCGCGTCCGGGCCGCCGTCGGCGACGTAGAGCTTCGGCAGCTGCGGCTGGCCCTGCAGCACGCGGCGGAACCAGGAGTGCTCCACCTTCGTCAGGTGGCGCACCAGCCCCAGCAGGGACAGGGTCGACGGCGGCACGGAGCGCCGGGCGAGCTGTTCCGCGTCCAGGCCGTCGCACTTGAGTTCGAGGGTGGCGCGGTAGATGCGCAGGTAGGACCAGTGGGTCTGCAGCTCGCCGACCGGGTCGGCCCACTGCTCGCGCGGGTCGTCCTCCGGGTCAACCCACATGTCGGGGAATCGGCGCGTCTCGGGGGTGCTCGCGGGGTCTGTCATGCCGTTATCCGACCCCGCCCACCGCGAGCATGCAAGGGAATTCGGCGGAGCGTCGACCGGGGGAGTCGGCTTCGGCTAGCGTCGCGGTGTGCCCGACGACGAGGTCGACCCGCTGGAGCGCGTGCGCGCGCTGTGCCTCGCGCTGCCCGAGGCCACCGAGCGGCTGAGCCACGGCGAGCCCACCTGGTTCGTGGGGCGGTCGTTCGTCATGTACTCCGACCACCACCACGGCGGTCCGCTGGCCGCCTGGTGCGCGGCCGCGCCGGGGGTGCTCGAGGAGCAGACGGAGAGGGAGCCGGAGCGGTTCTTCCGACCGCCGTACGTGGGCGTGCGCGGGTGGCTCGGCGTCCGGCTCGACCGCGACGTCGACTGGGGCGAGATGGCGGGGATCGTCGCAGACGCCTACCGGCAGGTGGCGCCCGCACGCCTCGTCGCAGCGCTCGACGAGGCCGCCGGGCGGTCGTGACGCCCCGCGGCGGGCTCCGGTGAAATCTTTGTCTCTGGCCGTGCCGAGCCGCCTCCGGCGCGTCATGCTGGGGCGCGGGTCGGTGCTTCGGCGCGAGCCCACGGTGGGACGACGGAGTCCGCGCCGACGACGAGGAGAAGGAGACCCATGAAGCTCCCACGCACCGTCGCGGTGCTCAGCACCCTCACTCTCGCGGCGACGGCCTTCACCGGCGCCGCCGCGGCCGACAACCGCCCCGACCGTCCCGGTCGCGGGCCGGAGCAGGACGCGACGACGGCGGGCGCGGCGTCGTTCGCCGAGCTGGCGCGCGCCGCGCAGCAGACGGGGCAGCCGTCCGGGCAGGGCCACGGCGGCACGACGGGCGGCGCGATCGGCGTGCCCCGCGCCTACCCGTCCCAGCCCGACCTCACGGTGTTCCCGCCGAACGACGACGACGCCACCGACCTCAACGGCACCATCAGCCACGCCGACATCGCCCCCCGGCTGACGGACCTCATGGCCGCGAGCGACCGGGTGTCGACGCAGGTGGTCGGGCAGTCCACCGCCGGGCGCGACCTGTACCTGGTGACGCTGACCGAGCCGGAGTCGCGCAAGGAGACCGCACAGCAGACCCGGTGGCGCGAGGAGATCCGCACCGCGCCGGACCGGGCGGCCCGCGACCACCGGCTCGAGCAGGGCTACAAGACGCCGCTGTGGATCAGCGCGAACATCCACGGCAACGAGTGGGAGGGGACCGACGCCGCGATGCAGGTCATCGAGGATCTCGCGACGTCCGACGACGCCGACGTGGCCGACCTGCTCGACGACCACCGCCTGTACTTCTCGCTGACGCTGAACCCCGACGGGCGGACGATCGGCCAGCGCGCCACGAGCCTGCGCCTCGACGCCAACCGGGACATGATCACCGGGGCGACGCCGGAGTCCCGGTCATTCGTCGCGACGGCGCAGGCGCTGCAGCCGCTCTACGCGGCGGACTTCCACGGGTACACCGATGTGCTGCAGGTGGAGCCGTGCGGGCCGCCGCACGGCCAGAACTACGAGTACGACCTTTTCATCCCGCACGGCTACGCGCTCGCGCGGCAGGTGGAGGACGACGTTGTCGCCGCGGAGATCCCCGGCAACACGTACTACGACCCGGCCACCGACGAGGCGGTCGACGAGAACACCGGGTTCATCAAGATCCCGTACCGCGACACGCCGTCGGGCTGGGACGACTACCCGCCGATCTTCACCGCCCAGTACGCGGCGTTCCACGGCGCCACCACCAGCACGGTCGAGCTGCCGAAGGGCCGCACCGGCCCGACGACCACGCCCGAGGACGCCGTCATCAACACCGCCGTGGCGAAGCGGACCATGACGTCGATGATCGGCTACGTCGCGGAGCACGACGACGCGATGCTCGCCGACCAGATCGAGGTGTTCCGACGCGGCGTCGCCGGGGGGCCGAAGGCCGCCCTCACGGCCGAGGACGTCGCCGCCGTGCCCGGGCCGGACGAGTGGAAGCAGCACTGGGACGTCGCGGACGACCAGGACCCGGTGGACCTGCCCCGCGCCTACGTGATCCCGGCCGGCGACGGGCAGCGTTCCGCCGCCGACGCCGAGGCGCTGGTGGACCAGCTGCTGTTCCACGGCGTCGAGGTCGGCACGCTGACGCGCGCGACGCGCGTCGACGGCACCACGTACCCGAGGGGCTCGTTCGTCGTCGACCTGCACCAGCCGCTGCGCGGTCTGGCGAACGCGATGCTCGACGTGGGCACCGACATCTCCGACAAGGTGCCGTCGATGTACGACATCTCGGCGTGGAGCCTGTCGTCGCTGTGGGGCGCGACGGTCGACCGCGTGGGCTCGACCACCGACCGGGCGATCCGCGGCGTGGTGGCGCTGCGGGGGGAGCCGTCGGACGGCGGGCTGCCGCGCGGCGCGGGGTACGTGGCGTTCGACGTCGCGGGCGTCGAGGACTACCGGGCGCTCAACGCGCTGCTCGAGGACGACGCGCCCGCCTGGTTGCTCGACGACGGCCGCGCGGTGGTGGGGCCGAAGGGCCTGCGCGCGGCGCGGGAGGCGGCCGAGGAGCACGACGTCCCGTTCGAGCGGGCGTCCCGGCACGACGTCGCGGCGCTCGACGACGCGACGGAGCTCGACGACCTCACGGTCGCGTACGCGGGCGGCCAGGACGACCTGCTCTCCCTCACCGAGCTCGGCTTCGACGACCTGGTCCGCGTGACGGCCGAGGGCATCGAGGCCGGCGCCGGCACCGACAGCACCGGGCTGGAGGGCGCGGACGTGCTGTGGGTCGGCACGTCGCTGAACCTGCCGGCGGGCGGCGCGGGCCGCGCCGCCGTGCAGGACTGGGTGGACGACGGCGGCTCCGTCGTCGGGCGCACCGCCGCGGCGTTCGCCGTCGCCGCGGCGTACGGGCTGGTCGAGGGCGCGGCCGTGAGCGGCAACCGGGCGGGCAACGGGATCGTCGACGTCGACACCCCGCGCTCCTCGTTGCTCGCCGCGCACCCCCAGGACGAGTCCTTCGTCTACCCGGCGACGTGGTTCACCGACCTCGGCGAGGGCACCACGGTGGAGCAGACCTACGACCGCGAGCAGCCGTTCCTCGCCGGCCACTGGGCGCCGTCGGGCTCGGGGGCGGACGGGCCGGACGCCGCGGCCGGGCAGGCGGCCGTCGTGTCGGGCGAGGCCGGGTCCGGGGCGCGCGCCGTGGTGTTCGGCACCTCGGTGTTCTTCCGCACCCACCCCAAGGGCGGCATGGGCCAGGCCGCGCAGGCCCTCTTCTGGGCGACGTCCGGCGATTGAGCCTGGTCAGCCGGCGTCGCGGCCGCGGCGCGTCGCCGCGGCCGCGACGCCGAACCCGACGCTCAGCACGGCCGCGATGCCGAAGGCCCACCAGAGCTGGGTGCGCAGCGGCACGACCAGGGCGTCGGCGGCCGCGTCGAGCAGCTGTTGCCCGGACGACCCGAAGTCCAGCCCGCCGAGCCCGAGCTCCACCGCCACCGGGACGAGCAGCTGGAGCAGCAGCATCGCGACGGCGACGAGCCCGGCGGTGACGGCGGCGGTCCGCAGGCGGCGCCCCGGCCTGGCGACCAGCACGGCCGCCGCGGCGAGGACGAGGAGGGCGGGCACCAGCCAGGGCGTCACCCGGTCGAGCAGGCCGACCGCCTCCTGCGCGGCGCGGAGGTTGGCCGAGTCGTAGATCACGATCTCGCTCCCTGTGCTCGCGAAGCCCTCGGAGACGGGCAGCCCGCGGTCGCGCAGCGCCTGCGCGATGCGCTCCAGGAACGGGTCGAGCGGCACGGTCACCACGCCCTGGGAGGCGTCGACCACAGCGCCCTCGTCGCGGAGCAGGGTCACGGCGGCGACATGCCCCTGCCGGTTCGCCTCCGTCCAGACCGACGGGAACGAGTCCGACCGCACGAAGAGCTCGGCGACCTCGCCGACGACCGGACGGATTGCCGCGGAGAGAGCCCCCGAGTCGACCTGGTCGGTGACCGCGCGGGTCAACGCCTCGGCGACGGCGTCCTGCACGACGAACTTCGACCCCAGCGGCGCCGTCGCACGCACGTAGGCGTCGGTGTCCAGCACGGTGTTCTCCACGTACCGCGCCGGCACGGTGACGACCGCCGCGAGCACGGCGAGCAGGACCAGGACGCCGCTGAGGAAGCTCCGCATGATGGGCACGCTACGCGGCGCGGCCGGTGGCCATCACCGCGCCGAGCCCGGCGCCGTCGTCGACGGCGGCGCGCCCGTGGACGCGGTCCAGGAGACCTTGTCCCGCATCAACGAGGTCGCCGACGAGAGCCGTCGCCGCATGCTCGAGCACTTCCCTGAATCAGATGTCGACGCCCTTCGCGCGCTTCTGCAACGGCTGATCGAGGCGGTGAAGCAAGCCGACGACACCGCCTGAACCGTCGACGGCCCGCCCAGACTAGAGGCCGGTGCGGCCGTCGACGCACTCGCGGAGCAGGTCCACGTGACCCATGTGGCGGGCGTACTCCTCGAGCACGTGCAGCAGCACGTCGCGCGCCTCGACGGTGCCGCCGTCGTAGGGCACCTCGCGGTTCATGTCCTCGCCGGTAAACCAGTTGTCGGCGACCTCGACCGCCGCGTGCCAGGCCTGCCACGCCTCGTCGACGCAGGTCGCGTCGGGCAGCGCGCCGTCGAAGTCGACGTCGGGGTAGCCCGGCAGCTCGAACGGGCCGCGCTCGGGGTGGCCCTGCAGCACCCGTCGGAACCAGTGGTGCTCGACGTTCGCGAGGTGCCGCACCAGGCCCAGCAGCGAGAGCGTGGACGGCGGCACGGCACGGCGGGCGAGCTGGGAGGCGTCGAGGCCCTCGCACTTCATGACCAGCGTCATGCGGTAGCGACACAGGTATTCCCAGAGGGTTTCCTTCTCGCCCACCGGGTCCACGCCTGACGCACGGGGGTCATGGTCGGGATGCACCCAGAGGCCGGGCGTGGTAGAGGTCACGCGCGTAATCTGTACGAACGGTCGCCCTGGGTCAAGCGGCGCCCGGTGACCTGCGTCGATGTGCCGTGGTTCCAGGTGCTGCCGGTACCCTTCGCGGACATGAGGGCCAGCAGGACACGAGCTCGCGTGCGACGCACCCGTCGCGGTCTGATGCGGCCGGTGGAAGGGGCGTGGCGTCGTCGGTCGACCCTGGGTGCGGCGGGCGCGGTGGCGCTGATGGCGGGCATCTGCGCGGGGTTCGCGTCCGGCCTCGTGTCGGGGACGGATGGGCCCGCGCCGCCCGAGGCCGCGTCCGGCCCTGCCGACGAGTGCACGGTGGTCCAGGGGGCCTGGTCGCGCTCCGCGACCCTCCAGCTGGGGATGTCGGCGGAGGACCCCGCCACGCTGCGCCGCGGCTTCGTCGGGGCGCGCGACGCCCTCGCGGAGGCGAGCCCCCCGGAGGCGATCGCGGACGACTGGCAGGTCGTCCGGACCTACGTGGGCGCCGTGGCGGGCGAGGTCGAGGGCGCGGACGAGGGCGAGGCGGCGTCGGTGGTGGCGGAAACCCTGGCCGACCTCGACACCGCGGCGATGACGGCGGCGTCGAACCGGGTCACGACGTTCCTCAAGAACGGCTGCGCCGATGCGGACGACACGGCCGACGACGCGACCGACGAACCTGCTGATTGAGCTTGCGAGGCCAGATTTCCGCGCGCGCGAGCGGTGGTTCACCATAGGTGGATGCGCCGAGCCCGCCCCGTGTCCCGTCATCTCCCGGTCGTCGTCGTGGGGATGCTCCTGACGGGCGCCGTGCTGGCGGGGTGCAGCCAGGCCGGTGACGGCGGCGCGGAGCCCGTCGCCGAGCCCGCCCCGGCGGTGACGATCCCCGGTGACCTGCGGATGGGCGTCGAGGGCGAGCCGTCGCGCTCGGCGCCGAAGTCGGAGCCGAGCGCGTCCCCGGCACCGAGCGCGGAGGACGACGCGGTGGACGCGGAGCAGTGCTCGGCGCTGCAGCAGGCGTGGGCGTCGACCAACCGCGCGCTGGTCGACCTCAGCCCCGAGCACCCGCGCGCGCTGGTGCAGAGCTTCCGCACCGGGGAGCGCGCGATGACGTCGGTGGAGCCGCCCGCGGACGTCGCGTCCGCGTGGGGCGCCATGTCCGACTACCTCGGCAGCGCGGTGACGGCGTTCGAGGACGTGGACGAGGACGATGCGAACGCGGTGAGCTCCGCGATGGCCAAGGCGATCGGCGCCGACGACACGGCGGCCGCGACCACGGCGGCCAAGGACGTCACGAGCTTCCTCTCGACGTCCTGCGCGGACCGATGAGCGGCTCGCCGTCGGCCTCGGCGCCCGTGCCCGGCAGCGCCGCCGGCGTCGCCCCGCTCGTCGACGCGCTGCGCTCGGACCTCGACGCGGCGGCCTACACCGTCGACGGCGTCCGCGAGGCGCTGGGCGGCGTCGCGTCGGCGGCGCTGGACCGCGAGCAGACCGTGCCCGCCCGCCGGGCACTGGCGGCCCTCGGCGCGGAGCTGGAGCCCCGCGCCGTGCTGGCCCGGCTGTTCCTGCTCGGCGACGAGGTCCCGCGAGCGGCCCTCGATCGCGCGCTGCCAGGCCTCGGGGCGGACGGGGCCCGGCGCCTCGGCCTCGTGGGAACCGCGGGGGAGGGCGCCGACGACGCCGTGCGTGCCGCCTCTGACCTGCGCCCGTACGCGGCCGTCGACGCCGGCGGCGAGGCGTCGTGGTGGCTGGCCAGCGACCTCGCCGAGCTGGCCACGGGCGGCCGGCTCGCCACCGACCACGTGCTGGGCACGGGTGGCGCCTCGACCACCCTCGCGCAGGTGACGATCCGCAACCCCGTGGACCGCGTGCTCGACCTCGGTACCGGCTCCGGCATCCAGGCGCTGCACGCCACGCGCCACTCCCGCCGCGTGGTGGGCACGGACCTCTCCCGGCGGGCGCTGGGCTTCGCCCGGTTCAACCTTGCGCTCAACACGCCGTCGGCCGACGTCGAGCTGCGGCACGGCTCCCTGCTGGAGCCCGTGGCCGACGACCGCTTCGACCTGGTGGTGTCCAACCCGCCGTTCGTCATCACGCCGCACGCGGGCGCGGCGGGCGCCGCCCTGGCGCAGGCGCTGGGCGACTACGAGTACCGCGACGGCGGCCGGTCGGGCGACGACCTGGTGCGCGACCTCGTGCGGGAGGTGGGCCAGGTGCTCGCCCCGGGCGGCGTCGCGCAGCTCCTCGGCAACTGGGAGCACCGCCGCGGCGAGGGCTGGGCGGAGCGGGTGGGCGCCTGGCTCGACGCGTCGGGCCTGGACGGCTGGGTGATCCAGCGCGAGGTGCTCGACCCCGCCGAGTACGCGGAGACGTGGATCCGCGACGGCGGCACCACCGTGGAGCGGGAGCCCGCCGCCTGGGCCGCCGCGTACGGGGCGTGGCTCGACGACTTCGCCTCCCGCGACGTCGAGGCCGTCGGCTTCGGCATCGTCACCCTGCGGCGCCCGTCCGAGGGCCCCGCCGAGGGCACGCGCCCGACGCTGCGCCGCCTGGAGGAGCACACCGGGTCGGTGCGCCAGCCGCTGGGCGCGCACCTCGCGGCGTCGCTGGCCGCGCACGACTGGCTCGCCGCCCGCGACGACGCCGCGCTCGCGGGCGCGCACCTCGTGATGGCCGACGACGTCACCGAGGAGCGGTTCCACACGCCGGGCCAGGGCGACCCGAACGTCGTCGTGATCCGGCAGGGCGACGGGCTGGGCCGCGGGGTGCAGGCCTCGACCGGGCTCGCCGCGTTCGTCGGCGTGTGCGACGGAGAGCTCGCCGTCGGGCAGATCGTCGGGGCGCTGTCCGCACTGCTGGACGTGCCGACCGACGACCTGCGGGCCGATCTGCTGCCCGCCGTCCGCGGCCTGGTGCGCGACGGGTTCCTGCGCCCTATCGCCGGTTGAGCTCGTCGAATCCGTCGACCTGACCCGTCGACCTGACTCGTCGACCTGACTCGTCGACCTGGTTTCGACAAGCTCAACCAGCGGGGTTGGTTCGTCCCTTCGACACGATCGGGACTCGTCCGTCACCATGGGTGGTATGCGCAACCGACAGACCATCTCCCGGGCCACCGCCGTGGCCGCGAGCGCCCTGATCGCCTTCAGCCTGGCTGCATGCAGCGGCTCGGGCTCCGACGGCGACGCCGGCGCCTCCGCCGACGAGTCGGCCCCTGCGGAGTCGGCCACCGAGGAGACGCCCAGCGAGGAGTCGCCCACCGAGGATGCGCCGGCCGAGGACGACGCGGCCACCGGCGGCGACGTCTGCTCCGCCGTCCAGGTCCTCACCGAGACGTCGTCCGCGCTGGGCGACGTGGACCCGACGAACTTGGACCCCACGATCGACCAGCTCGAGGAGCTGACCGGCACGCTCGAGGGCGTGAGTGAGCCGCCCGCCGAGATCGCGGACGACTGGGGGACCCTCACGACGGCGTTCCGCACCGCGACCGACGCGCTCGGCAAGGCGGTGGCGGACCCCGAGGCCGCCGACGCGCAGTCGAACATCGCCGACGCGATGACCGCCATGACGGACGAGTCCTTCCAGGAGGCCGGGCAGGCGGTCGGCACGTACACCGCGGAGAACTGCTGACCTCACCGTTACCTGATACCGGCCTGGCCGCGTGGCGAGACGTTCTTCCAGCCGGTGGGCGAGATCCTCGACGCCTACGACCTCACGCTGGTGACGAGCTGACGGGGACGGCGCGCGGGGCGTCCGGCCCGGCGAGGGCGGACGCAAGGTGCGCCTCGATCGCGAACGCGGTGTCCTCGGCGAGATCGACGGCGTCGGGGTCGAGCAGCCACTGCACCTGCAGGCCGTCCATGACGCCGACGACGGCGCTGGCGGCGCGGCGCGCGGGGGCCTCGTCGAGCGGGGTGCCGCGTTCCTCGGCCACCTGGAGGAAGGCGGTGGTGATCTCTGCCCGCAGGACGGCGAAGCGCTCGGTGACCCAGGGGCGGCGGGGTGGCCGTCGGTCACGGACTCGCCGGTGAGCACGGCGTAGGCCTGGACGATGCCGCGGCGCTCGATGTTGAGGCGGGCCGTCGTCATGAGGTGGCGGAACAGGTCGAGGCCGCCGGGGATGTGCTTGCCCTCGAGGTGCTCGACGTCCACCCGGTCGCGGTACTCGAGCACTGCCCGCAGCAGCTTGTCCTTGCTGCCGAAGTGGTGGAGTACCCCCGCGTGCGTGATGCCCACCTGCTCGGCGACGTCCACGAGGGACCCCGCGTGGTAGCCCTTCGATCCGAACACGCGCGTCGCCGCGCCCAGGATCTCCTCGCGCCGTTCGGCGCGCGAGGGGCGGGGCCGTCGCGAGGGGCTGCCGTCTGCCATGGCGTCACGATACTGGGATGATCTCGGGCTACTGAGCCGTCAGTCGCCGGTGCCTCGCCCTGTACGGGAGGGGAGATGTCCCCACGTTCCGCGTACGTTTTCGTCACACCCGGTCGGTAGCGTGACCTCTGTGCTAGCCGACCCGCGCCCCGAGACGCCGCCGGTCCCCGACCCGGGGCCGACGGGCGTCGGCGCGCCCATCCTCCCGGTCGGCGCCTGGCGCGGGCCGGGGGCGGCCCCGCAGGCGCGCACAGCCCCCCGCGTGGTCGCCGGGGTCGTGGCGGTGCTGGCCGCGGTCGGCGTGTGGCTGACGTGGCGGCTGTTCGTCGCGACGCCCACCGGGCAGGCGGTCGACCAGCTCGCGTTCCGGGGCGCCGCCTATGGCCAGGGCCGGCTGTGGCAGGTCGCCGAGCCGGTGCTCGACGTCGTGTCCGTGGCGTTCGTCGTCGCGGGCGTGGCCGCCGCCGTGCTGGTCGCGGTGGCGCGGCGGCGCTGGGTGCTCGCCCTGCAGGTCGCGGTGCTGGTGGGCGGCGCCAACGTGACCACCCAGGTGCTCAAGCACGGGGTGCTCGGCCGCCCCGAGGTGCTGTCGGACTGGACCGGGGCGAATACGCTCCCCAGCGGGCACACCACGGTGGCCGCGTCGGTCTCCGTGGCGCTGCTGCTCGTCACGCCGCGCGTGTGGCGGCCGGTCGTCGCGGTGCTCGGCGCCGCCTACACGGGCGCCACCGGGGTCTCCACGCTGGTGGGCCAGTGGCACCGGCCGTCGGACGTCGTTGCGGCGGTGCTGGTCGTGCTCGCCTGGGGGGCGGCGGTGTGCGCCCTCACGCCGGCGTCGTCGACGGACGAGCCGCGGCGCGGCGGTGCGTCGTATGCCGCGCTCGGGTCGCACGTCGTGGCGGGCCTGCTGCTGCTTGCCTCGCTGGTGGCCGGCGTCGTCTCGGGCGCGACGCTCGTGGGCCTCGTCACGAAGGGCGACCCCGTGCCCCTCGCTCCCGACGTCACCGCGTACGCGGCGGGCGCCCTAGGCGTCCTCGCCGTGACCGGCGCCGCCTTCGCCGTCCTCCTCGTCCTGCGTCAGCTCACCGCGCAGCGTCGCCGCCCCCCTCGGTAGAGTGCCGCCCGTCGGCCCGTGACGGGGAGTGTCAAGCGGATGTCGTACCGTGACATGACCGGCCGGCTGCCAGCCGCCAGCACCGCTTTAGCAACAGGGAAAGCAGGAACGGATGCCCCAGCCACGCAAGCTCGTGATCGTCGAGTCGCCCACCAAGGCTCGCAAGATCCAGGGCTACCTCGGCGACGACTTCGAGGTCGAGGCGAGCGTCGGGCACATCCGCGACCTGCCGCAGCCGCGTGACCTGCCTGCGGACATGAAGAAGGGCCCGTACGGCAAGTTCGCCGTCGACGTCGACAACGGGTTCGACCCGTACTACGAGGTGCACGCGGACAAGAAGCAGAAGGTCCGCGAGCTGAAGAAGGCCCTCAAGGAGGCCGACGAGCTCTACCTCGCGACGGACGAGGACCGCGAGGGCGAGGCCATCGCGTGGCACCTGATCCAGGAGCTCAAGCCCAAGGTCCCCGTGAAGCGGATGGTCTTCCACGAGATCACCCGCGAGGCGATCCTGCGGGCGCTGGAGAACACGCGCGAGCTCGACACCGACCTGGTCGACGCGCAGGAGACCCGGCGCATCCTCGACCGTCTCTACGGCTACGAGGTGTCGCCCGTGCTGTGGCGCAAGGTGCGCCAGGGCCTGTCCGCGGGCCGCGTGCAGTCCGTCGCGACGCGGCTCGTGGTGGAGCGCGAGCGCGAGCGCATGGCGTTCGTCACCGCCGACTACTGGGACGTCTCCGGCCAGTTCGCCCCGACGACGGGGGACGACGCCGGGCAGGCGTTCCGCGCCCGGCTCTCCGGCCTGGCCGGCGAGCGCGTCGCCTCGGGCCGTGACTTCGACGACCGGGGCCGGCTCAAGGTCCGCACCGGGGTGACGCACCTCGACGAGGCGTCGGCGCGCGCCGTCGTCGAGGGGCTCGCGGACGCATCGTTCGCCGTCCGCTCGCTCGAGACCAAGCCGTACTCCCGCAAGCCCGCGGCGCCGTTCACCACCTCCACGATGCAGCAGGAGGCGGGGCGCAAGCTGCGCATGAGCTCGCGACAGGCGATGCGTACGGCGCAGTCGCTGTACGAGAACGGCTACATCACCTACATGCGGACCGACTCGCCGTCGCTGTCCTCGGAGGCGACGGACGCCGCCCGCCGGCAGGCGGCCGAGCTCTACGGGCCCGAGTACGTGCCCGGCGCTCCGCGGCTGTACACGTCCAAGAGCAAGGGCGCCCAGGAGGCGCACGAGGCCATCCGCCCCGCGGGCGACTCGTTCCGCACCCCCGCGCAGGTGGCGCGCGAGATCTCCGGCGACCAGTTCAAGCTGTACGAGCTGATCTGGAAGCGCACGGTGGCGTCGCAGATGGCGGACGCCAAGGGCTCCACCGCGTCGGTGCGCCTCGCGGCCACGCTGTCGGCCGCCGCCGGGGACCTCGCGGGCCGGGAGGCCGTCTTCTCCGCATCGGGCACGGTCATCACGTTCCGCGGCTTCCTCGCCGCGTACGAGGAGGGCACCGATGTCGCGGAGGGCGCGGACGCGTCCGCGAAGGAGGCCCGGCTGCCGCGCATGGCGGAGGGCGACCCGATGCGCGGGGACGGCCTCGCCGCAGAAGGGCACTCCACCTCGCCGCCCGCCCGCTACACGGAGGCGTCGCTGGTCAAGGCCCTCGAGGAGCGGGGCATCGGCCGCCCGTCCACCTACGCGGCCACCATCTCGACCGTCCAGGACCGCGGCTACGTGCGGACCAAGGGCCAGGCGCTGATCCCGACATGGCTGGCGTTCGCCGTCGTGCGGCTGCTGGAGGAGCACTTCCGCTGGCTCGTGGACTACGACTTCACGGCTGAGATGGAGGCCGACCTCGACCAGATCGCGTCGGGCAGCCGCGATCGCGTGGCCTGGCTGTCGCGGTTCTACTTCGGCGACGGCTCGGGCGAGAGCTCGGGCTCGGGCCTGCACGACCTGGTGGAGAACCTCGGCGAGATCGACCCGGTGGCGATCAACTCGGTCGAGATCGGCGAGGGCATCCGGGTGCGCGTGGGCCGGTACGGACCGTACGTGGAGGACCTGGGCGCTGAGGTCGAGGAGGGCCAGAACCCGCCGCGGGCGTCGATCCCGGAGGACGTCGCCCCCGACGAGCTCACCGTCGCCGCGGCGCGGGAGCTGCTGGCCGCGGGGGCCGATGACGGCAAGGAGCTCGGCGTCGACCCCGTGTCCGGCAACACGATCATCGCCAAGTCGGGCCGGTACGGGCCGTTCGTCACCGAGGTTCTGGACCTGCCGGAGATCGACCCGAACCTGTCGGCGGCGGCGCAGAAGAAGGCGAAGGCTGCCCAGCCGAAGCCGCGCACCGGGTCCCTGCTGAAGACCATGACGCTGGAGACGGTGACCCTTGAGGACGCCCTCAAGATCCTGTCGCTGCCGCGTGTGGTGGGCACCGACCCGGAGTCGGGCGACGAGATCACGGCGCAGAACGGCCGCTACGGGCCGTACCTGAAGAAGGGCACCGACTCGCGCACGCTCGCCTCGGAGGAGCAGCTCTTCACGATCACGCTGGACGAGGCGCTGAAGATCTACGCCGAGCCGAAGCGCGG
Organism: Isoptericola sp. Y581; assembly: GCF_059445475.1. Lineage (NCBI taxonomy): Bacteria > Bacillati > Actinomycetota > Actinomycetes > Micrococcales > Promicromonosporaceae > Isoptericola > Isoptericola sp. Y581. The sequence goes on along the minus strand of NZ_JCAIUK010000005.1, from coordinate 117,272 downwards.
CCGCGGCGCGCGGGCGGCGACCCCGCCGCTGCGCGAGCTGGGTGACGACCCGACCAGCGGCAAGCCGATCGTCGTCAAGGAGGGCCGCTTCGGCGCGTACGTCACCGACGGCGAGACGAACCGGACGCTGCCGCGCGACCTCACGCCGGAGAGCATCACGGCCGAGCGCGCGATCGAGCTCCTGGCCGAGAAGCGCGCGGCCGCACCGGCGAAGAAGCGCCGCACGACGACGACCGCCGCCAAGAAGCCCGCCGCCAAGAAGCCCGCCGCGAAGAAGCCCGCCGCGAAGAAGCCCGCCGCGAAGAAGTAGCCCCGCGTCGGTCGAGCCTTCCGCCCGCTGGTTGAGCCTTGCTCCTCGCTGGTTGAGCCTGTCGCCCGCCGGTCGAGCCTCCGCCCGCTGGTTGAGCCTTGCTCCTCGCTGGTTGAGCCTGTCGAAACCTGGTTTCGACAGGCTCAACCAGCGTTCTCGACAGGCTCAACCAGCGTTCTCGACAGGCTCAACCAGCGTTCTCGACAGGCTCAACCAGCGTTCGAGTGCTCAGCCGGCGACAGGATCAGCTCTCGCGCTCGACGAGGTACACGTGCCCGTCGGGCCGGGTGACGCGCTCCAGCGTGCGCCGCAGCTGGGTGTCCCGGGCGATGTCCTCCTCGGTGGGCGGGATCGGCGGGGTGCGGCGGATCGACGCCGGCCCGAAGAAAGGCAGGAAGCACTCGGTGACCCGCATCCCCCAGGTCCGGTCGTCGTCCTCGCGGCGTCGGCGTCCCATCAAACTCCTTGGTGTCCAAACACTTGGTGCACCAACTATAGGCAGAAATCGTAGGCTGTCCGCATGGACCTGCCCGTGGACCCGCTGCGCCTCGAGGCGCAGGTGTGCTTCTCCCTCTCGGCGGCGGCCCGCGCGATGGTTTCGATCTACCGGCCGATCCTGGAGCCGCTGGGCCTCACGCACCCGCAGTACCTCGTGATGCTCGGCCTGTGGCAGGACGACCGGGCGGGTACGACGACCACGGTCACCGGCCTGTCCACGCGGCTCCTGCTCGACCCCGGCACTCTGTCGCCGCTGCTCAAGCGGCTGGAGCGGCAGGGGCTGCTCGAGCGTCGGCGGGCCAGCGGGGACGCGCGCGTCGTCGAGCTGCACCTGACCGACGCGGGGCGCGGCCTCCGGGTCGATGCGGAGAAGGTGCCGGCCGCGGTGGCCGCGGCGAGCGGGCTGGACCTGGCCGAGCTGCAGCAGGTGCGGGCGGCGTCGGACCGCGTGGTCGCGGCGGCCCTCGCGCAGGGCCCGGACCTGCCGGGGCTCCCGGACGCTGCCGACGCCGGGGATCCCGTCCCATTACGGTGAGGGCATGACCGACGTCACGCCCGCCTCGTTCGCGCCCGCACTCACCCCCGACGACATCGCGGGCACCGTCCCGGACCCCCGGACGGCGCCGGCCGTGCGGTGGGGCGTGCTCGGCGCCGGCAACATCGCCGGGTCGTTCTCCGACGGGGTCCGCGAGCACACCGCAGCGTCGGTCGTGGCCGTCGGTTCCCGCGACCTCGCCAAGGCCGAGGGGTTCGCGGCGGCGCACGCGCCCGGCGCGCGGGCGCACGGCGACTACGAGTCGCTCGTGGCCGACCCGGAGGTCGACGTCGTGTACGTCGCGACCCCGCACTCGCACCACCACGAGCACGCGCTGCTCGCGATCCGCGCCGGCAAGCACGTGCTGGTGGAGAAGGCGTTCACGCAGGACGCCGCGCAGGCGCGCGAGGTGCTCGACGCCGCGCGCGAGGCCGGCGTCTTCGTCATGGAGGCGATGTGGACGCGCTTCCTGCCGCACGTCGCGGCCCTGCGCGGCGTGATCGCGCGCGGCGAGATCGGCCGCGTGATCAGCCTGATCGCCGACCACGGCCAGTTCTTCCCCCTTGACCCGGCGCACCGGCTCTACGCGCCCGGCCTCGCGGGCGGCGCGCTGCTGGACCTCGGCGTCTACCCCGTCTCGTTCGCCCACGACCTGCTCGGCGCCCCCGGGTCGGTCACCGCCGCCGGGGAGCTCACCGAGACGGGCGTGGACGGGCAGATCGGCATGGTGCTCGGCTACCCGGACAGGGTCCAAGCCCTGCTCTCGACGACGCTCTGGTCGCGCACCGCGAACACGGCCGTGATTGCGGGCACCGAGGGCCGCATCGAGGTGGCCCGCACGTTCTACGCCCCGACGTCGTTCACCGTGGAGCGGCACGACGGCGCCACCTGGGCCTACGACGGCTTCCGCGGCGAGGGCAAGCAGTACCAGGCCGCCGAGGTGGCGCGCCGTGTCGCGGCGGGCGAGACGCAGAGCCCGCGCATGTCCTGGGACGGCACGCTCGAGGTCATGGACACGCTCGACGCCGTGCGGCGCCAGGTGGGCATGGTCTACCCCGACGCTGGTTGAGCCTGTCGACACCGCTGGTTGAGCCTGTCGAAACCGCTGGTTGAGCCTGTCGAAACCGCTGGTTGAGCCTGTCGACACCGCTGGTTGAGCCGGTCGACACCGCTGGTTGAGCCGGTCGACACCGCTGGTTGAGCCTGTCGACACCGCTGGTTGAGCCTGTCGAAACCGGTCTCGAACGGCTCGACCGGTGGGCGTCAGCCGCGCTGGAGCCGGCGGCCGCTCACCTGGGTGGGCGTGATGCGGATCCAGACGGCCTTTCCGTCCTCGGTGTAGCTGACCAGCCCCGTGGCCTCGGCCTCGGCGAGGTCGGCGTCCCGCTCGAGCACCTCGGCCGTGCCCTTGACGACGACGCTGCGCGCCACCTCGGCGCCCACGTCCTCGGCCTCGAACGCGACGCGGGGGCCGATCGTCACCTCGACGAGCTTGGTGCCGGGCTTGGTGCGCAGGAAGATCCGGCGGCCGGTGACGGCGTAGCTCACCGGGAAGATCTCCGGGTCGCCGCCCACGGCCGTGGCCATCCGGCCCACGGACTGCGAGGCGAGGAGCTCCCAGCACTCGTCTTCGGTGAGAAGCGCGCGGGACGAGTCGCGTGCGGGCTCGGGCAAGGTGGACATCGAACCTCCTGCGTCGTGAGGGACCACTGCCATGGTGCCTCCGGGCGGTGCCCGGCGCGACGCCGAGCGGCGTCCGGAGGGGGTGTCGTCGGTCACGCCCGGGCGCACCTCGTCGATGAGCCACCGCTCCGGTCCGAGGGTGTGGGCGGGCGCGATTAGGGTGTCGCGAGTGAGCAGCGCACCCGGGTACTTCGTCTCGTTCGAGGGCGGCGACGGCGTCGGCAAGTCCACGCACGTGCTCCGGCTTGGCGAATGGCTGAGCGAGGTGACGGGCCGCGAGGTCGTCGTGACGCGGGAGCCGGGCGGCACCGAGCTCGGGCTCACCCTGCGCCGCGAGGTGCTGCACGGCGGGGACCTGGACCCCCGCACCGAGGCGCTGCTCTACGCGGCCGACCGGGCCCACCACGTCGCGACGGTGGTGCGGCCGGCGCTGGTGCGCGGCGCGGTGGTCGTGACGGATCGCTACCTCGACTCGTCGGTGGCGTACCAGGCCGGCGGGCGGGAGCTTTCCGAGGAGGAGGTCGAGGGCCTCTCGCTGTGGGCCACGGCCGGCCTGCTGCCCGACGTCACCGTGCTGCTCGACCTCGACCCGGTCGTCGCGGCCGCCCGGTTGTCCGGTGAGCCCGACCGGCTGGAGCGGGCGGGCGACGAGTTCCACCGGCGCGCGCGGGAGACGTTCCTGCGGCGGGCCGCCGCCGAGCCGGACCGCTGGGTGGTGGTGGACGCGTCCGCGCCCCTGGACGACGTGCAGGCGCAGGTGCGCGTGGACGTCGCCGCGCGGCTCGACCTGACGCCCTTGCTGGTAGAGCCTGTCGAGACCTCGCCGGTTGAGCCTGTCGAAACCGAGTTCCGCCCAGCTCGACCAGCCCCCGAGGAGGACCGATGAGCGTCTGGGACGACGTCGTCGGCCAGCCGGACGCCGTGGCGCTGCTGCGCCGCGCCGCGACCGACCCGGCCGCGATGACGCACGCCTGGCTGCTCACCGGCCCGCCCGGCTCGGGCCGCTCGGTGGCCGCGCGCGCGTTCGCCGCGGCGCTGCAGTGCACCGCGCCCGGGGACACGCCCGGCGGCAAAGCCGGCGGCTGCGGGGAATGCCACGCCTGCACGACGACGCTCGCCGGCACGCACCCGGACCTCACGGTGGTGGCCACCGACAAGGTGGTCATCACCATCGACGAGGTGCGCGACCTCATCATGACGGCCGCGCGCACGCCGTCGTCGGGGCGGTACCGGGTGATCGTCGTGGAGGATGCCGACCGGATGGCCGAGCGCACCACGAACGTGTTGCTCAAGACGATCGAGGAGCCGCCGCCGCACACCGTGTGGGTGCTGTGCGCCCCGAGCGCGCAGGACGTGCTGCCCACGATTCGGTCGCGCTGTCGGGGCGTGGTGCTGCGGGTGCCGCCCGCCCAGGACGTCGCCGACCTGCTGGTGCGCCGGGACGGCGTGGACCCGCACCTCGCCCTGACCGCCGCCCGGGCGGCGCAGTCGCACGTCGGGCTGGCGCGCCGGCTCGCCCGGGACGCGGACGCCCGCGAGCGTCGCGACGCGGTGCTGGAGATCGCGCGCCGCATCCGCGGCGTGGGCGACGCCGTCCTCGCCGCGGGCGAGCTCGTGGACGTCGCGAAGGCCGAGGCGGTGGCGGCGACCACGGAGCGGGATGCCGTCGAGCGCGCGGAGCTGATGCGCGGCCTCGGGGTCCAGGAGGGCGACACGCTGCCGCCGCGCCTGCGCTCGCAGGTCAAGCAGCTCGAGGACGACCAGAAGCGGCGCGCGACGCGGCGCCAGCGCGACGTCCTCGACCGGTCGATGGTGGACCTGCTGTCCCTGTACCGGGACGTGCTCGTGGTGCAGCTCGGCGCGACCGTCGACCTGGTGAACGCTGAGCACGACGCGACCGTGCGGGCGCTGGCGGCCGACTCCACTCCCGAGCAGACGATCCGCCGGATGGACGCGATCGGCATCGCGCGCGAGCGGCTCGAGGGCAACGTGGCGCCGCTACTGGCGCTCGAGGCCATGACCGTCGCGCTGCGCCCGCAGGGCTGACCCGAGGCTGATCCACCACTGATCCGGGCTCCTCCGACGGGGCGCCGGGCGCATCCCCGCTGGTCCGGCCACCGGATGTGTCGGGGCGACAGTTGCCTGATGACCCCTTCATGTTGTGAGGTGTTCCGCGGCGGGGGCCATGGTGGCCCCCGCAACCTGACTGGGGGTTGCCATGAGGATCCTGCTGCTCGTCTCGGCGTTCAACGGGCTCACACAGCGCGTGTGGGGCCATCTGGTGGACCGAGGGCACGACGTGGGCGTGGAGCTGGCGCCCACCTTCGCGTCGCCCGAGGACCTCACCGCGCGCGTCGAGGAGATCGGCCCGGACCTCATCGTGGCGCCGTTCCTCAAGCATCGCGTGCCCGAGGAGGTCTGGCGGCGCTGGACCACCGTCGTCGTGCACCCCGGGCCTGTCGGAGACCGGGGCCCGTCGTCGCTGGACCACGCGATCCTGGACGGCCGAAGGCGGTGGGGTGTGACCGCGCTGTCCACGGTCGAGGAGATGGACGCCGGCCCGGTGTGGGCGACGTCGACGTTCGCGCTGCCCGCCACCCCCGTGGCCAAGAGCGCCCTGTACAACGGCCTCGTGGCCGACGCGGCGCTGGCGTGCGTCGCGGAGGTGCTGCGCAAGTTCTCGGCGGGCGAGGCGCCCGTCGCGGCGGCCGAGCAGGACCACGAGGTGCCGGGCACCGGTGAGCTGCCGCTGCTGCGGCGGGCCGCGTTCGAGCTGGACCTGGCGCGCCCCGCGGCCGAGCTGGCGCGCACGATCGCGGCGGCCGACGGCGCGCCCGGGGCACCGACGACGGTGCAGGGTGCCCGCTTCTGCCTGTTCGACGCGGTCGCCAGCGACGAGACGATCGACCCGGGCGCCGCGCCGGGCACCGTCGTCGGCCGCGACGACGACGCCGTGGCCGTCGCGACCGGTGCCGGCACCCTCTGGGTCGGGTACGCCGCGACGCTGGCCCAGAAGCGCGGCATCAAGCTGCCGGCGGCGTGGGTGCTCGACGTGGCGGGGGTGTCCTACCACCCGGCGCCCGCCGCGCTCGCCGAGTCGACCTACGAGCGGGAGGGCGACGTCGGCTTCCTGACGATCCGGTCGTACAGCGGCGCCATGCACACCGAGCAGTGCCGCCGCCTCACCACCGCCGTCGAGAAGGCCCTGACCGAGGACACGCGCGTGCTCGTGGTGCGCGGCACCGAGCACGCGTTCTCCAACGGCATCCACCTGGGGGCGATCGAGGCGGCGGCGGACCCGGCGACGGAGGCGTGGGCCAACATCCGGGCCATCGACGACCTGTGCGAGGCGATCGCCCGCGCCGACCAGCTCACGGTGGCGGCGTTCACGGCGAACGCGGGCGCCGGCGGCGTCATGGCCGGGCTGTGCGCAGACGTGGTGCTGATGCGCGACGGCGTGGTGCTCAACCCGTACTACGACATGGGCATCTTCGGCTCTGAGCTGCACACCTGGACGGTGGCCGCCCGGCTCGGCGAGGTCGACGCCGACCGGCTGCTCAGCTCCAAGCTGCCGGTGTCGGCCGCGGAGGCCGCGACGATCGGCCTGGTCGACGGCATCGGCCCCCGCGACCCCGATCGCTTCGCCGCGTGGGTCGCCGACCGCGCCGCCGCGCTGACCACGCCGGAGGGCGAGGGCGAGGCCGAGGCTGTCGCCGCGGTCCGCGCACCGCGACGCCCGCTGTCGTACCACCGCACGATCGAGCTGGCGGAGATGGCGCGCGACCTCTTCGACGATCGGCGGGGGTTCGCGGCCAAGCGCCGTGACTTCCTGGGCAAGGCGGCGCCGCGGGAGACTCCCGAGAGGTTGCGGTTCGCGGACGTGCGCGAGACGGTCGCACGGTGACGACCATCGTGACCGGAGCGCTGACGAGGAGCCTGCTGGCGGGAGCCGTCGCGGCGATCGCCCTGCTGGTCTCGGCGTGCGCCACTGGCGAGCCGTCGGGAGGGGCGTCGTCATCGGCCCCGGAGACGTCCGATTCCCCGCCCTCGCCATCGCCGTCGGAGTCGGTGCCCGCCGCCGACGCGGTCTCGCCGGCGGCGGGGAAGGCGGTGCGGGGCCTGCCCGAGGGCGCGAAGGGCACGATGGACAGCCCGGCCGGTGCGGGCTGGTCGCCCACCCCGGACCTGCTCTACGTGGTGACGTACGGGTCGGGCTCGTGCCCGCGCGTGGCGCAGGCGCAGGCGCAGTGGGACGACGCGCACGAGACCGTCGTCGTCACCGTGGCCGAGCCGGATCCCGGGCCGTGCACCATGGACTACACGCCGACGACCAGCGCCGCCCAGCTGCCCGAGGACGCCGACTCCGGGGCGCCGATCACGGTGCAGCTCGGCGACCTCGGCACCGTAGAGGTGCCGCCCCGCGACGGCGCCGGCGCGACGGGCCCGGTCGCGTGGGTCGCTCCCGCCGCCGGTTGAGCTTGTCGAAACCCGCCGCTGGTTGAGCCTGTCGAAACCAAGCCCGACCGCCTGCTGGTTGAGCTTGTCGAAACCAGGTCCGCCGCTGGTTGAGCCTGTCGAAACCAGGTCCGCCGCTGGTCGAGCCTGTCGAAACCAGGCCCGACCGACAGGTGGCGGACGCGGCGGTCTGTGGTGTCGCGCGACGGTAGGTTGGGCGGGTGGATTCCGACGAGCGCCGCCCGACCGCCCGCCGCACGACCCGAGGCATCGCCGCCGCCCTCGTCGCCGGGGCCCTGCTGCTCGCGGGGTGCACGGCGCCCTCCAAGGAGCAGTCGCCCGTGGGGTCCACCACGGGCCCGGCCGCGGAGCAGGCGCCGGAGGGCTTCGAGCAGTACTACGGGCAGGCGCTCGAGTGGAAGGACTGCGAGGACGGGCTGCAGTGCGCGACGGCGCAGGCCCCGTTGTCCTGGGACGACCCGGACGCGGGCAGCATCGAGCTGGCGCTGGTGCGCAACCCGGCCGACGGCAGCGATCCGGAGGGTTCCCTCCTGGTCAACCCGGGCGGGCCGGGGGCGTCCGGGGTCGAATTCGTCCGGAGCGACGCGCAGAACGAAGGGTCCACCTTCGGCAAGAAGCTGCAGGACGCGTTCGACATCGTCGGCTTCGACCCGCGCGGCGTACAGGACTCGACGCCCGTGACGTGCTTCGACGACGCCCGCAAGGACGAGTCGCTGGCCAAGGACTTCGACACCAGCACCGACGAGGGCCTCGAGGCGATGGCCGCCGAGGCGCGTGCCATGGGTGAGGCGTGCGCCGAGAACACCGGAGAGCTCCTCGGCCAGGTGGACACCCAGAGCGCGGCGCGGGACCTCGACATGCTGCGCGCGGTGCTCGGCGACGAGAAGCTGAACTACCTCGGATACTCCTACGGCACCCAGCTCGGGGCCACGTACGCGGGGCTCTTCCCCGACCGCGCGGGCCGGCTGGTGCTCGACGGCGCGATCGACACGACGCTCTCGTCGGACGAGATCTCGAAGGGCCAGGCGGTCGGGTTCGAGAACGCCCTGCGCGCCTACGTGGCCGACTGCCAGGCGGGGCCGGAGTGCCCCCTCGACGGGTCGGTGGACGACGGGATGCGCCAGATCCGGCAGGTGCTCGACGAGGCGTACGAACGCCCGCTGCCCACGTCGGACGCCGAGCGGTCGGTCACGCAGACGCTCGCGTTCTACGGCGTGGCCGTCACGCTCTACAACCAGGAGAGCTGGCCGGCCCTCACGCAGGCCCTGGACGAGGCGATCAACGGCGGCACGGGCGACGTCCTGCTCTACCTCGCCGACCAGTACAACGACCGGAGCGCGGACGGGACCTTCTCGACCAACTCCAACGAGGCCTTCCGCGCGATCGGCTGCCTCGACGACCGAGGAACCGCGGACCTCGAGGAGATGCGTGCCGAGGCCGCGGCGATCGAGAAGGAGGCCCCCACGGTCGGCAAGTTCTTCGCCTACGGAGGCACGTCGTGCACCGACTGGCCGGCGCCGGTGGCGGAGCAGGAGTTCGACGTGCACGCCAAGGGCGCGCCGCCGATCCTCGTCATCGGCACCACCAACGACCCGGCCACCCCGTACGTGTGGGCGGAGGGCCTGGCCGAGACGCTGGACTCCGGTGTGCTCCTCACCTTCGAGGGCGAGGGGCACACCGCGTACTCCCCGACGCGCACGTGCGTCGCGGACGTCGTGGAGTCCTACCTCGTGGACGGCGTCGTGCCGAAGGGCGGCCTGACCTGCTGAGCGGCCCTTTTGGAGTCCGCCCTGAGCGTCAGGTACTGTAGGCGCGCTCGTTGATCCGGCGGAAGCCGGGCGACAGCGACGCCGCCTTAGCTCAGTCGGTAGAGCGATTCACTCGTAATGAATAGGTCATCGGTTCGATTCCGATAGGCGGCTCCAGCAAGGAAACCCCTGCTGACCTGGACGAACAGTCCGGAGTCGGCGGGGGTTTCTCGCGTCTCAGGCACCCTTTTGGCCATCTCGCGCACCCCCGGCGCTCCCCGGGCCCTGATTCAGCCTGTCCAGACCGGCCCGATCGGCCCCCGTCCCGAGGAAGTGGACGTACAGATTCGTGGTCGCGATCGACTCGTGACCGCACCACGCTTGGACCGTTCCCGGGTCCACCCACGAGCCAGCCACAGGCACGCCGCGGTGTGCCGAAGATCGTGCAGTCGCCGCCCCCGCTGACGGTCCCCGGGGGACTCCGAGGGCGCGCGTCATCGGTTGCGCTGGTCGCGTGAGTATCCTCTCGTCGCGGAGCGCTGGGTTCCCCGCTGCGCGTCGAGCACCTGGAGGCTGACGTGATCGAGTTTCTGTTCGGCTGGCTTCTGGGTGACCGGTGGGGGCAACGTGCCGTCGGGCGGCGGAATGATCGTTTTCGGACCGAGAGCAACACCGAGGCGTCGGTTCGGCTGGTCGAAGGGACTGTTCGCGGGTTGTCGTCGCAGTGGATGCCGGCGCTCTGGTCGGTCGCCCCCGGGGTCTTGACCAACTTCTCTGTCGTCGTGCCGGTTGCCGGGCTGGAGCGGGATTCGTCGCGTTCACCAGGGTTGCGCGAGTCCTGGTCCGTGGACCCCGGGGCTGAGATCTACCGAGCCCAGAGCGGCGCGGCGATCATCGAGATTGCGCTGTTGCCGTCGCAGTCCGAGTGGGTTCTCGCCGCCCTGCGGGGGCGAGAGGAATCCGACTGACCGTTGGTCGATGGACTAGTTCGAGGCCACAGTTCGGGGCCGTTGGCCCTTGACGCTCCGCACCGGGGTTGGTGGTGCGGGCGACGATGGTGGTCTCGCCGTCGGGCAGCTCGATTGCCAGGGTCGTCTCGGCGACGTGCACGGTCACGGTGGCCCCGGCGTGGATTCGCCCGAGGGAGACCTTCTGCCCGGCCACGACGATCACGCCGGTGGCCGAGACGCGGCGCTGGACCCGGCGGCTCGGTGGACGGGCGCGGCGGTTGCCCGGGCGGCCGGGTGCGCTGCAGACGAACGCCCGCGACCGGACTCAGCGGGTTGGGGCGTGAGCGCAGCAGTTCGCGGGTGCCCGGGTCGAAGAACAGCAGCGGGCACCCGTCCTCGATGTAGATCCCGACCCGGCGCCCGGCCAGCACGTCCGCGACGAGCACGACATGACTGCCGAGCGAGACCGTCCCGTTGCGGCTCACGGTTCGTTCGACCTCCACGATGGTGAGCCCGTCGCGGGCGCCGGGACCGCTCCGGGAGGCGGCGGGCGCGGGCCCCGCGGCGGTGGCGCCCCGGGCGGCCAGCATTCGCAGGTCGGCGTCCGTGAACCGGGAGCGCAATGACTTGATCCGCTGCCCGGCTACGGACAGGTGCACCCAGTCGCAGTCGATCCAGAACCGCACGGTCTGCCCGGACCGGTCCGGCCCGAGCCAGAACTGGTTGCCGCACAGCGCCAGGTTCCCCGAGGCCGGCACGACCCGGACCAGCTCGACCGCACCACCGGCCACGACGAGGGCCGCCGCAGTCTCAACGACATCCATCGGCGTCTGGGCGTCGTCGACGTCCAAGACACCGTCGTCATCAGCACCGGGCAAGACGCCTCCGGGCCGGTCCTGGACGAGCGTGGGCGGGACCCGCAACGGCAGCTCGCCTGCCGGGGCCGGGGCGAACCGGTCGGCGGGCACCACCGGCACCTTCTCGTCCAGCCCCTGGTGGGGACGCTCGGCGTTGTAGTGCGCCACCCACACGTCCACCGCCCCCTGCGCCTCAGCCAGCGACGTGAACGGGCCCTGCTCGGAGATCTCGGGCCGGAACGTGCCGTGGAACCTTTCCACCTTCCCGTTCTGATTCGGCGAGGCCGGCTGCGTGAGGCGGTGCGTGATCGCGTTGTTGCGGCAGATCTTGTCGAACAACACCTCCCCGCCCTTGGCGAACCGGGCGGTGAACTGCTTGCCGTTGTCCGTGATCACCTCTTCGGGCACCCCATGGCCAGCGCCTTCGCGAACGCCAAGCACACCGCCCGCCCGGTAGCCCGCTCAACCACGGTGGCCATCACGCAGAACCGGGAGTGGTCATCCACGCCGGTGACGATCTTCGCCTCCCGCAGCACCCCGGTCGTCGTGTCGACCAGCTCGATCCCGCCGACGATGTCGATGCCCCACAGCTGCATTGGCCCGGGCCGCTCGAACCGCACGAACGAGGACCTGGGCCGCTTGCGCGGGCGGGCCCGCACCAGCCCCTGGCGGTGCAGAATCCGCACGATCGTCCGCTCCGAGGGCACCACGATGTCCTCGCGCACCGACGGGCCTTTCGTGCGCAGCAGCTCCAACCGGATCTTTGGCACCCCAGCGCGGGTGCTCGCGACGCATCTCGGCCACGAGCACCTCGACGGCCTCGTCCACCTTCCTCGGGCTCGAGACCGGCCGGTGCGACCGGTCCGCAAGGCCGCCGATCTGCCCCGCAAGGTAGCGGGTCACCCACCTGTGCACGGTCGCGCGGTGCACCCCGGCACGAGTCGCTACCTCGTTCACCTCTGCGCCCGCCAACACCGCACGAACGACATCCAGACGTTGCTCCACCACCGACAAAACGACCAGCGCCAATCCGGCCTCCCCGCAGACTGGGACGCCCGCGGCGACGTCCGGCTCCAGGGTGCCGATCACTCCCGATGTCGCACATCACCCGGCGTGGCCAGGTCGCACATCACCCGGCACAGGACAACGCATGGCCGGCAGTTCGCGTGAGGACTTTCCTTACTGACTTCAAGGCGCGGCTTCGCCGCGCGGGCGTCGGATCGCGGGGCCCGCGCCGCGGGGCCCCGCGCTCCTCTCGCAAGCTCGCTCCGCGCACCCCGCCGCGCACCCCCGCGAGCTCCCGCGCGCCCACACGAGAAGGCGGCACCGAGTCTCCCCGGAACCGCCTCGATGTGCCCCAGCTACCGAGAGGTCACCACTGGCCAGCGATGCGTGCGCCACTCGTCCCAAGTCGCGAACCCTGCCGGGGGGCCATCGAAAGGCTCACTGCCGTCGAGTTCCCCCGGCGTCGGGATGCTGATGACCGCCGCCCACTCGGCGAGTTCCTCGTCGGACATGTGCCACGTCGTGTGGGGCTCTTCGGCTTGGCGACGGTCAAGTCGTCTCCGCTGCTCGGCCGGTGGGAGTTCGAAATAGCGCAACTCCACCGCCACACCGTGGTCAGCCGCTGCCTGCCGTAGCGCGGATCGCTCGTCCCGACCCCAGAGGCCGAAGTCGATGACGACGTTGATACCGAGTTCAAGAGCGCGCAGCCCGATCTCGATGAGTCGTCCTTCGATCACGTCCGACGCAGACGGCGGGTTCGTGAGCCCGTAAAGGGCCTTCACCCACTCGTCCTTCGTGAGGCGAAGCGCATTCTCCTCAAGCTCAATGCGCCGCGCTTCCGTGGTCTTCCCGGTGCCCGGCAGTCCTACGGTCAGGAACAGGGTCGGTCGTGTCGGCATCACTTCCCCATCCGTGTCGCTGTCGGTCGAGCGGCCGCCGCGTACCCTCCTCTTCGAGGTCGATCCGGGTACCGCCGCACCCAATCCCCGTCCGAACGGCATCGAGACAGCATGGCTGGTCAGGGCCAAGATTATAGGAGCCCGGCGCACCCGTTCCATGACTGGAACCAAAACCCACAGTCGTCGTCCCCGTAGCCGTGGCCGAGCACGTGCCCCGTCTTACCGTCCGGCCCCGCACCGACAGCCGAGCATCCGACCGTCTCCACCCCGCGTCAAGGGCGCCTACGGCGTCGCTGCGCGATGGCCTACGGCCACCCGTGACCCGGCCCTCGGACGACCTCTTGTGCTCCGCTATCGGTACGGCGCCTCCAGTGTCCCCACCTCTCCACGCGCGCACCCCCCGCGCACCCCGAACAGTGGAGGAGCGGCGTCGAGGGCACCCGATATACACGGGATGACGCCGATTTCCGGGCCTCGGTTCCGTCCACAGGCGCTCGTAATGAATAGGTCATCGGTTCGATTCCGATAGGCAGCTCAGCACAGAAGGCCCGGAACCTCGCCGTTCCGGGCCTTCGTCGTGGGTGCGTAGGCCGGCGGCGACCACGGCGTCAGGGCGGCGCGGCGATCGGCCATGCCAGAGTCGGCCAGGTGGAACCCGAGGTCGTCGGATCCCTGCCGGACGTGACGAAGACCCAGGGTGACCGCTCCCCGGCGCAGCGGTGCCAGAGTGGGCCCATGGCGAGCAACGAGGTGAAGTTCCAGATCGACGTCCCCAGCGAGCTGGAGGGGGGCGTCCCGGCCGACTTCGCGTCCCTGTGGCACACGTCGACGTCGTTCGTCATCGACTTCGTGGCGGCCACCAAGCCGCCGCAGCCGGTGACCGATCCGGACACGGGAACGGTCACCGGCCGGGTGGTGCCCGGCAAGGTGGTGTCGCGGGTGCGGATCCCGCCGCAGCAGGTGTTCGAGCTCGCGCGGGCGCTCACCCAGCAGCTCGACGCGTGGGAGCGCGAGACGGGCAAGAAGAACGACGGCAGCGCCGCCGGTTGAGCTTGTCGAAACCAGGTTTCGACAAGCTCAACCGGCGAAATGTCTCAGAGCACGCGCTCAGGCCGGGCGAGGATGCCCGGCACGAGGCGTGCGCTGAGCGCCGCCGCCCCGCGCACGGCGAGGAACCCGAGCGCGAACACGGCCAGCGCGGTGGCGATCGCGATCGGCTGGACGAAGATCGCCATCCCGACCAGCGGGAAGATCAGGACGGCCGCGCAGAGGGCGGACCCGCCGGCCACCATCCACAGGGCCGACATCACCGAGCGCCGGGCCGCCTCGCCCATCACGGAGCGCGGCACGCCCAGGCGGTCGAGGGAGACGTGCACGGCCGCGCGGTCGAGGGTGCTCGCGGCCTGGTTGATACCCACCGAGCACGCGACCATGAGGAACGAGATCGCGACGGTGACGAGCACGCCGGTCGCGATGTCCTGGATGAGCCACCGCTCGTCCTGAGGCATGTTTTCGGTCGACGTCACCTCCGTCAAGGCCAGGCCGACGGCGCCGAAGACGCCGACGAAGCTGGTCATCGCCACGCCGCTCACCTGCCGCCACGCGGCCTTGGGGTCCTCGAGCACCATGCGCGCAGCGAGCAGCCGGGGCACCGTCTTGGCCTTGCGCGCCTGCCGGCGGGCGCGCACCCGCAGGAACCATGGCCCCAGCGCGTCGAGGGCCAGGAGCATGCCACCGAAGATCGCGGCCAGCGTGGCGATGATCGCGACCACGCCGCCCAGGTTCCCGAGCACGCCGAGCATCTGCATCAGGATCATGCCGATGAAGAGCACCCCGGCGGCGATCACGACCCGCACCCAGTGGGCGGTGCCCGCCCGCTGCCGGGTGCGCACTCCGAGCGGCGTGACGACGACCGCGCGCAGGCCCACGACGGCGCTCGCCGCGGCGAGCAGCCCGACACCGACCACGACGAGCGGCAGCCACCACCACGGCACCCACATCTGGGCCCCGAGCGCTTCGCCGCGGAACCGCAGCAGCCCGACCACGGGGGCGAGGGCCGCATACCCGGCGAGGCCGACGACGGCCCCGACCAGGGCGGTCGCCGCGGCCTCCAGCACGGTGAGCACGGTGATGGTCCCGGTGGTCGCACCGAGCAGCCGCAGGGACGCCAGCCGCTCGTCGCGGCGACGGGCCGCGAGCCGCGCAGCGGAGGCGCCCACCGTGGCGAGCGGCACCAGCAGCAGCACGACGGCGATGACCGCGAACGCCTCGTACGTGAACGCGAGGTCGTCGTCGCCCACGAAGAACGACTGCGCACCGCCCAGCACGATCAGCAGCAGAGCCGTGACCACGGCGAAGGCCGCGACAGGGAGCGCGAGGGCGAGCCGGTCGCCGTCGCGCCGCCGGGCGAACAGCGGGGCCAGGCGCAGGGCCGTGCCGATCGGGCCGGTGGGCCGGGCTACCGGGAGAGGCGGGCGGGGGGTCGCGACGGCGGCGGTCATCGTGCGGCCCCGGCGGCCGGGGCGATGGCCTCGCCGACAGTCGTGTCGGACACGACGCGCCCGTCGCGCAGCACGACGGTGCGGGCGCAGCGGCGCGCCACGTCCGCGTCGTGCGTCACGACGACGAGGGTGCGCCCGCCGGCGACGGCGCCGAGCAGGAGGTCGAGCACCTCGACGGACGTGGTGGAGTCGAGGGCGCCCGTGGGCTCGTCGGCGAAGATCAGCCGGGCCCCGGTCACCTGCGCCCGCGCGATCGCGACGCGCTGGGCCTGGCCGCCGGACAGCTCGCCGAGCCGCCGGTGCTCCAGCCCGCCGAGGCCCAGCGACGCGAGCCACTGCCCCGCCTCGGTCTCGGCCTGGGCGCGCGGCACTCCCGCGAGCATGCGCGCCACCGCGACGTTCTCGAGGGCGGTCAGCTCGTCCAGCAGCAGGCCCTGCTGGAAGACGAAGCCGAGCTCGTCGCGTCGCAGCTGCGAGCGACCCGCGTCGTCGAGCGTCTCGATCTGCACCGGGCCCTTGGCCGACGCGAACGCGATAGAGCCGGACGTCGGGCGCAGGATGCCGGCGAGGCAGTGCAGCAGGGTCGTCTTGCCCGAGCCGGACGCGCCCATGACGGCCACGGACTCGCCGGGCGCGATGTCGAGGTTCACCCCGTCGAGGGCGGGCGTGCCGCCGCCGGGGTACTGCATGGTCAGGCCGCGAGCGCTGAGCAGAGAAGTCATGGCCCCCAGGCTTCCCGCGGGGCAGGGCCGGCGCGTCGGTCCAGGAGTGGATTCGCGGCGCGGCGGGGTCCACCTGCGGTATGACGCCGGTCAGGGGAGACCCGGGGCGTCCCGCGTGGCCGGTGGTGGGCGGAGGGTGTGCCGATCGCCCGCCGGTAGGCTCAAGGCCATGGCTTGGAGCTTCGGTCGACGTCGGCCCACCACGTATCTGCTGGGCGAGCCGGTGGACCCGTACCCGGCGCAGGCGCCGGAGGCCAGGCGGGGCCGCGTGCTGCGGATCACGGAGATCGGTGAGCCGGTGCTGCACGCCCCGGCCGCGGCCGTGGAGACGTTCTCCACCCCCGAGCTCGCGCGTCTGATCGACGACCTGTTCGCCACGATGGAGAACGCCGAGGGCGTAGGGCTCGCGGCACCCCAGGTCGGCGTTGGGCTGCGCCTGTTCGTCTACGACCTCACGGACGAGCGCGGTGACCGGCACGTGGGGCACGTCGTGAACCCCGTGCTGGAGATCGACACGACCGCGGAGCCGGTGACCGAGGACGAGGGCTGCCTGTCCGTGCCCGGCGCCTACGAGCCGTTGGAGCGGCCTGGCGCCGCGACCGTGCGCGGCGTCGACCAGCACGGCGGGCCCCTGCAGCTCACGGCGTCCGGGTTCCTGGCGCGCTGCTTCATCCACGAGAGCCAGCACCTGGACGGCACCCTCTACTGGGACCACCTGTCGCCCGAGCTGCAGGCCGACGCCCTGCGCGAGCGCGACGAGGAACGGCCGCACATCCTGGCGGGGCGGCACGAGATCGCCGTCGAGCTCGGCAAGAAGCCCGCCGAGTACCCGGCTCAGCCCCCCTCCCCGGCCGCTGGTTGAGCCCTGTCGGAACTCGTCCGCTGGTTGAGCCCTGTCGGAACTCGTCCGCTGGTTGAGCCCTGTCGGAACTCGTCCGCTGGTTGAGCCTGTCGGAACTCGTCCGCTGGTTGAGCCTGTCGAAACTCGTCCGCTGGTTGAGCCTGTCGAAACCAAGGTCGCGGGGTTTCGACAGGCTCAACCAGCGAGGGCGCTCAACCAGCGCGCGGCTCAACCAACGAGGGCACGCACCCAGTCCGCGACGGCCGCCGCGACGTCGTGGTCCTTGCCCCTGACGTCGTGCGCCCCCGGCAGGGTCACGAGCGTCACGGGCCCGGGGATCGCGGCCGCGTGCTCCGCCAGCTCCTCCGGCGTGCCGAACGGGTCGCGGTCGCCCGAGACGAACAGCACCGGCACCGTGACGTCCGACAGGTGCTCCACCCGCAGCCGCTCCGGCTTGCCCGGCGGGTGCAGCGGGTAGCTGAGCAGCACGAGACCCGCGGCGGGCAGGCCCTCCGCCACCGCCATCGAGCACATGCGCCCGCCGTACGACCGCCCGCCCAGCAGCAGCCGGTCGGTGCCGACGTCGAGGGACGCGGCGAACCGGGCAGCCTCGTCGCGCAGGTGCGCGACCGCCACCGGCGGCCGGTCCGGCATCCGCTTGCCCGCCAGGCGGTACGGGAAGTCGACCCGCTCCGTCGCCACGGGCGGGTCGAGCGCGGCCAGCGCGTGCTCCACCGCGACGAGCGTGTGGTGGTCGCGGCTCGCGCCCGCGCCCGGCGTGAGCAGGAGGCCTCGGGGGTGCTGCGACATGGATCCAGTGTCACCCGGCCGCAGTCCCCGCGAGCTACCAGTTTTACGGACTACCTCGCGGGATTTCGCACTACCTCGCGGTGGGCGTCGGCGGCGGCCGTTAGCGTGCGGGCGATGAGCGACTTCGAGCGGGGCGGCACCAATCCCGGCAGCAGCCCCGGCACCAATCCCGGCAGCAGTCCCGGCAGCACTGATCCGGGCGACATCGAGCCGGGGAGCACCGTGCGGGCCGCGGACTGGTACGGCCGGGACCTGTCGGGGCTGGTGCTGGAGCGGGTCGACCTGGTGGACGTCGACCTCACGGAGGCGACGGCGACGGGCGCGACCTTCGACGCGTGCACGTTCCGAGGTGGGCGGCTCAACGCCTCGGCGTGGACGGAGTGCGCGTTCACCGGGTGCACGTTCAGCCGGGTGAACCTCTTCGATGCGGCGTTCGAGCGGTGCAAGCTGGTCGGGTCGCGGTTCGACGACTGCCGGTTCGACCTGGTGCGGGTGGAGCGCGGCGACTGGTCCTTCGTGTCGCTGCGGTGCGCGTCGCTCGAGGGCGTGCACCTGGAGGGCGTGCGGATGCGCGAGGCGGACCTCGAGGCGGTGCGGCTGTCGGGCGCCACGGTGCTGGGCGTCGACCTGTCGGGCGCCATGCTCAACGACGCCGACCTGCGCGGGGCCACGCTGCGGGGCAGCGACCTGTCCGCCGTCGACCCGCTGAACGCGCGGCTGGACGGGGCGGTCGTGGACCCGGCGCAGGCCATCGCGCTCGCGGAGCGCCTGGGCCTGGTGGTCGTCACCGACTGACCCGCCCTGCGTCTGGCCGGTGGGCCCGCCCGCCGGGTGCGGGTCTCACACCTTCGCCCGTCGTCGCAGGTCATGGCGCAGCAGCACCCGATCGCCGAACAGGCGGTTGACACCGTTATCGGCGCCTACAACGCGCGATAACGGTGTCAACCGCCTGTTCGGCACCTGGGTGGGGGCGGAAAGGCGGTGCGGGCGGGGCGGTGCCAGAGTGGGCGCATGACCGCTCCGCTCGCTCTCCGGGCCCTGGCGCTCGGCCTCGCCGCCGGCTCGCGTTCCACGCTCGGGATCGCCGCCCCGCTGGTCGGCCCGGCCCCGGCCCACCGGCTGCCCAACCACGGGCTCCGCCGGCCCGCAGCCACCGCGCGGTGGGTCGCCGGGCTCGCGGTGGCCGGGGAGCTGGTCGGCGACAAGCTGCCGGCCACGCCGAGCCGGCTCGACCGGCCCGGGCCCGAGGCGCGGGTCGTGAGCGGCGCAGTCGGCGGCCTGCTCCTCGGGCTCCGGCACCACGCCTTGCCGGCATCCACGGCCGTCGCGGTGGTCGCGGGCGCCGTAGGCGGGGCCGTCGGCACCGGGACGGGAGCGGCCTGGCGGTCGGCCGTCGCGAGCCGCGGGTGGCCAGACCTGCCTGCCGCGCTCGCCGAGGACGTCGTCGCGATCGGCCTCGCCACCTGGGCCGCGCGCGCCTGACAAAGCCCCCGCACCCGACGCCGAACATGCCGTTGCGCTCGTTCTGAACGCCGAGAACGAGCGCAACTGCCCGTTCGGCACGGCGTGGGCCGGTCGTGTCCGGGAGAGTGGGCGCTATGGAGACGCCATGTCAGCGGTGACCGGCGTGGTCGGCGGGATCCTCGCGTTCCTGTCGACCGCCGTGATGATCGTGCTGCTCGCCTGGACGTCACGACGCGTGATGGGCGCGCCCGTGGGGTGGATCCGGGCGACGCTCGTGTCGCTGGTCGTGATCACCGGCGCGTCGGGCGTCCTCGCCGGCGCCCTGCAGTCGGCGGGATGGTGGGGAGACGACGGCACGCTGACGGTGGCGCCGTGGGTGGGGCTCGTCGTGGTGGCGCTCGCCTTCGCGTGGGCGTTCGTGCTCGGCCTGTGCGCGCTCCTGGTGCTCGAGCTGCTGGTGCCCACCGGCACGCTGCCCACCCCGTGGCGCGCCGTCCGGCAGCTGCGGCAGGGGCGGCGCGAGACGCGGCGCTACGCGCAGGTCGTGGCGATCGCCGTCCGGCACGGGCTGGGCGGCGCGTTCGGCCGGACGCACCAGACGCACCGGATGGCGACGTCCCGCCACGACACGCGCCGCCTCGCCGTCGCGCTGCGCGACACCCTCAGCGACGCCGGCGTCACCTTCGTGAAGTTCGGTCAGATGCTCTCCACCCGGCGGGACCTGCTGCCCGACGCCATCACGGAGACGCTCGCCACGCTGCAGAGCGACGTGCCGCCCGCGCCGTGGGAGCGGGTGGAGCGCGTCGTCGAGGCGTCGCTCGGCCGCCCGGTGACCGAGGTCTTCGCCGCCTTCGAACCCGACCCCATCGCGTCCGCGTCGGTCGGGCAGGTGCACTCCGCCCGGCTCCTCGACGGCCGGGAGGTCGTGGTGAAGGTGCAGCGGCCCGGGGCGCGCGAGCAGGTGGCCGTGGACCTCGCGATCCTGCGCCAGCTGGCCCGCCGCCTCGAGCGGGACACGGGCTGGGGGCGCAGCCTCGGCGTGATCGCCCTGGCGGACGGCTTCGCGGCCTCCCTGCGCGAGGAGCTCGACTACGGCGTCGAGGCGGAGAACACGCGGGCGCTGCGCGCGGCTCTGGACGTTGTGACGCGCGACGGCAGGTCGTCGGGACCGTTGGTCGTGGTGCCGGAGGTCGTGGAGGGGCCGTCGAGCGACACGCTGCTGGTGCAGGAGCGCCTGGACGGGACGCCGGTGGGCCAGGCGCAGGACCTCCTGTCCGGTTTCGACTCCGCGACCCGGTCGGAGCTCGCGGACCGGATGCTGCGCGCCGCGGTCGACCAGCTGCTCGTGGCCGGCACCTTCCACGCCGACCTGCACCCAGGCAACGTGCTCGTCACGGCCGAGGGCGGTCTCGGCCTGCTCGACATGGGGTCCGTCGGGCGCCTGGGCGAGCCCGAGCGCATCGCCCTCGGCGCGCTGCTCCTCGCGGTCGACGGCGACGACGCGATCGCCGCGACGGACGCCCTCCTCGAGCTGCTCGACCCGCCCCCGGGCCTGGACGTGCGGCGCCTCGAGCGGGAGGTGGGGCAGCTCCTGCTGCGCTTCCGTGCGGGGGCGGACGCGGGCGCGGCGTTCGCCAAGCTGGTCCCGATGGTCACGGCGGCGGGCATGGCGGTGCCGCCGCAGGTGGCGGCGGCGTTCCGCACGTTCGCTACGCTCCAGGGCACGCTCGACCTGCTGAGCCCGGGCTACGACCTCGTCGCCGCCGCCCGCGACCAGGGGCGGCCACTGCTGTCGCGGCTGGTGACACCGGGGGGCGTGCGCCGCAAGGTGACGCAGCAGCTGCTGGGATTCGCGCCGGAGCTGGAGCGGCTGCCGCGCCGGGTAACCCGGCTCGTCAGCGACCTGGAGCAGGGACGCTTCACGGTCACGGTGCGCGCGTTCGCCGACCCTGCGGACCGCGCGTTCCTCGCCGGCCTGGTGCAGCAGGGGATCACGGGGCTCCTCGCGGTGGGCGCCGTCGTGGGCTCCGTGGTGCTGCTGGTGGCCCAGGGCGGCCCGATGCTGGCGACGGACCTGTCGCTGTTCACGGTGCTCGGGGCCACCCTCGCGTTCGTCGGCACCGTGCTCGCCGTGCGCGTGCTGGTGTTCGCGTTCCGTGGGTCGCCGCGCGACCGGTGGTGAGCGCTCGCCGACGACGAGGCGGCCGCGACGAGGTTCCCGCGAAACGGCGACGCGCGCGGCGTCGGGGGGCATGATCAGGGCATGAGGTACGCAGAGCACATCTCCGAGCTGGTCGGCGGCACCCCGCTGGTCCGGCTGTCCCGTGTCACGGAAGGCCTGAGCGCGACGATCCTCGCCAAGGTCGAGTACATGAACCCCGGCGGCTCCGTCAAGGACCGCATCGCGCTGAAGTTGGTCGAGGCCGCGGAGGCCTCGGGCGAGCTGCGGCCGGGCGGCACGATCGTCGAGCCCACGTCGGGCAACACCGGCGTCGGCCTCGCGCTCGTCGCGCAGCGCAAGGGCTACGACTGCGTGTTCGTGTGCCCCGACAAGGTGAGCGAGGACAAGCGCGACGTGCTCCGGGCGTACGGGGCGCGCGTCGTCGTGACGCCCACCGCCGTCCCGCCCGACCACCCCGACTCCTACTACTCGGTCTCCGACCGCCTGGCCACCGAGATCCCGGGCGCGTGGAAGCCGAACCAGTACGCCAACCCGAACGGCCCGCTGTCGCACTACGAGTCCACCGGCCCCGAGGTGTGGGCGGACACCGACGCGCGCGTGACGCACTTCGTCGCGGGCGTCGGCACGGGCGGAACGATCACGGGGACGGGCCGCTACCTCAAGGAGGTCTCGACCGACCGCGCGGCGGCCGAGGGCGGTCGCGTACGCATCGTCGGGGCGGACCCGGCGGGCTCGGTCTACTCCGGCGGGGACGGGCGCCCGTACCTCGTCGAGGGTGTCGGCGAGGACTTCTGGCCGGGGGCCTACGACCCACGGGTCCCCGACGAGGTCATCCCCGTCACCGACGCGGACTCGTTCGCCATGACCCGCCGCCTCGCGCGCGAGGAGGGCCTGCTCGTGGGCGGGTCGTGCGGCATGGCGGTCGAGGCCGCGCTGCGGCTCGCGCGCCGGCTCGAGGACGAGGACGCCGATGCCGCGGCCCGTGCGGTGATCGTGGTGCTGCTGCCCGACGGGGGCCGGGGCTACCTCTCGAAGATCTTCTCCGACACGTGGATGCGGTCGTACGGCTTCCTGCCCGACGAAGAGGGCGTGACCGCGGGCGACATCCTGCGGGCGAAGGACGGGCGCCTGCCCGACCTCGTGCACACCCACCCGAGCGAGACCGTGCGCGACGCGATCGAGATCCTGCGCGAGTACGGCGTCTCGCAGATGCCGGTCGTCGGCGCGGAGCCTCCGGTGAAGAGCGGCGAGGTCGCCGGCGCCGTGAGCGAGCGCACGCTGCTCGACGCCGTGTTCTCCGGCCGCGCGTCGCTCGCCCACCGCGTGGACGCGCACATGCAGGCGCCCTTCCCGCTCATCGGCGCCGGCGAGGGCGTCGAGGCGGTGCGGGCCGCGCTGGCCGACGACGACGCGCTCCTGGTCGTCGAGGGCGGCGACCCCGTGGGCGTCCTGACGCGGCACGACCTGCTGGGGTTCGTCGCGGGCCGTTGAGCGGGGTCGTGCGTACCCTGGCCGGGTGACCACACCGAGCAGCGACCACGGCAGCGAGCACCCCGACTGGACGACGACCGGCTTCTCCACCCGGGCGATCCACGCCGGCCAGGACCCTGACCCGACGACGGGCGCGGTGGTCCCGGCGATCCACCAGGTCTCCACGTACAAGCAGGACGGCGTGGGCGGCCTGCGCGGCGGGTACGAGTACTCGCGCTCGGCCAACCCCACGCGCACCGCGCTCGAGGAGGCGCTCGCCGCGGCCGAGTCGGGCGGGTCCGCGTTCGCGTTCGCGTCGGGGCTGGCCGCGGAGGACACGCTGCTGCGCGCGGTGCTGCGCCCGGGCGACCACGTGATCGTGCCCGACGACGCGTACGGCGGCACGTACCGCCTGATCGCCCGGGTGTTCGGCCCGTGGGGCGTCGAGCACACCCCGGTGGACCTCACCGACGTCGAGGCGGTCCGCGCGGCCGTGCGGCCCGAGACGAGGGCCGTCTGGGTCGAGACGCCGACCAACCCGCTGCTCGGGGTCAGCGACATCGCCGTGCTCGCGGGCGTCGCGCGCGACGCGGGCGCGCTCCTCGTCGTCGACAACACCTTCGCGACCCCGTACCTGCAGCAGCCGCTCGCGCTCGGGGCGGACGTCGTCGTGCACTCGACGACGAAGTACATCGGCGGGCACAGCGACGTCGTCGGGGGAGCCCTCGTCGTCGCGGCGGGCGCCCAGCTCCCGGGCGGCCTCGAGTCTCCCGCGGGCGGCACCGACCTTGCGGGCGCCGTCGGCTTCCACCAGAACGCGTCCGGAGCCATCGCAGGGCCGTTCGACGCGTGGCTCACGCTGCGCGGGCTCAAGACCCTCGCCGTGCGCATGGACCGCCATCAGGCGAACGCGGCCGCGGTCGCGGAGTTCCTCGAGCAGCACCCCGCCGTGACCGAGGTGATCTACCCGGGCCTCGCGTCCCATCCCGGGCACGAGCTCGCGGCGCGCCAGATGACCGGGTTCGGCGGCATGGTGTCGTTCCGCACCGGCAGCGAGGCCACGGCGCTCGACGTGTGCGCGCGGACGCAGGTCTTCACGCTCGCCGAGTCGCTCGGCGGGGTCGAGTCGCTCGTGGAGCACCCCGGCCGCATGACGCACGGCTCGGTCGCGGGCACGTCGCTCGAGGTGCCCGACGACCTCGTCCGCCTCTCGGTAGGGATCGAGGACGCCGCCGACCTGCTCGCGGACCTCGCCCAGGCGCTCGCCTGATGCTGTTGTGGGCGCGATATCGGGGACTATCCGACCTCGGATAGTCCTCGATATCGCGCCCACAACGATGCGGTCAGGCGCGGACGACGGTGACGGGGCAGGGGGCGAAGTCGAGCACCTGCCGGCTCACCGACCCGAGGAGCAGCCGGTCGAAGCCGCCTAGCCCGCGCGCCCCGACCACGAGGCGGCCGGCCCCGACGGCGGCGAGGACGAGCTGCTTGGCAGCCTGGCCGTGCACCACGCGCTCGCGCAGCCGGTCCGCCGGGAGGCCCACCCCGGCGGTCGTGACCGCGTCGGCGAGCGACTCCCTGGCGAAGTTCTCGTAGTCGTCGATCGGCGGCGCCCAGCCCCACGAGCCGGGCAGCGGGGCGAGCGTCGTGATCTGCCACGCGAACACGGCCTCCAGGACGGCGCCGGTGCGGTGCGCCACCTCGCCCGCGTGGCGCAACGCCGCCACGCTCGCGGTGGACGTGTCCACGCCGACCACGAGGCGCGGCAGCGTGGGGTCGACGTCGGTGCCCGACCCGTCGGCACCGGTCGCGTCGGCACCGGTTGCGTCGGCACCGGTCTTGTCGGTACCGGTCTTGTCGGTACCGGTCTTGTCGGTACCGGTCTTGTCGGTACCGGGGGACCGGCCGGGCTCCGCCTCCGGTTCCTCGACGGCGTCGGCGTGCCGCACCACCGTGACCGGCACGCCGGCGTGCTCCACGACCGTCGTCGAGACGGAGCCGAGGATGCGCCGCCCGAAGCGGCCCCGCCGGCGCCGGCCCAGCACCAGCATGTCCGCGTCGCCGCCCACGTGCAGCAGCGCGTCGGCTGCGGGGCCGGGTTCGACGTGCGCGCGGGCGTCGACGTCCGCGCCGGCGCCCGTGCGCGAGAGCGCGGCCTCCAGCAGCTCCCCGGCCTGCTCGCGGATCGGCGCGAGGACGGGCTCGAGGGCGGTGCGGTCGGCGTCGCGCGCGCTGCCCGGCGCCACCATGACCATCGTGAGCGGCACCCGCCGCGAGGCGGCCTCCCCGATCGCCCAGTCGAGGGCCTCGTCGGCCTCGGACGCGCCGTTCACACCGACGACGACTCCGTGCATCGGTCACCGCCCCCCGTCGTCGCTCGGGTCGGGCGCCTGCCCGGCCCCGCCCTGCTGCTCCTGCGGTGGCGGCGCAGCGCCTCCGTCGTCGCCGGTGCGCCCGGGTGCCGGGAGCAGCGTGCGGACGGGATGGGTGACGACGTCCACCTCGTCCACGAGGTCCGCCGGGCCGGTGACCACGAGGGCACGGCCGGCCACCGGGACGTAGACCGCGCAGGTCTCCCGGGCCGTGACCCGCACGCTCGGCAGCTCGTCGCCGTCCACCACGAAGGTGCCCTCGCTGAGCGGGGCCTCGTCGACCCGGGCTACGAGGGCCTGCATCGCGCTGCGGTAGTCCTGGAAGCCGTCGGCGAAGTCGGGCGAACCCCCGACCGTGGGCCCGTGGGCAGGGGCGTCGGGGGCGTCGGGGGCGTCGGGGGCGTCGGCGTCGATCGGCTCGGGCTCGACGGGTGCCGCGATGTCGGCGTGCAGGGGAGCGGCGAGTGCGCCGCTGCACGCGGCGCGCACCACGTCCTCGACGTCGTCGTCCGGCACGGCCGTGCGTAGGGTCTCGACCTCGAGCGCCTCGCCCGTGAAACATCGGTAGGACCGCACGAACCGCTCGCACGTGGGGTCGTGCTCGTCGGCGAGGCCCGTGAGCGTCTCGTCCTCGAGGTCCAGACCCCAGATCAGCGGGTCGTTCACCTCGCCGACCACGCCCGAGAAACGGGCCAGGCGGGCCTCGTCGTTGCTGAGGTCGTCCGTCGGCTGCTCGATCTCGTCCATCGGTACCCCCTCTGTGGTGCCCCTTGCTCCGAGACTGGACGTGCCGGGCACCGGTGGCAATCCGGCACGCCGTCACGCCCCTGGCGAACATGGGCTTACCGGGGGGTGTCGGCCTGTTGTGAGCGCATAGAGTCGTAGCGGTCAGGCTGCCGCCGTCATTTCCGACGGGGTGCAGGTAACGCCGCTCGTGAGGGAGCAGCATATGTTCGAGAGATTCACCGACCGAGCCCGTCGGGTGGTCGTCCTTGCCCAAGAAGAAGCGAGGATGCTCAACCACAACTACATCGGCACCGAGCACATCCTGCTCGGCCTCATCCACGAGGGTGAGGGCGTCGCCGCGAAGGCCCTTGAGTCGCTGGGGATCTCGCTCGACGGCGTCCGCACCCAGGTCACCGAGATCATCGGTGAGGGCCAGCAGGCGCCGAGCGGACACATCCCGTTCACGCCGCGCGCCAAGAAGGTGCTGGAGCTGTCGCTGCGCGAGGCGCTGCAGCTCGGCCACAACTACATCGGCACCGAGCACATCCTGCTCGGCCTCATCCGCGAGGGCGAGGGTGTCGCCGCGCAGGTGCTCACCAAGATGGGCGCCGACCTGAACAAGGTGCGCCAGCAGGTCATCCAGCTGCTGAGCGGCTACCAGGGCAAGGAGCCCGTGGCCGCCGGCGGTCCGCAGGAGGGGCAGCCGTCCGGCTCCGCCGTCCTCGACCAGTTCGGCCGCAACCTCACCCAGGCCGCACGCGAGGGCAAGCTCGACCCGGTCATCGGGCGCAGCCAGGAGATCGAGCGGGTCATGCAGGTGCTGTCCCGCCGCACCAAGAACAACCCCGTCCTCATCGGTGAGCCCGGCGTCGGCAAGACGGCCGTCGTCGAGGGCCTCGCGCAGGACATCGTGCGCGGCGACGTGCCCGAGACGCTCAAGGACAAGCAGCTCTACACGCTGGACCTCGGCGCGCTCGTGGCGGGCTCGCGCTACCGCGGTGACTTCGAGGAGCGCCTGAAGAAGGTGCTCAAGGAGATCCGCACGCGGGGCGACATCATCCTGTTCATCGACGAGATCCACACCCTGGTGGGTGCGGGTGCCGCCGAGGGCGCCATCGACGCAGCTTCCATCCTGAAGCCCATGCTGGCTCGGGGCGAGCTGCAGACCATCGGTGCCACCACGCTCGACGAGTACCGCAAGTACGTCGAGAAGGACGCCGCCCTGGAGCGCCGCTTCCAGCCGATCCAGGTCAACGAGCCGTCCCTCGAACAGGCCATCGAGATCCTCAAGGGCCTGCGCGACCGCTACGAGGCGCACCACCGCGTGTCCATCACGGACTCCGCGCTCGTCTCGGCCGCCCAGCTCGCCGACCGGTACATCAACGACCGGTTCCTGCCGGACAAGGCCATCGACCTCATCGACGAGGCGGGCGCGCGCCTGCGCATCCGCCGGATGACGGCCCCGCCGGAGCTCAAGGCGCTGGACGAGGAGATCGCCGAGGCGCGTCGCGACAAGGAATCGGCGATCGACGAGCAGGACTTCGAGAAGGCTGCCGGGCTGCGGGACAAGGAGAAGCAGCTCACCGCCCAGCGGGCCGACAAGGAGAAGGCCTGGAAGTCGGGCGACCTCGACTCCGTCGCGGAGGTCGACGACGAGCTGATCGCTGAGGTGCTGGCCATGTCCACCGGTATCCCGGTGGTCAAGCTCACCGAGGAGGAGTCCAGCAAGCTCCTGCACATGGAGGACGAGCTGCACAAGCGGGTCGTCGGCCAGGAGACCGCCATCAAGGCGCTGTCCCAGGCGATCCGCCGCACGCGCGCCGGGCTCAAGGACCCGAAGCGCCCCGGTGGCTCGTTCATCTTCGCCGGCCCCACGGGCGTCGGGAAGACGGAGCTGGCCAAGGCGCTCGCCGAGTTCCTCTTCGGGGACGAGGACGCGCTGATCCAGCTCGACATGTCCGAGTTCTCGGAGAAGCACACGGTCTCGCGGCTGTTCGGCTCGCCCCCCGGGTACGTCGGTTACGACGAGGGTGGCCAGCTCACGGAGAAGGTGCGGCGCAAGCCGTTC
Organism: Isoptericola sp. Y581; assembly: GCF_059445475.1. NCBI lineage: Bacteria > Bacillati > Actinomycetota > Actinomycetes > Micrococcales > Promicromonosporaceae > Isoptericola > Isoptericola sp. Y581. The sequence continues at coordinate 89,155 of NZ_JCAIUK010000005.1, read as the reverse complement.
TCGGTGGTCCTGTTCGACGAGGTCGAGAAGGCGCACGCCGACATCTTCAACTCGCTGCTGCAGGTGCTCGAGGACGGTCGTCTGACCGACTCGCAGGGCCGCGTGGTGGACTTCAAGAACACCGTGATCATCATGACCACGAACCTCGGCACGCGGGACATCGCCAAGGGTCTGCAGACCGGCTTCAACGCCGGCGGCGACCTGGTGACGTCGTACGAGCGCATGAAGGCGAAGGTCAACGACGAGCTCAAGCAGCACTTCCGGCCTGAGTTCCTCAACCGCGTCGACGACGTGGTGGTCTTCCCGCAGCTCTCCCAGGACGAGATCATCGAGATCGTCGACCTGGAGATCGCGAAGCTGGACAAGCGCATGCGCGACCGGGACATGGGCATCGAGCTCACGCCCGCCGCCAAGTCGCTGCTCGCGGAGAAGGGTTACGACCCCGTGCTGGGTGCCCGCCCGCTCAAGCGTGCGATCCAGCGGGAGATCGAGGACTCGCTGTCCGAGAAGATCCTGTTCGGCGAGCTCCAGGCCGGCCAGCTGGTGCTGGTCGACGGCGAGGGGGAGGGCCTCCTCGGGGAGTTCACCTTCCGCGGGGTGGACAAGGGCGAGCACGAGCGCGGGCCGGTCTCGGTCGGCGCGAGCGCGGCGCTCGACGCCCCGACCGGCGTGTCGGTGCACGACCTGCCCCCGACCGGCCAGATGCAGGCCGGCGCGGAGTGACCGCACCCGCTGGTTGAGCCGGCGCCGTCCTTCGCTCGTCGAAGGGTCGAAACCTGGCGTCGACCGGCGGTGACGAAGGCCCCGGACCCCCTCACAGGGTCCGGGGCCTTCGCCGTGCCGAGGCGCGTGTCCGACGCGGAGGCGGCACGGGCCGGTCAAGTCGGGGGCGTTGCCACGGGGCCCTAGGATCAGGCCAGCCCGACCCGCCCGACGTCAGCAAGGAAGCCGATGACGACACCGACCCGCGCCGTCCCCGGGGTGCGGACCCGCACCGACCCGCTCGGAGCGCGGACCTGGATCACCGTCGTGGTGGTGGGCCTTGTCGGCCAGCTCGCCTGGACCGTCGAGAACATGTATCTCAACGTCTTCGTCTACGACACGATCACCACCGACCCGAACGTCCTGGCCGTCCTGGTCGCCAGCTCCGCGGTCGCGGCGACGGTCGCCACCTTCCTCGTCGGCGCCTGGTCCGACCGGGTCGCGCGACGGCGGCCCTTCATCGCCGTCGGGTACGTGCTGTGGGGCGCCACCACCGCCGCCTTCGGGCTCGTCTCTCCCGCCGCCGGCGCGCAGGTCGTTTCCACCGTCGGCGCGGCCGTCGTGGCGATCGTCGTCCTGGACTGCGCCATGTCGGTCTTCGGTTCCGGGGCGAACGACGCGGCGTTCAGCGCCTGGGTCACGGACTCGACCACCCCCGCCAACCGAGGACGGGTCGACGGCGTCCTGGCGATCATGCCCCTGGTGGCGATGCTGCTCGTGTTCGGCGCGCTCGACGGGCTGACGCGGGCGGGGCACTGGGAGCTGTTCTTCGGCGTCGTCGGCGGCGTCACGGCCGTGGTCGGAGTGCTCGCGCAGCTCCTCGTGCGTGAGCCGGCCGCGGTCCGGCCGCCTACGGACGGCTATCTCGCCTCGCTGGTCCACGGCCTGCGGCCAGGCACGATGCGCAGCCACCCGCGCCTCTACCTGCTGCTGGCCGCGTGGGCTGCGGTCGGGACCAGCACGCAGGTGTTCCTGCCGTACCTGATCATCTACATCCAGCGGTACCTGCGGATCGACGGGTACGCGTTCCTGCTCGCCGCGGTGCTGGTGACGGCCTCCGTGGTGAGCGTGCTGGGCGGCCGGGTCATCGACCGGGTGGGCAAGGAGCGCATGATCCTGCCCGCGGTGGCGGTACTCGTCGTCGGGCTGCTCGGGATGTTCGTCGCCCGGGGGACCGGGGCCGTCATCGGCGCCGGCATCGTCATGATGAGCGGGTTCATGTTGTCGACGGCCGCGCTCGCCGCGAGCGTGCGCGACGAGACCCCCGCCGACCGGGTCGGCATGGTGCAGGGCCTGCGGATGATCGCCATGGTCGCGGTCCCGATGGTCCTCGGCCCGTTCATCGGGGCGTCGGTCATCGTGGGGGCGAACGAGACGTACGTCGACCTCGGCGTGGTCAAGCAGGTGCCGACGCCGTGGATCTTCCCGGCGGCCGCGGTCGTGGCCGTGCTCGTCGTCGTGCCGGTCGCGCTCCTGCGCCGGCCGGCACACCGGGAGGCAGGCCAAGAGACAGGCCAGGAGGTGCCGCGATGACCCCGCTCACCACGCCGTGGACCGACGCCGTGGACCCGGGCGCGCCGCTGCCCCAGTACCCGCGGCCCCAGCTGGTGCGCCCGGACTGGCTCAACCTCAACGGGCAGTGGCAGTACGCGATGACGCCGTTCGCGGCCCCGTCCGCGGACCCGGTCACGGCCGCCGACCCGTGCGCCGTCGCCGACCCGCTCGATGCGCCGCGCGACTGGGACGGTCGGATCGTCGTGCCGTTCTCCCCGGAGACCCCGTTGTCCGGGGTCGGGCGCACGCTGCGACCGGACCAGTCCCTCTGGTACCGGCGCAGCTTCGCCCTGCCGCGCGCGCTGGCGCCGGGCCAGCGGGCGCTGCTGCACTTCGGGGCGGTCGACCAGTCGTGCCGGGTCGCCGTCGACGGTGTGGAGGTGGGGGGCCACACCGGCGGCTACCTGCCGTTCACGCTGGATGTCACCGCTGCCGTGGGGCCGGACGCCGACCAACCCGACCACGAGCTCCGCGGCCACGAGATCACCGTGGCCGTGCGTGACGTCACCGACACCGCGTGGCTCGCCCGCGGCAAGCAGTCGAGCAGGCGCGGCGGCATCTGGTACACGCCGCAGTCCGGCATCTGGCAGACGGTGTGGCTGGAGCTCGTGCCCCGGGTCGCCGTCGACCGGCTCCGGCTCGTCCCGGACCTCGACGCCGGCGCGGTCGAGGTGACGGTGGCCGGCGAGCACGCAGCACCGGGTGCGACGGCGGACGTCGTCGTGCGTGCGGGCGGCGCCGTCGTCGCGACGGCCGCGCTGCCCGTGGGCGCGCCGGCGCGCGTCGCGCTCGCGGGCCCCGTGCGGCCGTGGAGCCCCGAGGACCCGTTCCTGTACGACGTCGAGGTGACGCTCGGGGACGACCGGGTCACCAGCTACGTCGCGATGCGGTCGTTCGGCGTCGGGCGGGACGCGGCGGGCGACCCGCGGCTGCTGCTCAACGGCGAGCCTTACCTGCCCGTCGGGCTGCTCGACCAGGGGTACTGGCCCGACGGCGGGTACACCGCACCCACCGACGAGGCGCTGGAGTTCGACGTCCTCCTCGCACGCCGCAGCGGCTTCACCATGCTGCGCAAGCACATCAAGGTCGAGCCGCTGCGCTGGTACCACCACTGCGACCGGCTCGGCATGCTCGTCTGGCAGGACGCCGTCAACGGGGGCGGCCGGTACCACCCGTTGGTCGTCACCGCGCCGGTGCTCGGCGCCCCGGCCCTCGACGACGGCCGGTACCGCCGGTTCGGGCGTGCGTCGGCCCGGGGCCGCGAGCAGTTCGAGACCGAGCTGCGCGAGATGATCGAGCACCTGCGCGACGTCCCGTCGATCGCGCTCTGGGTGCCGTTCAACGAGGGGTGGGGGCAGTTCGACGCCGCGCGGGTGGCCGGCCTCGTGCGGAGCCTGGACCCGACCCGCCCGGTCGACCACGCCAGCGGATGGCACGACCAGGGCGCGGGAGACCTGCGCAGCCTGCACGTGTACTTCCGGCCCGTGCGCGTGCCGCGGCGGTGGCGTCGTGGCGGCGACGAGCGCGTGCTGGCGGTCACCGAGTACGGCGGGTACAGCCTGGCGGAGCCGGGGCACGCGTGGGGGTCGAAGGTCTTCGGCTACCGCCGCTACCGCTCGCAGGACACGCTGGCCCGCGCGATCGCGCGCCTGCACGATCGCGAGATCGTGCCGGCGATCCGGCGCGGGCTCGCCGCCACCGTGTACACCCAGCTCTCGGACGTCGAGGACGAGGTGAACGGCCTCGTCACGTACGACCGCCGCGTGGTCAAGGTGCCCGAGCACGCCATGCGTCAGATCAACGACCGCCTGCGGGCTGCCGCGGCGCCCGCCCGCGCACAGGAGAGGACCCCATGACGCTCCCCGAGCTCACCGAGCGCCTGCCGCTCACCCGCCCCGACGGACGCCTGGACCGACGGGCGGTCGGCTGGGCCCGCGGCCCGTTGGTGGACACCGACGGCATCGCCCGCGACGGGCGCCGGTTCCTCGGCCGCAACAAGCGGTGGGAATACTGGGGCGTCGTCACGCCGACGCACCTGCTCGCGGTCACCGTCTCGTCGATCGACTACGCCGCCGTGCACGAGGTCTGGGTCCTGGACCGGGCGACCGAGGAGAGCTTCGGCGCCGCCGCGACAGTGATCCCGGCGCGCGGCGTCCGCCTGCCCGGGACGCTCGGGGCCGGCCCGGTCCGCGCCCGGGCGCGGGGACTGGACGTCGCGATCGACGAGGTGGCCGGCGGGACGCGGCTGCGGGCCCGGACCGCCGACGCGGCGCTCGACGTCGTCGCCGAGCTGCCCGAGGGCCACGAGCGGCTCGCCGTGGTGGTGCCGTGGAGCGACACGCGGTTCCAGTACACCGTCAAGGACGTCGCCCGGCCGGCGCGGGGCACGGTCACGACGGCGGGGGTGACGCACGAGCTCGAAGCAGGGGAATCGTGGGCGGTGCTGGACCACGGGCGTGGCCGGTGGCCGTACGACGTCCGGTGGAACTGGGGCGCGGGCTCGGGTCGGTCCGGCGGGCGCACCGTCGGGCTCCAGGTCGGCGGCCGCTGGACCGACGGCACGGGCTCCACGGAGAACGCCGTCGTCGTCGACGGGCGGTTGCACCACATCCCGCAGGCGCTGACCTGGGACTACGACCTCGCCGAGTGGCGGCGCCCGTGGCGGGTCAGTGGCGGCGGGCTCGACGCGACGTTCGAGGCGTACTACGACAAGGTCTCGCGCACGAACCTCGGGGTCCTGTCCTCGGCCACCGACCAGTGCTTCGGCCACTGGTCCGGGACCTTCGCGCCGCCGGGCGGCGAGCCGGTCGAGTTCTCCGGCCTCACCGGCTGGGCTGAGGAGGTCCACAACCGCTGGTGACCGCCATGGGGCTCATGCCGTCGTCACGCCGAGCACGGCGTCGGCCAGGTCGGCGACGTCGTCGACCAGCGCGAGGGCGCCGGCCCGCTCCAGCTCGCCGGGCGCGGCGTACCCCCACGTGACGCCGAGGCAGCCGATGCGGTGGTCGGCGGCGCCGTGCACGTCGTGCTCGCGGTCGCCCACCATGAGCGCCGGCCCCTCGGCGGGGTCCGCCGGGGAGGTGCGCCCCAGCGTGGCCAAGGCCTTGGCGATGACGTCCGCCTTGGTGGACGTGCCCTCGTCGAGCGGGGCGCCGAAGACGCCGTCGACCAGCTCCGTGAGCCCGAAGCGGTCGCAGATGGGGCGCGCGTAGACCTCGGGCTTGGACGTCGCGACGGCGAGCGTGCACCCCGCCGCCCGCAGCGCGCGCAGCGCCTCCGGGACGCCGTCGAACACCCGGTTGTCGTACATGCCGCCGGCCGCGAACACGTCGCGATACGCGCGCACCGCGTCCGCGACCCGCTCGGCGGGCACCCCGTGGGCGGCGAACGAGTCGGTGATGGGCGGGCCGACGAACGTGCGCAGCGTCGCGTCGTCGGGCACGGGCAGCCCGAGCGCGCCGTACGCGTGCCGGATGCCCGCCACGATGCCGGGCGCGGAGTCGGTGAGCGTGCCGTCGAGGTCGAGCAGGACGAGCGGTGCGGGGGTGCGGGTCACGGCAGCAGGCTACGTGCACGTGGTCTCGACAGGCTCGACCGACGGCAGCCGCCGGCCGGACGGCCGCCGGTCAGACCGCGCGCGCCTGCGCCACCAGGAGGTCGAACGCGACGTCGAGGACGTCGTCGACCACCTGCGCGTCGGGGTAGGCGGGGGCGTCGGCGCCCAGGTCGGGCCCGGTGCGCCTCTCGACGCTCAGCACGGTCGGCTCCTCGATCGTCGGAAAGGTCGTCGGAAAGGTGCTGGCGGTCGGGCTTGTCGCTGACGCCTGCTGCTCAGGCCTGCCACTCGGCCTCGCCGCGGCGGCGCAGCACGGGGCGCAGATCGGGGTCGGCCATGCCCTGGTCGAACGGGTACATGGGCCGCTCGATCCGGTGGTGACCCAGGCGCGGCAGGTCCTGGTCGACGCCGCCGGGCGTGAGCGCGAGCCGCCAGTCGGCGGCGAGGTCGTAGAGCTCGGGCTCGAGGTAGCCGATCTTCACCACGACGACGTCCGCGCGGTGGGGGTCCAGGCCGAGGCGCGTGAAGTCGTGCAGGTGGTGGTACGGCTTGCGGCGCTCGGTGACGATGGCGTGCACGCCGCCGCGGCGCACCACGACCACCGTCCCGGCGTCGGTGTCGCCGGGCGTGATCGAGAAGACCTCTCCCTCCAGGCGGACCGGGCCGCGGGCGCGCCCGTCGACGCGGCCGCCCACCTCGGCGTCGACCCGGCCCCCGACGCCGGCCCGGACGGCGGCAGCGACGGCGGCCGGGTCGAAGACCGACGCGTGCAGCACGACGGGTCCGCCGGGCTCGGCGAAGCGGGGGTCGTCGAGCAGCTCGCCGAGCGACCAGGAGACGTCGCCGGCGCCGCCCGCGGTCGGGTTGTCCCCGGAGTCGGAGACGACGAAGGGCCGCGGGGCGTCGGCCCGGCGCGCGAGCGCGAGGTCGAGGCACTCCTCGAACGTGCCCGTCGGCGCGACGAACTCGAAGCCGTCGCGTGCGTCCCAGAACGCCCGGGCCAGCGTGTGGGCCTGGTCCGCGATCAGGTCGGGGTCGTCGCCCGTGACGACGACGGCGGCCTGGCAGCGGGGCTCGTCGGCCCAGGCGTACCCGATCCAGATCGAGGCGTCGACGACGCCGTCCAGGGCCTCGACGCCCGGGAGGCGGTCGTAGAGGCTCGTTGCAGGCTCGAGCCGGGTGCTCGTCTTCTCGCCGGGCAGCAGCACCGGCACCTGGACCCACGCCTGCCACGGGCGGCGCGCCGCCGGGTCGGCGCCGTGCGGCCCCCGCAGGCGCTCGAGCAGGTGATGCACGGCCCGCTCGCGAGTGTTCGCCGCGTCCTCGTGCGGCGCCATCCGGTAGCAGGTGATGAGGTCGACGGCGCGCGACAGCGTGGCGGAGACGTTGCCGTGCAGGTCCATCGACGCGGAGACGAGCGTGTCGGGGCCGAGGGCCGCGCGCACCGCGGCGGCCAGGTCGCCCTCGGCGTCGGTCGTGCCGACCACGCTCATCGCACCGTGGATGTCGAGGAACAGCCCGTCGAGGGGGCCGCGGGCGGCGACCTCGGCCCGGATGCGCTCGACGATCTCGTCGCGCATCGCCCGGTACACGTCGGGGTCGACGGCGCCGCCGGGCAGGGACCGGCCGTGCACGAACGGCACCCACTCGGCGGCGTCTCCGCGGGGTGTGCCGACGTCGAGGAACGGGTAGCGGGCCCGCAGCTCGTCCCCGCGCCGCAGCGTGAAGGCCTCCCAGCCGCTCACGTGCGGCGAGAAGGTGGAGGACTCGATCGAGATGCCCGCGATGCCCACGCGCGAGCGGGCGAGGCCGCCGGGCACGACGGGAGAGAGCGGGGGCGACCAGACGGTCGAGGCGAGAGGGGGCACGGCGGTGTGGGCTCCTGTCGAACGGCAGAGTGATCGGATGTATCGGTATCCGACGCGAGGATAGCGATGACCAATGGTGAGCCACACTCCAGGTCTGGCCCCAACCTGGAGATACGTCGGATGATTCAGCCGCGAGGCGGCAGGCTTAGCCCGGACGGGAGGAAGCGCGGGAGGACGTCGCGCAGCGCGGCGACCCGCTCGGCGCGCGCGGTGCCCGTCATGCGCTCGACCGGGGCGGTGATGCTCACGGCGGCGACCGGCCGGTCCGCGCGCAGCAGCGCGACGGCCACGCACGCGATGCCGGGCTCGTTCTCCTCCGTCTCGGCGGCGTACCCGAGCTCGCGCGCCTCGGCGAGGGCCGCTCGCAGGGAGGGGTCGCCGTCGACGCCGGGCTCGTCGTCGGGGCCCGCCGCGAGCACCGCGCGCCCGAGCGCCGTCGTCGCGGCCGGGAAGCGTCGCCCGACCGCCGACCACACGCGCAGCGGGCGCTTCGGTTCCACCTTGTCGAGGTAGACGACCTCCTGGCCGGCGAGGGTGCCGAGGTGCACGAGCTCGTCCACCTCCGCGCACAGCGCCTCGAGCGCGGGGCGTAGCAGGCCGGGCAGGTTGTCCTCGGCGAGGTAGGCGGCGCCCAGGGACAGCACGGCGGGGCCGAGGCGGTACGCGCCGTCGGGCGTCTGGTCCGCGTAGCCGCGGTGCCGCAGCGCGGAGAGCGTGCGGTGCAGGGTCGACTTGTTGGCGCCGACCTCGGCGGCGAGGTCGGCCAGCGCGACGCCGCCGGCCCCGGCGCGCGCGAGCGCGTCGAGCGTGAGCAGAGCCTTGTCCACGCTGCCGAGCGGGCTCGGGTTGGTCATCGGTGTCCCGTCCATGGTCTGGTCCTGTCCGCTATGGTGTTCCGTAGTGAACAACAGGCGTTCACCATAGCGAAACGGAGCTCGAATGTCTTCCCCCGACACCCCGACCCAGGCCGCCTCCGGCGACGTCGTCGCCGCGCTCGGCGCTCGGCGCCTCGTCCCTGTCGTCGTGGTCGACGGCGCCGACCAGGGCGCGCGTCTCGCCGAGGCCCTCGTCGCCGGCGGTCTCCCCGTTGCCGAGATCACCCTGCGCACCGCGGGCGGGATCGACGCCATCCGGGCGGTCGCGAGCGCCCAGCCCGACGTCGTCGTGGGCGCGGGCACCGTCACCACCGTCGCGCAGGTCGACGCCGTCGTCGACGCCGGCGCGCGCTACATCGTCTCCCCGGGGCTGTCCGAGGCCGTCGTGCGCCGGGCCCAGTCCCACGGGGTGCCGATCCTGCCCGGCGTCGCGACGCCCAGCGAGATCATGGCGGCCCTGGACCTGGGCCTCGACGTCGTGAAGCTCTTCCCGGCGTCCGTGGTCGGTGGCCCGGCCGCGATCAAGGCCTTCTCCGCGCCGTTCCCCGGCCTGCGCTTCGTGCCGACCGGCGGCGTGGGCGCCGCGAACCTGCGGGAGTACCTCGACCTGGCCCCGGTGCTCGCCGTCGGCGGCTCGTGGATGGTCGAGAAGTCGCTCGTCGCCGCCGGGGACTGGGCCGAGGTCACCCGCCGCACCGCCGAGGCCGTCGCCCTGGCCGCCCCCACGTCGAAGGAGAAGTGACCGACATGACCAACCCCTCGATCACCACCCGCCCCGCCGCCGAGTGCCGGTACGACGTCGTCGCGCTCGGCGAGGTCATGCTCCGCCTCGACCCGGGCGACCGCCGCGTGCGCACCACCCGCTCGTTCGACGTCTGGGAGGGCGGCGGCGAGTACAACGTGGCCCGGGGCCTGCGCCGCGCGTTCGGCCTGCGCGGCGCGATCGTCACCGCGCTCGCCGACAACGAGGTGGGCCGCCTCGTCGAGGACTTCATGCTCACCGGCGGGCTCGACACGTCGTGGGTGCGGTGGCGCGAGTACGACGGCATCGGCCGGTCGGTGCGCAACGGGCTGAACTTCACCGAGCGCGGCTTCGGCGTGCGCGGGGCCGTCGGTGTCAGCGACCGCGGCAACACCGCGATCTCGCAGATGCGGCCCGAGGACGTCGACTGGGACGCGCTCTTCGGCTCCGGCGTGCGCTGGCTGCACACCGGCGGCATCTTCGCGGCGCTGTCCGAGTCAGCCGCCGACGTCGCCGAGGCCGCGATGTCGGCCGCGCGCCGGCACGGCACGGTCGTGTCGTACGACCTCAACTACCGGCCGTCGCTGTGGAAGGGCATCGGCGGCGTCGAGCGGGCGCGCGAGGTCAACCGCCGCCTGGCGCAGCACGTCGACGTCATGATCGGCAACGAGGAGGACTTCACCGCCTCCCTCGGCTTCGAGGTCGAGGGCGTGGACGAGAACCTCACCGACCTCGACACCGGCGCCTTCCGGGCCATGATCGGTACGGCCGCCGAGGCCTACCCGAACTTCCAGGCCATCGCGACGACGCTGCGCGGCGTGCGCTCTGCGTCGCGCAACGACTGGGGCGCGATCGCCTGGTCGCGCGCCGAGGGCTTCGTCGAGGCCACGCACCGCGCCGACCTGGAGATCTTCGACCGCGTCGGCGGCGGCGACTCGTTCGCGTCCGGACTGGTCTACGGCCTCATGGAGCTCGGGTCGCTGCAGGAAGCCGTCGAGTACGGCGCCGCGCACGGCGCGCTGGCCATGACCACGCCGGGTGACACGACGACGGCGACCCTCGCCGAGGTCGCCAAGCTCGCCGGCGGGGGCAGCGCCCGCGTCCAGCGCTGACGACAGCAGTGGTTCGCTGGTTGAGCCTGTCGAAACCCGTTCGCTGGTTTCGACAGGCTCAACCGGCGAACGGGGGAGCGGTGGACTCGCGCAGGACGAGCTCGGTGGAGAGGTTGACGCGTCGCACCATCGGCACGTGGCCGCGTGCGAGGTCGAGGAGCATGGTGGTGGCGGTGATGGCCATCTCCAGCAGGGGCCGACGCACGGTGGTCAGGGCCGGGGAGGTCCAGGTCGCGAGGGGCAGGTCGTCGTAGCCGACGACGGACAGGTCGCGCGGCACAGAGATCCCGCGCTCCTGGGCGGCGCGCAGCAGGCCGATCGCCTGCATGTCGGAGCCGGCGAAGACGGCCGTCGGGGCCTCGGGCAGGTCGAGGAGCACGCTGCCGGAGCGGTACCCCGACTGCACCTCGAAGTTCCCCGACCGGACGAGCGCAGGGTCGAAGGCGACGCCGGCGTCCTCGAGCGCGGTGCGGTAGCCGTCCACGCGGGCCCGGCTGCACAGCATGTCGCCCGGCCCGGAGATCGCGGCGATGCGTCGGTGCCCCAGGTCGAGCAGGTGCCGGGCGGCGACGAGGCCGCCGTTCCAGTTGTCGGAGCCCACGGTGGGCACGTCCGGCGGTTCGCCGTCGGCGTCGATGACGACGTAGGGGATCGCGCGGGTGGTGAGGCGCCGCCGCTGCGCCGAGGGCCACCAACCCCGTCACGCTGGTCGAGCCTGTCGAGATCGCCGCGCCCGTCGAGACCCGGTCGGACGCCTCGCTCGTCTTCGAGGTCCTCGTGCCACAGGGGGCGGACGTCGTCGGCACCTACGGGTCGGAGTTCTACGCCGGCGCCCCGGCCGTCACGCGGCTCCGGCACGGGATCCGGCACCGGCCCCGTCGACGTCGTCGCCCACGCGTCCGGGACCGACCTGCTCACCGGTCGCGCCGTCGTGGTAGGGGAGCAGCTGCACCTCGAGGCGACCGACGTCGTCCTCCTCCGTGAGGACCCGTCGAGGTAGTGCGAAAATCCGCGAGGTAGTTCCAGACCCGGCGAGGTAGTGCGAATCTGCGCGAGGTAGTGGGCTACCTCGGCCGGTCTCGAACTACCTCGCGGAATTTCGAACTACCTCGCGCGATTTGGAACTACCTCGCGCAGATTCGAACTACCTCGCGGGGTCGCGCGCCTCACACGACCCGGCGGAAGGCGATCACGGCCGCGGTACCGAAGACGGCGAGGAAGGCCCCGCTCCACAGGAGCGTCGCCGCCGCCGGCCCGGCGACGGGCCCGCCGAGCAGCAGACCCTGGCTGGCCTCGATCGCGTGGCTGACGGGGTTGACCTCCGCCCAGGCCTGCAGCCAGGTGGGCATGGTCTCGGTCGGCGCGGTCATCCCGGTGCCGAAGACCAGCGGGAACGGCAGCAGGAACCCCACGGTCGTCACCATGATCTCGTCGCGCAGCACCACGGCGATCAGCACGGTCAGCCAGCTCAGCGAGAAGCCGAGGCCGATCGCGAGGCCGCAGGCGGCCAGCGTCGAGGCCAGGTCGGTCTCGACGCGGAAGCCCATCGCGTACCCCACGCCGAACAGGACGACGAGGGCGATGACGTAGCGCACGGCGTCCGCGAGCACAGAGCCGGTCAGGATCGCCGCCCGCGGCACGGGCATGCTGCGGAGCCGGTCGAAGACGCCCTTCTTCATGTCCTGCACGATGCTGAGGCCCGTCGCGATCTGCCCCGTGAGCACCGTGGTCAGCACGAGGATGCCGGGGAACAGGTACTGCAGGTACTCCTGGGTCGAGCCGGCGACGGCTCCCCCGAAGAGGTAGACGAACAGGACGAGGAACACCACCGGCAGGATGACGGCGTCCATCAGCTCGCCCGGGTTGCGCAGGGTCTTGACGAGTGCGCGGTGCGCCAGCGCCAGGCTGTGGCGTGCCAGCGGCCAGCGCCGCGACGGCGGGTCGGCCGCGCCCTGCGGGGGTCGCGGAGGGGTCTCGGAGCGGGTCGTGCCCAGCGTGTCCGTCATGATTCCTCCCTGGTGATGGCGCCGTCGGGCGGCCGGCCGGTGAGCGTGAAGAACACCTCGTCGAGGCTGGGCAGCCGCAGCGCCACCTCGGCGACGGCGACGTCCGCGTCCTCGAGCCCGCGCACGATGTCGGCGAACTCGCGCTGGCCCGCCACAGGGGCGGTGACGGCGCCGCTGCGGGGTCGCCCGGCCGGCCGGCGGCCGGTGACCCGCCCGATGACGTCCGCCGCGCCGGCGGTCCGCGCTGGGTCTCGGGGGCGCACGACCACGGTCTGCCCGCCGGCCTGCTGCTTCAGCCCCGCCGGGGTGTCGTGGGCGATGACGCGGCCGTGGTCGATCACGGAGATCTCGTCGGCCAGCGCGTCGGCCTCCTCGAGGTACTGCGTGGTGAGCAGCACGGTGGTGCCGTCGTCGGCCAGGCCGCGGATCCTCTGCCACATCTCCTCGCGCTTGCCGGGATCCAGGCCGGTGGTGGGCTCGTCGAGGAAGAGGACGCTCGGGGAGCCCATAAGGCTGGCCGCCAGGTCGAGGCGCCGTCGCATCCCACCTGAGTACGTCGAGGCGCGCCGTCCGGCGGCCTCTGTCAGGTCGAACTGGTCCAGCAACCGGTCGGCGCGCCGCCGCGCCACGCTCGTGGGCAGATCGAGCAGCCGTCCGAACAGCACCAGGTTCTCGGTGCCGGTGAGGTCCTCGTCGACGGTGGCGTACTGGCCCGTGAGCCCGATCCGCCGGCGCACGGCGACCGGGTCGCGGGTCACATCGATGCCGTCGACCACCACCCGCCCGGCGTCCGCCCGCACCAGGGTGGCGAGCACCCGGATCGCCGTCGTCTTGCCGGCCCCGTTGGGCCCCAGGACGCCGAGCACGCTGCCCGGCCTCGCGTGCAGGTCGATGCCGTCGAGCGCCGTCGTCGCCCCGAACCGCTTGACGAGGCCCTCGACCTCGAACGCCGGCCTCACGCCGCCGGCCCGTCCGAGCGGGCGGTGCCGTCAGTGCCGGGCGCGACGTTGAGGTTGCGGTCGAAGAGGTTGCGCGGGTCGTAGGCGCGCTTGACCGCCCGCAGCCGGGCGAGCGTCGCCGGCGGGTACGCGGCGTGCAGGTCGGCCGCGGTGGCCGTGCCCTGGAAGTTCACGTAGGCGCCGGTGCCGTGCGCGGCGACGCCGTCCCAGCCGCCGAGCGCGAGCTCGACGTCGGCGCCGCTCGCGTCCGCGGGGAGGAGGGCGCCGCCCACGACCATCGCCTCCGCGTCGCGGTGGGCGAACGCCGTCGCGTCCGGGAGCACGCGGGAGAACGCGCCCCCCAGGCTGCGGACCGCCAGCACGGTGGGCCGGTCGCCCTCGAAGGCCGCGACGAGCGCCGCGACGACGTCGTCGTCGAGGGTGGGCACGAGCACGTTGCGCCCGACGACGCGCAGGCCCGGCGGGTGGTGCCCGCCCTCGGCGAGGGTGCTCGCGTACGGGACGGTCGCGAGGGAGTCGTCGGTAACCCGGCCGAGGCGCCGCAGCGGCTCGATCGCCCGGTCGGCCGCCGCCGGGTCGTCGTGCGACGCGCACACCAGCACCGTCGCGGCCGCCGGGCGGCCGGACATCGACGGCACGAGCAGCAGCGTGCTGGTCAGCTCCTCGTCCGCGGTGCGCAGGTGGTCGCGCCAGCCCGCGACCAGCCGCGCGGGGTCGTCGGGCGCGTAGGTGATCGCGCCGAACCGTACGTCGCGTACGCGGGCGGCGACGAAGTCGAGGCCGGTCACGACGCCGAAATTGCCGCCACCGCCGCGCAGCGCCCAGAACAGGCCGGCGTGCTGGTCGGCGCTCGCGACGAGCGTCCGGCCGTCCGCGACCACCACCCGCGCCGCGACGAGGTTGTCGATCGCGAGCCCGTACCGGCGCACCATCCACCCCACGCCGCCGCCCAGCGTGAGCCCGCCGACGCCCACGCTGGCGGTGTCCCCGGCCGTGATCCCGAGGCCGTGCGGGGCGAGGGCGGCCGCGACCCGGCCCCACGTGGCGCCCGCGCCGACCCGGACCACGTGCCGCCCGGCGTCCACCACCTCGACGGCGTCCAGGTGCCGCAGGTCGATCACCACGCCGCCGTCGTTGGTGCCGTGGCCGAGCGAGCCGTGTCCGCCCGAGCGCACCGACAGCGCCAGCCCCTCGTGGTTCGCATGGGCGACGGCCGCGGCGACCTGCCGCTCGTCGTGCGGGCGGACCACGAGGGCGGGGCGGCCGGTGGCGAACGTGGTGCGGCGGGCGTCGTCGTAGCCCTCGTCACCGGGCGTGAGGACGTCGCCCATCGCGGTGGGCGCGCCGGACGTCCGGCCGCGCGGGGTCTCTCTCGTTGTCTGGATGCTCATGCTGGTCTCCTCCGGTGCGGGGCCTGTCGGGTCGTCGTGCCGTGGTCCCGATCCTTCGCGGGCCGGGGTCGGAGCGCGTCTGCCCCTCGGTGACACCTGCGCGTACCGGCCCGGGTGGGCGCGCCGGTCGGGCGTACCGCGCTCGGAGTACGCGGAGGCTGCTCCCCGCGGCGGATGCGGGGCGTGCCCGGGCACGCCTACGCTGCCGAGATGGTGACGGAACGGGCGCGGCAGCGGATCCTCGCGGCTGGCTGGCTGGTCTCGCTGGGGGCCGCCGCCGTGGCGGTCCTCCAGTGGCGCGCGTACGTGCGCGAGGTGGTGCAGCGCGCCGACGACGCCGAGCGCACGCGCGAGGAGACCGCTCGGCGCCGCGCGGTCGAGGAGCGGCTGCGGATCGCCCGCGAGCTGCACGACTCGCTGACCCACAGCATCTCCGTGATCAAGGTGCAGGCCGGGGTGGCCGCGCACCTCGCCCGCAAACGCGGCGAGGAGCCGTCGCCCGCCCTGCTCGCGATCCAGGAGGCCAGCACCGACGCCGCCCGGGAGCTGCGGTCCACCCTCGACGTGCTGCGCCGCGACGGGGAGCCCAACGGCAACGGGCTCGACCGGCTCACGGCGCTGGTGGAGCGGGCCGAGGGGGCGGGGGTGCCCACCACCGTCACGGTCGCCGGGACGCGGCGGACCCTGCCGGCCACCGTCGACGAGGCCGCCTACCGCGTGGTGCAGGAGGCGCTGACCAACGTCGCCCGGCACGGCGGCCCCGGCGCGGCGGCGACCGTCCGCGTGGGGTTCGGCCCCACCGAGCTCGCCCTGGAGGTGGACGACGACGGCCGCGGCGCCCCGGGCCCGCCCGACCCCGGCCACGGGCTGACCGGCATGCGCGAGCGCGTCGACGCCCTCGGCGGCAGCCTGCGCGCCGCGCCGCGCGACGCCGGCGGGTTCTCCGTCCGCGTGACCCTCCCGCTGCCGGGCGCAGCGCCCGACACCTCGCCCGACACCTCGCCCGACACCTCGCCCGGCGCCGCGCCGGAACCCTCGTCCGACGCCGCGGGTCGCCGGTGATCCGGGTGGGCCTGGTCGACGACCAGGCGCTGATCCGGTCCGGCATCCGGGCCCTGCTCGACGCGGAGGACGACGTCGAGGTGGTCGCCGAGGGCGCCGACGGGCACGACGGCGTCCGGGTGGCGCGCGAGCACCGGCCCGACGTCGTGCTCATGGACGTGCAGATGCCCGGGCTCGACGGCATCGCCGCCACCCGGGAGATCGCCGCCGACGACGCGCTGGCCGACGTGCACGTGGTCGTGCTGACCAACTACGGCATCGACGAGTACGTGTTCGAGGCGCTGCGGGCCGGGGCGTGCGGGTTCGTCGTGAAGGACACGGAGCCGGCCGACCTCCTGGAGGCCGTGCGCGCGGCGGTGCGCGGCGACGCGCTGCTCTCGCCGGCGATCACGCGGCGGCTGATCAGCGAGTTCGTCGCCCGCCCTCCCGACGCGGTCGGGGCGGACGGGCTCGGGCTCCTCACCCCGCGCGAGCGCGAGGTGGTGGCGCTGGTCGCCCACGGGCTGTCCAACGACGAGATCGCCGGGCGGATGGTGCTGAGCCCGCTGACGGCGAAGACGCACGTGAGCCGCGCGATGACGAAGCTGGGGGCCCGGGACCGGGCGCAGCTCGTCGTGTTCGCCTACGAGTCGGGGCTCGTCTCGGCGCGGACGCGGCCCGCCGGCTCGCGGTAGGCGCCGGCCCGCGCGGCGAGCGCGCGGGGCACGGCCAGCGTCGACAGGCTCGGTCGCCACAGGGGCGTCGTCAGCCAGGCGAGGTCGAGCCGCTCGCCGGGGAGCCCGCGCGCGACGAGCCGGTGGGGCGAGGTGGGGACGACGGCGTGGATCTCGGTGCGCCCGTCGCCCGCCGCCCGGGACCGGACGGAGAGGACGAGCACGTCGTCCTGCGACTCAGCGCCCCCGGTGACCTCGTGCGTCCGGTGCGGCCACGAGAGCACGTGCGTCGTCCAGGAGCCGTCGGTGACGGTGAGGACGTCGTCGCCGACGGCAAACGTGCAGGCGTCCTCGTCGCGGGACACCAGCGTCCACGGCACCGGGCTGATGACGTCGGCAGGGGTCGGCTCCGGGTCGGGCTCCATGTGCCGGGGCCACGTGTCCAGGGCGTCCAGGCGGGCGTCCAGGGCGTCCAGGCGAGCGGCCGGGCCGGCGGCCACACCGGCCGTACCGTCGTCGTCGGTCGGGAGCGGGCCGTCGGACAGCCGGCCGGCGAACCGCCAGAACGCGTCGAGCACCCGGTCGGTCGTCCGGGTCGCGCCCAGGTAGCCGACGGCCAGGCCCAGCTCCGGCACGGCGAGGCCGAACTGCCCGTACGCCCCGTCGGCCCGGAACCCGCGCCGGTTGCGCCACACCTGGTAGCCGTAGCCCGCCCGCCAGTCCGGATGGGCGTCCGGGTCGACGGCGTTGTCCGACCAGGCCCGCGGCATCTCGGCGACCCACGCGGCGGGGATCACCTGGACGCCGCCGTACCGGCCGCCGTCGGCCATCGCGACGGCGAGCCGGGCGACGTCCTCGGCGGTGAGGTGCAGCCCGGAGAAACCCTGGTCGATGTCCAGGTCGCCGTCGCGGAGCGGGATCCACCAGGAGCCGACGATGCCGAGCGGGTCCAGGAGGCGCGGGCGCAGGTAGTCGGCGAGGCGTTCGCCGGTGAGCGTCGTGACGATCGACGACAGCGTCATCGACGCGGGTGAGCTGTAGACGAAGTGTGTCCCGGGCGCGTGCTCCGGTGCCGTGCCGAGCAGCCGCCGGGAGTCGAAGCCGATCTGCGCGACCTGCTCCACCGTGTGGCCCGTGTTCATGCTGAGCAGGTGCCGCACCGTGATCCCGGCCGGGTCGGGCACGCCCAGCACCGTGCCGGCCAGGTCGCCCGTCGACAGCCGGCCCTCGGCCACGAGATGCCCGATCGCGATCGAGGTGAACGTCTTCGACACCGAGTAGACGAGGCCGGGCAGGTCGTCGCGGTACGGCGCCCACGTGCCGCGCACCACCGGCATGCCGTGCCGCGCGATCACCAGGGCGTGCGGGTCCAGGCCCGGCTGCTCCAGGTCGTGGAGCAGGTCGAGGACGGCGGCCGGGTCGATGCCGTGCGCCTGGTGTGTCGTGGACGTCATGTGGGGTGCGTGCTCCTCGGGGGATGGGCGGACGTGCGGAAGCTGGTGCCGGGCATGTCGCGTCGTCGACGGCGGCCCGGGGCGCTCACGGACCCGGGCGCCTGCGTCTAGCCTGCCTCCCGTGCCGGAACCGCGTCAGCACCGCGTCGCCGTCCTCGTGCTCGAAGGCGCGAAGCCCCTCGGCGTCGGCATCCCCGCCCAGGTGTTCACGACGCGACCAAGCATGCCCTATGAGGTGCGGGTCTGCGGGTCGTCGCCGGGTCTGGTCGCCGGCGGGGACGGGCTCTCGTACCACGTGGCCCACGGCCTGGAGGTGCTGACCTGGGCCGAGATCGTGTTCATCCCGGGCTACCGGTTCCCGGACCGCGACGACCCGCCGGCAGGCGCTGTGGGCGTGAGATCGGGGACTATCCGGCATCGAATAGCCCCGATCTCACGCCCACAGCTCCGACGGGTCAAAAGATGGTCCGGCCGCGGACGTCGGGGATGCCGGACTTGCGGAAGAAGTAGGTGGTGAGCTGGTCGCGCCACTCGGTGGCCGACCGCAGCTGCTCCGCGAGGAGCCCGCGGACCCGGGCGTCGACGTCGGCGGGCACGTGCGCGGGGACGAGCCCGGCCAGCGACTCCCACGCCGCGACCATGTCGCGCACCCGCTCGACGCCGGCGAAGTGCGTGTCGTAGACGTGCTGGATCACGGTGACCCCGCTGTGCAGCACGTGCGTGTACGGCACGTGGTGGAAGAACAGCAGCAGCTCGTCGGGGCAGGTCTCGACGCTCTCGTAGACGTCGCGCCAGGGCGCGGGGTACTGGCCGGTGGACCCCGTCCCGGTGGCCCGGGTGCGGTCGACGCCGATGCCGTCGCGGTCGGCGAAGTGGTACGTACCCCACGGGGTGTACTCGTAGCCGTCCACGTCGGGGCCGTAGTGGTGGCCCGGCCGCACCATGAACCCCACGCCGAGCGGCGCCGTGTACGCCTCGTACGTGCGCCACGAGTCGTCCAGGACGGCGTGCAGCACCTCGCGCACCCGCGGGTCGACCGGGTCCTCGCCGGGCGCGTCCGGGCGGCCGAAGGTGAGGGAGATCCACTCGTCGAGGATCGCGGCCGGGTCGAGCGTCGGGTCCCACGCGAGCCGCCCGAAGGCGTACAGGTTCGCCTGGGCGAGCGGGTGGCCGGTCCAGAACCGGTCGTCGCCGACGTTCGAGACGGCGGCGATCCCGCCGTTCGTGACGACGTCGTGTACGGCCCGCCCGTCATCCTCGACGTCGCCCGAACCCTCGCCCGCACCCTCTCCCGAACCCCAGGGCTGGAAGGCGAGGTTCTCGCTCCACCACGGCGCGAGGTAGCACGCGTGCCGCTGCTGGCCCGTGTACTCCTGTGTCACCTGCAGCTCGATTGCGAGGCGGGTGCGCGGCATGGCGGCGAGCACGGGGGAGACCGGCTCGCGGGTCTGGAAGTCCATCGGCCCGTGCTTGATCTGCACCACCACGTTGTCGGCGAACCGGCCGTCGAGCGGGGCGAAGTGGTCGTACGCCGCCCGGGCGCGGTCGGTGGAGCGGTCGCGCCAGTCCTGCCGGTGGTCGTAGACGAAGGCGCGCCAGTGCACGACGCCGCCGTGCGGCGCCACGACCTCGGCCAGCAGGTTCGCGCCGTCGGCGTGGTCGCGCCCGTACGCGAACGGTCCGGGCTGGCCCTCGGAGTCGGCCTTCACGAGGAACCCTCCGAAGTCGGGGACCGCCGCCCACACCCGGTCCGCGGCCGCGCGCCACCAGGCGCGCACGTCGTCGTCCAGCGGGTCGGACGTCGGCAGCCCGCCGAGCGTCATCGGCGCCGCGAAGCTCACCGCCAGGTGGGTGCGCACGCCGTAGGGCCGCAGGGCGGCCGCGATCCGCGCCACCTCGGGCAGGTCGTCGGTGAGCAGCCGCGCCTCGCGGGCGTGCACGTTGACGTTGTTGATCGCCACGCGGTCGATCCCGACCGCGGCGAGCAGGCGCGCGTAGGTCGTGACCCGGGACAGGTCCTCCCGGACCCGGCCGCCGGCATAGAAGATCGACCCGCCCGCGTAGCCGCGCTCCACCTGCCCCATCACGGGGTGCACGTCCACGTTGTCCCAGTGGTCGAGCACGCGCAGGGCCACGGCCGGGGCATGCCGCTCGTCGGCGTCGGGCCCGGTGAAGGCCGCCTCCCCGAGCCGCACCACGTGGAACCAGCCGTGCAGTAGCGCGGTCGCCGTCGCCGCGGACACCGCGACCCGACCGCCGTCGCGCACGACCCGGAACCCGCCCGTCGAGTTGTCAGGGCCACGTGACGGAATACCCGCACCTGGGCCTGACAGCTCCGGGGTGAGGGTAAGCAGGAGGTCGGGTGAGTCGTCGAGGTCGACGACGGCGCCGCCGTGCGCCGACGTCGCGCGCGTGGCCTCCGCGCGCAGGGTAGACGCCACCTCCCGCGAGTTGTCAGGGCCAGGTGCCCGTATACCTCCGCGTGGCCCTGACAGGTCGGGGATGCGGAGGGCGACGCGCCGCCGGCCGACCGCGGCCAGCGCACCGTCAGGCAGCCAGGCGGGATGGACGTCGTGGTCGACAACGATTTCGGACGACGCCGACGGCGCCCTTTCGTCGTGCATGTCTGCCTTTCGCAGGGGGTTTCGACAGGCTCAACCGGCGGAGGGTTTCGACAGGCTCAGCCGGCGGAGCGTTTCGACGCGCTCAACCGGCGGAGCGTTTCGACGCGCTCAGCCGGCGGAGCGTTTCGACGAGCTCAGCCGGCGTAGCGGAACGCGTCCCAGGCGCCCAGAAGGTACTGGGCCCCCAGGGCCCGGTCGTACAGGCCGTACCCGGGGCGCGGCTTGTTGGTGGTGTTCTCGTCCCACAGGTGACGACCGTGGTCGGGGCGCACGTACCCCTCGTACCCCGCCTCGGCGTACGCCCGCATGATGCCGGTCGTGTCGACGTCGCCCTCGACCGCCCGGTGGCCGACCTCGCTGAAGTTGCCGTGGTCGTCGTGCTTGATGTTGCGCACGTGCGTGAAGTGGATGCGGTCCATGAAGGTGCGCACGGCGTCGACGGCGTCGTGCTCGGGGTTGGCGGAGAAGCTCCCGAGGCACAGCGTGAGGCCGTGGTGCGGGCTCGGGTGCAGGTCGAGCACGCGGGCGAGGTCGGCCTTGTTCGACACGACGCGGGGCCAGCCGAAGACGTCGAACGGCGGGTCGTCGGGGTGCACGCCGAGCTTGACGTCGTACTCCTCGCAGGTGGGGATCACCGCGTCGAGGAAGTACTGGTAGTGCGCGTACATGTCGTCGTGGGTGACGCCCTCGTACGCAGCGTTCAGCTCGGTGAAGCCCGCCAGCCGCTCCGGCTCCCAGCCCGGCAGGGTGAGGCCGTGGGAGTCGGCCGCCATGTCGGCGATGAGACCCTCCGGCGTCATCCGGTCCACGACGGCCTTCTCGTAGTACAGCGCGGTCGAGCCGTCGGGCAGCGGGTGCCACAGGTCGGTGCGCAGCCAGTCGAAGACCGGCATGAAGTTGTAACAGACGACCTTCACGCCCGCGCGGCCGAGCCGGCGGATCGTGGTGATGTAGTTCTCGATCGCCTCGTCACGGCTGAGCCCCAGCACCGTGCGGCCCAGCTTGATCGACTCGTGCACGTTGACCGACTCCACGACCTCCGCGTCGAGCGTCCGGGTCACGCCGCGGGCCCGCGCCTCGGCGGACAGGCCGGTGATGTGCACGACCTCCGCGTCGATCTCGGCCTGCTCCCAGACCTCGCCGGCCTGCTTCTGGTGCAGGCCCCAGACGATCGTCTCGACCCCGGGGATCTGGCGGATCTGGTCGAGGCTGACCGTGTCGTTGCCGTTGCCGTACCAGCGGAAACCCATCTTCACTGCGCGACTCTCCTCGTGCTCGTTCGTCCGTCGGTCAGGGGTGGGTGTAGGCGGCCAGGGGCAGGCGGTAGCTGAGGTCGACGGCGACCTCGAGCGCCTCGTCCAGGTCGAGGCGGTGCTCCGCGACCAGGCGGGCCAGGTAGCCGGCGTCGATGCGCCGGGCCAGGTCGTGCCGGGCGGGGATGGAGCAGAACGCGCGCGTGTCGTCCACGAACCCGCTCATGTTGCTGAACCCGGCAGTCTCGGTGGCCGACTCGCGGAACCTCCGCATCGCGTCCGGCGCGTCGAGGAACCACCACGGCGCGCCCAGTCGCAGCGCCGGGTAGACGCCGGCCAGGGGCGCGAGCTCGCGGGAGTACACGTCCTCGTCCACGGTGAACGCGATGAGACGGAAGCCGGGGTGGTGGCCGAACGCGTCCAGCAGCGGCCGGAGGTTGCGGGTGAACTCGGTGACGACGGGGATGTCGTAGCCCCGGTCCGGCCCGAAGGCCTCGAACGGGCCGCTCGCGTGGTTGCGCAGCACGCCCGGGTGCAGCTGCATGACCAGGCCGTCCTCGGCGGACATGGCGGCCATCTGGAACAGCATGTGCCCACTGAACGCCTGCGCCTCGGCGGCCGTGACCGTGCCGGCGAGTGCGGCGTCGAAGAGGCGTCGGGCCTCGTCGTCGTCGAGGGGGGTGGTATCGGCGGACAGGTGGCCGTGGTCGGTGGCGCGCGCGCCCGCGGCGACGAAGCGGGCACGCTGGGTGCGCAGCGCCTCGAGGTAGCGGTCGTAGGACGTGACGTCCACGCCCGCCGCCTCGCCGAGCCGGGCGACGTCGTCGCGCCAGGCGGGCTGGTCGAGGCGCAGCAGCGGGTCGGGCCGGAACGTGGGCAGCACCCGGTCACCGAGGCCGTCGGCCGCGAGCTTGGCGTGCGCGTCGAGGGTGGCCCAGGCGGGGTCGGTCGTGGCGATGACCTCGATCCCGAAGGTGTCGAGCAGGGCCCGCGGGCGGAAGTCCGGCTCGGCGATGCGCGCCGCGACCTGGTCGTACAGCGCGTCCGCGGTCTCGGCCGACGGGCGCTGCGTGACGCCGAAGATCTCGACGAGCGCGTGCTCCAGCCAGTAGCGCGTGGGCGTGCCGCGGAAGTGCTTCCAGCCGGCGCAGAACCGGCGCCAGATCTCGCGCGGGTCGGTCTCGACGTCCTCGTCGGGCGTGGAGCCGACGCCGAGGCGGGGCAGCGTCTCGCCCTGGGAGACCAGCATGCGGGTGAGGTAGTGGTCGGGCACCACCATGAGCTGGGCCGGGTCCGGGAACGCCGTGTCGTCGGCGAACCACTCGACCGGCACGTGGCCGTGCATCGAGACCAGCGGCTGGTCGCGCACCGCCGCGTAGATCTCCCGGGCCAGCGGCCGGGTGACCGGGTCGGCGGGCAACGCCCGGTCGGGGTGCAGGGTCCAGGCCTCGTCCACGTGCGTCTCCTCGTCGGATCGGGCCGGACGACGACGTCGCGGCCCGGGTTGTCGGGGCACCTGTAGAGCAGCGCCCGCGGGATGTCCTGGGATCGATTGCAGACCATGGTGCCGTGGCGGCGTCTGGTGCGCAACCCTTGGTAGCGAGCCATCTCCGAGCTGCGAGGCGCACGACGGCGGGGGTCGCGGGCATGGAATCTGCCGACGGCCTTGACGCGTCCCGGGATCGTTTGCAGAATGACGCCCAGACGACGGGGCGACCAGGCACGGAGGGAGGCGCGATGGCGAACGCACACGACGTGGCAGAGCTCGCGGGCGTCTCGGTGTCCACCGTCTCGCGAGCGCTCACGGCGCCCGGGCAGGTCTCCGCGACGACGCGCGAGCGGGTGCTCGCCGCCGCGGACCGGCTGGGCTACACCCCCAACCCCACCGCGCGCGGGCTGCGGCTCGGGCGCACCAGCACCATCGGCCTGCTGGTGCCGGACCTGGAGAACCCGTACTTCGCGTCGGTGACGAAGGGCGTGCAGGCGCGCGCCCGCGCCGCCGGCTACCCCGTCTTCGTCGCGGACTCCGAGGAGGACCCCGCGGCCGAGCCCGGCCTCGTCGCGCAGTTCGCGCAGCGGGTGGACGGGATCATCCTCGCCTCGCCTCGCTCCGACGACGAGACGCTGCTGCGCGCGGTCGCGCACCTGCCGGTCGTCCTCGTGAGCCGCGACGTGCCCGGCGTCCCCTCGGTGGCGGTGGACGACGCCGACGGCATCGCGCAGGTGCTGGGCCACCTGCACGCGCTCGGCCACCGCCGTGTCGCGGTGGCGGCGGGCCCGGCGACCTCGTGGTCGGGCCTCCGGCGGGTGGACGGCCTGCGGGCGGCGGCCGAGCGGCTCGGGGACGTGACACTGCTCGAGCTCGGGTCCTTCCGCCCCTACTTCTCCGGCGGGGTCGCCGCGGCCGACCACGCCGTCGCCCAGGGCGCCACCGCCGTCGTCGCGTTCAACGACCTCATGGCGCTCGGCATCCTGGACCGCCTGCGAGGCCGCGGCGTGCGCGTGCCCCAGGACATGTCGGTTGTCGGGTTCGACGACGTCGACGTGGCGACGCTCGTGTCCCCGGCCCTCACGACCGTGCGGGTGCCCCGCACCGGGCTGGGCCGCAAGGCCGTCGACCTCCTGCTCTCCTGGCTCGACGTCGGGCACGTCGAGGCAGAGGCCCTCGCGAGCGCCCGGCACCGGCTACCCGCCGAGCTCGTGATCCGCGATTCCACCGGGGTCCCGCCGGCATAACGAGCACCTCGGCTCACCCGCCCCGACGCAGACGTCGAGGCACCGTTCCCGGGCACCGTCGCCCGGGGGAAGGAAGGCAGTCATGCGTACCACCCGCTCCCGTGCCGGCGCCGTCGCCGTCGTCGGCGCCACCACCCTGGGGCTCCTGCTGGCCGCGTGCGCCCCGCCAGAGCCGGAGGGCGGCGGCGGCCCCGCCGCCACCGACGCGGCCGACGTGCCGGAGACCCCGTCCGAGCCCGTCGAGCTGCACATCCTCGACGTCGCGGGCAACCAGAAGCTCACCGAGCCCATGGTCGACGCGTTCGTCGAGGCGAACCCCGACGTCATCTCGTCCGTCTCGTGGGAGACCGGCGGCGCCCCCGACGTGACCGGCATCGTCAAGCCGCAGGTCGACTCCGGGAACCTGTCCGTCGACCTGGTGCTCACCGGCAACGACGGGCTGTCGTCCGGCATCGCGCAGGACCTGTGGGTGCCGGTCGTCGACGAGTTCGGCGACCGTCTGTCCAACCAGGAGAACTACCTCGAGCCTGCGGCGGCCATGCAGGACCTGGCCGAGGGCTACGGCGTCGTGGTCACGTACTACCCGTCGGGGCCGCTGCTGCAGTACGACCCGAAGGTCGTCACCGACCCGCCGTCCACGCCGCAGGAGCTGCTCGACTGGGCCAAGGCGAACCCGGGCAAGTTCGGCTACGCGCGCCCAGCCAACTCGGGCCCCGGCCGCACGTTCCTCATGGGGCTCCCGTACATCCTGGGCGACAAGGACCCGAAGGACCCGGAGAACGGCTGGGACAAGACCTGGGCGTACCTCGATGAGCTCGGCCAGTACGTCGACAACTACCCGACCGGCACGGGCCAGGTCATCACCAACGTCGGCGACGGCACGTGGAGCATGATCCCGACGACGACCGGCTGGGAGATCGAGCCGCGCACCGACGGCCGCCTGCCGAACACGCTCGAGGCGTCGGCCTTCGACGACTTCACCTGGGTCACGGACGCCCACTACGCGGCGATCCCGAAGGGCCAGTCGGCCGACAAGATCTCCGCGATCCTCCTGCTGCTGCAGGACGTCCTGACGCCCGAGCAGAACGCCAAGGCCTACGACCACGGCTACTTCTACCCCGGCCCCGCCGTCGAGGGCGCGACCCTCGACCAGGCGCCCGAGGAGTCGCAGCAGGTCATCGAGGAGTTCGGCCGCGACTGGTACGACGACCTCATCGAGTCCGCGCCGTCCACGACGCCGCTCGCCCCCGACGAGATGGTCAAGGCCTTCGACATCTGGGACCGCGAGATCGGCGCCGGCAAGTACACGGAGGAGTGAGCCGGAGCGCAGCGGACGGTGAGGGCCGAGCGCAGCGAGGCACTCGCCGGTAGCGGAGCGAAGGCTCGCTCCGACCAGTGAAAGAGGAGGAGTGAGCCGGAGCGCACCGGATGGTGAGGGCCGAGCGCAGCGAGGCACTCGCCGGTAGCGGAGCGAGGCACTCGCCGGTAGCGGAGCGAGGCACTCGCCGGTAGCGGAGCGAGGCACTCGCCGGAAGCGGAGCGAGGCACTCGCCGGTCGCGGAGCGAAGGCTCGCTCCGACCAGTGAAAACGGAGGAGTGAGGGACAGATGGCGATCACGGCCGGCACGTTCGAGTCGCTGGAGCTGCGCGACGTCGGGCGCAGCTTCGGCGGTCACCAGGCGCTGGCGGGCCTCGACCTGACGGTCCGGGCGGGCGAGTTCATCGCCCTGCTCGGCCCGTCGGGCTGCGGCAAGTCGACGGCGCTGAACTGCCTGGCGGGCCTGCTCCCGCTGACGCACGGGCAGATCCTGCTCGACGGGCAGCGGGTGGACACCGTGCCGAGCGAGAAGCGCGGCTTCGGGATGGTCTTCCAGAGCTACGCGCTGTTCCCGCACCTCACGGTGGAGAAGAACGTGGCCTTCGGGCTGCAGATGCGGGGCCTGCCCCGGGCGGAGATCGCCCGGCGCGTCGCGGAGGCGATCGGCCTCGTCAAGCTCGAGGACCACGCGAAGAAGCTGCCCGGCCAGCTCTCGGGCGGGCAGCAGCAGCGCGTGGCGATCGCCCGGGCCGTCGTGCTCGAGCCGTCCCTGGTGCTGATGGACGAGCCCCTGTCGAACCTCGACGCGAAGCTGCGGCTCGACATGCGCACGGAGATCCGCCGGCTGCACCAGGAGCTGGGCCTCACCACGATCTACGTGACGCACGACCAGGAGGAGGCGCTGTCCCTGGCCGACCGGCTGGTGGTGCTGCGCGAGGGCCGGGTGCAGCAGATCGGCACGCCCGACGAGCTCTACGACCACCCGCGCAACTGGCACGTCGCCGACTTCATGGGCTACCGCAACATCCTGGCGGGCAGCCTCGACAGTGCAGTGGGCACGGGCGCCCCGTCCGGCGGCGCGTCGGTGCGGGTCGGCGGGATGACGCTGCGAGGCCGCCCGGTGGGCGACGTGGCCGCGGGGGACGACGCGGTGCGGGTGGCGGTCCGCCCGGACGACCTCACGGTCCTCGCCGACGGGCAGGAGCCGCGCGACGGCAACGAGGTCGCGGGCACGGTGGCCGTCGTGGAGTACCACGGCCGCGAGTTCGCCGTGGTGGTGCAGGCGGCCGACGGCACGATGCTGCACGTGCGTACGCCGTCCGCCCCGGCGGTGGGCGACGCCGTACGGCTCACCGCGGCGGCCGACCGGGTGCTCGTGTTCCCGGCCGACCTGACGGCGCAGACCGGCGCCGTCCGGCCGGAGGCGGTGGCGGCATGACCTCCGTCGCCGCCCCGCCGGGGCGGAGCACCGCGAGCCTGCGCCACCGGCTGGCCGAGCGCGGCATCGACTCGTCGCTGTGGCTCATGGTGCCGGCGCTCGTCTTCGCGCTCGCGCTGTTCGTGTACCCGTTCTCGTACGGGATCGGGCTCACGTTCCAGCCGAACCTGGCCACCCAGGAGCAGTGGGGCGGGGGCGTCCTCGCGAACTACGTGGCGTTCTTCCGCGACCCGTTCGTCTTCGACTCCGTGTGGATCACGATGCGCCTGGCGCTGCCCGCGGCACTGTTCAACGTGCTCGCGTCGATCCCCGTGGCGCTCGTGCTGCGCCGCCGGTTCCGGTTCAAGCGGCTCATGACGTCGGTGCTGGTGCTGCCGATCACCCTCGGCACGGTGCTCACCGCGCAGGGCCTGCTGATCTTCGCCGGTCGGCAGGGGTGGCTCAACCGGTTCCTGCTGGCCACGGGGCTGGTGGACCAGCCGGTGCAGCTCGTGAACAACTACGTGGGCGTGATGTTCTCGCTGATCATCACGGGCTTCCCGTTCGCGTTCCTGCTGGTGTCGTCGTACCTGTCCGGCATCGATCCGTCGCTCGAGTCAGCGGCCCGCACCCTCGGCGCGGGCTGGTGGCAGCGGTTCCGGCGCATCACGCTCCCGCTGCTCGCGCCGGGCCTGGCCACCACGTTCATCCTCACGTTCGTGCTCGCCTTCTCGGTGTTCCCCTCTGCCCGCCTCGTCGGTGACGCGATGGGCTCCACGCGCGTGATGTCGCTGATGGCGTTCCGCGCCTTCGGCGAGCAGAACGACTACCCGATGGCCTCGACCATCGCGCTCATGATGGGCGTCGTCGAGCTCCTCGTCGTCGCGGTCGTGCTCGCCTGGCGGTCGCTGCTCTACAAGGGAACGACAGGAGGCAAGGGATGAGCGCGCTCGAGACCCCCGACACCGCTCGGGGCACGGCCACCGACACGGTTACCGACACGGCCACCGACAACCTGGCGAGGCGCCCCCGGAGCGCGGGGGCGCGACCCCCGGGCGAGAGGTCGCTCGCCGCGTCGCCGTCCGCCTGGTTCGTGTGGGCCGGGATGGCCGCGTTCCTGGTGTTCCTGCTCGGCATCATCGTGGCCGTCGTGGTCGACTCGTTCGGGCGGCAGTGGTTCGACACCTGGCTGCCCCTCGAGTGGACCACCGAGTGGTACGCGAGCTCGTGGGACCGGTTCGACCTGACGCACGTGGTGGGCGTGACCGTGGGCGTGGCGCTCGCCGTCGTGGTGCTGTCGGTGCTGATCGGCGTGCCCGCGGCGTACCTGCTGGCGCGTCGGAACTTCCCGGGCAAGCGGCTGGTCAACGTGCTGTTCCTGCTGCCGATCCTCATGCCGCCCATCACCTTCGGAATCCCGCTCGCCACGGTGATGTACTCGGTCGGCCTGGGCCGGTCGGTGGTGGCGGTGATCCTCGTCAACCTGGTGCCGTCGGTGCCGTTCGTCATCCTGACGATGACGCCGTTCATCGAGCAGATCAACCCCGCGATCGAGTCCGCGGCGCGCATGTGCGGGGCCGGCCTGCGCCAGGTCTTCACGCGGATCCTGGCCCCGCTGCTGGTGCCCGGCATCCTTGCGGCGTCGATCCTGGTGCTCGTGCGCACGGTCGGCATGTTCGAGCTGACGTTCCTCGTGTCGGGCCCGCAGTCCGACACGCTCGTCGTGGCGATCTACCGCGCCATGACGTCGGCGGGCGGCGGCGAGGCCCGCCAGCTCGTCTCCGCCATGGCGGTCATGTACACGACGACGATGCTCGTCATGCTCGTGGTCGCCCTGAGATTCGTGAACCCGACCCAGCTGGTCGCCCAAGTGAAGGAAGCCCGTGACGACTGATCGCCTGCACCGATCCGCCCTGCCCGCGCGCCTCGCCGCCCCCGTGACGCCCGAGCAGGTGGGCGTGGTGCACCTCGGCATCGGCGCGTTCCACCGCGCGCACCAGGCCGTCTTCACCGAGCTCGCCGCGCGGGCCACGGGCGACCTGCGCTGGGGGATCCTCGGGGTCACGCAGCGCTCGGCGTCCGTGCGCGACCAGCTCCGGCCGCAGGGCGGCGTCTACTCGGTGCTGACCGCCGGCACGGACGGGCCGATGGTGGACCTGCTGGACCTGGTGGGCTCGGTGCTCGACGTCGCCTGGCCAGCGGAGGAGACGCCCCGGGTGCTCGCCGCGATCGCGGCGCCCACGACGCACGTCGTGACGCTCACCGTGACCGAGAAGGGCTACGCGCGCGGCGCCGACGGCGGGCTCGACGTCGACCGCGTCCGCCCCGACCTCGACGCCCTCGCCGCCGAGGTGGCTGGCACGCAGGAAGGGTCTGTTCGGCCTGCGGAGAGCGCCATCGGGCTGCTGGTGCGAGGGCTCGCGGCGCGGTGGCGAGCGGCGGAGGTCGCGGGGGAGCGGCGGCCGATCACCGTGCTCACCTGCGACAACATGCTGGACAACGGCCGGGTGCTGCAGGGTCTGGTGGGCGCGGCGCTGGACGCCGCCCTGCCGGGGCCGGAGGGCGACGGGCCGCGGTCGTGGCTCGCCACGGACGTCACGTTCCCGTGCTCGATGGTCGACCGGATCGTGCCCGCCACGACCCCCGCGCAGCGGGACGACGTGGAGCGCGAGCTGGGGGCGCGCGACGAGGGGCTCGTGGTCGGGGAGCCGTTCCGGCAGTGGGTGATCGAGGACAGCTTCGCCGGGCCGCGGCCGTCGTGGGAGGCCGCGGGCGCGACCTTCACCGCGGACGTCGCGCCCTGGGAGCGGGCCAAGCTGCGCATGCTCAACGGCACGCACTCGCTGCTCGCATACGCGGGCCGACTGGCCGGGCACGCCACCCTCGCCGAGGCGGTGACGGACCGGGCGCTGCACGAGCGCGCCCTGGCGTTCATGCTCGACGACGCGCTGCCCACGCTCACCCCGCCCGACGGCTCCGACCTGCGCGCGTACGGGGAGTCGCTGCTGGAGCGCTTCGCGAACCCGGCCACCGGGCACACCACGGTGCAGGTGTCGATGGACGGCACGCAGAAGATCCCGATCCGGTGGGGCGGCATCGTCGCCGACCGGCTCGCGGCGGGCGAGGTGCCGGGCGGGGCAGCCTTCGCCCTGGCGGCGTGGTGCGAGGTGGTGCGCCGGGAGGTCGCCGCGGGACGGCTGGTGGACGACCCGCGCGCGGAGGAGCTGGCCGCCGTGGTGGCGGGCGCCGGCGGGGGTGACGCCGCCGCGGCGGCGCCGGCCGACGTCGCGCGGGCGCTGCTCGCGCTGCCCGGCCTGCTACCCGCCGGCATCGGCACGGACGCCCGCCTCGTGGACGCCGTGGTGGCCGAGGTTCCGGCGCTCGCCGCGGCCTGAACCCGCCGGCGGCGAACGCATGACCTGCGACGACGCGGGAAAACGTACCCTCGTTGCCGGATCGTGATGAGACCCGGAACACCCCGGGGCTGGACAACGCTTACCCAGTCGTGTTTTATCGATTCAGTCGACGGCCAGCGAGGGTCAACGAGGCGTCCTCGTCGCCGACGATCATTGACGATCGACGAGCGAGGAGGCTCACATGAGGATCACGCGCAAGGCCGCCGGCGCGGCCGCGGCGGCGGTCACCGTCGCCCTCACCCTCACGGCCTGCGGAAGCGGGCCCGAGGCCATGGACCCGGGCTCCGCCGAGAAGGTGAGCACCGACGAGGACATCACCATCTCCCTCGCGTGGTGGGGCGACGACGACCGGGCCGGCAAGTACGAGGAGGCCGTCGACGCGTTCGAGGAGGCCCACCCCAACATCACCGTCCAGACGCAGTTCCAGGCCTGGGACGACTTCTGGGTGGCCCGCGCCACCGAGGCCGCCGGCAGCGCCCTGCCCGACGTCGTGCAGATGGACCTGTCGTACCTGCGCCAGTACGGCGCGACGGGCCAGCTGCTGGACCTCAACGGCCAGGAGGGCGTGAACCTCGACCTCGACGGCGTCGACGACTCGCTGCTGGCGTCGGGCCAGATCGAGGAGGGTCAGTTCGGCATCCCGACGAGCACCAACACGCTCGCGCTGTTCTACAACGCCGACCTCGCGAAGAAGCTCGGCCTGGAGCCGCTCGCCGAGGGCTACACGTGGGACGACCTCGACGCCTGGATCGCCGAGGCCTCGAAGGGCGGGGCGGGCGAGGAGCCCGTGATCTACGGCTCCGGCGACTACACCGGCACCTTCTGGTTCTTCCTGCAGTGGCTCGTCCAGCAGGGCGTGGAGCCCTTCACCGCGGACGGCCAGCTCGGGTTCGACGAGGCCCAGATGACCGAGTGGCTGAACCGCGGCGAGGACCTGCGCGGCTCCGAGGCCTTCTTCCCGATCAAGCGGACCAAGCAGCTCGAGCCGCTGAGCGGCTTCACCAAGGGTGAGGTCGCGGGCGAGGCGAGCTGGGACAACTTCCTCGCGAGCTACGTCGCCGAGACCGGCCAAGACATCCAGATGCTGCCGATGCCCTCGGGCGACAACGGCCCCCAGCAGTTCTACAAGCCGTCGATGCTGCTCTCGGCGTCGGCCAACAGCGAGCAGCCCGAGGCTGCTTCGGCGCTCATCGACTTCCTCATCAACGACCCCGCGGTCGGCACGATCTTCGGCACCTCCAAGGGCGTGCCGGCGGTGCAGGAGCAGATCGACGCCATGGACGTCGAGCCGGGCTCCATCGACGAGCAGGTCGTGGGCTTCGAGGGTGACGTCGCGGACGTCGTGACCGAGTCCGCGCCCGTCCCGGTCGAGGGCTTCGGCGAGATCGAGGCCGAGTTCAAGCGCCTCAGCGAGGAGCTGCAGTACGGGAACCTGACCGTGGACGAGTTCGTCACCCAGTGGTTCTCGTTCGCCGACAGCACGGTGAAGTAGTCGTGAGTGCAGTGACGACGAGCTCGACGATCGACGCCCCTCGGGGGACGCAGCCCGCGTCCCCCGAGCGGGGGCGCGCACGCCGCCGCCGTGAGGCGGGTGCGGGGTTCGCGTTCCTGTCGCCGTGGTTGGTGGGGTTCGTGGTGTTGACGGCGTTCCCGATGGTGGCGTCGTTGTATCTGGCGTTCACGGACTATGACCTGTTCCGGCCGCCGTCGTGGGTCGGGATCGACAACTTCGTGAAGCTGTTCGACGACCCGAGGTTCTGGACGTCGGCGAGGGTGACGGCGATCTATGTGCTGGTCGGTACGCCGATCAAGCTCGCCGCGGCGTTGGCTGTGGCGATGTTGTTGAACATGCGGCATCGGGGGCAGGGGGCGTATCGGTCGATCTTCTACGCCCCGTCGTTGATCGGCGCTTCGGTGTCGATCGCGATCGTGTGGAAGGCGATGTTCATCGACGACGGCATCGTGGACCGCATCGGGCACCTGTTCGGCGCCCCGGCCGGCGGCTGGGTCGGGGATCCGTCCAAGACGATGCCGATGTTCGTGCTGCTCGCGGTGTGGACGTTCGGCGCCCCGATGGTCATCTTCCTTGCCGGGCTCAAGCAGGTCCCGGCCGAGCTGTACGAGGCGGCCGCGGTGGACGGCGCGGGCCCGATCCGGAAGTTCTTGCGGATCACGATCCCGATGCTGAGTCCGGTGTTGTTCTTCAACCTGCTGCTGGAGACCATCGGCGCGTTCCAGGTCTTCGGGTCCGCGTTCATCATCTCCGGCGGCACCGGCGGCCCCGCGGACTCGACGTTGTTCTACACGCTCTACCTGTACATCAAGGGCTTCGCCCAGTTCGACATGGGGTACGCCTCGGCCATGGCCTGGGTCCTGGTGATCGTCGTGGGAGTCATCACCGCGATCTTGTTCAAGACCTCCAACGTCTGGGTCCACTACTCCGGAGACAACCGATGAGCGCGGCGCCCCACACCTCTACTCCTGTGGCCACCGCGCCGCTGAGCGCCCAGGCCGCGGCCGTGGGCATCCCCGGCTCGCCCACGGGACCCCACATCGACCAGTCCTTGCGGCAGGCCGCCAAGCGGCGCCGGGGTGCCCGGTCGGTCGGGTTCCACGTCGCGATGATCGCGGCCACGATCGTGGTGCTCTACCCCGCAGCCTGGATGCTCACCAGCTCGTTCAAGCCCAGCAACGAGATCATCGGGAACATCAGCCTGTGGTCGGACAACTTCTCCTTCCACAACTTCGCCACCGCCCTGTCCGGCATCGGCGGGGTCGGGTTCTGGACCTTCTTCGGCAACTCCATGATCCTCGCCGTGGCGTCGGTGATCGGGGTGGTGCTGTCCTCCACGATCAGCGCGTACGCGTTCGCGCGGATCAGCTTTCCCGGCCGCGGGGTCTTCTTTGCGATCATGATCGGCACCCTGCTGCTGCCGTTCCACGTCGTGATCATCCCGCAATACATCATGTTCAACGAGCTCGGCCTCGTGAACACGTTCATCCCGCTGCTCGCGCCCAAGTTCCTCGCCGGCGAAGCCTTCTTCGTCTTCCTCATGGTCCAGTTCATGCGCAACCTGCCCAGAGAGCTCGACGAAGCAGCACGCATCGACGGCGCCGGACACGTGCGCATCTTTTCCGCGATCATGCTGCCCCTGATGCGCCCAGCGATCATCACCTCCAGCATCTTCGCGTTCATCTGGTCCTGGAACGACTTCCTCGGCCCCCTGCTCTATCTGAAGAAGCCGGACATGTACCCCCTGCCCATCGCGCTCCGCCTGTACGTCGACCAGACCAGCGTGTCGGACTACGGCGCGCAGATGGCCATGGCCGTCCTCGCGCTGCTGCCCGTGATGCTCTTCTTCATCCTCTTCCAGCGCTACATCGTCGATGGCGTCGCCACCCAAGGCCTCAAGGGCTGACGATGGCGCCCGGCACGTTGGAGCGGAGCAGGACGACGGAGGGAGCGGCGATGCCGACAGGGTCCGGGCGGGACGACGGGCGCGGCAGGCGCGACGGCAGAGGCGACCGCACGACCGACGGCAAGGGCCGCCGGAGGCGCGGAGGCTCCGGCGGCGTCGGCGAGACGCGGACCGGGGCGGCCCTCGGCCTCTTCGCCGAGGTGGTGCTCGCCGGGGTGCTCGTGGCCCTGGGCAGCGTCCTGCTGGTCACCGCGGTGCCGTCGCTGGCGGCGGGCGTGGCGCACGTCCGCCGCCAGGTCTCCGGTCACGACATCGGCGTGGCCCGGTTCGCGGCCGACTGGTGGGCCGCCGTGCGGGCGCTGTGGCCCCTGGGCCTGGCCGCCGTCGGGGTGGCGCTGCTGCTGGCGCTCGACTGGCAGCTCGCCCGGTCCGGGGTGCTGCCGGGGGCGGAGGCCGTGGCCGTGGTGGTCGCGATCGTTGCGGCGGCCGTCGTCGCCGTCCTCGCGCGCGCGGCTGGGGCCTGGGCCGAGTCCGCCTCTGGGTCCGGCGCACCGCCCGCCACAGGGGCGGGCGTCGACGGCTCGACAGTACGGCGGGCGCTGTCGATCGGGGCGCGGCGGGCGCAGGACGACCTGACCGGGTCGGTGCTGCTCGCCGCCGCGGCGGGCCTGTGCGTCGTCTTCGTCTGGATGCTGCCGCCGCTCGCGCTGGTGGTGGGCGGCCTCCTGGCGCTCGCGGTGGTGGGCGTGGAGACGCGCCGCACCTCCGCTGGTTGAGCTTGCCGAAACCCGGTTTCGGCAAGCTCAACCAGGTGCGACACCCTGTGGTTCCGGCCGCCGGAGTACTTCGAGGTGGGGCGACGATCACGAACTCCGCGATCTCCCCCGCGCCAGACGTCCCGGCTGCGGTTCGACGCCGAGGCCGCGACCGTCGAGCTCGAGCACCTGTACGGGTACGACGGTTCGAGCTGGACCGTCACCCCGGTCGAGGGCCGCGACGACGTCGCCGAGGCGTGGGTGGCCGACGCCGTGCGCTCGGTCGACAGCGGCCCGAGCGGGCACCTCGCGCAGCTCGTGCCCACTGCCGCGCCCTGGTCGAGGGCCGGACGCCGCCGCTGACGGTGGCGGTGGCGGACACGCGCGCCTGGAGCTGGCGGCGGCGACCTACAAGTCCGCGTTCACCGGCACTCCCGTGCGCGCCGAAGAGATCGACGTGGCCGGCCCGTTCCACGCGTGGATGGCCGGGTCCGGCACGCCCTGGCTTCCCGTCCGCGGTCAAGGCCGTCGCTGGTTTCGACAAGCTCGACCAGCGACGGCCTTGACCGCGCGGACGGCCCCGCTGCTAGCGTGAGCGCGCTCACACGAGAGCCCGAGGCATGCGCCTCGACCGGACGTCACGACGAAGTGGGGACGGATGCAAGAGGTCACGAGACGGCAGCTCCTCGGCATGGGGCTCGCAGGGGGCACGACGGCGTTGCTCGCCGCGTGTGCCACACCGGGGACCACCTCGGTGAACGTGCAGCCGGTGGTCCCGGCCGCGGGGGAGAAGATCACGCTGACCTACTGGGCGTGGCTCAAAGACCTGCAGAAGGTCGCCGACGTCTGGAACGCCCAGCACCCGGACGTGCAGGTGGAGGTCTCCTGGATCCCCGGCGGGAACGACGGCGGGTACCAGAAGATGTACTCCGCCCTCGCGGCGGGCGGCGGCCCGGACCTCGCCCAGGTGGAGATGCGGACCGTGCCGGAGTTCATGCTGGTGAACGGCCTGGTCGACCTGGAGCGGTATGGCGTCTCCCAGTACGCCGACCGGTTCGACGAGACGCTGTGGAGCCAGGTGAGCTTCGCCGGCGGCGTCTACGGCATCCCGCAGGACTCCGGCCCCGTGGGGATGTACTACCGCCCGGACCTGTTCGACCAGGTGGGCGCCGACGTCCCGACCACGTGGGCGCAGTGGGCCGAGGTGGCGCCCGCGTTCCGCGAGGCCGGCGTCTACATCGACGCGTTCCCGCTGGACGACACGTCGGTGTTCGCCGGGCACGCGATGCAGGCCGGCGCCACGTGGCTCCACAGCGCCGAGGACGGCTGGGTCATCGACATGGCGAACGAGGTCACGCTGGACGTCGCGCGCTTCTTCGACAAGGCGATCGACGACGACCTGGTGACCACGGCCGCCAACCCCTTCAGCCCCGGCTGGTACGCCGCCGCGGCGCACGACCAGATCGCGTCCCTGGTGGGCGCGAGCTGGGGTGACGCGCTGCTGCAGAGCGTGAGCGGGGCCGAGGGGAAGTGGCGCGTGGCGCCCGCCCCGCGCTGGGACCACGGGTTCGGCTCGTCGTTCATCGGAGGGTCGACGGCCGCGGTGCTCGCCAACTCCCCGCACCCGAAGGAGGCGATGGAGTTCGCCGTCTGGATGACGACGAGCCCGGAGGGGATCGACGCGATGATCGAGCACTCGGGCATCGGCTGGTCGCCGGCCCGCGACTACATCGGCGCCGCGCGGGAGGAACCGAGCGAGTTCTTCGGTGGCCAGCGCTACAACACCGAGGTGTTCGCGCCGGCCACGCTCGACCAGAACCCCGACTGGCAGTGGTGGCCCATCACGCAGCAGACGTTCAACATCCTCGGCGACGGGTTCCGGGGCAAGGCGACGGGCGGCACGCTCGTGGACGCTGTCGTCGCCGCCGAGGTGCGGACCATCGAGGTGTTCCGGCAGAAGGGCCTGACGATCCGGAAGGCGGAGGACCGATGACCGCACCGACCCGACAGACTGCAGAGACCGCACCCACCGGCCCGGCGGCGGATGCCGGCACCTCCCCGCGGCGGCCCGCCACCAAGCGCAGCACCAGCGTGGGCCGCGCGCCCTGGCTCCTGGTGTCCCCGTTCCTCGTGCTGTTCCTCCTGACCTTCGTGCTGCCGATCATCGTCGCGATCGGGCAGAGCTTCACCACGGTCACCCGCGCCGGCCTGTTCGGCGAGCAGGGCGTCACCACGGGCTTCGCCTGGTTCGAGAACTATCGGATCGCGCTGGAGGACGGGAACTTCATCGCGTCGATCTGGCGGATGATGCTGTTCGGCGTCGTGCAGGTGCCGGTGATGATCGTCGCCGCGACCGTGCTGGCCCTGCTGCTCGAGTCGGCGTCGGCGCGCTGGCCCGGCTTCTTCCGGGCGACGTACTTCATGCCGTACGGGATCCCCGGCGTCATCGCGACCATCCTCTGGTCGTTCCTCTACGTGCCCGGGCTG
The DNA here is from genome assembly GCF_059445475.1 of Isoptericola sp. Y581. Taxonomy (NCBI): domain Bacteria; kingdom Bacillati; phylum Actinomycetota; class Actinomycetes; order Micrococcales; family Promicromonosporaceae; genus Isoptericola; species Isoptericola sp. Y581. Next base: position 51,736 of record NZ_JCAIUK010000005.1, on the reverse strand, counting down.
AGCCCGATCATCGACCTCTCCGAGACCCTGTTCGGGTTCACGCCCGACTTCCTCGGCGCCGGCACGGTGCTGTGGTCGATCGCGAACATCGTCACGTGGACGTACGCGGGCTACAACATGCTCATCATCGTCGCCCAGCTCAAGGCGATCCCGCCCGAGCTGTACGAGGCGGCGCGCGTCGACGGCGCGGGCCCGTGGCGCACGGCGTGGAGCATCCAGCTCCCGCTCATCCGCCCCGCACTGGTGCTCACCACGGTCTTCTCGATCATCGGCACGCTGCAGCTCTTCGCGGAGCCGCAGCTGCTGAAGAGCGTCTCCCCGGCGATCGACTCGCAGTTCACGCCCAACCTGTCCGCCTACACGACCGCCTTCGCGTACAACGACTACAACGTGGCGGCCGCCCAGTCGGTGCTCATCGCGCTGGTCGCGTTCGCGCTGTCCTTCCTCTTCCTCCGGCTGACGAACAGGAGCTCGCGATGACCGCCACCACCGTCTCCGCCCGGCCGGCAGAACCCTCCGTGGACGCGCCACGCATGGCCCGCGCCGGGCGTGGCGGACGTCGTCCCGCCACCACGATCCTCGTCACCGGCATCCTCGTCGTCGTCGCGATCTACTTCCTCGTGCCCGTGTACTGGGTGGTCGTCGCCGCGTCGAAGACCACCGACGACCTCTTCGGCACCAACGGGTTCTGGTTCGGCGAGACCTTCGCGCTCTTCGACAACCTCGCCGCGGTGCTCACCTACGGCGACGGCGTCTTCGTGCGCTGGCTGGGCAACTCCGTGCTGTACGCGGGCGTGGGCGGTCTGCTCGCGACGTACCTCGCGGCAGCCGGCGGCTACGCCCTGGCCAAGTACGCGTTCAAGGGGCGCAACCTCATCTTCGGGCTCGTGCTCGGGGGCGTGCTCGTGCCCGGGACGGCGACGGCGCTGCCGCTGTTCCTGCTGTTCAGCCAGCTCGGGCTCGCGAACACGTACTGGAGCGTGCTCATCCCGTCGCTCGTGTCGCCGTTCGGCTTCTTCCTCTGCCGCATCTACGCGGACTCGACGGTGGACACGTCGCTGGTGGAGGCCGCCCGCATCGACGGGGCGGGGGAGCTGCGCATCTTCCACACCATCGGGCTGCGGATCATGACGCCCGCGCTCGTGACGGTGTTCCTGTTCCAGATCGTCGGCATCTGGAACAACTACTTCCTCCCGCTGGTCATGCTGAGCGACCAGGACCTTTACCCGATCACGCTCGGGCTCAACAACTGGAACAGCCAGACCGACCGGCTGCCCGAGTTCTACGAGCTCACCACCGGGGGCGTCCTGCTCTCGGTCATCCCGCTCGCCGTCGCCATGATCGTGCTCCAGCGGTTCTGGCGCGGCGGACTGACGGAAGGTGCTGTCAAAGCATGATGGCTGCATGACCTTGCTCTCGCTTCCGCACGAGTCCACGACGCCCTGGTCCGGGCGGGTCGACCCGCCCCGCGCGGCGCTCACCAGCGACGCGCCCCGGCTGTCCCTCGACGGCACCTGGGGGTTCCGGCTCCTGCCCGGGGTGCCGGGCGCGCCGGGGGCGCACGGGGTGCTGCCCCCCGGCGAGGAGCCGGCCGACTTCGCCCAGCCGGGCTACGACGCGGAGGGGGCCGGCTGGGGGGAGATCCCCGTGCCGGCGCACTGGGTGCTGGTGGGCGACGGCGCGTACGGCCGCCCGATCTACACGAACGTGCAGTTCCCCTTCCCGGTGGACCCGCCGCACGCGCCGGACGAGAACCCCACGGGCGACTACCGCCGCGAGGTCGACGTGCCGGCGTCGTGGACCGAGGGCGGGCGCGTGCTGCTGCGGTTCGACGGCGTGGAGTCGTTCTTCACGGTGTGGGTGAACGGCGAGGAGGTCGGGTCCGCCTCCGGCAGCCGCCTGGCGCACGAGCTGGACGTCACCGAGGCGGTCCGGCCCGGCGTCAATACGGTCGCCGTGCGGGTGGTGCAGTGGTCGGCGGCCAGCTACCTCGAGGACCAGGACCAGTGGTGGCTGCCCGGCATCTTCCGGGACGTCACGCTGGCGCACCGGCCCGTCGGCGCGCTCGACGACGTGTGGCTGGACGCAGACTTCACGCCCGGCACCGACCCGGCCACGGGGGAGGGCACGCTGGTGCCCGAGCTGCGGGCCGGCGACGGGGCGTTCCCGGTGCGGCTGCGCGTGCCGGAGCTCGGCGTCGACGTGACCTGGGAGACGGCGGCCGACGTCGCGCCGGTCGCGGCGGGCGACGTCGAGCCGTGGTCGGCCGAGGCGCCGAGGCGCTACGAGGCGACCGTGACGTCGACGGGCGAGACCGTCACGCTGCGGGTCGGGTTCCGCCGGGTCGAGATCGTGGGCGACCGGCTGCTCGTCAACGGCCGGCAGGTGACCTTCTCGGGCATGAACCGGCACGAGACCCACCCCGACCGCGGCCGCGTCTTCGACGAGGAGCACGCCCGGGCCGACCTCGCGCGGATGAAGCGGCACAACGTCAACGCGATCCGCACCAGCCACTACCCGCCGCACCCGAAGGTGCTCGACCTCGCCGACGAGCTGGGCCTGTGGGTGATCCTCGAGACCGACCTCGAGACCCACGGCTTCGAGGCCGGCGGCTGGGTCGGCAACCCCAGCGACGACCCGCGCTGGCGCGACGCCTATCTGGATCGCGTGCGGCGCACGGTGGAGCGCGACAAGAACCACCCCAGCATCGTGATCTGGTCGCTCGGCAACGAGTCGGGCACCGGGCGCAACCTCGCGGCGATGGCGGAGTGGGTGCACGGGCGCGACCGGTCACGGCCCGTGCACTACGAGGGCGACTACGCGGGCGAGTACACCGACGTCTACTCGCGGATGTACTCGACGGTTCCGGAGACGGAGTCGATCGGGAGCGACGACGCGTTCTCCCCGCTGCTCGGCTGCTCCGTCGCCGACTCGGCCCGGCAGCGCTCCAAGCCGTTCCTGTTGTGCGAGTACGCGCACGCGATGGGCAACGGCCCGGGCGCCCTCGACCAGTACCGCGAGCTCGTGGACACCCACCCGCGCCTGCACGGCGGGTTCGTGTGGGAGTGGCGCGACCACGGCCTGCATACCACCACGCCGGACCCTTCGACAGGCTCAGGACGGCGCGGCGTGGAGTACTTCGCCTACGGCGGCGACTTCGGCGAGGTCGTGCACGACGGCAACTTCGTCATGGACGGCATGGTGCTCTCCGACGACACGCCGAGCCCCGGCCTCACGGAGTTCGCGCACGTCGAGCGGCCGGTCGTCGTGCGGCCCGTCGTGACCACCCAGGGCGGCCTCGGCTCCGGGGTCGTCGAGGTCTGGAACCGGCGACACACGGCCGACACCGCGGACCTCGAGCTGCGCTGGCGGGTGGAGCACGACGGCGAGGTGGTGGCCGAGGGCAAGGCCGCCGTCGAGGGCGACCCCTCGGCCCTTCGACCCTTCGACAGGCTCAGGACGGCGCAGGCTCAGGACGGCGCCGGCTCAGGTCGACGCGCCGGGCGGCCGGTCGCCGCGGGGGAGCGGGCGACCACGACGCTGCTCGACCCCGCCGCGCTGCCCGCCGTGACGCCGGGTTCCGAGGCCTTCCTCACCGTCGAGCTCGTGCTGCGGGAGCAGGCGGCGTGGGCCGACGCCGGGCACGTCGTGGCGCGCGACCAGTGGGCGCTGCCGGCTCCCGCCGCCGTCCGGGAGCACCGGCGTCCGGTCGTGGCGCTCGCGGACGCGCCCGTCGCGTTCCGCGGGCCGGAGCTTGTTGAGCTCGCGGGGGCCGTGGTCTCCGCGCCGCGCGTCGAGCTGTGGCGCGCGCCCACGGACAACGACGAGGGCTCCGCGATGAGCAGCTACGACGCGGACGACCCGACCACCCTGCCGTGGCGTGGCACGCCCGCGCCGCCGGTCGCGGAGCGCTGGCGTCGCCAGGGCCTGGACCGCCTGGTGCACCGCACCGTCGACGTCGAGGAGACGCCCGAGCGCCTGCGCGTGCGGCGGGTCGTGTCGGCGGCCCAGAGCAGGGCGACGCTCGACGTCGAGGAGACCTGGACGGCCGAGCGGTCCAAGGAGGGCGTCGTCGAGGCGGTGCTGCGGGTCGTCGTCACGCCGAACGACGCGTGGGACGACGTGTGGCCGCGCGTCGGCGTGCACGTCGCGCTGCCCACGGACGTGGACGGCGCCGGCTGGCTCGGCCTCGGGCCGCACGACTCGTACCCCGACGTGCGCGGGTCGGTCGTCGTGGGCCGCCACCGCGCGGGGATCGGCGACCTGACCGTTCCGTACGCGCGGCCGCAGGAGTCGGGGCACCGCTCCGAGGTGCGCGAGCTCGTGCTCGAGCGCGACGGCCGGCCGTGGCTGCAGGTCACCGCCCGTCGGGACGCGCAGGGCCGCCTGCCCGGGTTCACGCTCGCCCGGCACTCCGCGCACGAGGTCGCTCGCGCCGCGCACCCGTACGAGCTGCCGACGCCCACGCAGCACCACCTGTACGTGGACGCCGCCCAGCACGGCCTGGGCTCCCGCGCCTGCGGCCCGGACGTGTGGCCGACGGCGATGCTCCGTCCGCAGGCTCGCACGCTCGAGCTGCGCTGGCGAGCGATCTCCGCGGGGTGAGCATGTCCGCTGCCGCGGGGTGAGCTTGTCCGCTGCCGCTGGTTGAGCTTGTCGAAACCCGGGTCCTTGGTTTCGACAAGCTCAACCGGCGATGGTTTCGACAGGCTCAACCGGCGACAGTTTCGACAGGCTCAACCAGCGAGGGAGTCGGCGACGACCCTGCCGCCGTCGAGCACGAGCCGGCGGCCGCGGAAGCGCTCGCGCATGGTGCGGTCGTGGGAGACGAGCACGAGCGTCCCCTCGAACGCGGCGAACGCGCGCTCCAGCTCCTCGACGAGGGCGGGCGACAGGTGGTTGGTCGGCTCGTCCACGAGGAGCACGTCCGTGGTGGTCGTGACGACCCGCGCCAGCTCGAGGCGGGACCGCTGCCCCTGGGACAGCGCACCGATCGTCCGCGGCAGGTCATCGGGGCGGAACAGGCCCGTAGCGAGCAGCGCCTCGGCGTGCTGGTCCAGGTCCCCGGGGCGGCCCGCGGCGAAGCCGTGCAGCACCGTGCGCGCGTCGCGGGCGGTGAACGCGCCCGCCTGCCGCAGGTGCCCGACCTCTCCCTCGGCGCGAACGGTGCCGGTGCGCCGTCCTGAGCCTGCGCCGTCCTGAGCCTGCCGAAGGGTCGAAGGGTCGGGCGTGACCTCTCCCGCGACCAGCCCCAGCAGCGTGCTCTTGCCGGCGCCGTTCGCGCCGGTCACGAGCACGTGCTCGCCGCGCGCCACGGTCAGCCACGGGACGTCGAGGCGTCCGCGCACCTCGACGTCGCGGAGCTCGATCGCCCACCCGTCGGCCCCGGGGCGGTCGGTGCCGCCCGGTGTGGTGCCGACCTCGGTCCGGAACTCCGCGCGATCGGCGGGGCGCTCCGCGGGGTCCTCGGTCAGCCGCCGCACCCGCTCCTTGGCGTTGCGGATGCGGCCGGTGGCTCCGTGGGTGCGAGACCGCGACCGGAACGCGCCCGACCCGAACGAGGCCAGGGGGAGCTTGCGCGGGGTCTGGTCCATCCGCTCCGCGTTGGCGGCGACGACCCCTCGCTGACGCCCGAGGTCGGCGCGCCAGCGCTCGTACGCGAGCCGCGCCTGCTCGCGCTCGGCCTCCTTCGCCGTGAGGTAGCCCGCGTAACCGGCGCCGTACCGGCGCGCGATGCCGCCGTCGACCTCGACGAGCGTGGTCGTGAGGTCGGTCAGGAAGGCGCGGTCGTGCGTGACGGCGATGACGGTGCCGTCGTGGGTGCGCAGGCGGTCCGTCAGCCAGTCGAGGGCGTCGTCGTCGAGGTCGTTGGTCGGCTCGTCCAGCAGCAGCAGCTCCGGGTCGGCGGCGAGCGTCGCGGCCAGCGCGAGCCGGGAGCGCTCCCCGCCCGACAGCGTGCCGAGCGGCCGTCCGCGGTCCAGGCCGGGCAGCCCGAGCCGGTGCAGTGCCACGTCGACGCGGTGGTCCGTGCCGTGCCCGTCGCGGGCGTCGAAGCGCGCGGTGAGGGCGCCGTAGCGCCGGATCGCGTCGTCCTGCGCGGCGCCGTCCAGCGAGCCGAGCGTCCGTTCGAGCGCGGAGATCTGCGTCTCGAGGGTGCGCAGGTCGGCCAGCAGGTGGTCGATCGCCTCCGCGACGGTGCTCGCGGCCGGCAGCTCGACCGCCTGCGGCAGGTAGCCGGTGCCGCCCGGCGCATGCACCACGCGGCTGCCGTTCTGCGGCTCCAGCGTGCCGGCGACGACGCCGAGCAGGGTGCTCTTGCCGGAGCCGTTGTCGCCGACCAACCCGACGCGCTCGCCCGGCGAGACGGTCAGGGACAGGCGGTCGAGCACCACGCGGTCGGCGTAGCGCAGGGTGATGTCGGTGAGGGTGAGCTGTGACGGGTCCATGGGCGGGACTCCTTCCGTCGTCGTCGGCGTCGACGAACGTGACCGGCGGTGGGCGCGCGAACGCCGACGCGGAGCAGTGCTTTCGGACCTGCTCGGCGCGTCGGCGCTGGTGTGCTCACAGAGTTCCCATTGCCGTGCACCCTACGAACTCGGTGCGCAGGGCTGCAACCTCATTGTTGTCAGGAGATCACCAGCACGCCGCCGCCGGCGAGGTCGCGCCATCAGCCGACCCGCACCACGCGCACCGCACCTGCCGACACGGTGAGGGTGCCGTCGACGACGGTCCCGCCGAGCAGCTCGGTGCCCGTCACGGGAGCTCCCGCCGTGCCGAGCGTCACGTCGGTGTCGGTGTGGTTGATCGCGAAGAGCCACGACGTCGCGCCGTCGTCCGACCACCGCCGCACGACCTCCACCCCCGCCGGCGCCACGACGTCTGGGCCCACGCCCGCCTCCGCCACCAGCTGCTCGGCCAGCGCGCCGAGGCCCTGCTCGTCGAGCCGCGTCGCGACGTACCAGGCGCGGCCGGCCCCGACCTCGCGCCGGGTGATCGCCGGCCGCCCCGCGAGGTCGGCACGCCGTCCTGAGCCTGCGCCGTCCTGAGCCCGTCGAAGGGTCGAAGGGTCGTCGTACGACGCCACCACCTCGGTGCCCTCCGCGACGCGGGTCTTCTCGGCCCACAGGTCCGCGACGGCCCCGCCGCCCACGGCCTTGCCCACGACGCGCACCGACTCGCCCTCCTGCAGCGGGGCGAACTCCTCCGTGCGCACGCCTAGCAGGTCGCGGAACGCGCCGGGGTAGCCGCCGAGGCGCACGTGGTCGTTCTCGTCGACGATGCCGGAGAAGTACGTGACGACGACGGTCGCGCCCCGCTCGGCGGCGGCGGCCACGTTCGCGGCGTCGGCGTCGCTCACCAGGTAGGTGGTGGGCAGGACGACGAGGTCGTAGCCGTCGAAGTCGGCGCCCGGCGGCACGAGGTCGGTCGTGACGCCGAGCCGCCACAACGCGCGGTACCAGGCCTGCACCTGGTCCATGTAGCGCAGCTCCTGCGACGGGTGGGAGTCGAGCTCCGACCCCCACCACGACGGCCAGTCCACGACCACGGCGGCGCGCGAGCGCACGCGCGAGCCGCGCACCTCGCCGACCGCCCGCAGCGCGCGGCCGAGGGTCACGACGTCGCGCCAGACGTCGGAGTCGCGGCCGGCGTGCGGCACCATCGCCGAGTGGAACTTCTCGGCGCCGGCCCTCGACTGGCGCCACTGGAAGAACATCACCGAGTCCGCGCCGCGGGCCACGTGCTGCAGCGAGTTGCGCAGCAGCTCGCCGGGCTGCTTGGGACTGTTGCGCGGCTGCCAGTTCACCGCCGACGTCGAGTGCTCCATGAGGATCCACGGGTCGCCACCCGCGATGCTGCGCGCCAGGTCACCGGAGAACGCCAGCTCGACGTGCCGGTCGGGATCGGCAGCGACCGTGTAGTGGTCGTTCGCGACGACGTCGAGCTCGGGCGCCCAGGAGAAGTAGTCCATGCCCTTGGTGGTGCCGTGGGCCATGAGGTTGGTCGTGACGGGCACGCGCGGGGTGATCTCGCGCAGGGTGTCGCGCAGGTCGAGGTAGTAGTCGAGCAGCGCGTCGGAGGAGAACCGGTCGAAGTCGAGCTGCTGGGTGGGGTTGGCGAAGGTGGGCGCGGTCAGCGGCGGCAGCACGTCGTCGAACGACCCGTAGCTCTGCGACCAGAATGCGGTGCCCCACGCCTCGTTGAGCGCGTCGACCGTGGTGTAGCGCTCGCGCAACCACTCGCGGAAGGCCGTCGCGGCGGCGTCCGAGTAGTCGCGCGGCACGTGGCAGCCGATCTCGTTGTCCACGTGCCACAGGGCGAGCGCCGGGTGGTCGCGGTAGCGCTCCGCGATGCGGGTGGTCATGCGCAGCGCGTAGTCGCGGTGCACGGGGTGCGTGACGGCGTACGACTGGCGGCCGCCCTGGTGCAGCACCGTCCCGTCGGCGAGCCGGGGGAGGATCTCGGGGTGCCGACGCGTCAGCCACGGCGGGGGCGACGCGGTGGCGGTGGCGAGTGCCACCTGGATCCCGGCGGAGTGCAGGCGGTCCATCGTCTCGTCGAGCCAGGCCCAGACGAGCTCGCCCTCGCGTGGCTCGATCGTGGCCCACGAGAAGATCGCGACGCTCAGCACGGTGACGCCGGCCTCGCGCATGAGCTCGAGGTCCTCGAGGCGCACATCCTGCGGCCATTGCTCGGGGTTGTAGTCGCCGCCGAAGCCGAGGCCGGTGATGCCGGCGTTCCATGGGCGGACCTGGGCGGGGTCGAAGGACTCCGGTGTGGTGCGTCGTCGCATGGCACGAGTCTGCCATTGAATCGATGTAACCGAGAAGCGCTTGCTGCCCGTGTCCAGGCGCCGAACGGGCAGTTGTGCACGGAATGGGGGCGGGGCTCAATCCGCGCGCAACTGCCTGTTCGGCAGCGGTCGAAGGTGTCAGCCGACGCCGGTGGTGGACTCCCGCACCACGAGCTCGGGCTGGAACGTCACCTGCTCCACGGAGTCGTCCGGGTCGAGCAGCAGGTCGGCGGCGCGGTGGCCGAGCTGGTGGGTGGGCTGGCGCACGGACGTCAGCGGCGTCGCGAGCTCGCCGGCGAAGGTGACGTCGTCGTACCCGACGACGGCCATGCCCGAGGGCACGGGCACACCCGCGGCGCGCAGGCTGCGCAGCGCCCCGAGGGCCGTGAGGTCGTTGACGCACATCGTGGCGGTGGGGCGGTCCGTCAGGGCGAGCACCTGTTCGGCGCCGGCCTGCCCGCCGTCCGCGTTGAGCGTGGAGATCGTGACCTCGACGAGCGCCTTCCCGGGATCGAGCCCGAGGTCGACGAGCGCGTCGCGCAGGCCCTCGCTGCGGTCGGCGCACTGGCGGATCGTGTGCGCGCCGTTGAGGAACGCGATGCGCTCGTGCCCGAGGCCGACGAGGTGGCGGGCGGCCGCGCCGGCGCCCGCCCGGTCGTCGACGGCCACCGACGACAGCGTGTCGACGGGTGAGGGGCGGTCCAGCAGCACCACCCGCAGCCCGCGCGCGCGGAGCGTCTCCAGGTGCTCGACGTCCGGGGTGGACGGCACCACCATCACGCCCTGCACGCCGTGCTCCTCGAACAGCCGCAGATAGCGCGCCTCGCGCTCCGGGTTCTCGTCGGAGCTGGCGAGCATGAGCGTGTAGTCGGCCTCCTCCAGCCGGTCCTCGATGCCGCGGGCCACGTCGGTGAAGAACGGGTTGGACACGTCGAGCACGATGGCGCCCGCGGTCGTGATCGTGCCGGCGCGCAGCTGGCGGGCGGAGCCGTTGGGGACGAAGGCGAGGTCGTCGATGGCGGCGAGCACACGCTCGCGGGTGGTGGGCGAGACGCGGTCGGGGCGGTTGAGGACGTTCGAGACGGTGCCGACCGACACCTTGGCCAGGCGCGCGACATCGCTGATCGACGCGCGGCGGCGGCGGGCGGTCGTCGTCATCTGTGCTCCTCGGGTTAGGGCGCCTCGTCGCGCCTGGGCTCCAGGGTAGAGGTTCCTGTGCGCCGGACGGGCTTGCTACGTTCATCGTATGAACCGTTTCATCGACGACGCGGCAACGACGCACGTCTGCTTCGTGTCCCGGGTGCGGCGCGACCGCCTCGACGAGTACCGCGCGGCCCATGTCGCCGTCTGGCCCGAGATGCTCGAGGCGCTGGCCGAGACCGGCTGGCACGACTACCGCCTGTTCCTCGGGGCCGACGGGCTGCTCGTCGGCATCCTGCGCACCGACGACTACGAGCGCGCGCAGCGCGACATGGCAGCGCGCGAGATCAACGACCGCTGGCAGGCGCAGATGAAGGACTTCTTCGAGCCCGCCGACGGCCGCCCGGACGAGGGGTTCGTGCAGCTCGAGGAGGTCTTCCACCTCGAGTCGCAGCTCGGGGCCGCCCGCCGCGCCGACTGACCGCCGACCTGTCAGGCTCACGTCGACGTATATGCGCTCCTGGCCCTGACAACTCCTGGCCGCGGGGAGTTGTCAGGGCCACGAACCCGTATACCCGGTCCTGGCCCTGACAACTCGGGAGCATGGGTTCGAACCCGGCGGTCGGTTGACGCGGCCTCGGCGCGCACCTAGGCTATGAAACGATTCAAAGCGCGGGACGCACGACGCCCGCACCATCATCGCGCGAGGGAGCGCGGACGAGGAGGAGACATGACGGCGACGACGCCCGTGCTCGACGCACGGCTGCGCAAGGCCCTCGGCGAGCAGGCCATCGAGCTGCCCTCGTGGGCGTTCGGCAACTCGGGCACCCGGTTCAAGGTCTTCGGCACGCCGGGGACGCCGCGCGACCCGTACGAGAAGATCGCGGACGCCGCGCAGGTCAACGCGTACACCGGCATCGCCCCGCGCGTGTCGCTGCACGTGCCGTGGGACCTGGTGGACGACTTCTCCGACCTCGCACGGCACGCCAAGGAGCAGGGCGTGACGATCGGGATGATCAACTCGAACCTGTTCCAGGACGACGACTACAAGCTCGGCTCGCTCACGCACATCGACCCCGCGGTGCGGCGCAAGGCGATCGCCCACCACGTGCAGTGCATCGACGTCATGCGGGCCACGGGGTCGAAGGAGCTGAAGGTCTGGCTGCCGGACGGCACCAACTACCCCGGGCAGGACTCGATCCGCGCCCGCCAGGACCGGCTCGCCGAGTCGCTCGCGGAGATCTACGCGGAGCTCGACGACGACCACCGCATGGTGCTCGAGTACAAGTTCTTCGAGCCGGCGTTCTACCACACGGACGTGCCGGACTGGGGCACCTCGCTGCTGCACTGCCTCGCCCTCGGCGAGAAGGCCAACGTGGTCCTCGACACCGGCCACCACGCACCCGGCACCAACATCGAGTTCATCGTGGCCCAGCTGCTGCGCCAGGGCCGGCTCGGCGCGTTCGACTTCAACTCGCGCTTCTACGCAGACGACGACCTCATGGCCGGCGCCGCGGACCCGTTCCAGCTGTTCCGGATCATGCACGAGATCGTGCAGGCCGAAGCGCTGCGCCCGGAGTCGGGGGTGAACTTCATGCTCGACCAGTGCCACAACATCGAGGAGAAGATCCCCGGCCAGATCCGCTCGGTGATGAACGTCCAGGAGGCCACGGCCAAGGCGCTGCTCGTCGACGCCGAGGAGCTCGACGCGGCACAGCGTTCCGGCGACGTGCTCGACGCCAACGGCGTGCTCATGGATGCCTACAACACGGACGTCCGCGGGCTGCTCGCCGACCTGCGCACCGAGCAGGGGCTCGCCGCCGACCCGATGCGGGCCTTCGCCGCCTCCGGCTACGCGGAGCAGATCGCGGCGGAGCGCGTGGGCGGCCAGCAGGCGGGCTGGGGCGCCTGACGATGACCACGACGACGACGTCCGTCGCGGCCGCGTCGAAGGACGGCGCGGCCGTGACGGTCGCCGACCGGGTGCTCGACGGCCCGCACGGCGACCTGCGGGTGCGCGTCTACCGGCCCGGGGCGACGCCGGTCGCGGGCCTCGTGTGGGCGCACGGCGGCGCGTTCGCGCACGGCGATCTCGACATGCACGAGGCCGACGGCGTCGCGCGGGGGCTCGCCGCCGCGGGCGTCGCCGTGGTCAGCGTCGAGTACCGGCTGGTGTCCGCCATCGACTACCGCGACCCGGCCGCGGCGCCCGGCACGGACGGCGTCCGCTTCCCGGTGCCGTCCGAGGAGGTCGCGTTCGCCTTCGTCTGGGCGACGGGCGGGGAGGCCGCCGACCTCGACGTCCCCGCCGGCCGCTGGTCGCTGGGCGGAGCCAGCGCCGGCGGCGACCTCGCCGCCGGGGCGTCGCTGCGCCTGCGCGACCTTTCGACAGGCTCAAGACGGCGCGGCGCCGTGCCGCTCGGGCAGGGGGGAGCCGCGGCGACCACCCCCCGCAGCGTCGTGCTCGCCTACCCGGTCACGCACCAGGTGCTGCCCGAGCCCACGGCCGAGCTGGCCGCCAAGATCGCCGTGCTGCCGCCGGAGCGGAACTTCGAGCCGGACGCCGTCCGGACCATGAACGCGAACTACCTCGGCCACGACGGGCCCGCCACGTCGCCGTACGCCTTCCCCGGCGGCCACGACCTGCGCGGACTGCCGCCCACGTTGGTCGTGAACTCCGACCACGACGCCCTGCGCGCGGGCGGCGAGGCCTACGCGGCCGAGCTCGTCGCCGCCGGGGTCGACGTCATGGTCGTCCGCGAGGACGGCACCTACCACGGCCACCTCAACCAACCCGCCGACCCGGGCTGCGCGCGCAGCATCGCGCGCCTCGCGGCCTGGCTGACGACCGAGCTCACTACCGACATCCTCCCGTGAGGTCGACGACCTCCCAGCACCACGAACCGGAGCATCCGATGACGAACGACACCGTCGCCTCCCTGGTCGCGCGGTCGAACCGCCTGGGCGCCGACCCGCGCAACACCAACTACGCCGGCGGCAACACGTCCGCCCAGGGCACGGAGACCGACCCGGTCACCGGGCAGGACGTCGAGCTGCTGTGGGTCAAGGGCTCCGGCGGCGACCTCGGCACCCTCACAGAGAAGGGCCTCGCGGTGCTGCGCCTCGACCGGCTGCGCGCGCTCGTCGACGTGTACCCGGGCGTGGACCGCGAGGACGAGATGGTCGCCGCGTTCGACTACTGCCTGCACGGCAAGGGCGGCGCCGCCCCCAGCATCGACACGGCCATGCACGGCCTGGTCGACGCGGCGCACGTGGACCACCTGCACCCGGACGCCGGCATCGCGATCGCGACCGCCGCGGACGGCCCGGAGCTCACGCAGACGATCTTCGGCGGCAAGGTGGTCTGGGTGCCGTGGCGCCGGCCCGGCTTCCAGCTCGGCCTCGACATCGCCGCGATCAAGGCGGCCCACCCCGACGCCGTCGGCACGGTCCTCGGCGGGCACGGCATCACCGCCTGGGGCGCCACGTCCGAGGAGGCCGAGGCCAACTCGCTGTGGATCATCGAGACCGCCGCCGCGTACATCGCCGAGCACGGAAAGCCGGCGCCGTTCGGCCCGGCCCTCGGCGGCTACGGCGCACTGCCCGAGGCTGAGCGCCGCGCCAAGGCGGCGGCCCTCGCGCCGCACCTGCGCGCGATCGCCTCGGCGGACCGGCCGCAGGTCGGCCACTTCACGGACGCGGACGTGGTGCTCGACTTCCTCGCGGGCACGGAGCACCCGCGCCTGGCCGAGCTGGGCACCAGCTGCCCCGACCACTTCCTGCGCACCAAGGTGAAGCCGCTGGTCGTGGACCTGCCCGCGACGGCGACGGTCGACGAGATCGTCGAGCGCCTGCCGCGGCTGCACGAGGCCTACCGCGCGGACTACTCCGCCTACTACGAGCGGGGCGCCGCCGAGGCCCGCTCGCGGGGCGAGGAGCCGCCCGCGATGCGCGGCGCCGACCCGGCAATCGTCCTCGTGCCCAGCGTGGGCATGTTCTCCTACGGCGCGGACAAGCAGACCGCGCGTGTGGCGGGGGAGTTCTACGTCAACGCGATCAACGTGATGCGAGGCGCCGAGGCGCTCTCGCAGTACGCCCCGATCGACGAGTCGGAGAAGTTCCGTATCGAGTATTGGGCGCTCGAGGAGGCCAAGCTCCAGCGCAGGCCGAAGCCCAAGCCGCTCGCCACCCGCATCGCCTTCGTCACCGGCGCGGCGTCGGGCATCGGCAAGGCCATCGCCACCCGGCTCGCGGCCGAGGGTGCGTGCGTCGTCATCGCCGACCTCGACCGGGAGAAGTCCGAGGCCGCCGCGACCGAGATCAACGAGATGCTCGGCTCGACCGACGTCGCCGTCGGGCTCGCGGCCAACGTCGCCGACGAGGCTGCGGTGCAGGCCGCGCTGCGCGAGGCCGTCCTGGCCTTCGGCGGCGTGGACATCGTCGTGAACAACGCCGGCCTGTCGCTGAGCAAGTCGCTCTTCGACACCACCGAGGCGGACTGGGACCTGCAGCACGACGTCATGGCCAAGGGCTCGTTCCTCGTGGCCAAGAACGCGGCGCGGATCCTTGTGGACCAGCGGCTCGGCGGCGACATCGTCTACATCTCGTCGAAGAACTCCGTGTTCGCGGGGCCCAACAACATCGCCTACTCGGCCACCAAGGCCGACCAGGCACACCAGGTGCGGCTGCTCGCGGCCGAGCTCGGCGAGCACGGCATCAAGGTCAACGGCATCAACCCCGACGGCGTCGTGCGCGGGTCCGGCATCTTCGCCTCGGGCTGGGGCGCGAACCGCGCCAAGACCTACGGGATCGAGGAGTCGAAGCTCGGCGAGTTCTACGCCCAGCGCACCCTGCTCAAGCGCGAGGTGCTGCCCGAGCACGTGGCGAACGCCGTCTACGCGCTGTGCACCTCGGACTTCTCCCACACCACCGGCCTGCACGTGCCCGTCGACGCGGGCGTGGCGCAGGCATTCCTGCGGTGACGTCGGTGAGGGCGTCGGGCACGCTCGCCGCCGTCGACCTCGGCGCCACGAGCGGCCGGGTCATCCTGGGCCACTTCCCTTCGACCCTTCGACACGCTCAGGACGGCGCAGGCTCAGGGCGCCGCGGGCAGAGGATGCGGCTGCAGCACGTCGCGCGGTTCGCGAACGACCCGGTCCGCACGCCGGACGGGCTGCACTGGAACCTGCTGGAGCTGTACCGGCAGGTGGTCGAAGGGCTCGCCGCGGCCGAGCGGGAGGCGCCGGGGGAGATTCTCGGCGTCGGGATCGACTCGTGGGCCGTGGACTACGGGCTGCTGCGCGACGGCCGCCTGCTCGGCGTGCCGTACCACTACCGGGACGGGCGCACCGCCGCGGGCGTGGAGCGGGTGCACGCGCAGTTGGACGCCGCGGCGCTCTACCGCCGCAACGGGCTGCAGCACCTGCCGTTCAACACGGTGTTCCAGCTCGCCGCCGAGGGCCCGCTGCTCGGCCTGGCCGACCGGATGCTGCTGGTGCCCGACCTGCTCGCGCACTGGCTCACCGGGGCGGAGGTGGCCGAGCGCACCAACGCGTCCACCACGGGCCTGCTCGACCCCCGCACGGGGGAGTGGGACACCGCGCTGGCGGACACGCTCGGCATCCCGGCGGCGATCCTGCCGCGGCTCGTCGACCCCGGGACGGCTCTGGGCAGCCTCTCTCCCGACGTCGCCCAGGTGGTGGGCCGGGCGCTCGAGGTCACGGCCGTCGGCTCGCACGACACCGCCTCCGCGGTCGTCGCGGTGCCGGCCACGGACCGCGACGTCGCGTACGTCTCGTGCGGCACGTGGGGCCTGGTCGGCCTCGAGCTGGACGGCCCGGTGCTCACCGACGACGCGCGCCTCGCCGGCTTCACCAACGAGGGCGGCGTCGACGGCCGCACCCGGTTCCTGCACAACGTCATGGGGCTGTGGCTGCTGTCGGAGTCCATCCGTGCCTGGGAGCGCGAGTCGACGGCCGCGCAGCGGTCCAGCACCCTGCAGGAGCTGCTCGCCGAGGCGGCGCACGTGACCGCCCCGGTCACCGTCTTCGACGTCGACGACTCGCGGTTCCTGCCGCCGGGGGACATGCCCGCGCGCATCGCCGAGTGGTGCCGCGAGCACGACCAGCCCGTGCCCGCCACGCGAGGCGAACTCGTGCGCAGCATCGTGGAGAGCCTCGCGCAGGCGTTCGCGGACGCCGTCCACACCGCGGCCCGGCTCGCCGGGCGCGCCGTGTCGACCATCCACGTGGTGGGTGGCGGCGCGCAGAACACGCTGCTGTGCCAGGCGACCGCGGACCGGTCCGGGCTGCCGGTGGTGGCCGGGCCGGTCGAGGCGACCGCCATCGGGAACCTGCTGGTCCAGGCCCGCGCCCGCGGGCTGGTACACGGCGACCTGGAGGAGCTGCGCGCGCTCGTGGCCGCCGCGTTCACCCCGGAGCGCTACAGGCCCCGGTAGCCCCCGCCGCCCGTCCGCACGCCGGCGGGCACGCCGTCGGGCGCCGCGACGCGCGC
Source organism: Isoptericola sp. Y581 (assembly GCF_059445475.1). Classification (NCBI taxonomy): domain Bacteria; kingdom Bacillati; phylum Actinomycetota; class Actinomycetes; order Micrococcales; family Promicromonosporaceae; genus Isoptericola; species Isoptericola sp. Y581. The sequence goes on along the minus strand of NZ_JCAIUK010000005.1, from coordinate 35,292 downwards.
CGGAACGGGGATGGCGAACTGGGCCCAGACGTGCTTCTCGCCGCCGGTGCGGTACCAGCCGACGCAGTCGGCGACGGTCTTGGCCAGGCGCAGGCCGTGCCCGCCCTCGCCGGGCTCCCGGTCGAGGGGCACGACCGGCGGTGCTTCCGGGCTGCGGTCCACGACGTCGAGCACCGCGACGCTCCCGTCGCACAGCAGCCGAGCCGTGACGGGCGGGCGGGCGTGCTCGAGCGCGTTCGCGACCAGCTCGCTCGCGACGAGCACCATGCGCTGCCTGCCGGTCAGTCCGCCGACGTCGTCCGTGGGCTCCACGCGGGTCGTGACGCCGTGGCGGGTCAGCCGGCACTCGAGCTCCGCGCGCACGTCGGCGATGTCGTCGGCCGTGCCGAGCGTCCAGGACCCGATGACGGCGAGCCGCTCGGGAGGCATCCCCTCGATCGGGCTCACCCGACCCACCGTCCGCCCCATCGCCGCCCCCCGGGCGCCGGGGCGCCACGTCGTGTCCGTCGTCCTGCGACTGCTGCCTCGGGGGACGCCTGACCTGCGACTCTGCCGCCTGGCGTCCGTCGCCCGAGTCTCGCTCCGGGCCGGTGCAGCCCCTGCTCGGCGTCGAGCCTACTGCCCGGGAGCCCGGTGCGCGCGCGGGCGGGCGACCCTCGTTGTGGGCGCGAGAAGGGGGCAAATCTCCGCGAAAATCACCCCGTTCTCACGCCCACACACCGGTGGTCGGCCAGCGACGCCACGGGCGCCAGCCGTCGTCGCCGGTGAGCCGCACGCCTCGACGGCACCACCGCCCGCGTCAATGGTTCAGCGGGCCACATCACCATGGGGGATGCGACCGGGCAGGAGGGCGCCGCCGAGCTCGTCGAGCAGGGCGGCCACGTGCGCGGCGTCCTTCTGGTCGGTGCCCAGGTGGCGGGCCAGCGCGGGGACGACCGACGTCGACCGGATCTCAGCGAGCCGGGTCGAGGCGCCGGGCTCGCGGGTGACGCGGGTGCGCCGGCGGTCCGCCGGGTCGCTCTCCGTCCGCACGGCGCCGGCGGCGCGGAGCCGAGCGACCGCCGTCGACACCTGGCTCTGGGGGAGGCCCGTGTGCGCGGCGATCTCGCCGACGGTCGAGCTGGCGTGCTCGGCGACGTCCGCGGCGACGATCAGGGTTGCGCGCGCGCTGCCGGGATGGCTCGCCTCGTCCCCCGGCGGCTCCGGCAGGGCGTTCTCCCCGATCTTCATCAGGGCGCGGCCGAGCAGGAAGAGGTCGACTCCGTTCATCCCGGCAGCCTACTCGAGATACATCTAGCAAGATGCATCGAACACGATGTAATCTCCCCGTATGTCACAGATCGAGGTACCCGGGGCCAGCATCCACTTCCAGACGGTCGGGTCCGGCCCGCTGCTGGTGATCTCGCAGAGCGGGGAGGGTGACGCGGACCGCACCGCGGACCTCGTCCCGCGGCTGACGGATCGCTTCACCGTGCTCACCTACGACCGCCGGGGCCTGTCCCGCAGCCGCCCCCACGAACCTCGCGGGGGAGCGGCGATCGCCGACCACGCCGACGACCTCGACCGGCTCCTCGCGCACGTCACCGACGCGCCGGCGATGATGCTCGGCTGCAGCCTCGGGGCGGCGATCGGCCTGCACCTCGCGGCTGCCCGGCCCGGCAGGTTGTGCACCCTCGTCGCGCACGAGCCGATCGCACCGTGGCTGCTGCCGGACGACGAGGCGCAGCAGCACCGCCGGGAGCTCGCCGAGATCCAGGAGGCGTACCGGTCCGGCGGGCTCACGAGCGCCCTCCCGGCCATCGTGCGGTCTCTGGGGATCGACCCGTCGGGGTCGCAGAGCGAGCGGGACCTGACCCCCTTCCCGATGGATGCTGCCCGCGCCGCGAACTTCGATCACTTCATCCACCACGACTTCACCGCCGCGATCGAGGACCGCCTCGACCCGGCACGGCTCGTGGGGCTCCGCACCCGGGTGGTCCCGGCGGCCGGGGAGGCGACCTCCGGCGACGTCTTCGACCGCCGCTGCGCCGAGGCGCTCGCCTCCCGCGTCGCCGGCCCGGTCCGGCTCTTCCCGGGCGGGCACAACGGCAACCTGAGCCACCCCCGCGCCTACGCGCGCCGGTTGCTGGAAGTGCTGGACGAGGCGACCGCCATGGGGGCCGTCACCAAGCCCGGGGGCGCGGTCGAAGCTCGACGCGATCAGCCAGCAGTCGTCGCCGACGCGGACGACGTCCGGGTTCGGCCGGTCCGCGTCGAGGATCGGGTTGCTTAGTTCGTCGTGGTCGCCTTCCGTCTCGTCGCTGGGACAGTGGTCTTGCCCGGTCGGTCGGGCTGATCGGGCTGAGAGAGCTCGGCCATGATGTGCTCGGCGGCGGCCAGGTTCCGGCCGAATGCCGTGGTCGTGGCCGGCCCGCCCTGAAGGGACGGGGCGTTGCCGGCACGGGTGTCCGCGGGTGTGCCGAGACCTGCGGCGCCGAGGTCTGCGATGCCGAGGGGTATGCCGCCCCCGGCACCCAGCCCGTCCGTGTCGCTGATGGCGACCACTCCCTCGACCCTCAGCAGGGGGATGCGGAGCAGGCGTGCCAGGAGGTGGACCTTGATGAGCATGGTCGCCTGGCTACTCGCCGAGCTTGATGTCGCGGTACAGGTCGGACGCGTCCGGCGTCGTCGTCGTCGGTGTCCTCGACGACGACACTCCGTCGGACTCGTCGTAGCGCTCGCGGAGCCTGGTGATGGCCGCCCTGGCGGCCGCCTCGATCTGGGCGTACCGCTCCCGGCCGGCGCGGGTCCCGGCCAGGTAGCCCAGGCCGAAGAAGATCGCGCGGCCGAGCGTCTTACTCCCGATCATCCTCGTCCTCCCGGTGCTTCCGCTCCCGGATCGCGGACGCGGCCGCGCTGATCGCCGTCACCCCCACCACCGACCCGAGCGTGATCAGGCCGGACCGCACCGACGTGGTGCCGGAGTGCTTCGGCTTGCGGCCCAGCGCCGCGCCCACCCGGTCGATGAACGACTTCTTGCGGAACATCGTGAACATGGTGCTCCCGTCTCCGATCGTGGTCAGCCGCGTGCCTTGCGGACCGCCGCGACGAGCTCCGGCTTGCGCATGGACGAGTTGAGGTCCAGGCCCATCTCCGTCCCGAGGGCGAGCAGCTGGGCCTTGGTCAGGTCGTCGAGGTCCAACGGGTCGATGTCGGCGTCGGCGCCGAGCTGCTGCCCCTCCGACGCCATCGCCTTCCGTCGCCGCTCGGCCTCGTAGACCTTCTTCTGGGCGTGCTGGGCGTCCTCCTTGGCCTCGTCCGCCAGGCGTTCGGCCCGGGCACGCGCCTCGTCGGCCGCCTGGCGTGCGGCCACCGCCGCCTCCTCGGCCATCTCGCGGGCCCGCGTCATCTGCTGACGGGCACGCTCGATCGCCTGCTCGGCCTGCGCGCGAGCCTTCTCGGCCTGCTCGTGGGCCTTCTCCAGACGCTTGTCGACGTCAGCCTTCGCCGCGGCCACCTGCCGGGCGGCGATCTGCTCCGCCTGGTTCCGCTTCGCCGCGACGTAGTCGTCGGCCTCGCGCTGCGCGTCCGCGACCACCTCGGCGACCTTGCGGTCCCCCTCGTCGCGCACCGCGGAGATCGTCCGGTCGCCCTCCACCTCCGCGGCATTCGCGGCGTCCGCCTGCTCCTTCGCGTTCGTGGCCGCCTGGTGGGCGCGCGTCTCGAGCTCGTGCGCGCGCTCCATCGCCGCGTCCACGCGGTTCAGCCGGCTGTCGGAGCCGTCGGCGAACGGGTTGGCGTCCGCGAGGGTCGTCGTGGCATGCTGCCCGGCGGTCTGCAGGCTGTGACCCGCAGACTGCGCGGTGTGGCCGGCCGATTTGACCGGGTCCTTCACGGCCACGTCCAGCACCCACAGGACGTTGCGCGGAAGATCGGTCAGGCCGCGTCGGGCCTGACGCCCCAACCACGTCATCGGATTGGACATCGACTCCTCCTCGCTTCGCTGGGTGGTCGACCTGACCGGTAGCGGCCGAAGCCGCCGACCCTTCCGCTCAGGACGCCGCAGTCAGAGGCCTGCCCGCCGACACGGTGCAACCTCGACCGCGCCGCTACCGCGACATGCCTCCTGGGTCCAGGACACTGCAAGAGTGGTGTGCACGCACGTCGGCAGCCTCGACGGGGCCCTCCGCGTCAGCCGTTCGCGCCTCGCTCGGCGATGCGGCGGTTGGTGTCGGCGATCGCCGTGAGCTCTTCCGCCGACAGCCCGGCGCGCGCGAGGATGCGGCCCAGGGTGTCGCTCTCGAGCAGCAGGTACTCGTCGATGCCGGAGGTCGTTGCGGCGGCCCGCCGCCACCGGGCCACCGGGCCGGGCCCCGGCTATCCAGCGGCGAGGACGTGGGAGACGAAGAGGGCAGCGGATGCGACGAGCGTGATGGCGCCGAGCACGAGAGCGAACCGCTGCAGGGCACGGTTCCCCGCGCCGGCGCGGAGCCTGAAGATCGCCCAGACGACCGTGGCCGCCGCCAGGACGGGAACGATGTACGTCGCCAGGGAGACGATGGAGAGGACCAGGAGGCAGACGTCGGCGACAGGCGTGGGGGCCGGCGCGGCGGGGGAGGCCGCGAGCGTGGGCGTGGCGGGCGTCGCCTCGGCGGCGATGGCGTCGACGGGGCCCAGCTCGTCGAGCACGCGGCGGGCAGAGTCGTCGTCCGTGCCGTGCGCGGCGAGGGACTCGGCCGCGTGCTCACGCACCGCGGCCAGGGTCTCCGCACGTTCGCGCGGGTCGGCGGCCGACAGGGCGCGGTCGAGGTCGGCGAGGTAGGCCTCGACCAGCGGCGGGAAGGCGGGTGATGCGGTCATCAGGTCTCCAGGGTCGTGTGGACGTCTGCGGTGAACCTGGCCCAGGTGGCGGTGAAGGTCTCGAGTGCCGCCCGCCCCTCGGCCGTGAGCTCGTAGTACCGGCGCGGGGGGCCCACCGCGGATGCGACCTGCGTCGTGGTGACCCAGCCCTGCTGCCGTAGGCGGGACAGGAGGGGGTACAGCGTGCCCTCGCTGGTCAGCAGGGTCCGGTCGTCGCCGAGGCGTTCGGCGAGCTCGAGCCCGTATGCCGGTGCCGTGCGCAGGCACGCCAGGACGCAGTACTCCACGACTCCCTTGCGGAGCTGGGTGAGGACCATGTCCGGAGTCGGTACCATGCATCACAACGTAGCAGTACCTTGCACAGCACGCTAGAGGGCCGGCCGGCCGTCCTCGGCCACGGCGAGGGCCAGCTCACAGAACATCGAGTCGGCCCACGAGAACCAGGGCCGGGAGTAGGCCGTCGGGTCGGAGGGGTCGAAGCTCTCGTGCACGCGGCCGGTCCCGCCGTCGGTGTCGGCGATCAGCCGCAGCAGGCGCACGCGATCCTCGGGGGTGCCGGTCAGCCCCTCGACGGCGAGCGCGATGGGCCACACGCGGCCGGCCTTTGTGTGCGGGCTGCCGACGCCGCTCGCCTCGCTGCCGGTGAAGAAGTACGGGTTCGCCGGGCTCAGCACGAACCGGCGCGTGGCCTGCCAGACGACGTCGTCGAGCACGTCCGGGGCGTTCAGCGGCAGCGAGAGCAGCGACGGGGTGTTGGCGTCGTCCATGCACAGCACGCCGCCCAGCCCGTCGACCTCGTAGGCGTAGATGCGCTCGCCATCCGTGGAGCCCGCAGGGGAGGGCGCCACCCCGTGCGCGGCGACTCCGTCGACCAGCTCCCGCGAGAGCGCGCGGGCGTCGTCGGCCAGGGCGGCGTCGGCGTAGACCTCGTCGGCGATCTCCGCGACGGCCCGCAGCGCCTGCGCGGCGAAGAGGTTGGCCGGCACGTTGTAGCCGAACGTGCAGGCGTCGTCCGACGGGCGGAAGGCGCTCCACGTCATGCCGGTGAACCCGACGGGCGTGCCGCGGCCCTCACGTGCGAGCGTCTCGGTGGGGATGGTCGTGTCGCGGGAGAAGCGGTACGGCGACGCGTCGTGCCGCTGCTCGGTGCGCAGCAGGCGCACGACGGCGCGCAGGACGCGGTGCGCGCACCCGTCGAAGACCTCCGTGGCGCCGGTCTCGCGCCACAGCCGGTGCGCCAGCGTCACGGGGTAGGCGAGGCTGTCGACCTCGTACTTCTGCTCCCACACCTGCGGGTCGTCGCAGACGTCGTCGGGGTCGTAGTGCGCGCCTGTGGGGCCGTCGTTGAAGGCGTTGGCGTACGGGTCGTGGTCCAGGCACGCGAGCTGGCGGCGCACGACGGCGGCCACGAGGTCCGCCAGCGGCGGGCACTCGCCCAGCAACCGCAGGTACGGCGTGAGCTGCGTCGTCGAGTCGCGCATCCACATCGCCGGGATGTCGCCCGTGATGACGAACGCGCTGCCGTCGGCCCCGATCGTCACCGTGTCGGTGAGGGTGCGCCGCAGCGCGGCCTCGACCATCGTGCCGATCCGCTCGCCCGCCGCGGCGCGCACCCGGTTGGCGGCGTCCCGCAAGGTGGCGTCGATCGCCGGGTCGAGGTGGTGGGTGGTCAGCGTTCCCACGGGGTGGTGTCCTCCTGGTCGGTGACGCGCACGGTGGTGGCGCCGGCGGGCTCGTCGGTGTCGGGGGTGCACCACGCGCGGACGGTCAGGGGCACGGCGACGGGCTCGCCGGTCGCCCAGGAGCCGAGCTCGTCGAGGCCGAGCCGGTACGTCAGCGACGTCGTCGCGCCCGGCTCGACCGTCGCGCGCTGCACGCCGAGGAGCGTACGACGCCGCGGCCGGATCCCCCGCTCGTGGCGCCGCCCGTAGAGCGGCACCGACACCGTGGCGGGCGCCGGGCCGTCGTTCGTGACGTCGACGGTGAGCGTCGCGGCCTCGCCGCCGGCCAGCTCGTCCGCGCGGACGGACGTGGCCTCGCGCACGGTGGTCGTGATCCCGGGGGTGTGCGCCGTGCCGAACGGCAGCCCGCGCAGCACCGGGTTGTCGGAGTACGCGCGGGCCGTCTCCAGACGCTCGTCGTGCGCGACGGGCAGCACACCGTCGGCGGCGGGGAACGTCGCCGGGAGCCTCCCGGAGGCCGCGCCGGAGAGGAGGGCGTCCGCGATCGCCGCGCCGCCGCCCGGCCCCGGGAAAGGGACCACGAGCAGGGCGTCGACGAGCGGCCCGAGCTCGGTCAGCACCCGCGGGCGCCCGTCGAGGACGACGCCGACGACCGGCCTGCCCGCCGCCCGCGCCGCGCGCGCGACGTCGAGCTGCGCCTGCGGCAGCGCGACGGCCGAGAGGTCCACGCCCTCGCCGTTGGTCGTGTCGGGGGCGGGGCCCTCGACGGCGCCGTTCTCCGCGAACTCGTCGTCGTAGCTGCGCCGGCTGGTGCCGCCCAGCACGACGACGGCCACGTCCGCCGCCTCGCACGCCCGGCGTACGGCGTCGAGCGCGCGGGGCTCGTCGAGCTGGCCGTCGAGCGGGCCCCGCAACCGGCTGCCGACCGCGTGCCGCACGCACCCTGCCCCGAGCCGGTCCGCGAGGGCCGAGAGCACGGTGGACGCCCCGGGGTCGACCGGCGGGCGCGGCGGCGTGTAGTCGCCGAGCTGCGCGTCCAGGTCGTCGGCGTTGGGGCCGACCACGGCAACGGTCGCGCCGCCGGGCAGGGGAAGGACGCCGCGGTCGTGCACGAGCACGACGGACTGCCGGGCCGCGCGGTCGACGAGAGCGACGACGTCCCGCTCGGGGGCCGGCGACGGAGCGGTCGCAGGCGCGGGCTCGCCCAGCAGGCCGAGCCGGTGCTTGAGGGCCAGCACGCGGTCGACGGCGCGGTCGAGCACGTCCTCGCCGAGCAGGCCGCGGTCCAGCGCTTCCTCGACGTGCGTGAACGCCTCGTCCCACAGGCTCAGGTCGACGCCGGCCTGCAGCGCGAGCGCCGCGGCGGACGCCGGGTCGGGCGCGCTGTCACGCAGCCGGTCGATCGCCGTGCCGTCGGCCATGACGAGGCCGCGCCAGCCCCACCGCTCGCGGATGGTGCCGGTGAGCAGCTCCTCGTTCGCGCTGCACGGCACGCCGTCGACGTCGTTGTAGGCGGCCATGTAGCCGGCGACGCCCGCCCGGGCCGCGGCGAAGGCGGGCCGCAGGTGGATCTCGCCGAGCTCGCGCCGGCCGATCGGGGCGCCGGAGCCGTTGCGACCGCCGATGCCCGCGCCCTGGGCCGCGAGGTGCTTGGCGACGACGGCGACGTGCCCGCCGTCGATCGGGTCGTCGCACGAAGCCGTGCCCTGCATGCCGCGAACGGTCGCCTCGACGAGCGTCGCGGCCAGCGCCGGGTCCTCCGAGAAGCACTCCTCCGCGCGGCCCCAGCGCGGGTCGCGGAGCACGTCGAGACCCGAGACGAGCGCGACGTGGGTGCCGCGGGCACGCGCCTCCGCGGCGACGGCGGCGGCGAGCTCCTCGGTGAGCTCCGCGTCCATCCCCGCGCCGAGCGCGAGGTTCACCGGCAGCGTCGTGCCGCCGAGCGCCATGAGCCCGTGCGGGGCCTCCTCGACGAACAGCACGGGCAGGCCGTCGCCGTACCGGGTCACGTGCTCCTGCACGGCGGCGTACGCCTCGGCGCTGCGCTCGGGCGGGATGCCGTTCTCCCAGCGCGCGGCCGACCACGGGTCGGCGCGCAGGACGCCGTAGAGGGCACCGAGCCCGCCCCAGCGGTCGACCTCCCGCCGCAGCACGTCCGTCACGCGGGGCGCGCCGCCGATCCAGCGCACCGCCTCCCAGCCCTTGAGCCGCTGGTTGACCTGGCCGACGCGGGTGCGCAGCGGCAGCGAGGATGCCCGGGGTGTCGCGACCGTCATCCCTTGACCGCTCCCGACAGCAGCGCGCGCTGCATCTGGCGCTGCAGCACCGTGTAGACGAGGTAGACCGGCAGCAGCGTGAACAGCGTGCCCGCCATGAGGACGCCGTAGTCGGTGCCCGCGTCGACCTTGAGGGTGGGCAGCGCGACCTGGATGGTGCGCTGCGCTGTGTCCGGCCCGATGAGGATCAGCGGGTACAGATAGGCGTTCCAGAACGACAGGAAGTTCAGCAGCAGCACGGTCGCGATGCCGGGGATGCAGATCGGCAGGTAGACCTGGCGCAGCACCTGCAGCGAGGTGGCGCCGTCCATCGACGCGGCCTCCTCGAGCTCGCGCGGGATGGTCCGCATGAATGAGGTGAGGATGACGATCGAGAGCGGCAGCGCCGTCGCGGGCAGCAGGAAGATGACGAACGTGCGGGTGTGGAAGAGGCCGAGCGCCGCCGCGAGCAGGAACGTCGGGAAGAGCGCGGCGAACGACGGGATGAGGAAGCCGAGCGCGAAGACGCCCTCGACGACCTTGCCGGCACGGCCCCGGGCGCGGGCGAGCGCGAACGACGCCGGCAGCGCCAGCAGCAGCGTGAGCGCCAGGGCGGCGAGGGTGGTCAACACCGAGTTCGCGATCGCGAGGCCCAGCTCGGCCTGTTGGATCGCCGTCGAGAAGTTCGACAGGTCCCACGTGGTCGGCAGCGCCAGCGGCGACTCGAAGATCTGCTCGTTGTCCTTGAACGACGAGACGATGAAGTAGTAGAAGGGCACGATCAGCAGGGCGGCGTAGATCCACGCGAGCGTGCCGCTCGTGATCGAGCCGATGCGGTCGCGCAACGGAAGGGCTGCGGTGCGCCGGGCCATGGCGGTCTCCTCGGGCTTTTTGTCAGGGCAAGGTCGGGGATCAGTGGGTCGCGCGGAGCACGCGCCGGATGGCGCCCATGCCCAGCAGCCCGATCACGAAGAGGATGACGCCGACGGCCTGGCTGTAGCCGAGGTCGGCCTCGACGAACGCCTTCTGGTAGATCAGGTAGGCGAGCGTCGTCGTCGAGGTTCCCGGCCCGCCCTGCGTCAGCAGCAGCACGTTCTGCGCGGAGTTGAAGAGCATCGACAGGAACTGCAGCATCGTGACGACGCCGATGAAGTCCCGGGCGATCGGCCAGTACATGCGCCAGGCGATGCGCCAGTCCCCGGCGCCGTCGATGCGCGCCGCCGAGACGATCTCGCCGTCGACGCCGTCGAGCCGCGAGGCGATGAGGACGGCCGAGTAGCCGATGCCGCTCCACAGCTCGACGGCGATGATCGCGCCGAGGGCGGTGCTCGGGTCGGCGAGCCAGGCCGTGCCCTCGAACCCGAGGGGCCGCAGGACGCCGTTCACGAGGCCGTCCGGGTTGAGCATCGAGTAGAAGACCATCGCCGTGGCGGGGGCCGAGACGAGCGCCGGGATGAAGAGCAGGTACCGCAGCACGCGATGGCCGCGCGGCTTCTGCACGACGTAGAACGCGAGCAGGAAGGCGAGCACGATCATGACCGGCAGCCCGACGACGATCTGGACCGCCGAGTTCCGCGTCGCGGCCCAGAAGGTCTCGTCGGCGAAGACGTTGGCGAAGTTGTCGAGGCCGGCGAACGTCGGCGTGGTGAGCATGCCCGGCCAGGAGAGGAAGGCGATGACGAACATCGCCACCACCGGGCCGATCATGAACACCGCGTACCAGACGAGCGCGGGCAGGGCGAGGCCGGGGAAGCGTTCGCGGAGCGACGCGCGGCGGCGCGCCCCCGCGGGGACGCCTGGCGGCGTGGGGCGGGCAGCGGCGTCCGTGCCTGCCTCGACGAGCGCGGTCATGGGGATCCTTTCCTGGCGCCGGCGGTCAGGCCGCGGCGTAGGCCTTCTCGAAGGCGTCGATGATCCGCTCGGCGGACGCGGAGCCGTAGGCCGCCGCGGTCACCTTGATCATCGGTTCGAAGACGGAGTCGGGGATGAGCAGGTCGGGCAGCATGACGGGCGTGACCTGGTCGTCCGTGAGCCGGGAGGCCTGCGCGACCAGCGGGAAGTCCGTGCTGACGGTGTCGGTGACGCGGTTCATGTCGCGGCCGGAGCCCAGGATGAACGCGTCGGTGACCTCGTCGGAGTAGAGGTGCTGGACGAGCGGTTTGATGAGGTCGAGCTTGTCGGCGCCGTTCTCGCTGATCCAGATGCCGTGGCCGTTGTAGCTCTTGATGACGCTGGGGCGGTCCAGCACCCCGCCGCTCGAGGGCACGGGCCAGCCGCCCACCGTGACCTCCTTGGCACGCTCGGCCGGCACGAGCGCGAGCGCGGACGACATGGCGGGGACGATGGCCGCCTTGCGGGTGTTGAACTGGGTCAGCTGGGAGTCGGACGTGTAGCCCTGCACGTCGTCGACGAAGACGCCGGCGTCCCGCAGCTCGATGAAGTGCTCGACGGCGGCGACGGCGCCGGCGCTCTCGGAGATCTTGCCCGTCGAGAAGATCGTGCGGGCCTCCTCCTGGGTGACGAAGCCCTGGATCACCTGCAGGAACATCTTCTGGCCGCTCCAGTCGGAGCCACCCACCGTGACGGGCCCGATCCCCTTCGACCGCAGGGCGTCCGCGACCGCGATCAGCTCGTCGGAGGTGGTGGGGATCTCGACGCCGGCCTCTTCGAGCAGGCCGGTGTTGAACGAGACGGGCCAGTTGGTGCGCGTGAAGGGGAACGCCCGGAGGCGGCCCTCGTCGTCGGTCCACTCCGCGACCGCCTCGGGGACGATCTTGTCGCGCAGGCCCCACTCGTCGAGCAGGTCGGTGACCGGGATCGTCGCGCCGGCGGCCGTCCACCCGAGGGTGCGGCCCATCATGTTGACGATCGCGACGTCGGCCTCCTTCCCTGCCAGCGTGCTCGTCTCGAAGACGATGGGCAGGTCGGAGCCGTTCTTGAGCTGGGCCACGGTGCGGCCGGTGCTGCGCTGGTACGCGGCGACGACGTCCGAGAACACCTGGGCGCCGGCGACGGCGCCGCTGAGCTGGGTGTGCACGGACACCGACCGCGGTCCGTTCGACGCGGGGACGAGCGCGCCGCAGCTCGCGAGCAGCGGCGTGACGATGCCGGCGCCGATCGCGGCCTTGAGCACGGCACGCCGGCTGACGTCCTGGGTCACGGAGCCTCCCTGAGAGCTACGGTGCGTCGTTCGGGGTGGGCGAAGACCTGCCTCCGCCGCCGCTTCTTGTAAAGCGGTACACATCAAGTGGCGTGCAACGTATACCGCTTTACTTCAGGGGGTCAACCTCCTACTCTCGGACGCACCATGACTGCAACGAGCCCGAAACGCGTGACGATCTCGGACGTCGCCCGCCGCGCCGGCGTCTCGCCCTCCGCGGTGTCGCACGCCTTCAACGGGCGGCCCAACGTGTCCGAGGCGACGGCCGCCCGGATCCGGGCGGCGGCCGACGAGCTCAACTGGCGGCCCAACTACGCGAGCCGCAAGGTCTCCGGCCAGGGCGGGCGCAGCCTGGGCCTCGTCATCGCGCGCTCGAGCGACACCTTCGGCCGCGACCCGTTCTTCATGCGGCTGCTGGCCGGCCTCACCGAGCCGCTCGCGGACATCGGCTGGTCCCTCTCGCTGACCCTCGTGCAGGCCGACGAGGAGGCGCAGGTCTACCGCCAGTGGTGGGGCGAGCAGCGCGTCGACGCGTTCCTGCTGGTCGACGTGCGCCACGACGACCCGCGGCTCGGGCTCGTCGAGCACCTCGGCGCCCCCGCGGTGCTGCTCGGCGCGCCCGTCGACGACGGCGTCCCGGCCGTCACGGTGCAGGACGACACGGCGTTCGCCACCGTCCTCGACCACCTCGCCGGGCTCGGCCACCGCAGCGTCGCCCGCGTCACCGACGCCCCCGGCCTGGCCCACACGCGGTCCCGCGACCAGCGCTTCTCGCGCGCCGCGGCCGAGCAGGGGATCGACGCCTCGTTCGCCGCGTGGGACCCGGCGGCCCACGACCCGGTCGCCGACCTCCTCGGTCGGCTCGGCGCCGCCACCGCGATCGTCGTGGACAGCGAGTCGATCGCCGCCCAGATCGTCGCGCACGCGCCCGAGGTGGGCGTCCGGGTGCCCGAGCAGCTGTCCGTCGTGGCCTGGGAGGACTCCTGGGTCTCGACGCTCGTGCGGCCCCGGCTCACGGCCCTCGACGCCCCCGTGGAGGAGAGCGCGCGCACCGCCGTCGCGCTGCTCGAACGCCTCGTCCGCGGCGAGCACGCCGCGTCGCAGACCGTCAGCGGACGCCGTCTGGTCGTGCGCGAGTCGACGGCGCCGGCTCGCCGGTAACGACCCCCGCACCACCGAGACCTGCCAGACCGAGACCTGCCACACCGAGACAGCGAGGAAGCCCCTTGACTTCGACCGTGCCGCGCTTCGGCGTCAACTACACCCCGTCCCAGGACTGGATGTTCCAGTGGATGGCCGTCGACCCCGACGTCGTCCGCGCCGACTTCGAGGCGATCGCCGGGCTCGGCGTCGACCACGTCCGGGTCTTCCCGCTGTGGCCGGAGCTCCAGCCGAACCGCACGCTGATCCGGCGGCGCGCGCTCGACGACATCGCGCTCGTGACCGACGTCGCCGCCGAGTTCGGCCTCGACGTCGCCGTCGACGTCATCCAGGGGCACATGTCGGGCTTCGACTTCGTCCCCGCCTGGCTCGTGAACTGGCACGACGGCAACATGTTCGCCGACCAGCGCGCGATCGACGCGCAGGCCGCCCTCGTCGCCGCCGTCTACGACGCCGTGCGCGACCGCCCCAACTTCCTGGGCCTCACCCTCGGCAACGAGCTCAACCAGTTCCTGGAGCCGAACCCCGCGGCGATGCCCGCCACGGCCGACCAGGTGACCCACTGGCTGCGCTCGCTGCTCGAGGCGCCGCGCGACCGCGACCCGCGCCACGTCGTCGTGCACAGCGAGAACGACCACCTCTGGTACTGGGACGACCACTCGTTCCTGCCCGAGCACGCCGCCCGCCTCGGCGACATGACCACCGTGCACTCCTGGATCTTCAACGGCACGGCCACGCGCTACGGCGCATTGTCGCCGCAGTCGGTGCGGCACGCGGAGTGGATGATCGAGCTGTCGAAAGCGTTCGCGACCGACCCGGGCCGGCAGGTGTGGCTGCAGGAGGTCGGCGCCCCGTCGATGAACCTCGCCGAGGCCGAGATGCCGGAGTTCTGCTCCCGGACGATCGAGGCAGCCCTCACGACGAGCGACCTGTTCGCCGTCACGTGGTGGTGCTCGCACGACGTCACGCGCGACCTCGCCGACTACAAGGACCTCGAGTACTCGCTCGGCCTGCTCGACACCGAGAACCGGGTGAAGCCGCTCGGCCGCCGGTTCGCCGAGGTCGTCGCGGAGGCCCGGCGCGGCGCGTTGCCGCTCGTGCAGCCGCGCACGGTCGGCGTGGTCGTGGACGTCGACGGCGCGGACCTGCCGCTCTCGCGGCCGTCGCTCGGCCCTGGCGGCGCCGTCTTCGAGCTCTGGCACGACCTGCGCGAGCGAGGCGGGGACGTGACCGTCGTGACGAGCGCGACCGCGGCCGACCCCGCGGCTCTCGAGGCCCGCGGCGTCACCGAGCTCGTGCGGGCCGAGGTGCGCTGAGCCCGGACGAGGGCGACGGGTCAGCCGGCCGCGGCGCGTACGAGCGCCGAGAACGTCTTCTCGAACTCCGGGGTCCAGGCCAGGACGGCGTAGGACGTCGGCCAGAAGTCGCCGTCGTCGAGGGGCGCCGTCGGCTCGAAGCCGACCGTCGCGTAGCGGGTGCCGAACTTCGCGGCGGGCTGCACGAACAGCACGATCTTGCCGTCGTCGTTCGCGAACCCCGGCATGCCGTAGTAGGTCTTGGGTACGAGGCCGGGCGCGACGTCGGAGACCACCCGGTACATCCCCTCGGCGATGTCGCGGTCGCTCCCCTCGAGCGGCTCGATCGCCTCGCGCACCGCCTGCTCGCCGGCGGCGCGGTTCTTGCCCGCCTTCTCCTGCTCGCGCAGTTCCTTGGCGCGCTGCTTGACCGCCGCGCGCTCGTCGGCGCTCAGTCCCTCGGACGTGGCCATGTGACCCTCCCGGCTCAGGTGGCGCGCTCCCTGCGCGTCGCTCCCAGGCTAGAGAGCGCCCGGGCGCGGCGCTTCTTCGTTCCTGACCAGTTGCGGAAGTAGCGGAAGAAGGAGCGGCGTGAGATGCCGGCGGTCGCGACGATCCGGTCGATCGTCGCCACCACGCTCGCCCATCTCGAGAGCCGCAACCCCGGACCGAGCGACACGCCCTCGTGGGTGTACGTGGGCGTACGGCGTCAGACGTGCGGCTGCACGTGCCGCGCGTAGCGCTCGCCGACGGTGCGGGCCGTGTCGCGGGGGTCGGCGGCCCAGATCTCCTCGTTGAAGATCTCGGTCTCGACGTCCCCGGCGTAGCCCGCCTCGGCGACCCAGCGCGAGATGGTGGGGAAGTCGATGTAGCCGTCGCCCACGTGCCCGCGGGAGTTGAGCGGGTCCGCGGCCAGCGGCAGGTTCCAGTCGCACACCTGGTAGCCGGCGATGCGGCCCTCGGCCCCGGCGCGCGCGATCGACCCGCGGAGGTCGGGGTCCCACCACACGTGGTACGTGTCGACGACGACGCCCACGGTCTCGGGGGCGAACGACGCGGCCAGGTCGAGCGCCTGCCCGAGCGTGGAGATCACCGCGCGGTCGGCGGCGAACATCGGGTGCAGCGCCTCCAGCACGATCCGCACGCCGTGCTCGGCCGCGAACGGCGCGAGGTCGGCGAGGCGGTCGGCCACGCGGGCGCGGGAGGCGACGAGGTTGCGGTCGCCGGGCCCTGCGTCGGGGCGCGGGCCCCCGCCGGGCTCGCTGAGGGCGGGCAGGCCGCCGACGACGAACACGAGCTCGCGCGTCCCGACGCCCGCCGCCTCCTCGATCGCGCGCTGGTTGTCCGCCAGCGCGGCGGCGATGCCGGGGTCGTCCGCCACGGTGAGGAAGCCGCCGCGGCACAGCGACGAGACGCGCAGGCCGGCGTCCGACACGATCCGCGCCGCCTTCTCGGCGCCGTGCTCTTGCACCTGGTGGCGCCACAGGCCCACGGCGCCCAGCCCCGCCGACGCGGCAGCGTCGACCGCCTCGGCGAGCGTCGCGTGCTTGACCGTCGCGGTGTTGAGGGAGCAGCGGCTCAGGTCCTGAGTTCCTGTGCTCATGCGGCTCCTCCCTGGCATGAACGCTGCGGTGCCTCGCTCCGGCACACCTCGTTCCTCGGCGTACCTCCGCGGGGGCTCCTCGCGTTCATGCGTCCACCCCGTTCGTCGTCAGGAAGGCGTCGAGGCGGCGGGCCGCCAGCGCCGGGTCGAGCAGCATGCCGCAGCCGTCGGCGAGGCGGGCCAGCTCCACGAGGTGCGCCAGCGACCGGCCCGACTGCAGGCCGCCCACCAGCTGGAACCCCGGCTGGAAGCCGTTGAGCCAGGACAGGAACGCCACCCCGGTCTTGTAGTAGTACGTGGGCGCGGCGAAGATGTGCCGCCCCAGCTTCTCGGTCGAGGCGAGGATGGCGTGCCCGCGGGCGGCGGCTTCCTGGGACGAGGCCGCGTCGCCCGCTGCCACACTGGCGTCGAAGGCCTGCAGCGCCGTGGAGGCCGCCGGGTAGATGGCGGCGAAGATGCCGAGCAGCGCGTCCGAGTGGCCCTGGTCGTCGCCCGCGATGAGCTCCGGGTAGTTGAAGTCGTCGCCCGTGTATAGCCGCACGGGCGAGCCGTCGAGGGCGGCCAGCGACCGGCGCAGGCCGATCTCGTGCTGCGCGTCGAGCAGCGAGACCTTGACCCCGTCGACCTTGTCCTGGTGGGCCTTGATGAGGTCGGTGAAGACGGCGGTCGCGGCGTCGACGTCCCCGGGGTCCTCGGCGCCCCAGTAGCCGGCGAGCTGAGGGTCGAACATCGTGCCCAGCCAGTGCAGGACGACGGGCCGGTCCGCCTCGGCGAGAACCGCGTCGTAGACGCGGGCGTAGTCCTCGGGGGAGCGGGCCACCCGCGCCAGCGCGCGCGAGGCCATGACGATGACCTGCGCCCCGGCGTCCTGCACCACGCGCACCTGCTCGCGGTACGCGTCGGTGACGGCGGTGAGCGCGGCGGGGTCGCCCGGCTCCCGCGTCGCCACCGCGGCGGGGTCGAGCTGGTCCGTGCCCGCGCCGCAGGCGATGCGGGCTCCGACGGACGCCGCCTCGGCCGACGAGCGGCGCACCAGCTCCTGGGTCGCGGCCCAGTCCAGGCCCATCCCGCGCTGGGCGGTGTCCATCGCGTCGGCGACGCCGAGCCCGGCCGACCAGATGCGGTGCCGGTAGGCGAGCGTCGCGTCCCAGTCGACGACGGCGGGCGCGCCCGGCACGTTCTCGGCGCCGACCTGCGGCACCACGTGCGCGGCGGCGTACGCGACGCGGGAGACGATCGGGGCGGACGGCGTGGTCCATGGGCCCGGTGCGTTCAGCTCGCGCACCTCGACGCCGGTGGCGCGGCCGTCTGCATCGAACCGGGGGAGGCGCACGGTGACGCCGCTGGGCTCGAGCGCAGGGAGGAGCGCCGGGTTCAAGGGTCGGGCCTCGCCACGCGGTTCCTGAGCCTGTCGAAGGGCGACCAGCGATCGGGCGGTCACAGCGTGATCTCCGGGACGTCGAGGCGGCGACCCTCGGCCGACGAACGCAGGCCGAGCTCGGCGAGCTGCACGCCGCGCGCGGCGGACAGCAGGTCGAAGCGGTGCGGGCGCCCGGCGACGACGTCGCGCAGGAACTCCTCCCACTGCAGCTTGAAGCCGTTGTCGAGGTCGGCGTTGGCGGGCACCTCGAGCCACTGGTCGCGGAACGGCTCGGTGACGGGCAGATCCGGGTTCCACACGGGCTTGGGTGTGTGCGCCCGCTGCTGCGCGACGCACGTGCGCAGGCCCGCCACGGCCGAGCCGTGGGTGCCGTCGATCTGGAACTCCACGAGCTCGTCGCGGTACACCCGCACGGCCCAGGAGGAGTTGATCTGCGCGACGACCGGGTCGCCGCCCGGCGTCTCGACCTCGAAGATGCCGTATGCGGCGTCGTCGGCCGTGGCCGGGTACTCGCGGCCCTGCTCGTCCCAGCGGGTCGGGATGTGGGTGATGGTCTGCGCCGAGACCGTCCTCACGGAGCCGAGGATGCCCTCGAGCACGTAGTTCCAGTGGCAGAACATGTCCGTGGTCATGCCGCCGCCGTCCTCCTTGCGGTAGTTCCACGACGGGCGCTGCGCGGCCTGGTGCTCGCCCTCGAACACCCAGTAGCCGAACTCGCCGCGCAGCGAGAGGATGCGGCCGAAGAAGCCCTCGTCCACGAGCCGGCGCAGCTTGACCAGGCCGGGCAGGTACAGCTTGTCGTGCACGACGCCGGCCGTGACGCCGGTCTCGTCGCGCAGCCGCGCCAGCTCGACGGCCTCGGCCAGGGTCTCCGCGGTCGGCTTCTCGGTGTAGACGTGCTTGCCCGCCTGCATCGCCTTGGTGAGGGTCTTGGCCCGCAGCGACGTCATCGACGCGTCGAAGACGATGTCGGTGGCGGCGTCGGTGACGATGCCGTCCAGGTCGGTGGTCCACTCGGCGACGTCGTGCTGCTCGGCCAGCTCGGCCAGCTTGGACTCGTTGCGGCCCACGAGCACGGGCTCCACCTGCACGCGGGTGCCGTCGGCCAGCTCGACGCCGCCCTGCTCGCGGATCGGCAGGATCGAGCGCCCGAGGTGCTGGCGGTGGCCCATACGGCCGGTGACGCCGTTCATCGCGATGCGCAGGGTGCGCGTGGATGTGCTCACTCGGGACTCCTTCGTCGTCGGCGACCCCGCGGGTGCGGTGGCGCCGGGTGGCAGGGCGCACACACCCGCGGGAAGGCTGAGGAATGCGCTTTCCAGGCCACGGTAGGGTGTCCCCGGCGAGCGCGTCAAGGCGTCCCGCCGGACGGGGCTGGAGGAGCAGGTGGCACGAGCGAGGCTGCAGGACGTCGCCGACCGCGCGAGGGTCTCCCTGGCGACGGCGTCGCGGGCGCTCAACGGGTCGGCACGGCAGCCCGGCGCCGAGCTGGTCGGCCGGGTGCGGGCCGCCGCGGCGGAGCTGGGCTACGTCGTCAACGCGCAGGCGCAGGCGCTGGCGCGCGCCCGCTCGGGCCTGCTCGGCCTCGTCGTGCAGGACATCTCCGACCCGTACTTCTCGTCGATCGCGGCCGGGGCGCAGGTCGCCGCCCGAGCGAGCGGCCGGCTCGTGCTGCTGGCGTCCACGAGCCGCGACCCCGAGGCGGAGCGCGAGGCCGTCGCGGCCTTCGCCGCCCACCGGGTCGACGCCGTCGTCGTCGCCGGTACCCGGTGGACCCCCGACGAGGACGCCGCGCTCGCGGCCGAGCTCGACGCGTTCGTCGCCGCGGGCGGGCGGTCCGTGATCGTCGGCCAGCCGGTCGGCGGGGGGTCCGTGGTGCGCCCGCCCAACGCGACCGGCGCCCGCGCGCTCGCCGAGGCGCTGCTCGGCCGGGGGCAGCGCCGGTTCGCGGTGCTCGGCGGGCCGTCGCGCGTCGTGACGTCGCGGGAGCGCGCCGACGCCTTCACGCAGGCCGCGCTGGCCGGGGGCGGCGTCGTCGAGGAGCTCCTGGTCACCGAGTTCTCGCGCGACGGTGGGTACGCCGCCGGGGACGACGTCGCGGCGATGGTGCGGGACGCGCGGGCCGGCGGCGAGCCGGTGTGCGTCTTCGCCGTCACGGACGTCATGGCGATCGGGCTCATCGCGCGGCTGCGGGAGCTGGGCGTGGAGGTGCCGCGCGACGTGCGCGTCGCGGGCTTCGACGACGTCCCCACGCTGCGCGACCACGTCCCGGCGCTCTCGACCGTGCGCATCCCGCTCGAGGACATGGGCCGCATCGCGGTGCAGGCCGCCGTCGACGACGACGACGCGCCCGGCACCGTCACCGAAGTGGAGTTCGAGGTGCTGCTGCGCGACTCGACCCGCTGACGGCGGGCGGTACGACGTCAGGCGCGCGCGAGCACGAGCTCCATGTCGTGCCGCACGCCGAGCAGGTGCACCCGCCCGCGCAGGTCCGGCCGGTCGGCGAAGGCGTCCGCGAGGTCCGCCGAGAGCTCCGGGTTGGTGGGGCTCATGCCCGCGGCCCCGTAGGCGGCGCGCGTGGACTCCGCGCAGCACACGACCGCGGCGAGCCGGCCGGCGTCGGCCGCGCGCAGCAGGTACCCCAGGCCCGACCCCTGGTGCCCCAGGCCCGACCCCTGGTGCTCGGGGTCGGACCATGGGGACCACCTCCTCCCGCCAGAATCAGGGGAGTTGATGTGAGGCACATGGCCGGCGTGTGACAACTTCATGACGTCTTGCGGGTGTTGCGCGGTGGCCGGGAAGCGGCCCGCGGCGTGTCGGTCAGCGCGCGAGCGCCCGGATGTCCCGCTCGGCCTGCGCGCGCGTGGCCGTGCGGCAGCCGAGCGACACCCAGCGGCGCACCAGCTCCGGCTCCGCGCGGAGCAGCCCCCAGCCGCGGCGCACCAGCGTGGTCAGCGGCTTGCGCGCCTCCGCGACGTCGCGCAGGAAGCGGAACCAGAACGTCAGCAGGCGGGGCTGGGTGAGGCAGATCGCGTCGGCAAGGAAGCCCTCGGCGCGGCACGCCCGCACCAGCTCCGCGGCGAAGATCCCCTCCGCGACGACGACCGGGGCGTCGCCCGTCTCGAGCACCGTGCCGCCCGTACGGCGCGACGTGGGGATGTCGTAGACCGGCACCTGGGCCCGGCCGGTGCGCACCACCTCGCGAAGCGCGTCGAGAGCCGCGTCGCGGTCCCAGCTGCGCGGGTCGTCCCAGTCGACGATGCCGTAGCGCATCGGCATGCCGGGGTAGTCGACGTCCCGGTAGAAGTCGTCGAGGTTCATCACGGGAAGGCCCAGGCGGCGCGTGAGCGCCGTCTTGCCCGAGCCCGACGGCCCGGTCAGCAGCACGATCCGCCGTCCGGGCCGGCGCGCGCCCTCCGGCACGTCGAAGAGGGCGTCGGACGTCGGGGGCTCGGGGTCGGTCACGGGACACCATTCTGTCCGACTCTGCCCGACGCCGAGCACCGTCCGCGCGGCTGGTGGTGCCTCAGATCCCCCCCGCCGGTGGCGTCCCGCCCTGACGTCAGCCGGCGACCAGCAGCACGTGCAGGGTGCGGGGGCCGTGCACGCCCTCGACCCGGTCCAGCTCGATGTCGGACGTCGCGCTGGGGCCGGAGATCCAGGTGAGGGGGCGGTCCGGGTGCTCGCCGAGCAGCCGGACCGCCTCCGGCACGGTCTGCACCACCTGGTCGGCGAGCACGACGCACAGGTGCACGTCGGGCACCAGCGAGATCGCGCGGCGCCCCTGGTCGGGCCCGCCGTCGAGCACGATCGTGCCCGTCTCGGAGATCGCGACCCGCGCGGCGGTGACGACGGCGTCCGCAGCGTCGAGCTCCGTCGCGGCGTGCGGGTCCTCGCGGGAGTCCCGCACGACGTCGGTGCCCGCGGGCAGCGCGGCGAGCCACCCGTCGTCGAGCCCCGTCGGCGCCACGACCTGCGCCCCGCGCGACCTGTCAGGCCCAAGACCATGAATACCTTCTCCTGGCCCTGACAACTCGGGCGCCGGAGAGTTGTCAGGACCAGGAGCATGAATACCTGCGCGTGGTCCTGACAACTCGGTGACGAGGGTCGCGATGGTGGCGGGCAGGGCGTCGGCGGACACCTGGTGCACGTGCGCCTTGTAGTCCACCAGCCGGTCGACGAGCTGCTCGAGCACCTCCGCCGAGCCGGGCGCGTGCTCCCCGGCCGGTCGGTACTCGCGCGGCACGGGCTCCGGGTGGGGCGCCGTCCCGACCGCGCCCGACGGCGTCGTACCGGCGCCTGCCTGCCCCAGCGCCGCGCGCACCCGCGAGAGCACCTCGGCCCGTGCGTCGCTCATCGTGTGCCCTCCTCGGTCTCGTGCTCGGCCGCCCACCACTGCCGGAACGTCTGCCGCGGCGGCGCCGGCAGGTCGCGCGAACGGGTCCACGCGGACGCCGGCGGGGGCGCCAGGGAGATGGCGTGGTCACGACCACCCAGGCCGCTGCCCAGCGTGGCCGCCCGCCCGGCGAGGGCGAACCGGTCGCCGTCGGTCATGACCCACGCCGCGGCCTTCATGGCCGCCTTCCACGGGTCGACGCCGCGCTTGGACCGGTCGGCGTCGACCTCCCGCGCCCGCAGGTCGACGAGGATCGACGGGATGTCGATCTTCACCGGGCAGACGTCGTAGCACGCGCCGCACAGCGAGGAGGCATAGGGCAGGGACGCGTTGGGGTCGTCGTGCCCGGACACGCCGCCCGTCGACGCCGTGAGCTGCGGGGTGAGGATGGCGCCGATCGGCCCGGGGTACACGGAGCCGTACGCGTGGCCGCCCACCCGCTCGTAGACGGGGCACACGTTGAGGCAGGCGGAGCAGCGGATGCAGTGCAGCGCGGCGCGGCCGACCTCGTCGGCGAGCACGTCGGTGCGGCCGTTGTCGAGCAGCACCAGGTGGAACTCCTGCGGCCCGTCACCCGGCGTCACGCCCGTCCACAGGGAGGTGTACGGGTTCATGCGCTCGCCGGTGGACGAGCGGGGGAGCAGCTGCAGGAAGACCTCGAGGTCGTCGAAGGTGGGCACGAGCTTCTCGATGCCCATCACGGTCACGAGCGTCTCGGGCAGCGTGAGGCACATGCGCCCGTTGCCCTCGGACTCCACGACCGTGAGGGTCCCGGTGTCGGCGACGGCGAAGTTCGCGCCGCTGACGGCGACCTTGGCGGAGAGGAACTTGCGGCGCAGGTGGGCGCGGGCCGCCATCGCGAGCTCGCGCGGGACGTCGGACAGGTCCGGCGGCGCGTCGCCCATGCGGGCGAGGAAGATGTCGCGGATCTCCGAGCGGTTGCGGTGGATCGCGGGCACGAGGATGTGCGACGGCATGTCGTCGGCGAGCTGCACGATGAGCTCGGCCAGGTCGGTCTCGATGGCGGCGATGCCCACGTCGGCCAGCGCCTCGTTGAGCCCGATCTCCTGGGTGGCCATCGACTTGACCTTGACCACCTCGTCGGCGCCCTTGGCCTTCGCGATGTCGGCGACGATGCGGTTGGCCTCGGCCGCGTCGCGGGCCCAGTGCACGACGCCCCCGCGCGCGACGACGTTCTCCTCGAGCTGGGCCAGCAGCTCGGGCAGGTGGGCCATGACCTGCTGCTTTACGGCCGACCCGGCGTCGCGCAGGGCCTCCCAGTCGGGCACCTCGCCGACGACGGCGGCCCGCTTGGTGCGGATGACCTGCGTGGCGTGGCCGAGGTTGCGGCGCAGCTGGTCGTTCGCCAGCGTCTGCTTCGCGGCGGCGGGGAAGGCGTCGCCCCAGCGCAGGGGCTCCCGCGGGTGCGGGACCCGGCCGAAGGGCTCGTCGGCGCCCGCGTCGTCGGGGCGCTGCAGCGTGCGCGGCAGGCCCAGGAAGGTGCGGCTCATCGGGTCGCCTCCGTCCGCTCGGGGCGGCTGAAGGTCGTCTCCGGCAGCGGGGTGGGCTCCGCCCGGGTGGAGGCGAGCACCTCCGCCAGGTGCAGCACGCGGATGCCGGTGCCCTGTCGGGACAGCCCGCCGCCGATGTGCATGAGGCACGACATGTCGCCCGCGGTGAGCACCTCGGCGCCCGTGCCGCGCACGTTCGCCGCCTTGTCCTCGAGCATCGCCGCCGAGGTGTCCGCGTTCTTCAGCGCGAACGTGCCGCCGAAGCCGCAGCACGTGTCGGCGGCAGGCAGCTCGACGAGGTCGACGCTCTCGACGGCGCGCAGCAGCCGCAGTGGCTTGTCGCCCACGCGCAGCATGCGCAGCGAGTGGCAGGTGGGGTGGTAGGTGACGCGGTGCGGGAACCAGGCGCCGACGTCGGAGAGGCCGAGCACGTCGACCAGCAGCTCGGACAGCTCGTACGTCTTGGCGGAGACGGCCTCGGCGGTGGCGGCGAGGTCGTCCAGGCCGGCGCGGCGGCAGACCATCGCCTGCTGATGGCGCACCGAGCCCGTGCACGAGCCCGACGGCATGACGACGGCGTCCCACTCGCCGTCGGCCACGGGGGCGAACGTCTCCACGTGGTTGCGGATCACGGGCACGGCCTCGCGGAAGTACCCGGTGTTGACGTGCATCTGCCCGCAGCACGCCTGGTCCGTGGGGAAGACCACCTCGTGGCCGAGCCGCTCCAGCAGCCGCACGGTGGCGCGCGGGGCTCCCGGGAACAGGGTGTCGGCGAGGCAGGTGGCGGCGAGAGCGATGCGCATTCGACTCCTCGGTGCGGCTTCTCGGTGCGGCGGCGGTGCGGCTCGGTGCGGCTCGTCCAGCATGGCCGGGCCTGCTCGAGGTCGCCACGGCTGCCTCGGTGCGGCGACGACGGTACGGGGCCCGAACCACGGTCGGTCACTGTACCCGATGTGGTCTGACCACATAACGGACGCCCGATACGCTGGCCCGGTGCGCACCCATGAACGCGTCCTCGTCCACCTCGAGGAGGGCATCGCGGCCGGCCGCTGGGGTCTCGGCGCCCGCCTGCCCGGCGAGCGGACCCTCGCCGAGGATCTCGGCGTCTCCCGACCCTCCGTGCGCGAGGCGATGCGAATCCTCGAGGCCCTCGGCATCGTGCGTAGCGGCGTCGGGTCGGGGCCGGAGTCCGGCGCGATCGTCGTGGACCGCCCGGCGGCCGGGCTGGGCGCCGCGGTGCGGCTGCACGTCGCCACGGGCACGCTGCCGGTGCGCGACGTGGTCGCCACCCGGGTGCTGCTGGAGTCGTGGGCCGTGGCCCAGGCCGCCGGCCGGGTCGCCGTCCGCGCGCCGGGCACGGCAGCGCACGTCGACGAGGCGGGGCGGCTCCTGGCCCTGATGGACGATCCCGACGTCGCGCCGCCGACGTTCCTCGAGCTCGACCAGGCGTTCCACCTCGAGTTCGTGCGGATGGCCGGGAACGTGCTGGTCGAGGCCGTCATGACCGGCCTGCGCGGCGCGATCGGCGGGTACGTCGCCGTCGGGATCGAGCGGCTGCCCTCGTGGCCGCGCACGGCGGGCCGCCTGCGCTCCGAGCACCGCACGGTGCTCGACGCCGTCGCCGCCGGCGACGCGGACGCCGCGGCGGAGGCGGTGAAGGCCCACATCGAGGGCTTCTCGCGCGAGGCAGGGGTGTAGCGGGCGCTCGCCGGCCGTTCCGGTTCGTCCCCGAGCAGGTCGTCGGCGACATGGTTGACCCAGGCTTTACAGCGCTGTAAGTTTCCGGTCGCAGTCGATGGTGGTCGAAGGAGACGACATATGGGCAAGATCGAACGGCGGGGCGCGGCGATGAGTCGTCGATCGTTCCTCGCAGGGGCCGCCGGGACCCTCGCCCTCGGGGCGGTCCCGCTGGCCGGGTGTGCCGCGCCGCAGGATGCCGGCGGGCGCACCACGCTGACGTTCTACGAGCAGAAGCAGGAGGTCATCGCCTACTTCGACGACCTGCTGCGACGCTTCGAGGGGGAGCAGCCGCACCTCCACGTCGTGCACGACTCGACGACGGCGATCGCGCCCCAGTTCGTGCGGGGACAGCCGGGCGACGTGGGCTGCTTCAACGACAACCTGGAGCTGGCCCGCTACGTCTCCCGGGGCCAGATGGGCGACCTGTCGCGGCTGCCGTCGGCGGCGACCGTGCGCACGGACATCAGCGGCCTCACGGATCAGTACGCCACCTATGCGGGGCGCACGAGCGTGCTGCCGTACTCGTTGGCGGCCGCCGGGGTCATCTACAACAAGGCGATCTTCGCCGAGCACGACCTCCCCGTCCCGACCACATGGTCCGAGTTCGTCGACGTCTGCACCGCGCTGCAGAAGGCCGGCGTCACGCCGATCTACGCGACCGACCGGGACACCTGGACGCTGTGGCAGGGACTGTTCGACTACTCCGTCGGCAGCCTGGTCGACCCGGGCGAGTTCTTCGGGCGGATGAAGGAGCTCGGGACGGACGTCGGGCCCGACTCGGACGTCTCGTTCGCGAAGACCTTGGCGGTCCCGATGGAGCGGGCCAAGACGATCTCGTCGTACTTCAACCCGGACCACGCCGTGCGCGGCTACGCCGACGGCAACCTCGCCTTCGGTCAGGGCAGGGCCGCGATGTACCTCCAGGGCCCGTGGGCGCTGAGCCAGATCGCCATGGTGGACGAGGAGCTCGACGTGGGGACGTTCGTCCTGCCGGTGAGCGAGAACCCCGACGAGCGCCAGGCCCGGGTGAACATCGACCTCTGCCTGTACATCCCCGACGCCACCCCGCACCGCGCGGAGGCGGAGGAGCTCGTGGAGTTCCTCATGCGCCCGGAGATCCTCAACGCGTACAACGCCGACAACCTCGCGTACTCGACGCTCGAGGGCGGGCCCCCGCAGCAGGACGAGCGGCTGGCCGGGCTGCAGCAGTACGTCGACTCCGCCGCCTTCTACCAGGGGGCCGGCACCTTCGTCCCGACGTCGATCCCGCTGGGCAACTACCTGCAGGACGCGATCCGGTCGGGCAACTTCGAGGCGATGCTCGACCAGCTCGACGCCGACTGGCGCCGGCTCGCGAGCCGGGAGGCGACGGTATGACCACCTCGACCACGACGGCGCCCGCCACGCGATCGACGCCCGCGACGCCCGCGACGACCGCCCCGACCGCCCGGACCCGGCGACGGCGCCATGGGCGACCGGAGCCGATCGCCTACCTCTTCCTCGTCCCCGCCCTCCTCGTGTTCACCGTGTTCGTGGTGGTCCCCGCCCTGGTGGGCATCTTCTACAGCTTCACCGACTACGTCGGCTTCGGGGGCTGGAGCTTCCTGGGCCTGCGGAACTACGCGGCGCTCCTCGGCGACCCGGGCGTCCGCGAGGCCTACGGGTTCACCCTCGGCTTCGCGGTCGTGACGGTGGTCGTGGCGCAGGCGATCGCCCTCGTGCTCGCCATCGGGCTGTCGAAGCGCATCCGCTTCGCGGCGGGGCTGCGGGCGATCTTCGTGATCCCGATGGTCGTCTCCGGGATCGTCGTCGCGTACGTGTTCAACTACCTGTTCTCGAACACCCTGCCGGCGTTCGCCACGGCGGTCGGCCTCGACCCGCTGACCGACAGCATCCTCGGCAACCCCGACCTGGCCTGGCTCGCCATCGTCATCGTGTCCGCCTGGCAGACCATCCCGGGCGCCCTGCTCGTCTACACGGCCGGGCTCACGTCGATCCCCGGCGACCTGTACGAGGCGAGCTCCCTGGACGGTGCCGGGTCCTGGCGGCAGTTCCGCTCCATCACCCTGCCGCTCATCGCCGGCTTCGTGCTCATCAACACGATCCTGGGGATCAAGGGGTACCTCGGCGTCTACGACGTCATCGTCGGACTCACCGGCGGCGGCCCCGGCAATGCGACGAGCAGCGTCGCGATGACGATCTTCGGCGGCTTCACGGGCGGCGACTACGCCTACCAGATGGCCAACGCGACGGTCTTCTTCGTGATCACGGTGCTCATCTCCGTGCTCCAGCTCGTCGTCTCCCGTGGAAGGACCATCCGCCTGTGACCGCCACCGCCCCCGCGCTCGAAGGTCGCGCCCCGGCACCGGCCGACGACCGGCCCCGCCGTCGTCCGGCCCGGGGCCGCCGCCGCACGAGCTGGCCGCTCACCGTCGCGCTCGCCCTGTGCTCCCTCACCGTGCTCGCGCCGCTCTACGTCACCCTCACGATGGCGTTCAAGACCAGCGAGCAGTCGGTGGCCGGCAACGCCTTCGCGCTGCCGGCACCGTTCAACCCGGAGAGCTTCGCCGAGGCGTGGCAGCTGACCCGCTTCCCGGTGTCGTTCAGCATCTCCGTCGGCGTCGCGGCGCTCACCGTCGCCCTGACGCTGCTGCTGAGCTCGCTCGCGTCGTACGCGATCGTGCGGTACTGGTCGCACCGGTTCTTCCGCTGGTCGTTCGTCTACCTGCTCGCGTCGATGTTCCTGCCGTTCCCCGTGATCGCGCTGACGGAGATCAAGCTCACCGCGCTCACGGGCCTCGACAACCCGCTGGGCGTCGCCATCCTGCACGCCATGTTCCAGCTCGCGTTCAGCGTGCTGCTGTTCTCGGCGTACCTGCGCTCGATACCGGTCGAGCTGGAGGAGAGCGCCCGCATCGACGGCGCGACGACGTGGCAGGTCTTCTGGCGCATCATCCTGCCGCTGCTGGGCCCGATGATCGCCACCGTCGGCATCTTCGCGTTCCTCGCGTCGTGGAACGACTTCATGCTGCCGTCGATGATCGTGTCGGACCCGACGCTGCAGGTGCTGCCCGTGGTGCAGAACATCTTCCAGAGCCAGTTCGGGACGAACTACAACGTGGCGTTCGCCTCGTACCTCATGGCGATGGCCCCGACGGTCGTCGTCTACCTGATCGCGCAGCGCTGGGTGATCAGCGGCATCACCCAGGGCGCCGTCAAGAGCTAAGCCCTCTCGTGGCCCGCCGACCACCCTGCACCACCTCCGAGGAGTACCCGTGACCGACGTCGTCGACACCCGACACCCGCTGCCCGTCGTCCGACCCCTGCCCGGCGCGGCCCCGCAGGCCTGCGCCGAGCAGCAGGTCCGCGGTGACCGCTGGCGGGTGACGGTCCTGACCGACAGCCTGTTCCGCGTCGAGTGGTCCGCCGACGGCGGGTTCGAGGACCGCGCGTCGACGTTCGCCGTCCGGCGCGACCTCGGGCCGGCGGAGTACTCGGCCCGGCCCGTCGGCGACGGGATCGAGATCACGACGTCGCGGGCGCGGCTGCGGTTCGACGGCCGCGAGCCGTCCGCGCACGGGTTCGTCGTCGAGCTCGTCGGCGCCGACTCCGGCCGGTGGCGCTACGGGGAGGCCACCCACGACCTCGGCGGCACCGCGCGCACCCTCGACGACGTCGACGGGCGCGTGGAGCTGGAGCCGGGCGTGGCGTCCCCGAACGGGATCGCGGCCATCGACGACAGCGACTCGTTCCTCTTCGAGGGCGATGGCCGGCTCGGCACCCGGACCGCCGGCCGCCGCGACCTGTACGTCTTCGCGCACGGTCGTGACTACGCCCGCGCGGTGCGCGAGCTGTACGCCCTGTCCGGGGCGCCGACGCGCCTGCCGCGCTGGGCGCTGGGCAACTGGTGGAGCCGGTACCACCCCTACTCGGCCGACTCGTACCTGGAGCTGATGGACCGGTTCGACGACGAGGGCGTCCCGCTGTCCGTCGCCGTGATCGACATGGACTGGCACCGGGTCGGCTCCGTGCCGCCGCAGTACGGCAACGGCTGGACGGGCTACTCGTGGGAGCGGTCGCTGTTCCCCGACCCGGCGGCTTTCCTCGGCGCACTGCACGAGCGCGGGATGCGCACGACCCTCAACCTGCACCCGGCCGATGGCGTGCGCGCGTTCGAGGACGCCTATCCGGCGGTGGCCGAGGCGATGGGGATCGACCCGACCTCCGAGGTGCCGGTGTCCCACGACCTCACCGATCCCGACTTCGTGCGCGCCTACTTCGAGCTGCTGCACCACCCGCTCGAGGAGCAGGGCGTCGACTTCTGGTGGATCGACTGGCAGCAGGGCGGCACGTCGAACCTGCCCGGCGCCGACCCGCTGTGGCTGCTCAACCACTTCCACCACCTCGACGCCGCCCGGCACGGCGGCCCCGGAATGACGTTCTCGCGGTACGCGGGGCCGGGCAGCCACCGGTACGCCGTCGGTTTCTCCGGCGACGCCGTGGTGTCGTGGGAGTCGCTGGCGTTCCAGCCGGAGTTCACGGCCACCGCGGCCAACATCGGGTACGCCTGGTGGAGCCACGACATCGGCGGGCACACCCGCGGCGTCCGCGACGACGAGCTCGCGACCCGGTGGGTGCAGTTCGGCGTCCTCTCACCGATCATGCGGCTGCACTCCGCGAACAACCCGTTCATCCGCAAGGAGCCGTGGCTCTTCCCGGCCGAGCACCGCCAGGCCATGGGCGAGGCGCTGCGGTTCCGGCACCGCCTGGTGCCGTACCTGCACACGATGAACCACCTAGCGGCGGCGGGCACGCCCCTCGTGCGCCCGATGTACCACCTGGAGCCGCACCGGGACGAGGCGTACCGCGTCCCGAACGAGTACGCCTTCGGCACCGAGCTGGTCGTCGCGCCCGTCGTGACCGCGCGGAGCCAGGTCTCCCGCCTGAGCCGCACCCGGGCCTGGCTCCCGGCCGGCCGCTGGACCGACGTGTTCACGGGGGCCGTCTACGCGGGGGACCGGCACGTGGAGCTGCACCGGCCGATCGAGTCGGTGCCCGTGCTGCTGCGCGACGGCGGGATCCTGCCGCTCGCCGGCCCCGACGAGCGGGACGCCACCCGCAACCCGCGGGCGCTCGAGGTGCTCGTCGCGCCCGGCGCCTCGGGCGAGCTCGACCTCGCGGAGGACTCGGAGGACGACGCGCAGGGGTCGGCCGACGCGGCCGCGACCACGCTCATGCGCTGGGACCGGGACCGCGGCGAGCTCCGGGTGGGCGCCGTCGCCGGCCGGGCCGATGTCGTCCCGTCCGTCCGGGAGTGGACGATCACCTTCCTGGCCCGCCGCCCCGAGGGCGAGGTCACGGTGGACGGCGAGGTCGTGCCGGTGACCGGGCGGGACGGCCGCTGGAGCGTGTCGTTCGAGGCCGCGGCCGGCGCGGGGGCGGTGGTGGTCGTCGGGGGCCGCCTGCGGCTGGGCGTCGACCCGCGGGCGGCGGTGCGCGAGGTGCTCGAGCGGGCCCAGACCGGCAACGCGGTCAAGCTCGCGGCGTGGGAGGTCGTCTCCGCGGGGCGCGCGACCGCGGAGGGGATCGCCGGCCTCGACAGCCTGGACCTGCACGAGGACGTCCGCGGCGCGGTCGTCGAGCTCCTCGCCACGCTGGTGGACGACCCGGCCTGATCGACCCGGCACCAGCCCGGTGCGTCCGGCCCCCGCGGAGGTCGCGCCTCAGCGGGGGCCGGACGTCCCGGCGGGCTCCGGCGCGCTCTCGCGGATGAGCAGGCGGTGTCCGACGATCACGGAGCGGCCCGCGGCGTCCGACCCGTCCACGCGCTCGAGCAGGAGGTCGAGCGTGCGCGCGACGAGCGCGGGCGTGTCCGGCGCGATGCTCGTGATGCTGGGGGTCGTGCTCGCCGTCAGGACGGTGGCGTCCCAGCCGACGACGGCGACGTCCCCCGGGACGTCGACCCCGCGCAGGTGCAGCGCGCGGAGCGCGCCGATCGCGGCGTGGTCGTCGCGGCACAGGAGCGCGTCGACACGCAGGCCGGCGTCGAGGGCGGCGCCGAGCGCCTCCTCCGCGCCGCGGGCGTCGCCCGCGTGGCGGGGCACGAGCAGGTCGTCGGCGACGGGGAGCCCGGCCTGCTCCAGGCCGAGGTGGTAGCCCTCGATACGCAGCCGGGACGTGTGCGACCACTCGCCGGCCTCGTGGCCCACGAAGCCGATCCGTCGTCGGCCGTCGGCGACGAGGTGGGCCACCGCTTCGTCGGCGGCCGCGACGTTGTCGATGGCGACCTGGTCGATGGCCGGCGGTCGCGGCGCCTCGCCCAGGAGCACCATCGGCGTGTCCAGGCCGTGCGCCTCCAGCTGCTCGGCCGAGAGCGCCTGGGGGTGCAGGACGATGCCGTCGACGATGCCCGCGTCGCGGTCGCGCAGCACGGCGAGCTCGCCCTCGGTGGTGCCGCCGGTCTCCTCAAGCAGGAGCCGGTATCCGCGCTCGGCGCACGCGCGGGCGAAGAGGTGGGCGAGCTCCGTGAAGTAGGGCCAACGCAGGTCGGGGAACGCCAGCGCCAGCATGCTCGATCGCCCCGTGGCCAGGCTGCGCCCGCGCGCGTCGGGCCGGTACCCGAGCTCGTCGATGGCGGCCTGCACGCGCTCCCGCATCCGGGGGCTGACGTGCTGGTAGTCGCGGACGACGTTGGAGACCGTCTTCATCGAGACGCCGGCCCGCATCGCGACGTCCTGCAGCGTCACCCTCTTCACACCGCGAACCGTACCGTTGACAGTGATTTCTAGCGCTGTAAACTCGCCGCGTGACCCACGCCGCGACCTCCGCCGACACCCGTCCAGCGCTCGACCGCCTGCCGCTCGCGACCCGGCAGGACGGGAGCTATCCCCGCCCGCAGATGCTGCGGAGCGACTGGGCCGACCTGGACGGCACCTGGTCCTTCCGGCACGACGACGACGGCGTCGGCATCGACGCCGGATGGGCCGCCGGGTGGGGCGCGGCGTCACCGGGGAGCCGGCCCATCACCGTGCCCTTCCCCCCGGAGTCGGCGGCCTCGGGCGTCGACGAGCCCGGGTTCCACCCGGTGGTCTGGTACGCGCGCAGCATCGGCCCGGGCGACCTCGCCGCCGCCGGCAGGTCCGCCGACGCCCCGCGGGTGCTCCTGCACCTCGGCGCGGTCGACTACCGCGCGTCGGTGTGGATCGACGGCCGGTTCGTCGGCGAGCACGAGGGCGGGCACACCCCGTTCACGTTCGACGTGACCGGGCACGTGGCGGACGACGGCGAGCACGTCGTCGTCGTGCGGGCCGAGGACGACCCGCACGACCTCACCCAACCCCGCGGCAAGCAGGACTGGCACGAGGACGCGCACGCGATCTGGTACCGCCGCACCACCGGCATCTGGCAGACGGTGTGGCTCGAGGCCGTGCCGTCGACGAGCATCGAGCACCTGCGGTGGCTGCCGCAGGGGCCGGCGGCGGCGGACCTGACGGTCCGGTTCCGCGGGCCGCTCCCGGCCGGGGCCTCCGTGCGGGTCGCGCTGCGTTTCGACGAGCGGGACGAGGACCTGGGCACGATCGAGGTGTCCGTGAGGGGCACGCGCTCCACCGTGGAGGTGAGCGTGCCGATCCCGCGCCAGCGCAACGGGCAGGCCGAGGACGAGCTGACGTGGTCGCCCCGGACGCCGCGGCTCGTCGACGCCGTGGTCTCCCTGCACGACGCCGACGGGGCCACCCTCGACGCGGTGAGCTCCTACCTGGGCGTACGGACCGTCGGCATCGCGGGCGGGGAGTTCCTGCTCAACGGCCAGCCCTGCGACGTCCGGTCGGTGCTCAACCAGGGCTACTGGCCGGACAGCCACCTCGCCGCCCCCTCCCGCGCGGCCCTGCGACGTGAGGTCGAGCTCGTCAAAGAGCTCGGCTTCAACGCCTGCCGCATCCACCAGAAGATCGAGGACCCGCGCTTCCTGTACTGGGCGGACCGCCTCGGGATCCTGGTGTGGGGCGAGACGCCCGGCGCCTACGAGTTCTCGTCCGTCGCGGTGCAGCGGCTGACCCGCGAGTGGATGGACGCCGTCGACCGCGACGTGTCCCACCCCTCGATCGTGACGTGGGTGCCGTTCAACGAGTCGTGGGGCATCCAGCACGTCGCCGACGACGTGGAGCAGCAGGCCTACTCCCGGGGCCTGACGGACCTCACGCGCGCGCTCGACCCCTCCCGCCCCGTGATCTCCAACGACGGGTGGGAGCAGCAGAACACCGACATCCTCACCGTGCACGACTACGAGGGCGACGGCGCCGCGCTCGCCCGCACCTACGCCGACGCCGACGCCCGCGCGCGGATCGTCAGCGGGATCGCCCCGTCCCACCGCCGCCAGCTCGTCGGCGGGGCGCGCGACGCCGGGCAGCCGGTCATGCTCACCGAGTTCGGCGGGGTGAGCTTCCAGGCCGGCGCCCGCCGCGACGACGGCTGGGGCTACACCACCGCGGACGACGGGGACGACTGGATCGCCCGCGTCGGGGCCCTCTACGACGCCGTGCGCGCCAGCGACTTCCTCGCCGGCTCCTGCTACACGCAGCTCACTGACACGATGCAGGAGACCAACGGCCTGCTGACGGCCGACCGCGAGCCCAAGGTCCCCGTCGAACAGATCCGCCGCGCGGTACTCGGCGCGGCCGGGTAGCCGGCGTCGATCGCCGAGCCGTCGTTCATCAGGTGCCGGCGTCGCCCGTTCTCGCCGTGCGGGCGGGCGTGACATCCCACCGCGGCGCGGTGGGATGATCGCCCCTATGACTGAGCCCTCCGCTCCCGTACTGTCGCTCCCCGCCGGCGCAGCCGGCTCCCGCATCGTCGGGCTCGGGCACCATCAGCCCGAGCGGGTCATGACCAACGACGACATCGCCCGCCTCGTCGAGACGAACGACGAGTGGATCCGCTCGCGGACCGGTATCGTCACGCGGCACGTCGCGGCGGACGACGTGACCGTCGCGGACATGGCGACGGCGGCGGCGCGGCACGCGCTGGACGACGCGGGAGTGGCGGGCACCGACGTCGACCTCGTGATCGTCGCCACGACGACGGCGGTGGACCGGACGCCGAACACCGCCGGGCGGGTGGCGTACGCGCTGCGCACCGGCGTGCAGCCCGGAGCGAGCACGCCCGAGGGCGAGGAGGAGCCGGACCTGCGCAACGTCGTCGGCCCGGGCGTCATCGACGTCAACACCGCGTGCTCGGGCTTCGCCTACGCCGTCGGCCTGGCCGACCAGGCGATCCGCACCGGCTCGGCGCGCACGGCCGTGGTGATCGGCGCGGAGAAGCTCACCTCCGTCACGGACTGGTCGGACCGCAGCACGTGCATCCTCACCGCCGACGGCGCGGGCGCCGTGGTGCTCCAGGCGGCCGACACCCCCGCCGTCGGTCCCGTGGTGTGGGGCTCCGAGCCGGAGCTGACCCCCGCCGTGGTGATCGAGCAGCCCGCCGGGAAGTTCGCCCAGGACGGCCGCGCCGTCTTCAAGTGGGCTATCACCCGCGCCGCCGACCGTGCACGGCGCATCGTCGACGCCTCCGGCCTGACGCTCGACGACA
Organism: Isoptericola sp. Y581; assembly: GCF_059445475.1. Lineage (NCBI taxonomy): Bacteria > Bacillati > Actinomycetota > Actinomycetes > Micrococcales > Promicromonosporaceae > Isoptericola > Isoptericola sp. Y581. The sequence continues at coordinate 684 of NZ_JCAIUK010000005.1, read as the reverse complement.
TCGGCGTCCTGGCGGCCCACCAGGCGAACCTGCGGATCATCGAGCCGCTGGCCAAGTCGCTGGGCCTCGAGGACCGCGTCGTCGTCACCGACATCACGGAGTCGGGCAACACCTCGGCCGCCTCCATCCCGATGGGCCTGTCCAAGTGGTGGCACGCCGGAAAGATCCCGGCCGGCACGCCCACCCTGCTCTTCGGCTTCGGCGGCGGCTTCACCTGGGCCGGCCAGGTCGTGCTGACGCCGTCGAGGTAGTCCCGATCTCCGCGAGGTAGTTCGAATCTCCGCGAGATAGTTCGAAACTCCGCGAGGTAGTTCGAAACTCCGCGAGGTAGTTCGGGTCGGGCGGAGCGAGGCCGGGCTTCGTGTCGCGAGGCGCGCCATCCGGCCGCGGGTCCTGAGCCTGTCGAAGGGCGTTCCTCGCGACCTCCCGCCAGACCCGACCAGCCTCGCGACACGAAGCCCGGCCTCGCTCGGCACTTTCGTCGTGCGGTCGGACTACCTCGACGAGTTTCGGACTACCTCGCCGAGTTTCGAACTACCTCGCCGAGTTTCGAACTACCTCACCGAGTTTCGAACTACCTCGCCGGGTTTCGGACTACCTCGCCGGGTCTGGGAGGCGGTCTCAACCGGTCATCGCAACACCCTGATTCTGGATGGGGTGTTTCGGATGGTGCGTGGCGGGATT
>NZ_JCAIUK010000004.1:46045-408339 GCF_059445475.1 Isoptericola sp. Y581 | reverse complement strand
CTGAGAAGCTCGCCGAGCTACTCTCAGCCCCGTGATCAAACCGGTGTTGCGATGACCGGTTGAGACCGCCGGACTACCTCGCGGTCGGTGGTCGTGGCGGACCTGTGGGATCGGGGGCTCGGATCGGGGTGGGGTCGACGGCGGCACTCCGGTAGGCTGTCGGGAAACCGCTTCCCAGGCTGATGCAGGAGATCGACGATGCCCTCCGTCCCCGCCGTCCCGTCCGGTCCCGACCGTCGCCGCTATGCCGTGGCCGGCACCGGTCACCGCGCCGGCATGTACGTGAACGCGCTGGTCGGGGACCATGCCGACGACGGCGAGATCGTCGCCTGGGTGGAGCCCAACCCCGTGCGAGCCGCGGTCCACGAGGCCAAGGTCGCCGCCACAGTCGGCAGCGAGCGCCCGGTGTATCACCCGGACCACCTCGAGAAGGCGCTCGACGAACAGCGCGTGGACCGCGTCATCGTCACCTCCGTCGACAACACCCATGCCGACCTGGTGTCGCGCGCCCTGCGTGCGGGCGTCGACGTCGTCGTCGAGAAGCCGATCGCCGCGACGGAGGCCGAGGCCCGGCAGATCGCGGACGCCGTCACCGAGACCGGCCGCGACCTCACGATGACGTTCAACTACCGCTACGCGCCCCGGAACTCGGCGCTGCGCGAGGTCATCGCCTCCGGCGAGATCGGCCGGGTGCTGTCCGTGCACTTCGACTGGGCCCTGGACACGGTGCACGGCGCCGACTACTTCCGCCGCTGGCACCGCGAGAAGGTCAACAACGGCGGCCTGCTGGTGCACAAGTCGAGCCACCACTTCGACCTCGTCAACTGGTGGATCGACGCCGTGCCGCAGCGGGTGTTCGCGAGCGGCGGACGGCGCTTCTACGGCGACGACGCCGCGCACGCGGTGGGCTACGAGCCGACGGCGGGGGAGCGAGCGCTCAACGAGCAGGGCGTGGACCCCTGGCACATCGACGTCGACGCCGACCCGTATCTCGCCGAGCTCTACGGTCCCGAGGCGCAGGCCGTGGACGGCTACCGGCGCGACCGTAGCGTCTTCGACCCGGGCATCACCACCGAGGACACGCTCGGGCTCGTCGTCGAGTACGCCGGCGGCCCGGTGCTCACCTACTCGCTCACGGCCAGCGCGCCGTGGGAGGGCTACCGCGTGGTGGTGAACGGCTCGCGCGGCCGCGCCGAGCTCGAGGTGGTCGAGCGCGGCTCCGTCGTCTTCGGCGCCGACGGCAAGGCGACCGTGGACCCGAGCTTCACCGCGGCCTTCGGCGGGGACACCGTGCGCCCCGCCGGCGAGCGGCTGATCGTGCAGAAGCACTGGGAGCGGGCGGAGGAGCGGCCGATCGTCGCCGTCGACGCGGGCGGGCACGGCGGCGGCGACGCCCTCCTGCTCTCCGACGTCTTCCGCGGGCGCACCGAGGCCGACCCGCTCGGCCGCGCCGCCGGCTTCCGCGACGGCCTGCGCGCCTCCGGCATCGGCTATGCCGGCAACCGGTCGCTCGCGTCCGGCGACCCGGTGCGGCTCGCCGACCTCGGCCTCGAGCTGTAGTCGCTCCCTTCGCCGGTTGAGCCTGTCGAAACAGGAGCGCGGTTTCGACAGGCTCAACCGGCGGATGGCGTCAGCGCGCCCAGGGCGCGCCGAGCTCGGCGAAGGTGCGCTGCGTGCGGGCGACCTCGGCGCACCAGTGCTCGACGTCGCGGACGACGGGGTGGCGCTCGTCGCCCTCGCCCTGCCAGTCGACGTGCTCGGGCGCGATCGGCGCCGGGTCCGCGCTGGTGCGCACGCCCTCGAGCACCCGCATGAAGGCGCCGGTGTCGCGGACGTCGCACAGCAGGGCGCGGCGGTCGTCGGTGCGGGCGGCCAGGAGGTCGTCGAGCAGCGACGTGCGCCCGTAGGTCTTGTCCATCTGCGCCGCGTCCGTGCGCAGCAGCAGACGGTCGGTCTCGTACTCGAGCACGAGATCGCCGCGGGTGCCGTGCACCACCACGCGGGCGGGGGAGCGCTCGGGGGCGCAGAGCGTGAGGCCGAAGCCGTAGCGGCGGCCGCCGGCGTCCTGCACGCGCACGGCCGACGTGTCGTCGGCCTCGATGGGGTTGGCCCGGTGCAGGTCGGTGTCCACCCACACGACGTCCTGCGCGGTGGTGGCGCCGCCCAGGTGCAGGGTGGTCGCGACCGCGTGCGCCAGCGGGTTGGTCACGACGCCGTCGACGACGTCGCGCCCGTCCAGCCGCCGCCGGCCGGCCCAGGCAGCGCGCTGCCAGTACGCGGCCGTGCGCACCCAGGTGCCGACCGCGCCGAGGCCGGTCACGTCGCCGATCTCGCCGCGCGCGATCAGGTCGGCGGCCGCGGGCAGGGCGTGTGAACCGAAGGTCTGGAAGCCGACCTGGCAGCGGCGGCCCGTGCGCTCGGCCACCGCGACGAGCTCGGTGTGCTCCGCGAGCGAGGCGGTGGTGGGCTTCTCCAGGAGCACGTCGATGCCGGCCTCCATCGCCGCACGCGCCAGGGGCAGGTGGGTCGGGATGGGCGTGCTCAGGATGACGACGTCGACCCGTGCCGACGGCGTGGACAGCAGGTCGCCCAGCGTGGGGAACCAGGGCGCGCCGGCGTCGTGGGCATCGTGGCCGGGCGCGGGTTCGCGGGGGTCCACGACGGCGGCCAGCCGAGCCCGGCCTTCGCGCTGCAGCTCGAGCACGCGCCGCACGTGCGACGCGCCGTGGCCGTGCAGGCCCACCACCGCGATCTGGGGGGCGAGGCCGTCGGAGGTCGGGTCCGTCATTGTCGTCCTGTCGTGAGTCGGTGCCGTGTCGATGCAGGGTCGCGCCGGGAAGGCGCAGGGTGATGGGTCAGCGCAGCGCGGTGGCGAGCGCGGCCGCCTCGTCGAGGTCGAGGGCGTGGTCCACGATGGCGGCCACGATCCCGGTCTCGACGGTGCCGCCGGCGGGCACGGTCAGCGGGGTGTCCCAGGCCAGCGCCGGGCCGGCGCCGGGGTACTCGGCGGCCCGGAGGAACCAGTGCCGCGCGGGGGACGTCTGCGCGAGCAGCACCGTCGTCGGGCGGTCCTCGGCGTACGGGTCGTGGTGCTGCTGCACGAACGCGACCCACGGCGAGGTGCTGCCGTGGGCGAGCTCCTCGCCCTCGCCGGCCTCCGACAGCACGACCGTGCGCTGCGCGATCGGCGCCCGCCAGAAGAGCCCGCCGTACCCGGCGCCCGGGCGACCGTTGGTCGCCGGGGAGCGGATCTCCAGCGGGCCGTGCGACGCGTGCAGGGTGCTGCGCCACTCCAGCGCCCAGCCGTCGTCGCCCAGGAGGCGCGCGCCGAGGCGCCGCTGCTCGTCGAGCAGCGGGTCGCCGTGCTCGTCGTCCCAGCGCACGGTCTCCAGGAGCACGTGCGGGGCGAGGGGGTCCACCTCGGTGCGCGTGCTCGCCTGGCGCCCGTGGTTGGGCAGCAGCGTGGGGCCGACGTCGGCCACGAACGTTCGTCCCCCCCAGAAGCTGGTGCCGTTCACGTCGGGCACCGCCACGCTCACGCCGTAGTGGTGGCGGTGGTCCACCGGCTCGGCCTCGGTGAGCGCCACCCCGGCGAGCGAGTGGACCGGGTGCAGGTACGGGCGCGGGGAGTGGATGGCGGGCAGCCGATCGCCGTCCACGTACCGCGCGAGCGGCACCCGGTCGCGCGTGTGCCGCAGCACGATCTCGCGCGGCTCGACCGACCAGGTCGGACCCTGCGGGACCTCGTCGGCCGCCGGCGCGGGCACGAGCGCGGGCTCGTCGACCGCGGCCCGCGTGATGCTGCGGGGCACGGGCCCGGTGCTGGACCGCGCCTCGAGCCGGGCGGTGAAGCGGGTGGTCGTGGCCGGGTGCGCGCCGTCGTCGATCACCGCGTGCAGCTCGCGCCACGCCTGCCGGCCGAGCTCGGCCTGCGGCACGGAGACGGTGGTCAGTGCGGGCGTGGCGTACCGCGCCAGGTCGATGTCGTCGTAGCCGGCCACCGAGATGTCGCCGGGCACGGCGACCCCGGCCTCGTTGAGCGCGGCCAGGAGACCGAACGCGACCAGGTCGTTGTAGGCGACGACGGCGGTGGCCCGGCTGGCGAGCACCGCGGCGGCCGCGGCGTGGCCGGCAGCCAGGTCGGCGCCGACCGGGAGCTCCACGACCTCGAGGTCCGTGTGGTGCTCGCGGGCGGTGACGAGGCCGGCGCGGCGCGCGGCGTCGGTCGCGGCGGCCCGCGGGCCGGCGAGGTACGCGAGCCGCCGGTGCCCCAGGCCCACCAGGTGCTCGACGACCTGCACGGTGGCGTCCGCGTAGTCGATGACGAGGCTCGGCGTGGCGGCGTGCTCGACCTCGCGGTTGATGACCGCCGCCGGCGTCACGAGGGGTAGCAGGGCGTCCAGCGCGGCGCCGGGCATGCGCGGGGCGACGAGGATCAGGGCGTCGCAGCGCATGCGCGCCTCGCGGGCGATCGCCGGCTCCTCGGACGGGTCCTCGGCGGCATCGGCCACGAGCACTCGATAGCCGTCCTCGGCGGCGGCGGACGTGACCCCGCGCAGGATCTGCTGGAACACCGGGTTGCCGAGGTCCGGCACGACGAGCGCGACGGTCGTGGTGCGGCCGAGGGACAGGCTGCGCGCGACATTGCTCGGCCGGTAGTTGAGGTCGATCGCGGCTTCCTGCACGCGGGCGGCGATGGTGGGGTCCACGGTGCTGCGACCGTTCATCACGCGCGAGACGGTGGCGCGGGAGACCCCGGCGGCATCGGCGACGTCGGCGATGGTCACCGACGCTCGCCGGAGGTTCACGTCGGGCATCGATGCCTCCCTCGGGTTCACGAGTTGACCGTACACCATTGGAAACCGGTTCCTCCCGTGATAAGTTCCCGATGAGCAACCGGTTTCCAGGGCACGACAACCCTGGGGGCCGCCGATCGAGGGAGATCCGGAGGCCGGCGATGACGCCCACCCGAACGCCGCGAGGCGAGGTGTCGCGATGGCGGTGATCCAGGAGGTGGCCCGCACCCGCGCCGCGGGCAAGGAGCGTCGCAAGGGCGACGGCAAGGCTGCCGCGATCTTCCTCGCCCCGTGGTTCCTGGGGCTGGTCGTCATCACGGCCTTTCCCCTCGTCGCGTCGCTGTACCTGTCGTTCACGGACTACAGCCTGCTCGAGGCGCCGGGCTGGATCGGGCTGGAGAACTACACGCAGATGTTCTCCGACCCGCGGTTCTTCCAGGCGCTCAGGGTCACGTTCACGTACGTGCTCGTCTCGGTCCCGCTCCAGCTCGCCGCGGCGCTGGCGCTGGCGATGGTGCTCGACAAGGGCCTGCGCGGGCTCGCCTTCTACCGGTCCGTGTACTACCTGCCGTCGCTGCTGGGCGGCAGCGTCGCCATCGCGATCCTGTGGCGCCAGGTGTTCGGTGCCGACGGGCTGGTCAACCAGGTGCTCGGCTTCTTCGGCGTCGAGGGCGTCGGCTGGGTGTCGCACCCCGACTACGCGCTCGGCACGCTCATCGTGCTCAACGTGTGGACCTTCGGGGCGCCGATGGTCATCTTCCTCGCGGGGCTCCGGCAGATCCCCGTCATGTACTACGAGGCGGCCTCGATCGACGGCGCCGGGTGGTGGCGCAAGTTCCGCAGCATCACCGTGCCCCTGCTGACGCCGATCGTCTTCTTCAACCTCGTGCTCCAGCTCATCGGCGCGTTCCAGACCTTCACGCAGGCGTTCATCGTCAGTGGCGGGACGGGCGGCCCGGTGGACTCCACGCTCTTCTACACGCTCTACCTCTACGAGAAGGGCTTCGGCTCCTACCAGATGGGATATGCGTCGGCGATGGCGTGGTTCCTGCTGCTCGTCATCGCAGGGATGACGGCCGTCAACTTCCTCGCCTCCAAGTTCTGGGTCTTCTACGATGACTGACACCCCCGTGCGCCCGAAGGCGCGTCCCGAGGAGTCGCCCGCGCGGCGCACCCTGAGCGAGCTCGCGGCAGAGGTTCCCGACCGGCCGCGGGGTCGGCGGGTCGGCCCGCGGCTGCGGCGGCTGGGCAAGCACGTCGCGCTGATCGCGTTCGGCCTGGTCATGCTGTACCCGCTGCTGTGGATGCTGGCCAGCTCGTTCAAGCCCACCGCGCTGATCTTCCGCGAGCCCGGGCTGATCCCGACCGAGTGGGACTTCTCCAACTACACCGACGGGTGGAATGCGCTGCTCGACCCGTTCAGCCACTACCTGCTGAACTCGGCGATCGTGGTGCTGGGCAGCGTGCTCGGCAACCTGGTCTCGTGCTCGATGGCGGCCTACGCGTTCGCGCGGCTGAAGTTCCGGGGCCGCAACCTGTGGTTCGCCGTCATGCTCATGTCGATCATGCTGCCGATCCACGTGATCATCGTGCCGCAGTACATCCTGTTCTCGTCGCTCTCGTGGATCAACACGTTCCTGCCGCTCATCGTGCCGAAGCTGCTCGCCACCGACGCGTTCTTCGTGTTCCTCATGGTGCAGTTCTTCCGCGGTATCCCCAAGGACCTCGACGAGGCGGCCCGGCTCGACGGGTGCGGGCACGGCCGGATCTTCCTGCGGATCATGCTGCCGCTGTCGTTGCCGGCCCTGGCGACCACGGCGATCTTCACCTTCATCTGGACGTGGAACGACTTCTTCAGCCAGCTGATCTTCCTGACCAAGCCGGACATGTACACCGTGCCGATCGCGCTGCGCACCTTCGTGGACGCGACGAGCAACAGCTCGTGGGGCCCGCTGTTCGCGATGTCGATCGTCTCGCTGATCCCCGTGTTCCTGGTCTTCCTGTTCGGCCAGAAGTACCTCGTCAAGGGCATCGCCACCACCGGCATCAAGTAGTCCTCGCCGAGTCAACCGAAGAGCTCATCGAAGCGCTCACCGACGAAGGAGATCCCTATGCGACTCACAGCCACCCGGCGGGCCCGGCGCCACGGCGCCGCGATCGCCGCACTCACCGCGGCGGGGGTGCTCGCCCTCACCGCCTGCTCCGGCGACTCGGGCGCGCTACCGGCCGACGACGGCGGCGGCGGCGACGGCGACGTCGAGATCCGCTTCGCCTGGTGGGGCTCGGACGACCGGCACACGACGACGCAGCAGATCATCGACCTGTTCGAGGGGAAGAACCCCGGCATCACCGTGGTGCCGGACTACACCGACTGGGGCGGCTACTGGGACAAGCTCGCCACCGCCACGGCGGGCGGCGACACCCCGGACGTCATCACGCAGGAGGAGCGGTACCTGTCGGACTACGCCACGCGCGGCGTGATCGCCGACCTCGCGGAGCTGGACGTGGACACGGCCGAGATCTCGGACGACATCCTCAGCACGGGGGAGATCGACGGCAAGCTCTACGGCATCCCGACCGGCGTGAACGCCTACGCGATGGTCGCCGACCCGCAGATCTTCGCGGACGCGGGCGTCGACATGCCCGACGACACCACCTGGACGTGGGACGACTACGTCGAGATCGCCGGGAAGGTCTCGAAGGGCGCCGGGGACGGGGTGTGGGGTGCGCAGGACTACGGCTTCAACGAGGCCGGCCTGAACGTGCTGGCCCGCCAGAAGGGCGAGGCGCTCTACACCGAGGACGGCACGCTCGGCGTCTCGAAGGGGACCGTCTCCGAGTTCTTCCAGACGTCGCTGGACCTCATGGCCAACGGTGGCCAGCCCGACGCCTCCCGCTCAGTGGAGTACCAGAACGCCGGCCCGGAGGGCTCGCTGCTCGGTACCAACGCCGGGGCCATGGGCGTGTGGTGGTCCAACCAGCTCGGGGCGCTCTCGGACGCCTCCGGGCATGAGCTGGAGCTGCTCCGCCTGCCGGGCGAGTCCCAGTTCGACCGCACCGGGATGTACTTCAAGCCCGCCATGTACTACTCGGTCTCCGCGAAGAGCGAGCACCCGGAGGAGTCGGCGAAGCTCGTGGACTTCCTCCTCAACGACCCAGAGGCCGCGAAGCTGCAGCTGACCGACCGCGGCCTGCCGGCGAACACGTCCGTGCGGGAGGCCGTCCTCGGCGACCTCACCGCCGCCGACCAGCGGATGGCCGACTTCATGGCGGACATCGAGGGCGACATCGTCGACAACCCCGCGGTGCCCCCGAACGGTGCCAACGAGATCCAGGACATCATGATCCGGCTCAACACCGAGGTGCTGTTCGAGCGCATGACGCCGGACCAGGCCGCGGACGCCTTCCTCAAGGACGTCGGCGCGGCGATCGGGGGCTGACCGGCCGATCGCTGGTCGAGCCTGTCGAACCTCTCGCTGGTCGAGCCTGTCGAACCTCTCGCTGGTCGAGCCTGTCGAACCTCTCGCTGGTTGAGCCTGTCGAAACCTGTTGACCTGGTTTCGACAGGCTCAACCAGCGTTCGTGCTGCTGGTTTCGACAGGCTCGACCAGCGTTCGTGCTGCTGGTTTCGACAGGCTCGACCAGCGTTCGTGCTGCTGGTTTCGACAGGCTCGACCGGGGATCTCGTCCTNCTGGTTTCGACAGGCTCAACCAGCGTTCGTGCTGCTGGTTTCGACAGGCTCGACCAGCGTTCGTGCTGCTGGTTTCGACAGGCTCGACCAGCGTTCGTGCTGCTGGTTTCGACAGGCTCGACCGGGGATCTCGTCCTCGCGAGGTGACCGATTCCCGCCAGTGCCCGTGCCGCGGCGTTGCTGTGATGGGCGTGCGGCCCCGCCCGGGGCGCGTCACCGCTCCCCGAGAGGACACGTCATGCAGATCGCACTCGTCACCGGAGCCACCCGAGGGATCGGGCTGGCCGTGGCCCGACGGCTCGCCCGCGACGGCCACCACGTGGTGGTCGGAGCGCGCAGCGACGAGGCCGGTCGTGCCGCGGCCGACCTCGTCCGGAGCGAGGGTGGCGAGGCCAGCAGCGTGCTGCTCGACGTCACCGACGCGGAACAGGTCCGCGCCGCGGCCACGCTCGTGGGGGACCGGTTCGGCCGGCTCGACGTGCTGGTCAACAACGCCGGGGTGCTGCCCGAGGCTACGTCGGACGCGACGGAGGCGGTGGACCTGGAGCTGTTCCGCCGCACCTACGCGACCAACGTGCTCGGACCGGTCGCCGTCCTCGAGGCGTTCCTGCCGCTGCTGCGCCGCAGCGCCGCGGGACGCATCGTCAACGTCAGTACCCGTATGGGCTCGTTCGCGGACCAGCAGGACTCGGCGTCGCCCTACTACGCCACGGTGGTGCCGGCCTATCAGTCGTCGAAGGCGGCGCTCAACGGCGTCACGGTGGCGCTGGCGAAGGCGCTCGCCGGGACGCCGATCAAGGTCACCTCGGTCTGCCCGGGGTTCGTGCGGACCGATCTCGCGCCCATGGCCCGGGAGCACGCGCCGCTGGCTCCCGAGGACGCGGCCGAGGTGGTGCACCGGGCCGCGACGCTGCCGGACTCGGCGCCGTCGGGGACGTTCGTGGACGCCCTCGGGCCGGTGCCGTGGTGACCGTCGGGATCGCCGGCTGAACGCTGGCGGTCAGGCCCCCGCGTCCACCACCCGGGCGACGACGGCGCAGCGGTCGTCGCCCGGGGCGGCGCCAGTGGCGGCCCGCGCGAGCAGGTGGCGCAGGGCGTCGCGCTCGGCGACCTCGAGGCCGCCGAGGAGCTCGTCCTCGGCCGTGCGCACCCGCGCGTCGAGGTCGGCGAGGACGGCGCGGCCGTGGTCGGTCGGGACGATGCGGCGGGCGCGGCGGTCGGACGGGTCCGGCTGCCGCTCGACCAGGCCGCAGCCGACGAGCTCGTCGAGCAGGTACGTCATGACGGTGCGGTCGATGCCGAGGCGGGCGGCGAGCGCGGCCTGCGTGGGCGGCGCGTCGTGCACCACGGCGGCCAGCACCTCGTAGCCGCGCGGGCCGTGCGGGACGTCGGCGCACACGGCGGCGACGTGGTTGCTCCACTCGCGCAGCAGGGCGGCGAGCGACCAACCCAGCGGGGAGGGGGTCGCGCTGTCGGTGCTCGCGTCCGTCGTGGTGGTCACCCGGCCATCGTAAGGGAATGTGCGGCTGGTCAGAAGAGTTGGCGCTGATATCGTCTGTGGTGCAGACGATCTCCCATCCCGGGAGCGGTCCTCCCCGCGAAAGGTCCCGCATGACGGACTACGGCCACGACCTGGTCTTCGGCACGTTCATCACCCCCACCAACCGCGACCCGCAGGTGCCGGTGCGGCTCGCCCAGCTGACGGAGGCCGCGGGCCTGGACCTGGTGACGTTCCAGGACCACCCGTATCAGCCCGCCTTCCTCGACACGTGGACGCTGCTGTCCTGGGTGGCCGCGCGGACGGAGCGGGTGACCGTCGCGGGCAACGTGCTCAACCTGCCGCTGCGGCAGCCCGCCGTGCTCGCGCGCGCCGTCGCGTCGCTCGACCTGCTCTCGGGCGGCCGCACCGCCCTCGGCCTCGGCGCCGGCGGGTTCTGGGACCCGATCGTCGCGATGGGTGGCACCCGGCTCACCCCCGGCGAGTCCGTCGACGCGCTGGACGAGGCGCTCGACATCATCCGCGGCATCTGGGACGGCCGGGAGCGCCGGGGGCTGCGGGTCGACGGCACGCACCACCGCGTGGCCGGGGCGAAGCGCGGCCCCGAGCCCGCCCACGACGTGCCGATCTGGCTCGGCGCGCTCAAGCCGCGCATGCTGCGCCTGATCGGCCGCAAGGCCGACGGCTGGCTCCCGTCGCTGGCGTACCTCAAGGACGGCGACCTGCAGCGCGGGCACGAGATCATCGACGAGGCGGCCACGGCCGCCGGCCGTCATCCCGCCGCGGTGCGCCGACTGCTCAACGTCCAGGGCGAGCTGGCGCCGTCGCGCCAGGGCTTCCTGCAGGGGCCGGTGGAGCAGTGGGTGGAGGAGCTCTCCGCGCTCGCGCTCTCCGACGGCATCGGCACGTTCATCCTGGCCGCCGACGACCCGAACCTGATCCAGGTCTACGGCCAGGAGGTCGCGCCCGCCGTCCGCGAGGCGGTGGCGCGCGAGCGCGCGTCGTCGGGCACGGCCTCGGCCGCGACGCAGCGCGGCGAGCGGGCGATCGCCCTGCGTCGCCCGGACATCGACTACGCCGGCGTTCCCGCCACGCTGGCGCCGAGCGCCGTCGAGCCGGGCGACCGCGCCTACGACGTCGTCCGCCACAACTATCTGCGCTCCGGCGCGCCCGGCCTGGTGCTGCGCCCGCGCGACGCCGAGCAGGTCGCGGAGGCCGTGCGGTTCGCGCGGACGCAGGACGTCCCGCTCGGGGTGCGCTCCGGCGGGCACGGCATCAGCGGCCGGTCCACCAACGACGGCGGCATCGTGGTCGACCTCGGGGCGCTGGACCAGATCGAGGTGGTCGACGAGGCCGCGCGCCGGGTGCGGATCGGCGCCGGCGCCACCTGGGGCCGCGTGGCGGAGACCCTCGCGCCGCGGGGCTGGGCCATCAGCTCGGGCGACTACGGCGGCGTCGGGGTGGGCGGGCTCGCCACCGCCGGCGGCGTGGGGTACCTGGGCCGCACCTACGGCCTCACGATCGACCACGTCGTCGCGGCTGAGGTCGTGACCGCCGACGGGCGCGTGGTGCGCGCGTCGGCCGACGAGCACCCCGACCTGTTCTGGGGGCTGCGCGGGGCCGGCGGCAATCTGGGCGCGGTCACGTGGGTCGAGGTCGAGGCCATGGAGCTGGGGAACGTGGTGTTCTCGCAGATGACGCTCGACGCCACCGACATCGCGGGCGTCCTGGAGCGCTGGGGCGCCGTCGTCGAGTCGGCGCCGCGCGAGCTCACGAGCTTCCTCATCCTGTCGCCCGGGCGCCGGGGGCGGCTCTCGGACGGCAGCGACGATCAGGGGCCGGTCGCGCAGCTCATGACCGTCTTCGCGGGCGACGACACCGACGCGGCGGTGGAGCAGCTCGAGCGGCTCGCCGGCGCCGGGCCGCTGCTGGGCCACCAGGCTTACCTGATGCCGTACTCGGGCGTCGTGCAGGCGGGGGACAAGCACCACTCCGGCGGCGGCGACCCGGCCGTCCGGTCGGGGCTGGTCGACCACCTCGACACCGCCACGAGCCGCGCGTTCGAGAAGCTCGCGCTGTCCGGGGAGACGTACTTCCTGCAGATCCGGGCCACCGGCGGCGCGGCGAACGACGTCGACCCGGGGGCGACGGCGTACGCGCACCGGCACCAGAACTTCCTGCTGTCGGCGATGTCGTCCTCGCAGGACCGGCTGGACGCTGTGTGGGACGCCGTCATGGCGCCGTACACCGACGGGCTCTACCTGTCGTTCGACACCGACACCCGGCCCGAGCGGCTCGCCGACGCCTTCCCCGAGCCCACGCTCACCCGGCTGCGCGAGGTCAAGCGCGACTGGGACGCGGACAACGTGTTCCGCGCGAACTTCCCCGTCCCGCCGGCCGCTGGTTGAGCGAGTCCGCTGGTTGAGCGAGTCCGCTGGTCGAGCTTGTCGAGACCGGGTCTCGACAAGCTCGACCGACAATCAACTCGACCGGCTCGACCGGCGGTGATGGAAGATGGGGCCATGCCTCTCGCACCTCGGTACCTGGCCGACGACGCCCGCTACGAGTCGATGACCTACCGCCGCACCGGCCGCTCCGGCCTGGACCTGCCCGCGCTGTCGCTGGGCCTGTGGCACAACTTCGGCGACGTGAACCCGCTCGACACCCAGCGCGCCATCCTGCGCCGGGCCTTCGACCTGGGGATCACGCACTTCGACCTGGCCAACAACTACGGCCCGCCCTACGGCTCGGCGGAGGAGAACTTCGGCCGCCACCTGGCGAAGGACCTCCGCCCGTACCGCGACGAGCTCGTCATCTCCACCAAGGCGGGCTACGACATGTGGCCCGGCCCGTACGGCGACCACGGCTCGCGCAAGTACCTGCTCGCGTCGCTCGATCAGTCCCTGAACCGGATGGGCCTGGACCACGTCGACGTCTTCTACCACCACCGCCCGGACCCGTCGACGCCGCTGGAAGAGACGATGGGCGCGCTCGCGACCGCCGTCCAGCAGGGCAAGGCGACGTACGTGGGTGTCTCCAACTACTCGCCGTCGCGCACCCGCGAGGCCGCGCAGGTGCTGGCCGACCTCGGCGTCCCGCTGCTCATCCACCAGCCGAGCTACTCGATGTTCAACCGGCACGTCGAGATCGCCGACCGCGAGGACGCCTACGACGGCCGGCAGAGTGAATCGCTGCTCGACGTCGTCGAGGACCTCGGCATCGGGACGATCGTCTTCTCGCCGCTGTCGCAGGGCCTGCTCACCGGCCGGTACCTCGGCGGGTCGGCGCCGGAGGGCTCGCGCGCAGCGCGCAGCGACTCGCCGTTCCTGTCGTCGTCCAACCTCACCGAGACGTACCTGGAGCGGGCGCGGGCGCTGAACGCGATCGCCGAGGGCCGCGGCCAGACCCTCGCGCAGCTCGCCCTGGCGTGGGTGCTGCGCGACGACCGCGTGACGTCGGCGCTCATCGGCGCGTCGTCCGTGGCGCAGCTCGAGGACAACGTGGCGGCGCTCGCCGCCCCGGCGCTCACCGACGACGAGATCGCCGCCATCGAGCCGTACGCCGTGGACGACGCCGGCCGCTAGGAAGTTGTTTCGCTGGTTGAGCCGGTCGAAACCCGGATCGTCACTGGTCCGGACCCTTCGACAGGCTCAGGACGGCGCAAGCTCGACCGACGAGGAAAGGGGGACCGATGGCTGTCTGCTGGTTCGTCGGGCTGACCACGCTCGACGTCGTGCACCGCGCGGCCGGGCGACCGGGCGCGGACGAGAAGGTCACCGCCACGCGGCAGGACGTCGCGGCCGGTGGCCCGGCGGCCAACGCCGCGGTGGCCGCCGCGGCCCTCGGCGCGCGGTCCGTGTTGATCAGTGCGCTCGGCGCCGGCCCCGTCGCCCAGGCGGCCCGCGCCGACCTGGACGCCTGCGAGGTGCAGGTGCACGACGTCGCCGGCCCGGACGAGGGATTCCCGCTCGCGGTCTCCGCGGTCCTCGTCGACGAGGCCACGGGCGAGCGGTCCGTCGTCTCGCCCGACGGCGCGCTCGCGGTGGCGCCCACGCCCACCGCCGTCCGGCTCGCCCGGCTCCCCGCGCCCGACGTCGTGCTTTTCGACGGCCACCACCCCGCGATCGCGCGGGCCGTGCTCGCGTACGTCGAGGGACTGCGCCCGCGGCCGCGGGTCGTGCTCGACGGCGGCCGGTGGCGGCCCCTGTTCGCCGAGCTGCTGCCCGCGGCGGACGTCGCGGCGCTGAGCGCCGACTTCACCGTGCCCGCCGGCATCGTCCCCGGGGCGGCGGACGGCGCGCACGGCGCACTGCTGCTAGGTGCGCGGTCGGTGGTCGTGACGCGTGGCGCGGACCCGGTGACCTGGTCGGTGCCGGACACGTCCACCGGCGCCGTGGCCGGCAGCGGCGTCGTGCCCGTGCCGTCGGTGACGGCGGTCGACACCTTGGGCGCGGGGGACGCGTTCCACGGGGCGCTCGCTGTGGCGCTCGCCCGGGGCGAGTCGCTGCCCGACGCCTGCGCGGCGGCGGTGCGCGTCGCGAGCACGCGGGTGGCGCACGTCGGGCCGCGGTCGTGGCTGGTGCACCTCCCGGACCTGTCAGGCCCACGCGCGGGTTCTGAGGGTCCTGGTCCTGACAACTCGCGAGGCGATTGAGTTGTCAGGACCACAGCACGGTTTCGCAGGTCGTGGCCCTGACAGGTCGCGCGGGCCGGTCGAGGCGTCGACGGCGGAGCTCGTCGCACGCGCCCGGCGCCTGGCGGTGCTGGGCGAGCGGCGCATCCTCGGGATCGTCGGGGCGCCTGGGTCGGGGAAGTCGACACTCGCCCGGGTGCTCGTCGAGGCGCTCGGGCCGGAGCTCGCCGTCGAGGCGGGGATGGACGGCTACCACCTGTCGAACGCCGTCCTGGCCGAGCTCGGGCGCCGGGACCGCAAGGGCGCGATCGACACGTTCGACGACGCGGGTTACGCCGCGCTGGTCGCGCGCCTCGCCGGCGCGCGGCCCGGCGACCCGCCCGTCTACGCGCCCGTGTTCCGCCGCGAGCTCGAGGAGCCGGTGGCGGCGGGGGTCGGGGTCCCTGCCGGCGTGCCGCTGGTCGTGACGGAGGGCAACTACCTGCTCGCACCCTCGGGCGCGTGGCCGGCCGCGCGCGCCCGGATGGCGGAGGTCTGGTACGTCGACGTGCCGGACGACGTGCGGCTCGGGCGGCTGGAGGAGCGGCACCACGCGTTCGGCAAGAGCCGCGCCGACGCCCGGCGCTGGGCGCGCGGCTCGGACCAGGCCAACGCCGAGCTCATCGAGTCGACGCGCGACGGTGCGGACCTCGTCGTCGCCTGGCGGACCTGACCTTCCCGACCGCGATCGACGCCGCGGGTCAGAGCCCCCGGCGCGCCTGGTCGATGAGCGGTTGGATGCGGAAGGGGATGAGCTCGCCCATGGACAGCGACGTCTCGGTGCGCTCCACGCCGTCGACGGCGAGGATGGCGGCGTCGATGCGGAACAGGTGGTCGGTGTCCCGGCACACCACCTGCACGCGCAGGTCGGCGGTACCGCTGCGGCCGAACGCCTGCACCACCTCGGGAATCTGGGCCAGCGCGTCGACGATGCGTCCGAGCTCCTTCTGCCGCACCTCGACCTCGAGGAACGCAGTGAGCGGGTGGCCGAGGAACTGCGGGTCGATGCGCCGGTCGAAGTCGAGGAACGCGCCGGCCTCCTCGAGCCGGGCCAGCCGCGCGTGCACGGTGTTCCGGGACAGGCGCAGGCGCTCCGCGAGGGCGGCGATGGTGGCCCTCGGGTCCTGGGCGAGGGCCGACAGAAGGCTCAGGTCCACGGCGTCGTAGCTGCGCACATCGACCAGCGTAGCGGGGGCAGGCTGAGCACTCTGCGCAGTGCGGGCGAAGGTGGTGGTCGCGGCCTGTGAGCGGCGCTACGTTCGCGGTATCCGGCGCTCGACGCGGAGCGGCCGGGGACACGCGAGGTGAGGCGACGATGCCCAGCACCATGGGTTCGACGTCCCGCGACGACCTGTCACGAGCGGGCGGAGCGCGGACCGAGACGGCGTCCGGTACGACGGACGACACGACGAGCAACAGCACCGACAGCACGACGAGCACCGCCGGCGCGGTCATGGCCGGCGCGGTCCGGCTGCTCGACCAGAAGGGCGTGCGGCACCCCGACCCGGGGCTGGACCGCTGGCTGACCGACGTCGACGACGGCTCGGACGGGGCGCGCGCGACGCTGCTCGGCCTGTACGAGGACATGGTCGTCGCGCGGCGCATCGACGCCGAGGCGACGGCGCTGCAGCGGCAGGGCGAGCTCGCGCTGTGGCCGCCGCTGCTGGGCCAGGAGGCGGCGCAGGTGGGCTCGGCCCGGGCGATGCGCGATGACGACTTCGTGTTCTCCAGCTACCGCGAGCACGCCGTCGCGCGGGCACGCGGGGTGACGCCGGTGGAGCTGCTGCGCGTGTGGCGCGGCGTCACCGCCTCCGGCTGGGACCCGTACACCGCGGGCATGGCGACGCCGCAGGTCATCATCGGTGCGCAGGCCCTGCACGGGGTGGGCTACGCGCTGGGGATCCAGGCCGACGTCGAGCGCGGCGTCGTCGTCCCGGGTGACGACGGCACGCCCGCCGTGGTCACCTACGTCGGCGACGGCGCGATGAGCCAGGGCGACGTCAACGAGGCGTTCGTCTTCGCCGCCACCTGGCAGATCCCGTACGTGCTGTTCTGCCAGAACAACCAGTGGGCGATCTCCGAGCCGGTGGCGCTGCAGTCGGCCGTGCCGCTGGTGCAGCGGGCGTCCGGGTTCGGCGTCCCGGGCGTGCGGGTGGACGGCAACGACGTGCTGGCCGTGCTGGCCGTGACCCGCGAGGCGCTGCACCGCGCGCGCACCGGCGGCGGCCCCACCTTCGTCGAGGCCGTGACATACCGGATGGGCCCGCACACCACCGCCGACGACCCCACCCGGTACCGCGACGCTGCCGAGGTCGACGCCTGGGCCGAGCGCGACCCGGTCGCGCGCCTCGCGGCGTACCTGCGCTCCGGCGGCCTGCTGACCGACGACGACGAGGCACGCGTGCGCGACGCCGCCGACGCCGTCGCCGCCGAGCTGCGGGAGGGCTGCATCGCCATCGAGGACCCGCCGCCGCTGAGCGTCTTCGACCACGTCTACACGGAGCCGCACACCGCGGTGCGCGCCCAGCGCGAGGAACACGCGCGCTACCTCGCGGGCTTCGCCGACGTGTCCGACGCCACGACCGCCACGACCGCCACGAACGGACAGGGGGCCGACCGATGACCACCCAGACTCTCACCCTCGCCAAGGCGCTGGGCGCTGGCCTGCGCCGGGCGATGACCGACGACCCGACCGTCATGCTGCTCGGCGAGGACATCGGCCGCCTCGGCGGTGTGTACCGCGTGACGGACGGGCTGCAGTCCGAGTTCGGGGCGCGGCGCGTGGTGGACACGCCGCTCGCGGAGTCCGCCATCCTCGGCACCGCGATCGGGCTGGCGTACCGCGGCTACCGGCCGGTGGTGGAGATCCAGTTCGACGGCTTCGTGTACGTCGCGTTCGACCAGATCGTCAGCCAGCTCGCCAAGATGCACGCGCGCACCAACGGGGCGGTGAAGCTGCCCGTCACGATCCGGATCCCCGTGGCCGGCGGCATCGGTGCGGCGGAGCACCACTCGGAGTCGCCCGAGGCCTACTTCGTGCACACGGCCGGGCTGCGGGTGGTCTCGGTGGCGAACCCGCAGGACGCCGCCACCATGCTGCGCCAGGCGATCGCCTGCGACGACCCCGTCGTCTTCTTCGAGCCCAAGCGGCGTTACCACGTCAAGGGCGAGGTGGACCCGGACCTCCCGCTCGACGACGTCGCCCCGATGGGCTCGGCGCGCGTGGTCTCACCGGGGGACGACGTGACGCTCGTGACGTTCGGCTCGCACGTGGCGACGGCGCTCGACGCGGCCGTCGCGGCGTCCGACGAGGGCGTCTCGGTCGAGGTGATCGACCTGCGGTCGCTGTCGCCGATCGACCACGACACGATCGCCGCATCCGTGCGGCGCACCGGCCGGCTCGTCGTGCTGCACGAGGGGCCGCGGGAGGCCGGCGTCGGCGCCGAGATCGCGACGACGGCCACCGAACGCTGCTTCGAGTACCTCGAGGCGCCGCCCGTGCGCGTGACCGGCTACGACATCCCGTACCCGCCCGCCAAGCTCGAGGGGAACCAGGTGCCGGACCTCGACCGCGTGCTCGACGGCGTGGATCGCGTGCTGGGGCGGGTCCCGGCGTCCGCGGGCGACGTCGCGGGCGTGGCGGTGGGAGCGTGATGGCGATGCGCGAGTTCAGGCTGCCGGACCTGGGCGAGGGGCTGACCGAGTCGGAGGTCGTCGAGTGGCGCGTGGCCGTCGGCGACGCCGTCCAGCTCAACCAGGTCATCGCGGAGGTGGAGACCGCCAAGGCGCTGGTCGAGCTGCCGTCGCCGTGCGCCGGCGTCGTGCGGGTGCTGCACGCCGAGGAGGGTCAGACCGTCGAGGTCGGCGAACCGCTGATCACCTTCGACCTGTCGGAAGGGGCGTCGGTCGAGTCTGTCGGGACCATCTCGTCGGTCGAGCCTGTCGGGAGCACCTCGTCGGTCGAGCCTGTCGGGAGCACCTCGTCGGTCGAGCGTGTCGGGACCACCTCGTCGGTCGAGCCTGTCGAGACCACGAACCGGGTCTCGGCAAGCTCGACCAGCGAGGATGTGCCCGAGCCGAACCTCGTCGGGTACGGCGCCCGGCCGGAGCGCGCCGGACGCCCGGCGCGACGGCCGCGGCGGTACGCCGCCGCCTCGTCGGTCGAGCCTGTCGGGACCACCTCGTCGGTCGAGCCTGTCGGGACCACCTCGTCGGTCGAGCCTGTCGAGACCACGAACGGGGTTTCGACGAGCTCGACCAGCGAGGGGACGGGCGAACGCCCGCGCTCGACGCCGGTGGTGCGGACGCTCGCTCGGCAGCGCGGCGTCGACCTCTCCGCGGTCAACGGCAGCGGACCGCACGGCCGCATCACGCGGGAGGACGTCGAAGCGGCGTCGTCCGGCGCACCGTCGGGCACGGGCACGGGCACGACGACGGCGAACGCGCCGTCCGGCGAGACGCGCACCCCGGTGCGCGGGGTCCGCAAGCGCACGGCCGCGGCGATGGTCGCGAGCGCGGCGGCGCCGCAGGCGTCGGTGTTCCTCACGGTGGACGTCACCGCGAGCATGGAGCTGCTGGCGCGCCTCAAGACCCACCCGATGGCGGGCGGGCAGCGGATCACCGTGCTCGCCCTCGTGGCGCGGGCCGTGTGCGCGCTGCTGCCGGCGCACCCCGCGCTCACGAGCCGTTGGGTGGACCGCGCGGACGGGGAGGCGGAGATCGTGCGCCCGCCGCATGTGAACCTCGGGATCGCGGTGGCCACCGACCGGGGGCTCGTCGTGCCGCACGTCCCCGCCGCGGACACGCTGTCCCTCACCGGGCTCGCCGCCGCGCTCATGGAGCTCACCACCACGGCGCGGGCCGGGCGCACGACGCCCCAGCGCCTGGTGGGTGGCACGCTGACCATCACGAACATCGGCGTGTTCGGCGTGGATTCCGGCACGCCGATCCTCAACCCGGGCGAGCCCGCCATCCTCGGGCTCGGCCAGGTGGCCCGCCGCCCGTGGGAGCACGACGGCGAGCTGGCGCTGCGCCAGGTGACGACGCTCAGCCTCACGCTCGACCACCGCGTGGTGGACGGCGAGCAGGGCGCCCGGTTCCTCGCCGAGCTGGGGGCGGTGCTCGCCGACCCGGGCCTTGCCCTGCTGCTGCCGTCGGTCGAGCCTGTCGAGTCCACGGGGGCCCGGGTTTCGACCCTTCGACAGGCTCAGGACGACGCAAGCTCAACCGACGGGGTGGCGGGCGCATGACCGTCCTCGCCTCCGCCGTCGACCCCCGCGCCGACGCCGCCCGCACCAACGACGAGGCGCAGCGCGCGCTGGCGGACCGGCTGCGCGACCGCACCGCCGTCGCCGCCGAGGGCGGCACGCAGCGCGCCCGGGACCAGCACACGTCGCGCGGCAAGCTGCTGCCGCGCGACCGGGTGGCGCGGCTGCTCGACGAGGGCAGCCCGTTCCTCGAGGTCGCGCCGCTCGCGGCGTACGGGGTAGACCCTTCGGCAAGCTCAGGGCAGCCCGCCGGCCCGGGCGAGGTCGGAGCGTGGCCGGGTGCCGGCGTCATCGCCGGCATCGGGCAGGTGAGCGGGCGGCAGGTGATGGTGGTCTGCAACGACGCGACCGTCAAGGGCGGCACCTACCACCCGCTCACCGTGAAGAAGCACCTGCGGGCGCAGGAGATCGCGCTCGAGAACCGGCTGCCCTGCGTGTACCTGGTGGACTCGGGCGGCGCGTTCCTACCGCGGCAGGACGAGGTGTTCCCCGACCGGGACCACTTCGGCCGGATCTTCTACCACCAGGCGCGGCTGTCGGCGGAGCGGATCCCGCAGATCGCGGCGGTGCTGGGCTCGTGCACCGCAGGGGGCGCGTACGTGCCCGCGATGAGCGACGAGACCGTCATCGTGCGCGGCCAGGGCACGATCTTCCTCGGCGGCCCGCCCCTGGTGAAGGCGGCCATCGGCGAGGACGTGACGGCCGAGGAGCTCGGTGGCGGCGAGCTGCACGCGCAGCGGTCCGGCGTCGTCGACCACCTGGCCGAGGACGACGAGCACGCGCTCGACATCGTGCGCGACATCGTCTCCACCCTGCCGCCGGACCCCGACCCGGCGTGGGACGTCGCGCCCGCGGTCGCGCCCGCCGTCGATCCCGCGGGGTTGTACGCCGCTGTACCAGTCGACGTGCAGCAGCAGTACGACCCGCGCGAGGTGATCGCCCGGCTCGTGGACGGCAGCGAGCTGCACGAGTTCAAGGCCGAGTACGGCAGCACGCTCGTCACGGGGTTCGCGCGCATCCACGGCCACCCGGTCGGGATCCTGGCCAACGCGGGCGTGCTGTTCCGGGAGTCGGCGCTCAAGGGCGCGCACTTCATCGAGCTGTGCGACCAGCGCGGCATCCCGCTGCTGTTCCTGCAGAACATCTCGGGGTTCATGGTGGGTCGGGACGCCGAGGCGGGCGGCATCGCCAAGGACGGCGCCAAGATGGTCACCGCCGTCGCGACCACCCGGGTGCCGAAGCTGACCGTGATCGTGGGCGGATCGTTCGGCGCCGGCAACTACGCGATGTGCGGGCGGGCGTACTCGCCGCGGTTCCTGTGGTCGTGGCCCGGCTCGCGGATCTCCGTGATGGGCGGCGCGCAGGCGTCGTCCGTGCTCGCCACCGTGAAGCGCGACCAGCTCGCCCGGCGCGACGAGGAGTGGGACCCGGCCGAGGAGGAGTCCTTCCGCGCCTCGATCCGCGACGACTACGAGGTCGCCGGCGACCCGTACCACGCGACGTCGCGCCTGTGGGACGACGGCATCATCGACCCGCTCGACACGCGTCGCGTGCTCGGGCTCGCCCTCGGCGTGTGCGCCCGCACGCCGCTGCCGGGCGGGTCCTCGACGACCGCCCCGACCGAGCCCCGCTTCGGGCTCTTCCGGATGTGAGGCGCATGTCCACCCGACCGTTCACCGCCGTGCTCGTCGCCAACCGCGGGGAGATCGCGTGCCGCGTGATCGGCACGCTGCGCCGCCTCGGCATCCGGTCCGTCGCCGTGTACTCCGACGTCGACGCGGACGCCCGGCACGTGCGCGAGGCGGACGTCGCCGTGCGCCTCGGCCCGGCGCCCGCCGCAGCAGGTCGAATCCGACTCGGGGGCTACCTGGACGTGGAGGCGGTGGTCGCGGCGGCCGTCGCCACCGGCGCCGACGCGATCCACCCCGGCTACGGCTTCCTGTCCGAGAATCCCGCCCTGGCCCTGGCGTGCGAGCGGGCGGGGATCGTCTTCGTCGGGCCGCCGGTCGGGGCGATGGAGACGATGGCGGACAAGGCCGCCGCCAAGCGGCTCGTCGCCGACCACGGCGTGCCCGTGCTGCCCGGCACGCTCGAGGACGGGCTCGACGACGACGCCCTGGTCGCGGCGGCCGACGGCGTCGGGTTCCCGCTGCTGGTCAAGCCTGTCGCGGGCGGCGGCGGCAAGGGGATGGTCGTCGTGAGCGCGGCGGCCGAGCTCCCGGACGCGCTCGCCTCGGCCCGGCGGGTGGCGGCGTCGTCGTTCGGCGACGACGGGCTGCTGCTGGAGAGGCTGGTGGAGCGGCCGCGGCACGTGGAGGTTCAGGTGCTCGCCGACGCCCACGGCACCGTCGTGCACCTGGGCGAGCGCGAGTGCACGCTGCAGCGCCGGCACCAGAAGGTGGTCGAGGAGGCGCCGTCGCCCGCCGTCGACGACGCGACGCGCGCGCGGATCGGCGAAGCGGCGTGCGCTGTCGCCCGGTCCGTCGGGTACGTCGGGGCGGGCACCGTGGAGCTGCTCGTGCCCGCCGACGACCCGTCGTCGTTCTGGTTCATCGAGATGAACACCCGCCTGCAGGTGGAGCACCCCGTCACCGAGATGGTCACCGGCCTCGACCTCGTCGAGCAGCAGCTGCGCGTCGCGGCGGGGGAGCGGCTCGCGATCCGGCAGGAGGACGTGCGCCTGCGCGGGCACGCCGTCGAGGCTCGGCTGTACGCGGAGTCGCCCGCGCGCGGGTTCCTGCCCGCGGCCGGGCGCGTGCTCGCATACGACGACGCCGGGGCGCTCGCCGGGCCGGGCGCCTCGCCGCTCCGGCTCGACAGCGGGCTGCGCTCGGGCACGGAGGTCACCGGCGACTACGACCCGATGCTGGCCAAGGCTGTCGCGTGGGCGCCGACGCGTGCCGAGGCGATCCGGCGGCTCGACAGGTTGCTGGCCGACGTCGTCGTGCTGGGCGTCGAGACCAACGCTGGGTTCCTGCGCGACCTCCTGGCCGACGACGACGTGCGCGCCGGCCGCCTCGACACCGGCCTCATCGACCGCTTCGTCGCGGCCTCGCCGGTCGAGCCGGTCGAGCCGGTCGAGACCGCTTCGCTGGTCGAGACCGCTTCGCTGGTCGAGACCGCTTCGCTGGTCGAGACCGCTTCGCTGGTCGAGCCTGTCGAGACCCCTCGAGCGTTCGGGAACCGGGCTTCGATCCTTCGACAGCCTCAGGACGGCGCGAGCTCGACCGTCGGACGGGTGGCCGCCGCGCTGCTGATGCTCCCGACGTCGCGCGACGCGACCCCCGGACCGTGGGCCGCCGCCGACGGGTGGCGACTCAACGCTCCCGCCGCGCAACGCCGCGTGCTGCTCGTCGACGCGGCGGGCGCCGAGCACGCGGTGACCGTCGTCGGGACGCCGGACGACGCCGTCGTCACGACCGACGACGGCGAGCCCACTTCCGCCTCGCTGCGCCCGCTGGGTGACGACCGGTTCCTGCTCACCGTCGGCGGCCTCACCCGGCCCCTGGCCGGTGTCGTGGATGGGCTCGTTGCCCACTCCGGCGGGCGGAACCGGGCCACGAGCCCACCCACGACACCAGCGGTGTGGGTGCACGTCGACGGACGGACGACGTCGTTCACCGTGCTCGACCGGGCCGCGCAGGCCGCGCGACGACGCGCCGCGCGCGAGGTGCCCGCGGCCGACGACGGCGCGGCGCAGGTCGCGCCCGTGCGGGTCTCGATGCCGGGCACGGTGTCGGTGGTGCCCGTCGCGGACGGGGACGTCGTGACCGCCGGCCAGCCCGTCGTCGTCGTCGAGGCGATGAAGATGGAGCACCCGCTGCTCGCACCCGTCGCCGGCGTCGTCCGGCTCGACGTGCGGCCCGGCGACCAGGTGCGGCTCGACCAGGTCGTCGCGGTCGTCGACCCGCCCGCGATCGACCCCGCCACACCAGCCCCCGCCCCGGCACACCCCGCCGCGGCGGCCGCGCCTATCCAGGCTGACCCCGCCACCCGAGGAGCGTCATGATCAGCGAGACCCAGTCCACCGTGCTCACCGACGAGCAGCGCAAGCTCAGCGCCGTGGTGCGCGAGTTCGCCGACGAGGTGGTGGCCCCCGCGGCATACCGGTACGACACCGAGCGTCGCCTGCCCCTGGAGATCATCGCCCAGATGGGCGACCTCGGGCTGTTCGGCCTGCCGTTCCCGGTGGACGTGGGCGGGCAGGGCAAGGACTACGTGTCGCTGTGCCTCGCGGTCGAGGCGCTGGCCCGGGTGGACCAGTCGATCGCGGTGACGCTCGAAGCGGGCGTCGGGCTGGGCATCATGCCGATTTTTCGGCACGGCACGGGCGCGCAGAAGCAGAAGTGGCTGCCCGACCTCATGGCCGGCAGGGCGCTCGCCGCCTTCGGGCTCACCGAGGCGGAGGCCGGGTCCGACGCCGGGGCCACGCGCACCACGGCACGGCTCGAGGAGGGCGCGGGGCCCGACGGCGCGGGCGAGTGGGTGATCGACGGGTCCAAGCAGTTCATCACGAACTCCGGCACGCCCATCACCAGCGTCGTCACCGTCACCGCCGTGACCGGACGCCGGACGGCCTCGGACGGTTCGGACCAGCCGGAGCTGTCGTCGTTCCTGGTGCCCTCGGGCACGCCGGG
This sequence comes from Isoptericola sp. Y581, assembly GCF_059445475.1. NCBI lineage: Bacteria > Bacillati > Actinomycetota > Actinomycetes > Micrococcales > Promicromonosporaceae > Isoptericola > Isoptericola sp. Y581. The sequence continues at coordinate 383,777 of NZ_JCAIUK010000004.1, read as the reverse complement.
CTTCGCCGTCGGCCCGGCCTACGACAAGGTCGGCTGGCACACCTCCGACACGCACCCGCTGACGCTCGAGGGCGTGCGCGTCCCGGCCGCCCACCTGCTGGGCGAGCGCGGCCGTGGCTACGCCAACTTCCTGCGCGCGCTGGACGAGGGCCGCATCGCCTTCGCCGCGCTCGCGACGGGCGCCGCGCAGGGCTGCCTGGAGGAGGCGCTGCGCTACTCGCGCGAGCGCCACGTCTTCGGCCGCGCCATCGGCAGCAACCAGCACATCGCGTTCACGCTGGCGCGCATGCAGGCGCGCGTGCACTCGGCACGGCTGTGCTGGATGGACGCCGCGCTGAAGCAGGTGCACGGGAAGCCGTTCAAGGCCGAGGCGTCGGTGGCGAAGCTCGTGGGCGGCGAGGCGGCGATGGCCAACGCCCGGGACGCGTCGCAGATCTTCGGCGGGTACGGCTTCCTCAACGAGAACCCGGTGGCGCGGCACTACCGCGACTCCAAGATCCTCGAGGTGGGCGAGGGCACCACCGAGGTGCAGCTCATGGTCATCGCCCGCGACCTGGGGCTCGCGTCGTGACCCCCGGGCAGGTGCCGAACAGGCGGTTGACACCGTTATCGCGCGCCGACGGCCGTCATAGCGGTGTCAACCGCCTGTTCGGCACGGGGAGGGAAGGGCGCGATGCGTGACGAGGTGCAGCGCGGGCTGTACTCCGACGAGCTGGAGCCGGACGTGCGGTACGTGCACCGGCCGGGGCGCACGATGACGGAGGCGGACGACGTGCTGTTCACGTCCGTCACGATGAACCCGCAGGGGCTGCACCTGGACGCGGCGTGGGCGGCGACGCAGCCGTTCGGCAAACCGCTGGTGAACTCGATGCTCACGCTGGCCACGCTGGTGGGGCTGTCGGTGGCGCACCTGACGCGCGGCACGATCGTGGCGAACCTCGGCTTCACGGACGTGGCGTTCCCGCACCCGATGTTCCACGGCGACACCCTGTACGGCGAGACGACGATGACGGACCGGCGGCCGTCGCGCTCGCGGCCGGGCACCGGCGTCGTCACGTTCGAGCACGTGGGGCGCAACCAGGACGGCGAGGTCGTCGCCCGCGCCGTGCGCACGGTGCTGATGTGGACGCGCGAGGGTCACGAGGCGCACGAGAGCGAGCGCACCAGTGACGGTGCTGGGACCGACGTCCGGAGGGGGACATGAACCCCCTCCCCTTCGCCCTCGGTCCGGCGCTGCTGTTCTGCCCGGCCGACCGGCCCGACCGATATGCCAAGGCCCTGGACCGCGCGGACGCGGCGATCCTGGACCTCGAGGACGCGGTCGCGGCGGGGCGCAAGGACGCGGCCCGCGCGGCCCTGGTGGAACAGTCACTCGATCCCGACCGTGTGATCGTGCGGGTGAACGCCGTCGGCACGCCCGACCACGACGCGGACCTCGCCGCCCTCGCGCACACGCCCTACCGCACGGTGATGCTGCCCAAGGCGGACGGCCGGTTCGTCGGCCCACTGGTGGGGCCCGACGGCCGCCCGTACGCCGTCGTCGCCCTGTGCGAGACGGCGGCGGGTGTGCTCGCCGCACCGGCGCTCGCGGCCCGGCCCGACGTCGTCGCGCTCGCGTGGGGGGCGGAGGACCTGGTCGCGTCGCTGCACGGCACGTCGAGCCGGGGAGCGGACGGCCGGTACCGGGACGTCGCGCGGCACGCCCGGTCCGCGGTGCTGCTGGCGGCGGGCGCGGCCGGCAAGGCGGCGATCGACGCCGTCCACCTCGAGCTGGACGACCTGGCGGGCCTGCGCGACGAGGCCGAGGACGCCGCGGCGAGCGGGTTCGCCGCCTCGCTGTGCGTGCACCCGAGCCACGTGCCGGTGGTGCGCGCGGCCTTCGCGCCGTCGGAGGCCGAGATCGAGCGGGCGCGCGAGGTGCTCGCCGCCGCGGCTGGTCAGGCGGAAGCGTTCGAGTGGCTGCCGGGCGTCGGCGGCGCCGGCGCGTTCACCGGCGCGGGCGTGCTCACGGTGGGCGGGCAGATGGTGGACGCCCCGCTGCTGCGACACGCCGAGGCGGTGCTGCGCCGCGCGGAACGGGTCGGCCAGCACCAAGGTGATCCCGACAGCGCCGCGGTCGGAAGTACTGTCGTCGGAAGTACTGTCGAGGAGAATGGGGGACCACGATGACGACACGGCTGCAGCCCAGCGCCGTGGCCGCGCTGGAGGGCCTGCTGCACGACGGCATGACGATCGCCGTCGGCGGGTTCGGCCTGAGCGGCAATCCGAACGACCTCATCGAGGCGGTGCGCGACTCCGGGGTGAAGGACCTGACGATCGTGTCCAACAACATGGGCGTGGACGGCAAGGGGCTCGGGATCCTGCTGGAGAACGACCAGGTGCGCAGGGTGTTGGCCTCGTACGTGGGGGAGAACAAGCTGTTCGCGCAGCAGTACCTGGACGGCGAGCTCGAGGTCGAGTTCGTGCCGCAGGGCACGCTCGCCGAGCGCCTGCGGGCGGGCGGTGCGGGCATCCCCGCCTTCTACACCCCGACGGGCGTGGGCACACCCGTGGCCGAGGGCAAGCCCGTGGACGAGATCGACGGCCGTCGGTACGTGCTGGAGCGGGCGATCGTGGCCGATCTGTCGCTGGTGCACGCCCGGCGGGCCGACCGGTTCGGCAACCTCGTCTACCGGTACACGGCACGCAACTTCAACCCCGTGATCGCGACGGCGGGGCGCGTGACGGTGGTCGAGGCGGAGGAGATCACGGACGAGCCGATCGACCCGGACGTCGTGGTGACTCCCGGCATCTACACGAACCGCCTGGTGCTGGCGCGCGAGCGGGTCAAGGACATCGAGCAGCGCACGGTGCGCCCGCTGGCTGAGCCTGTCGAGACCACCCCGCCGGTTGAGCCTGTCGAAACCCGGGTTTCGACAGGCTCAACCAGCGAAGGGGTTTCGACCAGCGCAACCGGCGTAGAGCATGGAGGTGCGGCATGACCTGGACGCGCGACCAGATGGCCGCGGTCGCCGCGGCCGAGCTGCGCGACGGCGACTACGTCAACCTGGGCATCGGCATCCCGACGCTGGTGGCGAACCACCTGCCGCCCGGCGTCGGGATCACGCTGCAGAGCGAGAACGGCCTGCTCGGCATCGGGCCGTTCCCGGTGGAGGGCGAGGAGGACGCGGACCTCATCAACGCGGGCAAGCAGACGGTCACCGCGATGCCGGGCGCGAGCTTCTTCGACGCGGCCGACTCGTTCGCGATGATCCGCGGCGGGCACGTGGACATCGCGATCCTGGGGGCGTTGCAGGTGTCTGCCACCGGCGACCTCGCGAGCTGGACCGTGCCCGGCAAGCTCGTCAAGGGGATGGGCGGCGCGATGGACCTCGTGGTCGGCGCCCGGCGCATCGTCGCGCTCATGGACCACGTGGCCCGCGACGGCACGCCCAAGCTGCGCGGCCGCTGCACCCTGCCGCTGACGGGGGAGGGCGTGGTCGACCGGGTCGTCACCGACCGGGCCGTGCTGGACGTGACGGACCACGGGCTCGAGGCCGTGTTCGTGCTCCGGCGGCTCGCGCCCGGCGTCACCGTCGACGAGGTGCGCGAGGCCACCGAGGGGGAGCTGGTCGTGGAGCTGGAGGAGTCCGTCCTGCCGGTCGAGCCTGTCGAGACCAGGGTTTCGACCCTTCGACAGGCTCAGGACGGCGCAAGCTCAACCATCGACCGAGGGGAGCAGTCATCATGAGCGTGATCGTGGGGTACCGCCGCACGCCGTTCGTCCGCTCGAACGGCGCGTTCGCCGCAGTGCCGGCCACCGCGCTGGGCGCGCACGCGCTCGCCGGGGCGCTGGCGGCGGCGGGCGTCGAGCCGGGCGAGGTGGACGTCGTGATCGGCGGTCAGGTGCTGCAGGGCGGCGCCGGGCAGAATCCGGCCCGGCAGGCGGGCGTCGGGGCGGGGGTGCCGATGACGGCGCCGGCCGTGACGCTCAACGCCGTCTGCCTGTCCGGGGCGGAGGCGGTGGTGCAGGCGCACCGGCTGATCGCGGGCGGCGAGGCGCAGGTGGTGGCCGTGGTGGGCATGGAGTCGATGACGCTGGCCCCGCACGCGTGGGTGGGCTCGCGGGCCGGGCAGAAGTTCGGCCCGGTGGAGCTGATCGACACGATGACGCACGACGGCCTCACCGACGCGTTCGAGCGCGACTCGATGGGGCTGAGCACCGAGCGGCACGGGGAGAGCATGGCCGCCGCCGCGTGGAACACGCGCGAGGCGCAGGACGCCCTGGCCGCGGCCTCGCACACGCGGGCGGCGAAGGCGGCCGAGCTGCTGGCCGAGGAGATCGTGCCGTTCGAGGTGCCGGGGCGCCGCGGGTCGGTGACCGTGGACGCCGACGACGGCGTGCGGCCCGACTCGACCCTCGAGGGCCTGGGCCGCCTGCGCCCGGCGTTCCGCCCCGAGGGCACGATCACCGCGGGGAACGCGTCGCAGATCTCGGACGGCGCCGCGGCGCTGGTGCTCGTCGCGGACGAGGTGGCCGCCGCGCGCGGCCTGACCGGCGTGCGGGTGCGGGGGCACGCGCTGGTCGCGGGGCCGGACGTGGGCCTGCACGCGCAGCCGGCCAACGCGATCACCGCGGCCTGCGAGCGGGCCGGCCTGGCGCCCCGCGACCTCGCCGCCGTCGAGATCAACGAGGCGTTCGCCGCCGTGGTGCTCGCGTCGGCGGACATGCTCGGGCTCGACCCGGAGCTGGTCAACGCCCATGGCGGGGCCATCGCGCTGGGGCACCCGATCGGGGCGTCCGGAGCACGGGTCGTGGGGCACCTGGCCCGGCGGCTGCAGGAGGTCGGGCCCGGGTCCGTGGGCGTCGCCGCGTTGTGCGGCGGCGGCGGTCAGGGGTCGGCGGTGCTGCTGGAGGCGTGAGCGCGGCCGTCACCGCGCGGCGGCGACGGTCGCCAGCACGAACGCGGCGACGATCAGGGCGAGGCGCACCAGGTGCAGGCGGTCCCACCGGCTCTTCTGCTCCTGGTAGTCGGCAGGCGCGGTCTCGGGCGTCACGTTCTTCGACCGGTTGTTGATCGGGACCAGCAGCGCGACGGACAGCACCACGCTGACGAGCATCAGCCCGACGGCGGTCCAGGCGGGGGCCGCGGCGTCGGGCCTGACGAGCGCGGTGCCGGCGACCAGGAGCGTCGAGCCGATGTACCAGAACGGCATGAGGCGGCCGAGCATCCGGCCACCGTGGGCGCGGGCGAGGATCCCGGCGTCCTCGGGCAGGCCCTCGAAGATCGGGTTCATCACGAACGCGACCGACAGCTCCACCCCCACCATCAGCCCGACGACCACGACCGCGACGATCGGCAACCATTCCATGACCGGCTCCTCCGCTGTCTAGCGCCGCTAGATCTAGCGGCGCTTGAGAACGTATCAGAGATGCGCTAGCAGTGCTAGGGTCGATGTCATGCCGACCCCCGCCGCAGCACGCCGAGCCCGTCAGCTCGAGGAACGCCGGGACCGGATCGTCGCCGCCGCCCGGCACCTCGCCGAGGAGCAGGGCTGGGAGGCCGTGACGACCCGGCGCCTCGCGGACGCGATCGAGTACAGCCAGCCCGTGCTGTACGGGCACTTCCCGCAGGGCAGGACGGAGATCGTCACCGCCGTCGCGCTCGCCGGCTTCGAGGAGTTCGCGGCGGCGCTGAGCGCGTCGGCGCTCGGCCCCGAGGCGTCCGACGCCGAGCGGGTCCGGGCGCTCGTGACCGCCTACGTCGACTTCGCCGACCGCCACCCGGCCACCTACGACGCCATGTTCCTGCTGCCCGTCGTGGTCCCGTTCGCGTCGGACGAGACCCCGGCGGTCATGCGCGAGGGGTTCGAGGCGATCGCGAGCATGCTGCGCAGCCTCGACCCCCCGGTCGCGGACGTCGGGACGACGGCGGAGGTGCTCTGGGGCGCCGTGCACGGCCTCGTCACGCTGCACCGGGCCGACCGGCTCTCGGCCGGGAACCAGGAGGAACGGGTCGAGACGCTCGTGCGTCTCTTCGCCCGCTGACCGTCGGGCGTGCCGAGATAGAGAAGCTGAACCCGCGAGATAGAGAAGCTCGGACGAGGCCGCACGTGTGCGACCTCGTCCGAGCTTCTCTATCTCGCGGGTTCAGCTTCTCTATCTCGGCCCATCAACCCCGGCGGGTTACTCCGCCGGCAGGTTCGCCAGCAGGGCGCTCAGCCCGCTCGCCTGGGTGCGCCAGTCGAACACGTTGGCCTTCTCCGTGCCGTTGCCGCCGGCCCAGCGCAGGCCGAGGCGGTCCTCGCCGTTGCGGTCGTGCGCCCACACGGACGCCGCCTGACGGTCGACGAACTCCTGGTACGGGTGGTCGTCCACGGCATCGTTGAGGTCACCCAGGTACCGCATGAAGATGCCCTTGAACTGCTTCTGGTTGTCGTCGCACGTGCCCTTGGCGTCGCACGACTCCGTGAGCACCCCGTCGGTCACCAGCTCCGGCGCCGTGGTGCCGGCGTCGGCCAGCCCGCGCACCGTGTCGAGGACGTCTGCGTCGCCGGTGGCCCGGTACAGCTCCAGGCCGCCGCCCAGGAACAGGCCCTGGTTGTAGCTCCAGACCGTCCCGCCGTTGTTCTCGCAGTCGGCGGTGAGGCCGTCGTTCACCAGGCCGTCGGAGTTGATCATGCCGCTGGACGTGAGCCAGTCCCAGCCCTCCTGCGAGCGGTCGAGCCACTGCGTGTCACCGTCGATGCGGTGATGCAGCTCGGCCGTCAGGCGCACCCAGAGCCCGTTGGTGATGGCGTTCTTGTAGGTGCGCTCGTGGTCCCACCACACGCCGCCGCCGCAGGTGCTCGTGTCCCAGTACCCGTGCACGAACTCACCGATGGTCTCGGCCATGTCCAGGTACTTCTGGTCGCCGGTGAGGTCGTACGCCTGGATCCAGGCCAGGCCCCACCACTCCGAGTCGTCGATCGCCCGGCTGGTGAAGTTGCCCCAGAGCTCGTCGCCAGAGAGCTCGCCGGCAGGGAACGCTCCCTTGTTGCGCTCGAAGGTGCGGTCCACCTGCGGCAGGTAGCTGGTGTCGCCGGTGCGCTGCATGTACTCGATGACGGTCTCCGTCGCGACGGCGGAGTTCCACCACGACGACGGCCACCACGCCTTGTCGGTGTCGTAGTCGCTCATGAGCACCTCGGCGGCGCGGGTCGCCCGCACCGCCGACGGCGGCGACTCGATCAGGGCGTCGACGAGTGGCAGCAGCGCCGCCTTCGCGAGCCTGCTCACCTTCTTCTCCTTCGCTGTGTCGATGGCGGACCGCATGTCGGCCAGCGCCTCCGCGAGCGGGGCCGAGTGGCTCCCGTCCGCGGCGTCCTGCGCCTGGTCGACGAGGCCCAGGAGGGTGCGCGAGACGCCCTTGGCGACGTCCCCGCTGCGGGTCAGGTCGCCGACCTGCGCCCGGATCTGGTCGAGGCCCTCGCCGGCCCCGACCCACAGCGACACGACCAGCTCGAGGTCCTCGCGGACCCGGTCGGGGAGCCGCTTGCTCGGCATCGCGTCCATCGCGGCCTTGAGGGCCCGCACCTGGGCGCGCACCCCGTCGGTGTCCCCGGCGTCCTCCGCCTCCTGGGCGGCGTCGAGGATCTCGCCGAGCTCCCGCGCGGTGCGCGCGGGGATCTCGCGGTCGTGCCTGGCCTCGTCGACGACCTCGGAGATCTCCGCGACGAGCGGCTGGTGCGCCAGCAGCTCCAGCTCGGACAGCGAGGTGGCTGCGTCCTGAGACTTCGTCACGACGAGCCGGTAGTGCCCGTAGATCCCCGGGTCCGCCACGGAGAAGGCTCGCGTCTGCTGACGCTCGGCGAACTTCTGCCCGCGACGGGTATCGAGGGTGACCCAGCGCTTGCCGTCGGACGAGCCCTGCAGCTTCCACGCCTTCGGGTCGCCGCCCTTCTCGTCCCCCGACGTGAGCGTGTACATCGTCGCCCGGGCCGGGGGTCCGGACAGCTTGTACGCCACGGTGGGCTTCGGCGACGTGAACGTCGTCGACGTGCCGGACGTGTCGTCGAACAGCCGCTCGGCCTTGGCGACGTCGTCGTCCGTGCTCGCCTTGCCGGCCTTCGGGCCGGTGACGTCGGTGAGCGGGTCGGGCACCTTGTCGCCCTGCGTGATCGACGGCGTCACGTCGTCCTCGCCGGTACCCCAGGCCGACGGCTGGGGGCCCATGGCGAACTCGATGGTGCCGCCCCGGGTGAGCTGCTCGTGCGTGAGCGACGTCGAGCTCTGCGGCTCGCCGTTCACCGTGACGCCCTGGACGTAGACGTTCGTGGCGCTGTTCTCGGGCGCGTCGATCACCAGGTCCTTGCCGTCGGCGAGGTGGATGGTGGCCTTGGTGAACAGCGGTGAGCCGATGGCGTACGTCGGGCTGCCCACCTGCAGCGGGTAGAACCCGAGGGAGCTGAAGACCTGCCAGCCCGACATCTCCCCGTTGTCCTCGTCGCCAGGGTAGCCCTGGCCGATGTCGCTGCCGACGAAGCCACGCGCGAGCGCCTCGCGGACGATCGCCTGCGTCTTCGACGGCTGGCCGGTGGCGTTGTACAGGTACGGGATGTGGTGCGAGACCTGGTTGCTCAGGCCCCACTGGCCCATGCGGACGGCCTTGGCCTCGCGCATCTCGTGGATGACGCCGCCGTAGGCGCCCGGGAACTGCGCCGTCTCGGGCGTCGCGAAGAACTCGTCGAGCTTGTCGGCGAGCTGCCCGCGGCCGCCGTACAGGTTGGCCAGACCCTGGCCGTCCTGGACGGCGTGGAACGCGAAGTTCCAGCCGTCGGTCTCGGTGAACGGGCTGCCCCAGTCGCGCGGGTCGAAGTCCGCCGCCGACTGCTCCCAGCTGCCGTCGGCGTCCTTGGCCCGGAAGAACCCGGTCTCGGGGTCGAAGAGCTTGACGTAGTTCTGTGCGCGGTTGAGGTAGTACTCGTGGTTGTCCGCGTACTCCTGGTGGCGCGGGTCGGACGCGTCGGAGGAGTCCAGCAGCTTCTTCGACATCGTGGCGATGCCGTAGTCGTTGAGGTAGTCCTCCAGCGACCACGACACGCTCTCGTGGGTCTCCGCCGGGGTGTACCCGAGGAACGTCGCCTGCTCCTGGCCCTTGCGGCCCACGTGCTCGTTCGGCGGCGCCACGGACGCGTTCTTCAGCGCCGCGTCGTACGCCCGCTGCACGTCGATGCCGTCACCGTCCGCGCCGACGACCCCCTTGACGTACGCGTCCGCGAACGACACGTCCGAGCTGGTGCCGGTCATGGAGTTCGCGTAGCCCGGGGCGGACCAGCGCGACACCCAGCCGCCGTCGGCGTACTGCTGGGTGAACCCGTCGACCATCTCCGCGGCGTCGCCCGGGTAGAGCAGCGAGTACGCCGGCCACGCGGTGCGATAGGTGTCCCAGAAGCCGTTGTTGACGTAGACCTTGCCGTCGACGATCTCCGCCCCGGTCTTCGTGGCCGTGGTGCCCTCCGGCGCGGGGTCGAGGTCGGAGCTGGACTGGTCGACGTGCTGCCACTCCGGCTCGGCCGCGGTGCCCACGTTCTCGTGCCCGGAGTTCGGGTAGAGGTTCAGGCGGTAGAGGTTGGAGTACAGCGTGGTGAGCTGGTCCTCGCTCGCGCCCTCGACGTCGATCACGCCGAGCTTGGCGTCCCACAGGTCCTGCGCGCGGTCGCGCACGGACTCGAAGGTGTCGTCGCCGGCGATCTCGAGCGCGAGGTTGCGCTTCGCCTGCTCGACGCCGATCAGCGACGTCGCGATCCGCATCTCGACCGTCCTGCTCTGGGACGTGTCGAACTTCAGGTAGCCCGCGACGTCGTCGCGGCTGCCGGGGGAGAGCTTGTCGCCGGCGGTGGCGGGGCGGTCGAACGCGGCGTAGACGTACATCCGCTTGAGGCCGTTGCTCTGGCCGCTCGCGACGTCGGTGTAGCCCGACAGGGTGCCCGCCTCCGGGTCGAGGGTCAGCCCACCCTCGTTGCTGACGTTGTCGAACAGCACGTTCGACTCGTCGCCGGTGAACGTGAACCGGAACATCGCGGCGTGGTCGGTCGGCGTGATCTCGGTCTTCATGCCGTCGTCGAAGGTGACGCCGTAGTAGTGCGCGCGCGCCACCTCGTTGTCGTGGCTGAAGGTCTGCGCCCGGACGTCGCGGGCCGCGTCGGGAACGCCCTGGGCGGCCGACGGCATCACCTGGAACGTCTGCCTGTCGGCGATCCACGGGCTGGGCTCGTGGCTCAGGTTGAACGACTGGATCGTGGGCCGGTTCTGGCCGTCGTTGTTCCGCTGGTACTGGTACAGCCAGTTGCTGGCCCCGGCGTCGGTCGACGGCGTCCAGAAGTTGAAGCCGTGCGGCACCGCCGTGGCGGGGAAGTTGTTGCCGCGCGAGAAGTCCCCGCTGGAGTTGGTGCCGCGCGTCGTGACCACGTGGTCGGACGGGCGCGCGGAGGTGTTGGCCTCGGGGGCCGCGCCGATCTCGACGTCGTCGATCCAGCCGCTGAAGTCGGCCGGGCCGGCGTCCTTGTCGTAGCCGAGCAGGACGCGGTCGACCGTCTTGCCCGCGGCCACCTGGCCCAGGTTCGCGCGGACGGCGTTCCACTGGTTGGTGTACAGCACCTTCGCGTCGCCCTGGCCCTGCGGGCTCAGGCCGAAGCCGTGCTGGTCGGTGGCCCCGAGGTCGCTCAGGTACGTGCCGTCGGTGAACGCGAGGTCGACGGCGACGTGGGTGCTCGCGTACGACTGGTCCTTCTCCGACGCCTCGGGGAAGAGCGCGTACGACAGCTGCGTGTCGTCGCCCACGGGCACGTCGACGTCGAGCACGCGGTTGTCCGCGTACCCGCGGTCCTCGGCGGTCTGGCTCCCCGCGTAGCGCAGGGCGTGCACGCCGGTCCAGCCCGCCTCGGTCTTCGCCGCGTACGCGCTGGACGGCCCGGAGCCGAGCGTCGTCGCCATCGGCGTGGGCTCGACGGCCTCTCCGGACAGCAGCCACTCGGCGAGCTGGGTGCCGTCGGCGCCGGAGTTCTCGGTGATCTTCAGCCGGTAGAAGCGGAGCTCCTGCGGCTCGTCGACGGAGTACTGCCGGGTCTCGAGCCGCTCGGCGAAGCCCTGGTTGCGGCGGGTGTCGAGCGTGGTCCAGCTCTCGCCGTCCTTCGACCCCTCCAGCTTCCAGGCGCGCGGGTCCCGCTCGGGGGCGTCGCCCGCGGAGGCCAGCGCGTAGGTGGCGACGGGCACCGCCTTTTTCATCTCGTACGTCACGGTGGCGGTCGTGTCACCCGCGAGCCACTTGGTGCTGACGTCGCCGTCGGCGAGGTTGGCGGCCGCCTCGTCGGGGGCGTTCTCGGCGCTGGCGCTGACCTTCGTCACGGAGTCGGTGACGTCGCCCGGGAAAGTGATCTCGCCGGGCTGGAGGCGCTGCACCGTGGCGTCGGCGATCATGACGTCGACGGAGCCCGCCGAGTGCGTGCGCACCTGGAACTGGGGTCGGCCGCCGCCGTCGCCCGGGCGGGCGAGGTCGACCGTGACGGTCTGCGGGTCGGCGGTGAGCGCGACCTCCTCCCCGCCGACGTCCTTGCTGCCGCCGTAGACGTTGAGGAAGACCGTACCGCTGCCGCTCAGCGTCACCTGCGCGCGCAGCGGGGTGCCGCGCACCAGGTCGGGCATCGGCACCTGCACCCACGTCTCGCCGGCGGCCTCCATGGCCCAGTGCATGGCATCGTCGTCGTCCGCCGTGGTCGGCTCAAGGGTGCCTGGCACCTCGCCGACGCCGTTCTGGAACGGCCCCTCCCAGTTGAGCTCGTCGGTGCGGCCCTCCAGCAGGTTGTCGCCGGTCGGGGTGCTGGGGCCGCGCTCCAGCACGGTGGTGCCCGTGACCCCGGACGAGCGCGGGCCGTCGGGCCCCTGCTCGGTCTCGCTGTCCCAGGTGGGCTGCGGGTCGTCGGGTTCGAAGGAGGTGGCGAAGGTGCCGCCGGCGGCGGGGGCCGAGGGCGCGGCCGCCGCGGCGCCGATCCCCGTCACGCCGATCCCGGTCACGCCGAGTGCGAGGGCCAGCGTGGAGGAGACGGCGCGCCGGAGGCGGCGGGGCGGCGGGGCGCCGGGTGGCGCGGGCGGTCGGTGGATCGGACGCAAACGCGTCGGACGAGAAGGCATCGTTGACCTCACGGTTCGGGGGCGGGCCGGGGCCCACCAGATCGACTGCATCGTCGTGCGCCGGTTAGCCCATCACAGATTGACAGCGCTGCCAATGGATAGTTCAGATATGTGTTTTCACCCGCTCGGGAGCGGCTCCTCCCGGCGGCCGAGGCATGGGCCAGGATGGGGCCGTGAGCTCACCCGACGACGCGCCCGAGCCCGTTCGCATCCTCGTCTTGGCCGGCCGCGGCCGGCACGAGGACCCCTGGCACGACCACGCCGCGACCTCGCACCGCCTCGCGCAGGTGCTGTCCGGCCTCGACCTCGGCTCGGGGGCGCCCGACGTCGTCGTGCGCAGCACCTTCCCCGACGCGCTCGACGGCGCCGACGGCTTGGACGACGTCGACCTGCTGGTCGTCAACGCCGGCAGCGCCTGGCCCGGGTTCCGGGAGGCCGGGATCGGCCCGGACGACGCGGCGTGGGCGCCGTTCCACGACCGCCTCGACGCGTGGGCGCGGGCCGGCGGCCGGATCCTCGCCGTGCACCAGGCGGCGAACGCCTTCGGCGACCGGCCGGCATGGGAGGAGGTGCTCGGCGGGCGCTGGGTGCCGGGGGCCTCGATGCACCCGCCGCTCGGCTCGGCCACCGTGTCCCTCGCCGTCGGCGCGCACCCGATCACCGAGGGCCTCGGCGCCGTCGAGGTCGTCGACGAGCGGTACTGCCGCCTGCGCGTGGCGCCGTCGTCGCAGGTGCTGGGCTGGGTGACCGACGACGACGGCGAGCGCCATCCCGCCGTCTGGGTCGCGACCGCGCACGGCGGCCGCACCGTGTTCAGCGCGCTGGGTCACGACGGCCGCGCCTACGACTCCCCGTCGCACGCGGACCTGCTGCGCCGGGCCGCGACCTGGCTGCTGGAGGGCTGACGCGTGCGCGTGCTCGGCGTAGGGGCGCTGTTCCTGGTGGCGTTGGTCGCGGCCACGTATGCGATCGAGGGCCTGGCACCGGACATCTCGCCGCTCGGCCGGTTCGCCGTGATGCTTCCGATCTTCGTCGGAGGAGGGCTCTCCGTTCGCGCGGCCGCGGAGCGGCGCCGTCGGGAACGGTCCCGAGACAAAGTATCTTGACGTCGAGATACTTCGACGGCGAGGGGGAGCGATGCGGCTGCACCACGTGCAGGTGGCGTGCCCGGCGGGCGGTGAGGACGCGGCGCGCGCGTTCTACGGTGACGGGCTGGGGCTGACGGAGGTGCCGAAGCCGCCAGAGCTGGCCGGCCGCGGCGGCTGCTGGTTCCGCGGGTACGACGACGCCGGCGCGATGGTCGCGGAGATCCACGTCGGCGTGGAGGACCCGTTTGCCCCGGCCCGCAAGGCGCACCCGGCACTGCTGGTCGACGACGTCGCCGACCTCGACGCGACGGCCGACCGGCTCGAGTCCGCGGGCTTCGTCGTCGACCGGACCGAACGGGAGACGTTCCCCGGGTACCTGCGGTTCCACACCCGTGACGGCGCGGGCAACCGCGTCGAGGTGCTGACCCCGCGTCGCGTGTGAGCGACGAGGGGCGGCCGGGCCGGAGCCCGGCCGCCCCTCGCTGTTCTGACTACTCAGGATGCTCGTCACCCGTTGGCGGACCTCGACGAGAGGGTTCACGAACGCGGCCGCCTCGGGATCCTCGCGATTCTCAACGAGACGAAGGAGGCGGACTTCACACACCTGAAGAGGGCTCTCTGGCTGAGCGATGGGAACCTGGGTCGCCACCTTGAGGTCCTTGTCGAGGCGGGCCACGTGACGTTGCGCATAGGTTCCGACGGGCACCGCATCCGCACCTGGGTGCGCATCACCGCGAAGGGCCGGCGAGAGAGTTGAGGTCAGAAGTGGAGTTGCTCCGCCAGCTGATTCGACCGCCGAACGCTAGATGCCCCCACGCACTTGGGACCGGAACGCGAGAGCATCCCGCCGCGTAGCCACGAGGTACTCTCGCGCAAAAAGAATCACGCAGCGCCGTTGGCACCGACCAGGCCCGGCGTGGGGGCGAGACGGGCCCGTCGCGTTGAAATCGCGAACAGGACGGCCGCGACGACGAGGAGCGGACCGAGAACGAACCCGGCGATCTCGGCCGGCAAGAGCCCCGACGTCGGGAGCCCCTCGTCCGCGCGGACGCCCTCGGTAGAGCCCGTGTATGCACCGGCGGCGAAGAGTGCTACGCCCGCAACCCCGACAAGCCAGTACGTCGCTGAACGGCAACGCTCGGGCCTTTGTGCCCGCAACCACCCCTGGGAGAGCCGGTGAGTCGCAGTCCCCGAACGGCCGCCGTCATCGCTGCTACCGCCCTCGTCGCCGTCTCCACGGCTACGGGCGCTTCGGCGAGCGAACCTGCACCTCACGAGACCTTTCGATCAGCCCAAGCGACGGCTGTGAACGTCGAATCCTAGTCAGCGGCAGTTGCCGATGTTGCTGGCTACGACGGTGTGCAGGTCCACGCCGAAGTGAACGCAGCCGACGAAGCCGTCACCGCGACGTTCGACCTCCAAGGAGGGCGTTTCATCGATGGCAACGATGGCGGAATCGTTGCCCTCGATGGAAACGAGGATTACCTGTTCGTGGTTCTTCCCGAGGTTGTCGACGCCTCAGGCGAGCCGGTTGATGCTTCGGTGCAGGCAACCGGTGAGACTGTCGCGGTGGATCTGGGTGCGTTGGATGAGGCCGCCTACCCCCTGGATGTGAGCGTGATGGCGGTTTCGGACCTCATCGCGAAGGTCACCAAGGTGAGCACGACGCAGGGTGCAAGGTTCAAGGTCCAGCCCTCTGCGTACGGCCGCGCCGCTCCGACCCTGATTCACAACCAGTGGGGCTGGCCGGAGGCCAAGCGTAAGGGCGTCTGGAACTACGCGAGCATGCAGCAGCAGTACGTCTGCCACCCGATGTCGGCAGTCGCTCGGGTCAAGAGCACCTGGAACCTTGAGAGTTGGCGACCGGTCGTGTCGGCCGCGACGCTCGTGAAGACAGCCTGCAACCCGTAGCAGCAGCCACCGCACGGCGACAGGTACATACGGCAGTACCCCCGCCGCGGAATGCTCCGGGGGTGCTGCTATGCATCTGCGCAGCCCGCCAAGGCGCGACTCCCATGACGGCGCACCTGACGACTTCAGCCGAACTCTTGCGGAGTTCGGCTTCGTTCACGTTCTCAACCCCGTGCTTGCGCAGCACACGCGCGAAGGCACGGGCCTCGGCCTCAGGCGTTGACTCACGGGCCGCCGACGGTTCGCCTCCGCATCCGCCTTCTTGAGGCCCTGGGTCGATGGCTGGCTCGTCGTCGAGGAACAGCCGGAATCCGTTGTCGCCCACGGCGTAGAACGTGTAGTCGCCCGACGTGGCCGCCGTGAGCGTGCCGGTCCAGCGCGCCGTGGTGTGTTCCGTCTGCCCCGTGAAGGACTCGTAGGCCGGCACCAGGTTCGGCTGGACGATGTCGAGGTCGAGGGCGTCGCCCCCAAGCTCGTGGAAGTCGTGCGCGCCAGGGGCGGACGTCGAGAAGTACTCGCCCTTGAGTCGTGGACCTCGATCGGATCGTCGTTCGCCTGGGCCGCGGGGACGGCAATACGTCCGTAGGCGTTACGGAAGCATGAAGTGCCCGAAGCGACAAGTGGTGCGGCGCGCGATGCCCACGCGCCGCACCCCGCCGGTCACTGCTGGTTCGGCACGGGGTGGCCCTCGGAGGCCTGCACGACGACGATCCCGTCGCCGGTCAGCCCCAGCTGGTACGCCTCGCCGGAGCCGCGGCCGATGACGGCGCCCATCTTCGCCGTCTTGCGCACGGTGCTGGTGAGCGACGTCGACCAGAGCACCACGCTCTGCATGTCGACGTACGTCGGCTCGTCGACCTGGAGCACCACCGGGGTGCCGTAGGCGGTGACGGCGAGCGCGCCGGAGCCGGTGAACGTGGTGTTGAACAGCCCGCCGCTGAGCATCGAGGCGCCCTGGACCCGGTTGATGTCCCAGGTGAGCGTGCTCTCGAACGCGAGGATGTTGCCGCCCGAGACGGTGACGCTCTCGTTCTCGAGGTACAGCACGAACACCTCGTCGGCGTCCTGGGCCAGGAAGACGTCGCCGCTGCCGGAGACCTTCATCAGCGACATCCCCTCGCCGGTGAACGCCTTCTTGAACAGCTTGGTCATGCCGCCGGCGCCCTCGTAGGCGAAGTCGACGTCGCCCTGGTAGGCCACCATCGAGCCCTGCTTGGCGAAGAAGAACCCGCCGGAGCCGGCGAGGTCCACCTTGACCATCCGGGGGTTGACGAGCTGGAAGCTACCGGGCTCGCCCTGCGGCTCGGTCAGGGTCATCAGGCTGCTGCGCATGGCTCCCATCCTGCCGTCTGCGTGCAGCCCGCGGTATCCGCCGGAAGCATCTGACGTGTCGGCCGGAAGGACGACCTCGGCGACGATCAGTCGCGGCGGCGCGAGATGGTGCGGCCGAGCCAGACCAGTGGGTCGTAGCGCCGGTCGGCCACGCGCTCCTTCATGGGGATGAGCGCATTGTCGGTGATCTTGATGCCCTCCGGGCAGACGTCGGTGCAGCACTTGGTGATGTTGCACAGGCCGAGCCCGTGCTCGTCCTGGGCGGCGGGCACGCGGTCGGCGACGTCGAGCGGGTGCATCTCCAGCTCGGCGACGCGCATGAGGTAGCGCGGGCCGGCGAACGACTCCTTGTTCTCGTCGTGGTCGCGCACCACGTGGCACGTGTCTTGGCACAGGAAGCACTCGATGCACTTGCGGAACTCCTGGGACCGCTCGACGTCGACCTGTGCCATCCGGTACTCGCCGGGGACCAGGTGGGCCGGTGGCGTGAACGACGGGATCTCGCGCGCCTTCGCGTAGTTGAATGACACGTCCGTCACGAGGTCGCGGATCACCGGGAACGCCCGCAGGGGCGTGATGACGATCTCGTCGTAGTGCGTGAACACGGACGTCCGCGTCATGCACAGCAGGCGGGGCCGCCCGTTGATCTCCGCCGAGCACGACCCGCACTTGCCGGCCTTGCAGTTCCAGCGGATCGCGAGGTCGGGCGCCTGGGTGGCCTGGATCCGGTGGAGCACGTCGAGCACCACCTCGCCCTCGTTGACCTCCACCCGGAAGTCCACGAGCTGCCCGTCGTCGGCGTCGCCCCGCCAGACGCGGACGAGACGTGTGTCGCTCATGGGGTGCCCCTTCCCGGTGAGCCCTGCGGGTGGGCCGTCAGCTCTATCGGCGTGTAGTACTTCTCGAGCTCGGTGAGGTCGAACAGCGCGAGCAGGTCGTCGCGCATCGGGTCCCGCTCGGCCACGTCGACCTCGACGCGCGGCACCACGGGGTGTCGGTCCAGATCGGGGTCCCGGCCGTCGCCGTCGCGGCCGGCCGGGACGCAGCGGGTCACCAGCACCCGGTGGCGCCACTGCGGGTCGAGCGTCGGGTAGTCGTCCCGCGTGTGCCCGCCGCGGCTCTCGGTGCGGCGCAGCGCCGAGGACGCCACGGCCTCGCCGACCATGAGCATGTTCCGCAGGTCGAGGGCCAGGTGCCAGCCGGGGTTGTACTGCCGGTGCCCGGTGACGACGACGGCGCGCAGCCGTGTGCGCAGCTCGCCGAGCCGGTCCGTCGCGGCGGTCATCTCGGCCTCCGTCCGGATGATGCCGACGAGGTCGTTCATGGTTCGCTGCAGGTCGGCGTGCAGCGCGTACGGGTTCTCGCCGGCCCCGCCCGACCCGCCCGACCCGCCCCGGCCGTCCGCCTGCCGGGCGAACGGCGCCAGGGCCATCTCCGCGGCCGCGTCGACGTCCTCGTCGTGGACGGCGGGCCGGCCGCCTCCCCGCCCCGCGACGCCGTCGACGTGGTCGGCCGCGCCGATCCCCGCGCGGCGACCGAACACCAGCAGGTCGGACAGCGAGTTGCCGCCGAGCCGGTTCGAGCCGTGCATCCCGCCCGCGCACTCGCCGGCGGCGAACAGGCCCGGCACGCTCGTGGCTCCGGTCTCCGGGTCGACGTCGATCCCGCCCATGACGTAGTGGCAGGTGGGGCCGACCTCCATCGGCTCGGCCGTGATGTCGACGTCGGCCAGCTCCTTGAACTGGTGGTACATCGACGGCAGGCGCCGCTGGATCTCCTCGGCGGGCAGGCGGCTCGCGATGTCGAGGAGGACGCCGCCGTGCTCCGAGCCGCGACCCTCCTTCACCTCGGTGTTGATCGCGCGGGCCACCTCGTCGCGCGGCAGCAGGTCGGGGGTGCGGAGGTTGTTCTCCTGGTCGTCGTACCAGCGGTCCGCCTCGTCCTCGGTCTGCGCGTACTGGCCCTTGAACACGTCCGGGACGTACCCGAACATGAACCGGTCGCCGGCGGAGTTCTTGAGCACGCCGCCGTCGCCGCGCACCCCCTCGGTCACGAGGATGCCCCTGACGCTGGGCGGCCAGACCATGCCGGTCGGGTGGAACTGGACGAACTCCATGTCGACGAGGCTCGCGCCGGCCCGCAGCGCCAGCGCCTGGCCGTCGCCGGTGTACTCCCATGAGTTCGACGTCACCTGGAACGACTTCCCGATCCCGCCCGTGGCCAGCACCACGGCGGGTGCCGAGAACACCACGAACCGGCCCGACTCCCGCCAGTACCCGAACGCCCCGGCGATCTCGCTCGCCTGCCCTGAGCCTGCGGCGTGCCCCGAGCTTGTCGAAGGGTCGGTGAGCAGCTCGGTCACCGTGCACTCGGCGAACACCCGCAGCCGTGCCTCGTAGTCGCCGGTCTCGGCGTGGTCGGCCTGCTGCAGGGCCACGATGCGCTGCTGCAGCGTGCGGATGAGCTCCAGCCCCGTCCGGTCCCCGACGTGTGCCAGCCGCGGGTAGGTGTGCCCGCCGAAGTTGCGCTGATGGATCCGGCCGTCCGCCGTGCGGTCGAAGAGGGCGCCCCAGGTCTCCAGCTCCCAGACCCGGTCGGGCGCCTCCTGCGCGTGCAGCTCCGCCATCCGCCAGCTGTTGAGGAACTTGCCGCCGCGCATGGTGTCGCGGAAGTGCACCTGCCAGGAGTCCTTCTCGGCGACGTTGCCCATCGCCGCCGCGCACCCGCCCTCGGCCATCACGGTGTGCGCCTTGCCGAACAGCGACTTGCAGACGATCGCCACCCGCAGCCCCCGCTCGCGCGCCTCGATGGCGGCGCGCAGCCCGGCACCGCCCGCGCCGATGACGAGGACGTCGTAGTCGTGGCGTTCGGTCTCGGTCAAGGCGGGCTCCTAGTCCTTTGCCGTTCTTCGGTCGAGGCTGCGGTTCCACTGCGGGCGAGCGCCTCGTTCCTCCGCCCTCACCCTGCGTTGCACCTCCGCCTCACCCGAGGAGCCGCAGGTCGGTGATGGTTCCCGCCGCCACGAGGGCGACGTACAGGTCGGTGAGGACCAGGCTGGCGAGCGTGACCCACGCGAAGAGCATGTGTCGCGTGTTGAGCGCGGAGATCTTGGTCCACAGCCAGTACCGCACGGGGTGCTTCGAGAAGTGCGTGAGCCGCCCGCCCATCACGTGCCGGCACGAGTGGCACGACACGGTGTAGCACCACAGCAGCGCGACGTTCACCAGCAGCACGATGTTCCCGACGCCGACGACGAAGCCGTCGGTGGGATGCCGGAACGCGACGATCGCGTCGTAGGTGTTGATCAGCGACACGACCAGCGCGAAGTAGAAGAAGTACCGGTGGACGTTCTGCATGATCAGCGGGAACCGCGTCTCGCCCGAGTACGTCGCGTGCGGCTCCGGCACGGCGCACGCGGCGGGGGACAGCCAGATCGAGCGGTAGTACGCCTTGCGGTAGTAGTAGCAGGTCAGGCGGAAGCCGAGCAGGAACGGCAGGCTGAGCGCCGCGTACGGGATGAGGGGGTTGTCCGGGAGGAACATCCCGAAGTGCGCGGAGCCCGGCTCCGAGGCGCACCCGAGCGACACGCACGGGGAGTAGAACGGCGTCAGGTACCGCTCGTCCGCGAAGAAGTACTGCTGCTGGAACGCCCGCACCCCGCCGTACACGAGGAAGACCAGCAGGCCCGCGGTGGTCGCCGCCGGCGGTAGCCACCACCGGTCCGCCCGCAGCGTGGGCGCCCCGATGGCGGCACGCCCGGGGGTGGCGACCCCGCGCGTGCCGGCGTCACGCGCGGTCGTCACGTCCGGTCGCCGTGATAGCCGCCGACGCCCTCGTCGTCGGCGTCGGTCCACATGCTCTCGTCGAGTGGGGTGTCCGGGACGACCACGTGCTCCGGGACGCCCGGAGCGCCCTGCGGTGCGGGCGGGGACGAGGCGAGGGCACCGGCGTCGATCTCCAGCCGCTCGAGGTCGTTCGCGAGCCGGCGGACCGCCGGCGCGTCGCCGAAGGCCCGGTGCACCTCGGCGACGCTATGTCGCAGCTGCTCGATCGAGTGTTGGAGCGTCGAAATCTCAAGGCTCGTCACACGCCACCTCCTGGACGCCGCACCTCACATCGTTGTGAGGTGCGTCACCGACGACTCTGCCGTGAATGCCCCGGGACGGCAAGGGCTCGCGGGGCTCAGGCGCCGGGAAAGCCCGCCTGCCGCCAGGCCTCGTAGACGACGATCGACGCGGCGTTGGTGAGGTTGAGCGACCGGCGCCCGGGCAGCATGGGGATCTTCACGCGGTCGGTGACGCGGGGGTGCTCGAGCGCCTCGTCCGGCAGGCCGGTGGGCTCGGGGCCGAAGAGCAGCACGTCGCCGGGGCGGTAGGAGACGTCGGTGTACGTCGTCGTCGCGTGCGCGGTGAAGGCGAAGACGCGCGCGTCGGGCAGGGCGTCCAGAGCGGCGTCGAAGGTGGGGTGCACGTCCGTGACGGCGAGGTCGTGATAGTCCAGCCCGGCGCGCTTGAGCTTCGCCTCCGACAGGTCGAAGCCCAGCGGCTCCACCAGGTGCAGGCGCGCCCCCGTCACCGCGGCGAGCCGGATCGCCGAGCCCGTGTTCCCCGGGATACGCGGCTCGTAATAGACGACGTGGACGAACGGGGACGGCCCTTCGACAGGCTCAGGGGAGACCGGTGGCGCGGGCGGGAGCTGTGGCACGGCCTGATTCTCGCACTGCGGGCTCCTACGCCGTGGAGGAAGGATCGGTCGCTCCGTGGTGGAAAAACAGGAAAGTACAGTGCGGAAGAACTGCAACGTCCGCGCGGTGGTGCGCCGCCGGTCCGCACGCCCCTAGGCTCGCCAGATGGCGGAGATTCCCGAGGTGATGAAGGCGGTGCAGCTGGTCGGCCACGGCGGCCTCGACCAGCTGGTCTACCGCGACGACGTGCCCACTCCCGCGCCGGCGCCGGGCGAGGTCCTGATCGACGTGCACGCCTGCGGGATGAACAACACGGACGTGTGGGTACGCGAGGGTGCCTACGGCACCGAGACCGATCCGGGGTCGGTCTCGACCTGGCGTCGGGGCAGATCCACCCTGACGTTCCCGCGCATCCAGGGCGCCGACACGGTCGGGGTGATCGCCGACGTCGGCGAGGGCGTGCCGGCGTCACGGATCGGCGAGCGCGTGATGGTGGACTTCTCGATCTACCACCGGCCCGAGGGCGACGACAGCCTGGCGGACATCGACTACATCGGCCACGGCCGCGACGGGGGCTACGCCGAGTACGTCACGGTGCCCGCCGAGAACGCCTACGAGATCACGGCCGACATCGACGACGCCGAGCTCGCCACCTTCTGCTGCGCCTACCTGACCGCGGAGCAGATGCTCGACCGCGCCCGCCTCGCCCGCGGCGAGCGGGTGCTGGTGACCGGGGCGTCCGGAGGGGTCGGCTCCGCGATCGTCCAGCTGGCGAGGGTCCGCGGCGCCGTCCCGTACGCCGTCACGAGCGCGGGCAAGGAGGAGGCCCTGCGCGCGATCGGCGCGCAGGACGTCGTCCTGCGCGACGCCCCCGACCTCGTGGCCGAGGTGGAGCGGGTGGTCGACGGACCGGTCGACGTGGTCGCGGACCTGGTCGCGGGCCCGATGTTCAACGACCTGCTGCGGATCCTGCGGCCGGAGGGCCGCTACACCACCGCGGGCGCCATCGGCGGCCCGGTGGTGAACCTCGACCTGCGCACCCTGTACCTCAAGCAGCTCGAGCTGCACGGGTCGTCCCAGGGCACGCGGACGGCGTTCCGCCGCCTCGTACGCTACATCTCCGACGGCGACATCCGGCCGTTGCTCGACCGCACCTACCGGCTCTCCGACCTGCACGAGGCGCAGCGCGCCTTCATGTCCAAGACGTACGTCGGCAAGCTGGTCGTCGTCCCCGACCGGCACTGGGACGTCGTGGGGGCACCGCATGCGGCACCGTGAGCGCACCCTCGAGCTGATCGACACGCAGGCGGGCGGCGACGTCAGCCGGATCGTCATGTCCGGCGTCGAGCCGCTGCCGGGCGCGACCGTGCTGGAGAAGGCCCGCTACCTGGAACGCGCCGGAGACGGGCTGCGCCGGCTGCTGCTGTCGGAGCCGTACGGGGACCCCGCGATGTCGGTGGACCTGATCGTCGAGCCGAGCCACCCGGAGGCGCAGGCCGGCTACATCATCATGGAGGCGATGGGGTACCCGCTGTACTCGGGCTCCAACACGATCTGCACCGCCACCGCTCTCCTGCAGAGCGGGACCATCCCGCTACGCGAGGGCGACGGGCTGCAGGACATCGTGCTCGAGTCGCCCGCGGGCCTCGCCCGCGTCAGCGCACGGATCGTCGACGGCAGGGTCGTGTCGGTCACCACGGAGGGTGAGCCGGCGTACGTGGCCGACGAGGCGCTGAGCGTGGAGGTGCCCCAGCACGGCGACGTGCTGTTCGACCTCGTGTGGAGCGGCGCCTACTACGCCCTGATCGACGCGTCCCGGTACGGGTTCAGCCTCAGCGTGACGGAGCAGATCGCGCTGACCGCGTTCGGGGACGCATTCGTCCGTGCGGCCCGGCCGGGCCTGCGCCAGGAGCACCCCGACCTGGGCGACGTCGGGCCCCTGCCGTTCGCGCACTTCATGGGGCCGCTGCGCGAGATCGCCGACGGCCGGTGGGAGTCGCCGTCGGCCACGTACGTGCACCCCGGCGTGCTCTGCCGCAGCCCCACCGGCACCGGCACCTCCGCGCGCCTGGCGCTGATGGCCCGGCGCGGCGAGATCCGGGAGGGGCAGTCGCTGGAGACCATCTCGCCGCGCGGCAGCCGGTTCGTCGGCACCGTGCTGCAACAGGCCCAGGTGGGCGACTACCCCGCGCTGCGTTCCGCGATCACCGGGGCGGCCCGCACGATGGCGCGCTCCCAGGTGACGGTCGACCTGGACGACCCGCTGGTGGACGCCTCCGACCTGGAGCACGTGCTCTCGGTGCAATCGTCGTGAGCCGGCCCGTCGGCCGCGTGCCCGCCTGCCCCTCGGTCAGCTCGGCCTTGACCGCGGCGTAGGGTGGGCGGCATGTCGATGCGTGCGTCCTGGTGGTGGCTGCCCCCGCAGCCCTGACCTGACGCACCCACGCATCCCGTCCCGAGCTGCCCGTCGCAGCCGGGACGTTTTCGTGTCCGGACCGGGCCGACGGGCGGCGATCCCTGAAGGAGCCGCTCGATGTCTACTGCCACCGTGTCCATGCCCGCCCTGTCCACGCCCACCCTCGCGTCGTCTGCGACCGCGACGGCGAGCGCCGCCGTCGCGCAGGCCCGCTCCGCCGAGATCGAGGCCGAGTTCTCCCGCGACCCTGGCCGCTTCCGCGTCCTCACGGGCGACCGCCCCACGGGTGCGCTGCACCTCGGCCACCTGCTCGCCACGCTCGACAATCGGGTGCGTCTCCAGGACGCCGGCGTCGAGGTCGTCCTCGTCGTCGCCGACTACCAGGTCATCACCGATCGGGACGACGCCGGCGACCTGCCCGCCGTCGTGCGCGAGGTGGTGCTCGACTACCTGGCCGCCGGGATCGACCCGGAGCGCACCACGGTCTTCACGCACTCGGCCGTGCCCGCGCTGAACCAGCTGCTGCTGCCGTTCCTGTCCCTCGTGAGCGTGGCCGAGCTGGAGCGCAACCCCCACCGTCAAGGCCGAGGCGGCCGACGCCGAGCGCCGCCAGGGCCGCGGCATGTCGGGCCTGCTGTTCACCTACCCGGTGCATCAGGCCGCGGACATCCTGTTCTGCCACGGCAACCTCGTGCCGGGGGGTCTGGACCAGCTGCCGCACCTGGAGACCACCCGCACGGTCGCGCGCCGGTTCAACCAGCGCTACGCGCCCTCCCGCCCGTACTTCCCGGAGCCCGAGGCGCTGGTCACGCCGTCGCTCACCGTGCTCGGCGACGACGGGGCCAAGATGAGCAAGTCGCACGGTAACGCGCTCGAGCTGCGGGCGTCCGAGGACGAGACGGTGCGGTTCTTCCGCGGCGCCCGGACCGACTCCGAGCGGCGGATCACCTACGAGCCCGAGCGGCGCCCGGAGGTCGCGAACCTGCTGCGGATCGGCGCGCACTTCGCGGGGACGACGCCGGACACGCTGGCCGAGTCGGTCGGCGCGGCGGGGGCGGGGCGGCTGAAGGCGGTCGTCACAGAGGCCGTCGTGGAGGGGCTCCGGCCGCTGCGCGAGCGGCGACGGGCCCTGGCCGCCGACGCCCCCGCCGTCGTCCGCGACGTCCTCGCGCGGGGGAACGCGCGTGCGAACGCCGTGGCCGACCGCACCCTGGCCGACGTGCGCGAGCTCATGGGCACGGTGTACGACGCGTGAGGTGACCGCCGCGCCCTGGGTGCCGCCGGCCCCGTCGAGGGACACGCGGACCCCCGCGCCGCCGGTCGACTCCCGGACGCGGTGCTGCCATCCCTCGGCCGAGTAGTCGACCGCCAGGGTCGCGCCGAGCTCCCGCGCCTGCGCCAGCTTGCGCTCGCCTCCCGTGCCGTCCTGGGGTGTGGTCGAGACGCTAGGACCTCAAGATGACGTGAGGTCAAGGCCAGGGCTGAGGTCAAGGTCGATGTGCGAGCCCGCCGGCGCACCCGATCCGGGTGCGGTGGTCAGCGAGGCTTGTACAGGCGGGACGTGGCCACGCGGTAGCCGTCGGTCGCGCGCTCGAAGTACCGGCCGAGGGCCGCGCGCCCGGCGTCGTCGAGGTCGGCGAGGGCGGGCCCCACCAGCTGGCGGACGTCCGCCAGCTGCTCCTCGAGCCCGGGGGGCGCGGCGTCGGTCGCCGAGACGACGGTGCGGCGGCGGTCGTCGGGGTCGGCCCCGCGGGCAGCCAGGCCGAGGCCGACCAGGCGGTCGACGACGCGCGTCGTCGCGCTCGGCGAGAGCCCGAGATATCCCGCCAGCTCGCCGGTGCTGAGGTGGCCGTGCAGCCCGAGCAGGCTGTGCGCCTGGTAGTCGGTGGCGCCCAGGCCCAGCCGGTTGGCGGCGGCGAGGTGGTAGGTGACGACGGCGGCGAGGTATCGGCGGTACGTCGCCGAAGCGTCCGGTGGCTCAACAGGCACAGGGTTCCTCTCGACAAGTATGTGCATGCGTGCAACTATTGCAGCGTCGCAGTCAATTGTCGCAGGAGGAAGCCATGACCGGAATCACCGCCGTCACCGAGCCCCGGGCCGAGGTCGTCCGCGCCGAGGCGCTCGCCGTCGTCGACCGGCTGGTCGACGCGTGGGACCGCGGCGACGCGGCCGCCTACGCTGCCCAGTTCACGCCGGACGCGCCGTACGTGACCTTCATGGGTACGACGTACCGCGGCCCGGAGGGCATCGAGCGGTCGCACGCCGCACTGTTCCGCAGGTTCCTCAAGGGCACGCGCATGTTCGCCCGCGTCGTGTCCGTCTCGGTGCCGCACCCCGACGTGGCGGTGGTCCTCGCCGAGGGCGACGTGGCCACGAAGCCCCCGCGCAGGGCGTCGAAGGTGCAGACCTTCACCATCGTCCGCACGGGGGAGGGCTGGCGCGTCGCGGCCTTCCAGAACACGCAGCGCAAGCGGCTCTACGAGCGCATCGGCATCGCCTTCACGCCCGAGATGCGGCCCTGACGCGAATCGGGTCGGCAGTTCGTGATCGGGACGGCAGTTCGAACTGCCGACCCGATCACGAACTGCCGACCCGATCGAGGGTTGCGGCCCTCAGGCGGTCGTGCCGAGCCGCTCGCGCAGCAGGGCGAGCTGCGACCGGAGCTGCTGGGGCACGCGGTCGCCGAAGGAGTCGAAGAACTCGCCGGTCAGCGCCGCCTCCGCCAGCCACGGCTGGGCCGGGACGTCGAAGAGGGCGGCAAGGTCGGCGTCGGACAGGTCCAGGCCCTCGGTGCGCAGCGCGTCCGGGGCGGGCAGCAGGCCGACGGGGGAGTGCACGGCGCCGGCGTCGGTGCGCAGGCCCCGCGCCCGGTCGAGCTGGGTGACGATCCACTCGACCACGCGCGAGTTCTCGCCGAACCCGGGCCACAGGAAGCCGCCGTCGTCGCCCTTGCGGAACCAGTTCACCTGGAACACCTTGGGTCGCTTGTCGGCGTCGATCGCCTTGCCCACGCGCAGCCAGTGCGCCCAGTGGTCGGCCATGTTGTAGCCGCAGAACGGCATCATCGCGAACGGGTCGCGACGCAGCTCGCCGACAGTGCCCTCGGCTGCCGCCGTGCGCTCGGAGCTGATGGTGGCACCCATGAACACGCCGTGGTCCCAGCTGGTCGCCTGCGCCACGAGCGGCACGTTCGTCGCGCGCCGGCCGCCGAAGATCACCGCGTCGACGGGCACGCCCGCCGGGTCCTCCCACGAGTCCGCGATGGACGGGCACTGGGCGGCGGCCACCGTGAACCGCGAGTTGGGGTGCGCGGCCGGGGTGTCGGACTCCGGCGTCCAGTCGTCGCCCCGCCAGTCGACCAGGTGGGCGGGCGGCTCGGGGGTGAGCCCCTCCCACCACACGTCGCCGTCGTCGGTGAGCGCCACGTTGGTGAAGATGACGTCGTGGGAGAGCGTGTCGATCGCCGTCGGGTTGGTCTCGACGCTGGTGCCGGGCGCGACGCCGAAGAAGCCGGCCTCGGGGTTGATCGCGCGCAGGCGGCCATCGGTGCCGGGGCGCATCCAGACTATGTCGTCGCCGAGGGTCTCGACGGTCCAGCCCGGGATGGTCGGACGCAGCATCGCGAGGTTCGTCTTGCCGCAGGCGCTGGGGAAGGCGGCGGCCAGGTGGTACTGCCGCTTCTCGGGGGACGTCACCCGGATCAGCAGCATGTGCTCGGCCAGCCAGCCCTCGTCGCGGGCCATCGCCGAGGCGATGCGCAGCGCGAAGCACTTCTTGCCCAGCAGCGCGTTGCCGCCGTACCCGGAGCCGTACGACCAGATCTCGCGGGTCTCGGGGTAGTGGACGATGTACTTGGTGTCGTTGCAGGGCCACGGCACGTCCGCCTCGCCGTCCGCAAGCGGGGCGCCCACGGAGTGCACGGCCGGCACCCACTGCTGCCCGCCGTCGATGAGGTCCATGACGCGGGTCGACACGCGCGTCATGACGTGCATGGACGCGACGACGTACGGCGAGTCGGTGACTTCGATGCCCACCTGGGAGATGGGGCCGCCGACGGGGCCCATCGAGAACGGCACCACGTACATCGTGCGGCCGCGCATCGACCCGGCGAAGACGTCATCGAGCTCGGCGCGCATCTCGGCCGGGGCGCGCCAGTTGTTCGTGGGGCCCGCGTCCGCCTCGCGCTCGGCGCAGATGAAGGTGCGCGACTCGACGCGCGCCACGTCGGACGGGTCCGACCGGGCGAGGTAGGAGTTCGGGCGCTTGGCCTCGTCCAGCTTCGTCAGCGTGCCCGCCTCGACCATCCGGTCGAGCAGCCGCTGCTTCTCCGCGACCGAGCCGTCGCACCACACGATCTCGTCGGGCTGCGTCAGCTCCGCGATCCGGCGCACCCAGGCGTGCGCGTCCCGCGGCGCCGGTGCGGCCGACGTCGAGAACGCGGCCGAGGTCGCGCCTCGCGGCGACGCGGCGCCCGCCGGCTCGCCGAGAGCCAGAATGTCGGGCGCGAGCTCGGCGATCGCGAGTCGCGTGCGGCGCGGGTTCGCGGTGAAGGTCATCGGGTGCTCCGTCCGTCGGCGTGGCCCTGCATGGCCCTCCGTGTGCGATGCCGGGAGGGCTGCCACCAGCGTGCCCCGCCTCGGCGGCACCTTTCCAGTAACTCACCCGTGAAGATTCGCCGATCTTCACGTACCGTGAACTCATGCCCGACCGCGACCCGCGAGCCCCGTCCGTGAGCCCGGACCTCATCACGCTTGGTCGTCGGATCCGGCACGCGCGGACCTCGCGGGGCCTGACGCTGGAGGCGCTGGGGGAGCGGGTCGGCTCGGCGCCGAGCCTGCTGTCCCTGATCGAGAACGGGCGGCGCGAGCCGCGCCTCTCCGTGCTGCGCAGCATCGCCGACGCCCTCGGCGTCGCGGTGCCCGACCTGCTCGCCGACGAGCCGCCGTCCCACCGTGCCGAGCTGGAGATCGCCCTCGAGCGCGCGCAGCGCGGGCCGTTGTTCGGCGCCCTCGGGCTGCCGTCGGTCAAGCCGAGCCAGAAGCTTCCGGTGCCGGTGCTGGAGCAGCTCGTCGGCCTGCACGCCGAGCTCGCTCGGCGGGAGGAGGAGGCTATCGCCACCCCCGAGGAGGCTCGTCGCGCCAACACCGAGCTGCGGAACGAGCGGCAGGAGCGGGACAACTACTTCCCGCAGATCGAGGCCGTCGCGGAGGACCTGATCCGGCGGGCGGGGTACTCGGGCGCCGGCGCGCTGACGCACCGCACGGTGGCGCGCATGGCCGAGCAGCTGGGACTGACCATCCTGCACGTGGACGACCTGCCTCGGTCTGCGCGCTCCGTGATCGACCTGAGGAACGGCCGCATCTACCTGCCCCCGGCGTCGATCCCGGGCGGGCACGGGCTGCGCTCGCTGGCGCTGCAGGCCATCGCGCACCGCGTGCTGGGGCACGAGCGACCGCGCAGCTACGCCGACTTCCTGCGCCAGCGCGTCGAGATCACGTACTTCGCCGCGAGCTGCCTCATGCCGCAGTCCGTCGCCACGGAGTTCCTGCAGCAGCGCAAGCGCGAGAAGGACCTCGCCGTCGAGGACTTCCGCGACGCGTTCGGCGTCACGCACGAGGCCGCGGCGATGCGCCTGACCAACCTCGCCACCGTGCACCTCGGCATCCCGCTGCACTTCCTGCGCGTCGGGGACGACGGCGCCCTCTTCCGCGGCTACGCGAACGACGGCCTGCCCCTGCCGCAGGACGTCACGGGCGCGATCGAGGGCCAGCTCGTGTGCCGGTGGTGGGCCGGGCGGGAGGCGTTCACGCGTCGTGACCGGGCCACGGAGTCGTACCAGTACACCGATACCCCGGCGGGCACCTTCTGGGACTCCGTGCAGACGGGCTCCGGCGCCGACGGCCGGCAGTTCTCCATCACGGTGGGCGTGCCGTATGCGCACGCCAAGTGGTTCCGCGGCCGTGACACCCACGTGCGGCACAGCTCTACCTGCCCCGACCCCTCCTGCTGCCAGCGCCCGCCGGCCGACCTGGCCGAGCGCTGGCACGGCGTCGCCTGGCCCAGCGCGCGGATGCACCAGCAGGTGCTGGCGGCGCTGCCGCGCGGCGCGTTCCCCGGCGTCGACGACACGGACGTCTTCGCCTTCCTGCAGCGGCACGCGCCCCGCGACGACGCCGGCACGTGACGTTCAGGACGGGGGTTCCACCCGAACCGTGCGGATCCGACGGTCCTCGACGGACTCCACGGTGAGGGTCCGGCCGCCGACCGTGACCTGGTCGCCCGGCTCGGCCAGCCGCCCGAGCCGGGCGAGCACGTAGCCCGCGACGGTCTCGTACGGGCCGTCGGGCAGCTCGACGGAGGTCAGCCGGGCGAAGCCCTCGGGGGTGAGCCCGGCGTCGTAGGTGCCGAGCGGCGCGCGTGGCGGCCGCGGGGTCCACGTCCTCGCCCGTGACCGGGTAGCGCGAGTACGGCAGGCCGCGGGTGCGGGCGTCCGCCTCGGCCAGGGTGAGCGTCGCGTCGAGGAAGACGACGTCCCCGCGCGGGCGCATCACCTCGCCGAGGGTGCGGTCCGACGCGGCAAACACGTCGGTCAGGATGCGCCGCTCGTCCTCGTGCAGGCCGGGGTGCGCGGCCACCAGGTCGCGCAGCTCCTGCTCGCTGATCTCCTCGGAGCGCACGTCCGGGTCGCCGCCGAGCAGGCGCACGACGGTGTCGGTGGAGCGGGACAGGAGCCAGCCGCCGCTCCGGGTCGGGTTCCCTGGGCCGGCCGTCAGCGGAAGCGCTGGGCCGCCAGGGGCGCGTTCTCGGCCAGGTCCCGGACGGCGGGGTGGTCGGCGTCGGCGAGGACGTCGCGCAGCGCGCCGGACGCGACGAACGTCCCCTCCGCCATGACGTGGACGGTGGGGCAGAGCCGGTCGACCAGCTCGACGTCGTGCGAGACGAGCAGCACGGCGGTGCCCTGCTCGGCGGTGATCTCGGTGAGCCGGCGCACGACCTCGCCGCGCATCGTCGGGTCGACGGCCGTGAGCGGCTCGTCGAGCAGCAGGGCGTCCGGGCGGGTCGCGAGGGCGAGCGCCAGGGCAAGGCGCTGCTTCTCGCCGCCGGACAGCGAGTGCACCGTGCGCGACGTGAACTCCGCGCCGAGTGCGACGTCGTCGAGCAGGTCGGCGACCGTCTGCCCGCCGGTGCGCCCTGCCTTGCGCGCCTCCTTGAGCGCCTCGGTCAGCGCCTTCTCCGCTGTCCAGCGGGGATCGACGCCGAGCCCGTTCTGCGCCACGGACCGCACGCTCGCCCGGAACCGCTTCTTGTCGCGGCGGGACAGGCGCGAGACGGTGCGGCCCTCGTACGTCACGTGGCCCTCGCGGATGCGGATCTGCCCCAGCAGCGCCTGGACCAACGTCGACTTGCCGGCTCCCGACTCGCCCACCACGCCGACGGGCGTGGCGCCCGGCAGCAGCTCGAGGTCCACTCCCTGCAGGATCGCGGGGCCGCCGTAGCCGACCACGAGGTCGGCCGCGCGCAGGATCGGGGTGGGGGAGGTGGTGCTCATGCGGGTGTCACCTTCATGTGTGCGTGCGCCGGACGACGGGGCCGGCCGGTAGTCCGACGAACGACGGTACCGCGCAGTTCCCACGGTGCCCGCACCGGTACCCGCACCGGTCCCACGCTGCCGGGGGCGTGGCCCGTGGGCATACTGCGGAGATGGCTCTGGACCGGGAGGCCGTGCGGCGGTGGGTCGCCGGGTACGAGGACGCGTGGCGCGACGGGGACGCCGACGCCGTCGCGCGGCTCTTCACGCCGGACGCGCGGTACGCCCGCTCGCCGTACGACCCGCAGGAGCTGGTCGGTCACGACGCGATCCGTGGGTTCTGGCTCGTCGACGAGGGCGCCATCTTCACGATGACGGCCGAGCCGCTCGCCGTCGAGGGCGACCACGCCGTCGTCCGGCTCGAAGTGCATTACACGGAGCCGGACGAGCAGGAGTACCGCGACCTGTGGGTGCTGCGCTTCGCACCCGACGGGCGCGTGGCCGACTTCGAGGAGTGGGCGTACTGGCCGGGGAGGTCGTGGACGGCGTCGTGACGAGTCCATGCCGACGGGCCGAACTACCTCGCCGAGATTCGCACTACCTCGCGGGATTTCGCACTACCTCGCGGGGCGGGCGCCGCCGCGGGCGTCCAGACGGGCGAGGAGCTTGCCGAAGACGTCGCCGAGGCGCAGGCCGTCGTGCTCGAACTCGTTGGTCACCCAGGCGCGGGCGTTCCCGACGTGCGCGGCCGTAGCGAGCGAGAGCTGCGCGTCCACGAACATGTCGTCGTGGTAGACGGCGGCCTCGAGCGGCACGTCGTTGGCGGCGAGCGCGTCGAGGTCGTACAGGTCGTCCCAGTCGGTGCGGGCCGCGAGCGCCTCGGCGGCCGCGCGGAACGGGCGCAGCGCCGCGACCTGCTCGAACATCCAGGGGTAGATCATCTCGCCCGTGAACAGCAGCGGACGGGCGCCGGCGCCGAACGACGCGTCCTCGTCGCGCACCCGCTGGGCGGCCCACGCCGTCGGGCCGGTGCCGGCCTGGGCGTAGATCGACTCGTGCAGGACGGCGTACATCGGGTTGGTCGCGAAGCCGGTGGCGGCCTCGACCTCGGCGAGGAACGTGTCGGTGAGCTCGTCGGGCACCGCGTCGTCGAACGCCTCGTCCACGATCCAGTGCACGCGCTCGAACCCGGGGCCCATACCGAAGGCCGTGCCGAGGATCTGGAAGCGCTCGACGCTCAGCAGGTCGCCGCCGGGCAGGCGCACGTCGCCCGCGGCGATGCGGTCGGCGACGCGGGCGATGCGGGCCTCGTCGGCGGGGTAGCGCTCGCGGTAGAGGGCGTTCTTCGCGACGACGCGCGGCTGGGTGCGCTGGTACACGTCCTCGGCGCTCGCGGTGAGCCCCGCGAGGCCGCCGGTGACGTACGACGCCGCGACGCCCTCGGGGGCGCGCGACAGGTAGGTCAGCGTGAGGAAGCCGCCGTACGACTGCCCGAGCGTCGACCAGCGCCGCCCGCCGTACACGGCCTCGCGCACGTGCTCGGCGTCGGCCACGATCGAGTCGGCGCGGAAGTGGGTGAGGTACTCCGCCTGGGCCTCCGCGGACCCCAGCGCGGTGAGGGCGCCGGCGCGGACGGCCGTCGAGCGCCCGGTGCCGCGCTGGTCCAGCAGCACCACGCGGAACCGCTTCAGCGCCTCGCCCGCCCAGCCCTCCGGGCCGGTGGGCCGCGGCCCCTTGCCGCCGGGGCCGCCCTGGAGGAAGACGAGGAGCGGCAGGTCGTCGGCGCGCTTGGTGGGGTCCACGAGCTCGCGGACGAAGAGCGACAGCGTGCGGCTGTCGTCGGGGCGCGACCAGTCCAGCGGCACCGTGAGGGTGCGGTCGGTGACGTGGACGCCGGGGATCGTGTATTCGTGTGCTGCGATGGTGCCCGTGATGCTCACGGGCCCAGGGTAGGCCCCGGGTTGCATTATTGGAGTGCACGCTCCAAGAATTGCGGGGTGCAGACCACCGAGGTGCGCCAGCCCCGTGCCGTCCCCGTCCTCGTCCTCGTGGCGACCGTCGTCGCCGGCGTGGTGCTGGGCTTCGTGCTCCCGCCGCTCGCCCGCTGGCTCCAGGCTCTGCTCGAGCGCAGCCCGCTGCCGAGCCTCGGCGCGGTCGACCTGCTCGCGGGGCTGCCCCTCGCCTGGTCCGTGCCGATCCTCGGCGGACTCGGGCTGGTGGGCGGGGTGCTCCTGATGCTGACCACGATCGGGGAGGCGCTGCGGCTGACCGTCGCGGACGACCACCTGGAGCACCGCACGGACGACCGGGAAGGCTGGATCGAGCGCGCCGGGGTCGCCGACGTCTTCCGCGACGGCCGCTACCTGGTCCTCCTCGGCGGGGCCGGAGCCCCGCGGGCGCGGCTCGATGCCGACACGTTGCGCAAGTCCGAGGTGCGGGCCGCGTTCGAGGCGCACCACTGGCCGTGGCGCGACGCCGACCCCTACGAGGCCGACTACGCGCGGTGGATGGACGGCCGGCCCGGGTTCACGGCGACGGAGCACGCCCTGCTGCGGCGGCTCGAGGAGCACAAGGACCCCGCCGCCGTGGCGGAGCTGGACGCCGAGCTCGCCGGGATCGGCCTCGCCGCGCGCCGGCGCGACGACCGCCTGCAGGTGCGGAGGGTCGGCGGGGCAGCAGGCGGCGACGCCGGGACGGCGGCGCGGCGCGGTGCGGACGGTGCGCATGGCACGCACGGTTGACCCGGAGCGGCACGCCCACCGGCGCCTGCAGATCGTGGACGCCGGCCTGACGGTGCTGGCCGAGCGGGGCTACGAGGGCGCGACGACGGCCGCGATCTGCCGGCAGGCGGGCATCGGCTCCGGCACGTTCTTCCACTACTTCGCCACCAAGACGGAGCTCGTGCTCGCGATCCTCGAGCTGGGCACCGCCGACATCGTCGAGCGGGCGGCCGGGTACGCGGGGCGCAGCGACCCGCGCGGCGTGCTGCTCGACATCCTGGCCGGGTGGGCCGACGACGCCGCCGACCCCCGCATCCCTGGGTTCGTGCGCGCCGTCGCGGGCGTCATGCACCTGCCCGCGGTGGCCGACGCGCTCGCGGCCGACGACCGGGCCCAGCGCGACCTGCTGCTCCCGTGGATCGAGCGCGGGCAGGCGGCGGGTGAGGTGCGCGACGACGCCCCCGCCGCTCGCATCGCCTCCTGGCTCGCCCTGCTGTCGGGCGGCTTCCTCGAGCGCGTCGCGACGGACGACGCCTTCACGGTCGCGGGCGAGCGCGACCTCCTGCTGACCACCGCAGAGACCTTCCTGCGCGGCTGACGGCCCGGCTGCGGATGCGGGGTAGTTCGGTCTCCCGGGGACGCGGAAGCGCGCCGGGGGGGACCGCCGAGCCGTGCGCGACGGCCTCGCGTCGAGCGTCGGCATCGCGGTCCAGTACCTCGCCCTGGCACAGGCAGGGACGGGCTTGGGGATCTGGCCGGTGGCATCGGGGCGCGCGGCGGCGGTCGTCCTCGTCGGCGCGCTCATGATCCTGGTCCCGGTGGCGTCGGTGCCCGCCCCGGAGCGGGCCGTCCGGGAGGGGGACGCCCCGGTCACCGCCCGGCCGAGCCCGGGAGTGCGGCTCGCGGCGGCCCTCTCCGGCGTCCTCGCCGCAGCCGCCCTCATCTGCTACCTGCAGGCGACGCGGACCGAGCTCGTCACCGTCGCGGTGGCACTGTCCGCCCTCTATCCGGTGGTCCCGGTGCTGGTGGGCGTCCTCGTCCTGCGCGAGCGCCCGCGCGCGATCCAGGTGCTGGGCCTCGCCCTGACGGCGGTCGCCTCCGGCCTCCTCGTCGTGGCGTAGCCCGGACGCGGAGCCGAGGGGGCACCGCGTTCTCACCACCCGGCAGCCAGCCGAACGCAAAGGCTGAAGGGACGACATCGCTTCATCCGGTCGTAGAAGTTCCCGAAGTGGAGCGCCCCTTGGGGCGCGTGAACGCGACCGGACGAAGCGACGTCGTCCCTTCAGCGGCCGGTGGTTTCGACAAGCTCAACCAGCGGCCGGTGGTTTCGACAAGCTCAACCAGCGGCCGGTGGTTTCGACAAGCTCAACCAGCGGATGCTGGTTTCGACAGGCTCAACCACCGAGGTAGGACTACTGCACGTCCTCGTCGACCCAGTCGAACGTCTTCGTCACGGCCTTCTTCCACGACCGGTAGAGCCGCTCACGCTCGTCCTCGGCCATGGCCGGCGACCAGCGCTTGTCCTCGACCCAGTTGGCGGTGACGTCCTCCTCGCCCTTCCAGAAGCCGACGGCGATGCCGGCGGCGTAGGCGGCGCCGAGCGCGGTCGTCTCCGCGACCTTGGGCCGCACGACGTCCACCCCGAGCTGGTCGGCCTGGAACTGCATGAGCAGCTCGTTCTGGACCATGCCGCCGTCGACCTTGAGCTCGGTGAGCTCGACCCCGGAGTCGAGGCGCATGGCGTCGACGACTTCGCGGGACTGGAACGCGACCGCCTCGAGCGCGGCGCGCGCGATGTGGTTGCGAGTGACGTACCGGGTGAGCCCGACGAGCGCGCCGCGGGCGTCCGGACGCCAGTACGGGGCGAAGAGGCCCGAGAACGCGGGCACGAAGTAGGCGCCGCCGTTGTCGTCCACCTTGCGGGCGAGCCACTCGACGTCGGGGGCGTCCTCGAACATGCCCAGGTTGTCGCGCAGCCACTGGATGAGCGAGCCTGTGACGGCGATCGAGCCCTCGAGCGCGTAGCGGGCGGGCTGGTCGCCGATCTTGTAGCAGACGGTGGTGAGCAGGCCGTTCCTGCTCGGCACCTTCTCCGTGCCGGTGTTGAGCAGCATGAAGTTGCCGGTGCCGTAGGTGTTCTTCGCGGTACCGACCTCGAAGCACGCCTGCCCGAAGGTCGCGGCCTGCTGGTCGCCGAGGATGCCGGCGATCGGGACGCCGGGGACCAGGCCGCGGGCGCGGCCTTGCCCGTACACCTCGGAGGAGGAGCGGATCTCGGGCAGCATCGACATCGGGATGCCCATGTCGGCCGCGATGTCCTCGCGCCAGGAGAGGGTGTCGAGGTCCATGAGCATGGTGCGCGACGCGTTGGTGACGTCCGTGACGTGCACGCCGCCGTCGGGCCCGCCCGTCATGTTCCACAGCACCCAGGTGTCGGTGTTGCCGAACAGCAGGTCGCCGCGCTCGGCGGCCTCACGCGCCCCGTCGACGTTGTCGAGGATCCACTTGACCTTGGGGCCGGAGAAGTAGGTGGCCAGGGGCAGGCCGACGATCGACTTGTACTTGTCGGGGCCGACGTCGCCGCCGAGCTCGTCGACGATCGCCTGCGTGCGGGTGTCCTGCCACACGATCGCGTTGTAGACGGGCTTGCCGGTGCTCTTCTCCCACACCACCGCGGTCTCGCGCTGGTTGGTGATGCCGATCGCGACGAGGTCGGTGTGCGCCAGGTTGCCGCGGGTGAGCGCGAGGCCGACGACCTCGCGCACGTTGGTCCAGATCTGCTCGGCGTTGTGCTCGACCCACCCGGCTCGGGGGAAGATCTGCTCGTGCTCGAGCTGTCCTGACGAGACGATGCGGCCGGAGTGGTCGAAGACGATGGCACGCGAGCTCGTCGTGCCCTGGTCGATGGCGAGGACGTAGTCAGCCATGGGGGATGCCCTTCACGTCGGTGTGGTGGTGGGAAGCCGGCCGGGCCCGCGAGAGGCCCGGCCGGCGGGGTCGGGTCAGGAGTAGACGGAGCCGAGGAGGCCGGCGAGCACGCCACCCACGAGCGGCCCGGCCACCGGGACCCACGAGTATGCCCAGTCGCTGGAGCCCTTGCCCTTGATGGGCAGGAAGGCGTGCGCGATGCGCGGCCCGAGGTCACGTGCCGGGTTGATGGCGTACCCCGTGGGTCCACCGAGGCTGGCGCCGATCGCGACCACGATGAGCGCGACGGCGAGCGGCCCCAGCTGGTGCGGAGTCTTGCCCGAGACGACGACGAAGAACACCAGCACGAAGGTTGCGAGGACCTCGGTGATGAAGTTCCAGGCGTAGGAGCGAATCTCCGGGCCCGTGGAGAACACGGCGAGCTTGGTGGCTCCCGGGGCGTCCTGGTCGAAGTGCTTCTTGTACGCGATGAACGCGAGCACGGCGCCGATGATCGCGCCGATCATCTCGGCGGCGAAGTAGATGAACATGTTGCTCACGGTCGGCTCGATCGTGGCGGTGATCTGCCCGTCGGGACCGGTGAGCTGGGCGAACGGCTGCTGCGCGGTGTACAGGCCGATCGTCACCGCAGGGTTCAGGTGCGCGCCGGACTTGTACGCGGTGAAGACACCGGCGAACACGCCGAGGCCCCACCCGAAGTTGACCAGCAGCCATCCGCCGTTGAACCCCTTGGTCCTGGGGAGCACCACGTTGGCGACGACGCCGGCGCCCAGCAGGATCAGCGTCGCGGTACCGAGTATCTCGGACCAGAACGCGTTCATGATCAGTGTGTCCATCGTCGGATCTCTTTCTGTTAGGGACCTCGTTGTCCTCTCCGGGACCGGAGAGTACCGCGTCGGGCGATGCCCTGCGGGTGGTGATGTCCCGGCCGTACGCCCGGCCGGGGTGGGTCAGCCCCGCAGGGGCTGCATGGCGGCGACGTCCGGGACGCGGAGGCGCACGGCCTCCGCGCTGGCGTCGTCGGGCTCGAGCGCCGCCGCGTCGTCGGCGTCGGCGCGGGCGGTGTAGGCGTCGATCTCGGCCTGCCGGGTGGCGTCGTCCCAGCCGAGCAGCGGCGCGGTGATGTCGGCGATCTCGGCGAGCGCGCCACGGCCCTGGTCGGCCACCTCGTACACGAGGCGCGTGCGATGCAGCAGCAGGTCCTCGAGGTGCAGCGCGCCCTCGTGGCTGACGCCGAAGTGGATCTCGGCGCGCAGGTAGGCGGGGGCGTGCTCCAGCGGGCGGGCCAGCGACGGGTCCTGCTCGCACAGGTCGACGAGCTGGCGCAGCGAGGACCCGTACCGGTGCAGCAGGTGGTCGACCATGGAAGGCGTCCAGCCGTACCGCTGCGCCCAGGTGCGGGCGAGGCGCCGGGTGGCCCGCAGCCCGACGGCGCCGAGCAGCGGGATCTGGTGTGTGATCGACGGCAGAGCCGCGGCGCGCTGGCCGATGGCGAAGTCCACGGCGTCCTTGGCCATGACGCGGTAGGTCGTGAGCTTGCCGCCCGCGATGACGGTGAGGCCGGGCACGGGGCTGGCGACGGTGTGCTCGCGCGAGACCTTGGCCGAGCTGGTGCCCTCCTTGGTGCCGGGCTGCAGCAGCGGTCGCAGGCCGGCGTACGTCCCGACGATGTCGTCGCGCGACAGCGGGTGCGCCAGCACGGCGTTGGCGTGGTCCAGCACGTAGTCGATGTCCTGGGCGGTCGCGACGGGGTGCACCGGGTCCTGCACCCACGGGGTGTCCGTGGTGCCGACCACCCAGTACCGGGACCACGGGATCACGAAGAGGACCGACTTCTCGGTCTGCAGGATCAGGCCCACCGTCCCCTTGATGCGCTCGCGCGGCACCACGATGTGCACGCCCTTGGACGCGAGCACGCGCAGGCCGCCGGCGTCGCCGGCCAGCGCCTCGGTGTCCTCCGTCCACACACCCGTGGCGTTGATGACGTGGCGGGCGCGGACGGCGATCTCCTCGCCGGTCTCGAGGT
This sequence comes from Isoptericola sp. Y581, assembly GCF_059445475.1. Classification (NCBI taxonomy): domain Bacteria; kingdom Bacillati; phylum Actinomycetota; class Actinomycetes; order Micrococcales; family Promicromonosporaceae; genus Isoptericola; species Isoptericola sp. Y581. The sequence continues at coordinate 344,996 of NZ_JCAIUK010000004.1, read as the reverse complement.
CGAGGAGGACGGCGCCGTTCACGGCCCCGGTGGCGCCCTTGGTGAGCGCCACCAGCTGGGTGCGGGCCGCCGCGTGGGCGCCGTAGCTCGCGGCCGTGCGCACGAGCGTGGACACGAGGCGGGCGTCGTCCACCGACGCGTCCCAGTACTGGACGGCGCCGATCGCGGCGTCGTGGGCGAGGTCGGGGAACTTGTGCTCCATCTGCCGCCGGCTGAGGTGCCGGTGCAGGGGCATGGCGCGCCGGCCGGGGGCGAGCGAGGCCAGGATGTCGTAGAGCGCGATGCCGGCGCCGACGTACGCGCGCTCCCACAGCCGGTGCTCGAGCGGGTAGAGGAACGGGACGGGCTTCACCAGGTGCGGGGCGATGTCCTTGAGCAGGAGGTCGCGCTCGGTGAGGGCCTCCTTGACCAGGTGGAAGTCGAGCATCTGCAGGTACCGCAGGCCGCCGTGCACCAGCTTGCTGCTGCGGCTCGACGTGCCCGAGGCCCAGTCCTGCGCCTCGACGATCGCGGTGGACAGGCCGCGGGTCGCGGCGTCGAGGGCGACACCGGCGCCGGTGATGCCGCCGCCGATGACCAGGACGTCGAGCTCGCCGCTCGGGGCCTGCGAGGCCTTGAGCGCGGCGAGCGCTTGGGTGCGTGACTCGGCGGTAAGCCGGGTGGAGGCCATCGTGGGTTCCTTCCGATCGGCGAAGACGTACTCAGACCAGCACTCTTGGCACGTCCGCGCAACCTGGGTGCACAAACGTGCAGGGTGAGATGCTGGAGTCATGTCGAACCAGCTGTCGAGCTATCGGGACCGTGACGTCGTCATGGCCGCGACGATGTACTACCTGCAGGACATGAAGATGGAGACGATCGCGCGGCACCTGCGGACGTCGCGCTCCACCGTGTCGCGGCTGATCAAGAGGGCGCGGGACACCGGCGTCGTCGAGATCACGCTGCGCCCGGGCCACTCCCGCGCGCCCGGCCTGGGGCAGAAGATCGTGGAGCGGTACGGCATCGACGCCTACGTGGTGCCCGTCTCCGACGCGGCCACCCACGGCGACCGCCTCCAGCAGGTCGCAGTCACCACCGCGCGCCTGCTGGCCCGCTGGTTCGACTCCGACATGGTGCTGGGGATCGCGTGGGGCACGACGCTCGCCGCGATCGCCGAGCACCTACCCCACAAGCCCACGCGCGGCTCCGCCGTCGTGCAGCTCAACGGCGCCGCCAACACGCGCACCTCGGGCATGAGCTACGCCGGCGACCTGATCGCAGGCTTCGGCGCCGCCTTCGACGCGACGGTGCACCACTTCCCGGTCCCGGCGTTCTTCGACTTCGCCGAGACGCGCGCCGCCATGTGGCGCGAGCGCTCCGTGCGCCGGGTGCTCGACGTCCAAGGCCGTGCCGACATCGCGTTGTTCTCGGTCGGCGCCCTCACCGGAGGGGTGCCCTCGCACGTCTACTCGGCCGGCTACCTGGACCCCGACGACGTCGCCCTGCTCGACGCCGAGGGTGTGGTCGGCGACGTGTGCACCGTCTTCGTGCGGGCGGACGGCACCTACCGCGACATCCAGCTGAACGCCCGTGCCACGGGGCCGTCGCCGGCGGAGCTGCGCCGCGTGCCGCGCCGGCTGTGCGCCGTCGCCGGGGACAACAAGGTCCGGCCTCTGACCGCGGCGCTCGCCGCGGGCGTCGTGACGGACCTGGTGATCGACGAGGTGACCGCCGCGGCCCTCGTGGAGCAGCCCCGCCCCTGACTTCCGCGCACGTGAACGTCCGTGCACCGGACGCCCGTGCCGTCGCGGGGGCCCGACCGTAGAGTGACGGCGTGCTCCCGGACCTGCCTGCGGACCACGGCGCGTCGTTCGCCGTCCGTCCCGCCCTGCCGGCAGACATGCGCACGGTGCGGCGGCTCGTGGAGCCGTACGCCGAGCGCCGGATCCTGCTGGCCAAGGAGATGGTCGGCTACTACGAGGCGGTCCAGGAGTTCCTGGTGGCGGTGGACCCCGACGGCGGCGTGATCGGGTGCGGCGCGCTGCACGTCATGTGGGACGACCTCGCCGAGGTGCGCACGCTCGCGGCCGACCCGGCCTGGCGCGGTCGCGGCGTCGGGCACGCGCTCGTCGAGGGGCTCGTCGGCCGGGCGCGGCAGCTCGGGCTGCGGCGCGTCTTCTGCCTCACCTTCGAGGTCGGGTTCTTCCGCACGCACGGGTTCCGCGAGATCGACGGCACCCCCGTCACCACCGACGTGTACGCCGAGCTGCTGCGCTCCCACGACGACGGCGTCGCCGAGTTCCTCGACCTCGCGCGGGTCAAGCCCAACACCCTCGGCAACTCCCGCCTGCTGCTGGAGCTCTGACCCCGCCGCTGGTTGAGCCTGTCGAAACCATCGCTGGTGAGCCTGTCGAAACCCTCGCTGGTTGAGCCTGTCGAAACCCGGGACTCGACCGGCTCAACCCATCGTCAGGCGGGCAGGTGGTACCGGCCGGCGTCGTCCTGCTCGACGAGCCCGTCCTCGATCAGGCCGGCGAGGCACCGGTCCACCTGGAGCGCGTGGGGGCCGGAGTCGACGAGCAGGACTCGGGGCACGGGATCGACGGCGGCGCGCAGGGCCGCCATGACGCGGCCGCGCACCTGCCGGTCCGTGCCGTGCCAGGCCTGCGTGCGACGGCGGTGCGCATCCTCGTCGGGTGGGTGCCCGGCGGCGCGCCATGCGCACAGGTCCGCGACGGGGCACGCGCCGCAGCGCGGGGTGCGGGCCGTGCAGACGAGGGCACCGAGCTCCATCGACGCGGCGGCCCAGCGTGCCGCGGTCTGGTCGTCCTCGGGCACGACGCCGGCCGCGAGCGCTCGCTCCGCCGCCGTGGGGGAGGGCGCGCCGAGCGCGCTGCCGCCCAGGGCGCGGGCCAGCACGCGCCGCACGTTGGTGTCGACGACGACGGAGCGGCGTCCGAACGCGAACGCGCGGACCGCCGCGGCGGTGTACTCCCCGACGCCGGGTAACGCGCGCAGGGCGACCTCGTCGACCGGGACCTCGCCGTCGTGCCGCTCGACGATCGCTGCCGCGCACTGGTGGAGTCGCAGCGCGCGGCGCGGATACCCGAGCCGGTCCCAGGCACGCAGCACGTCGGCCGTGGAAGCGGCGGCGAGGTCGGCCGGCGTCGGCCATCGCTCCAGCCACGTCCGCCACACCGGCTCGACGCGCACCACCGGCGTCTGCTGCAGCATCACCTCGCTGACCAGCACGCCCCACGGGGTGCGGTCCGCGCGGCGCCACAACAGGTCGCGGGCGGCGTCGTCGAACCACGCGACCGTGCGCGCGACCAGCTCGTCGCGGGTCGAGGTCGGCGCTTCGGCGGTGGGGGAGGGCACGGTCGCCCATTCTCGCCCACGACCTGTCAGGTTCACAGCCCCGTATACGTCGCCCTGGTCCTGACAGCTCGCGTGCGCGAGCGGGTGGTTCCCGGGACGACGGCGGCGCGGCTCCGCGGAGCGCGCCCGCGCGCGTCGTACGGTGGCGCGGCGGCACGGATCGAGACGGAGGGGTGCCCGTGACACGTGCGGACGACGGGCGTCGAGGTGGGGGCACCTCGCGCGGCGGTGGTGCGCGCTCCGCCGGTGGGCGGACCAGCGCGTCCGGCTCGTCCGCGCGCTCCGGCGGCACGCCCCGGTCGTCACAGGGCGGCGCGTCCAAGCGATCGTCGTCCGCGTCCTCGCGGACGTCCGCCTCGAAGGGCTCGCCCAAGGGTGCCTCGAAGAGCACGCCGAAGAGCGCGCCGCGTGGCGCCTCGAAGAGCACGCCGAAGAAGGGCGCATCGAAGGGCGGGTCCAAGAGCTCTGCGCCGCGGGCGGGTGCGCGCCAGAACGCGTCGTCGAACTCGCGGTCCACGGGTGCGCGGTCGGGCGCACGCGGATCCGCCGGCCGGTCGACGACGGCGCGCGCGTCGGGCGCGCGGCGCGGCGACCGTCGCGTCGCCACGGCGTCCCCGCTCGTCGCGCCGGGAGCCTCCCGCGGGGGCGCCCGCGCGGCGGCGGGTCGGAAGCCGGCACGACGGCAGCCCGCGCGGCGGCCGGCGGCCCGGCGCGGGCGGCGGTCTCCGGTCGTCTCGTTCCTGGTCGTGATCCTGCTGACCGCGCTGGGCGTGGTGGGCGGCTACGGGCTCGGGCAGGCGGTGGACGGGGTGCGCGGGGTGCTGGCCGGAGGCCCGGAAGGGCTGGCGGCGGACAAGGTCGCGGTGCCGGAGCCGCTCGACGTCGGTGGGCCGGCCACGACGTGCCGCCCGGAGAACGTGGAGCTTCGGCTCTCGTCGAGCGCGAATACCGTCACGGCGGGCTCGCCGGTGTCGTTCATGGTGCGGGTGACGAACGTCGGGCGGGTGCCGTGCCTGTTCGACGGCGCGGACGCCAGCCGCGCGGTGACGATCACCGACGAGTCCGGCAAGGAGCGCCTCTGGTCGTCCGCCGACTGCGCCGACGGCACGCGGATGCTGCTGCTCGGCCCGGAGAACGTGGACGTCCGCGAGGTGAAGTGGTCCAGCGATCGCTCGGTGAAGGGTTGCGAGGGCGAGCAGCCCGCCGTCGAGGCCGGCACCTACCAGGCGACCGCGACGCTCGCCGACGTCCCCGGCACCCGCAGCGAGCCCGTGACCTTCACCGTCGCCGAGAAGGCGAAGAGCGACGCGAAGGCCGACGACGCGAAGGACGCGAAGGCCGACGACGCCAAGGCTGACGGTGCCAAAGCTGACGACGCGAAGGGCGTCGAGCCGGCCGAGGAGTCGAAGGGCGACAAGGCCGCTGACGAGAAGACCCGCTGAACGGCGGGACGAGGCCGGCGGAACAGGTCAGACGTAACGTTCCAGGATGCTGGACTCGGCCAGGCGGGACAGGCCCTCGCGCACGGCGCGGGCGCGCTGCTCCCCGACGCCGTCCACGGCCATGAGGTCGTCCACGCTGGCGGCGAGGAGCTTCTGCAGCCCGCCGAAGTGCCGCACCAGCCGCTCGATGATCGCGGCGGGCAGCCGCGGCACCTTGGCCAGCAGCCGGTACCCGTGGGGCGCCACCGCGGCGTCGAGGGCGACGCCCCCGCCCGGCAGCTCGAGCACCCGCCCGATGTGGCCGAGGTCGAGGAGCTGGGCCGAGTCGAGGGCGGCGAGGTCGGCGTGCACGTTCGCGAGCGTGCGGCTGTTGCGATCGAGCTCCACGTAGTCGCGCACCACGAAGTCACGGTCGGCGCCGACGCCGCCGATGAGCTCGTCGAGCTGCAGGGCGAGCAGCCGGCCGTCGGCGCCGAGCTCGACGACGTACCCGTCGATCTCCTCGGAGATGCGGCGCAGCATCTCGAGGCGCTGCACCACCGAGCACACGTCGCGCACGGTGACGAGGTCCTCGATCTCCAGCGCGGACAGGGTGCCGGACACCTCGTCGAGGCGCGAGCGGTACCGCTCGAGGGTGGCGAGCGCCTGGTTGGCGCGGCCCAGGATCGTGTCCGGGTCCTCGAGGACGTGCCGGAACGAGCCGATGTAGATGGCGATGATCCGCATGGACTGGCTGACCGAGATGACGGGCAGGCCGGTCTGCTTGGCGACGCGCTCCGCGGTGCGGTGCCGGGTGCCGGACTCGCTGGTCTCGATGGACGGGTCCGGCAGCAGCTGGACGGCGGCGCGCCGGATGCGGGTGGCGTCGCGGTCGAGCACGCACGCGCCGTCCATCTTGGACAGCTCGCGAAGGCGGGTGGCGGAGAACTGGACGTCCAGCTCGAAGCCGCCCGAGCACATCTGCTCCACCGTCTTGTCGAGGCCGAGCACGATGAGCGCGCCGGTGCGGCCGCGCAGGATCCGTTCCAGGCCGTCGCGCAGCTCGGTGCCGGGGGCGACCGCGGCAAGCGTCTCCCGGAGCAGGGCATCGGAGTGCACGGAAGAGGGAGCCACGGGGGAATCCTACGACGTGGGAGTGCGCTCGCCCTGGTGATCCGCCGATCGGACACCGACTCCGGCGAGCTCGACCGCCTCGGCGAGGTGCCGGGCCTCCAGCAACTGCATCCCGGCGGGCGCCTTGACGGCGGCGCCGGAGGGCACCACGGCGCGCACGAAGCCGAGGCGCGCGGCCTCCCCGACACGCCGGTCGAGCCCGGTGACGGGCCGGAGGTCGCCGGCGAGGCCGACCTCGCCGAGCGCGATCGTGCCGGTGGGCAGCGGCTCGCCCGTGCGGGCGGAGACGATCGCGAGGGACGTGGCCAGGTCGGCGGCGGGCTCGGTGACTCGGGCGCCGCCGATCGTGGAGACGTACACGTCCTGGTCGGCGAGGCGCAGCCCGGCATGCCGGTGGAGGACGGCGAGGATCATCGCCAACCGCGACGACTCGACGCCGCTGGTGGTGCGGCGCGGGTTGGCCAGGGGGGACGGCGCGACGAGCGCCTGCAGCTCCAGGGCGAGCGGCCGCCGTCCCTCGAGGGTCACAGTGACGCAGGTGCCGGGCACGCCCGCGCCGAGGTGGGAGAGGAACAGTCCGCTCGGGTCGCTGAGGCCGACGATCCCGGCCTCGGACAGCTCGAAGCAGCCGACCTCGTCCGTGGGGCCGTACCGGTTCTTCACGGCGCGGACCATCCGCAGCCGCGAGTGCCGGTCGCCCTCGAACTGGCACACGACGTCCACCAGGTGCTCGAGGGTGCGCGGCCCGGCCACGGTGCCGTCCTTGGTGACGTGGCCGACCAGCAGCACCGGCACCTGGCGCTCCTTGGCGACGCGGATGAGCGCCGCCGCGACCTCGCGCACCTGGCTGACCCCGCCGGGGGTGCCGTCCACCTCGGCCGAGGCGATGGTCTGCACGGAGTCCACGACCAGCAGGTCCGGCTCGTTGGCCTCGATGTGGCCGAGCACCGTGCCGAGGTCCGTCTCTGCGGCGAGCAGCAGGCTCGGGGCCAGCGCGCCCACCCGCTCGGCGCGCAGCCGGACCTGCCCGGCGGACTCCTCGCCGGTCACGTAGAGCACGGTGCGGGCGTCGCGCCCGTCGGCGCCGCGCGCGTACGTGGCAGCGACGTCGAGCAGCAGGGTCGACTTGCCGACGCCGGGTTCCCCGGCCAGCAGCACGACGGCGCCCGGCACGAGGCCGCCGCCCAGCACCCGGTCCAGCTCGTCCACCCGCGTGGGCTCCGTCTGCGCGGCGGTGATGTCGATGTCCGAGATGGGGCGCGCGGGCGTTCTGCTCGGGCTCACCGCTACCGTGCGCGGCCCGGACGCCGCCGGCCCCTCGTCGGTCACGGTGCCCCACTCCTGGCACTCGCCGCACCGGCCCACCCACTTGGAGGTGGTCCATCCGCACTCCGTGCAGCGGTAGCCGGGGCGCGCCTGCTTGGCGCGGGTGCGGGACGAGGCGGTGGTGCTCACGTCGTCAGACGCTAGAGGTCGGCACCGACAGCGGGCTCGTGCCGTCGTCGGACCGGCGCCGCGGCGTCGACGTGCGGTCGTCGACACGCGGCCGCCGGACGCGATCGATCGGCGGCGGCGCCCCCTAGGCTGCGGGTGCATCGACGCACCGACCCGCAGGAGGACATCGTGAGCCAGGCACGCACGGGCGGAAACGGGCGCCCGTCGCCGGAGGTGTTCCGCCGCCGTCGGATCGTGGTGGCGTCGGGCGCGGGGCTACTGGTGCTGCTGGTGGTGCTGCTCACGGCGTTCGTCTGGCCCGGGTTCGCCCACGACGAGCCGGAGCCGCAGGCCACGGTGACCGCCCCGGTGCCGACGCCGACGATCTCCCCGAGCGGCCGTCCGAAGGACCAGACGACGTTCCTCAAGGCCACGCCGGACGCGGTGCTGCAGCTCGCGCTGCGCGAGGCGGCGACCTACGAGGCGTGGGAGAAGGACGCGGACGCCGTCGAGGCGTGGCAGCTCACGTACGCCGACGGCGACGGAGACGGCGCCACGTCGGCGCAGGTGCTGGCCGGCCAGTGGGAGGACGACGACACCGCGACCGCCGCCTACGAGGCGCTGGTCAAGGCCGTGGGCGAGCCGACGGGCGAGGGCGACGTGGCGGTGGACGACAAGGCCGTGGGCGCGTACGTCATCACCCCGGGTACCACCGAGGGCACGTCGGTCGTCACCTGGCGCAACGGCACGGCCGTCCTGCAGGCCACCGGCCCGTCGGGTCTGATGGAGGACTTTTACTCCGCCTACCCGCTGTAGTCCCGCCGCCCGCCGGCAACTCGCGGGGACGTACCGTGGTGCCCGTGAGCGAGCAGACTGACGAGCAGGCCCCGACGAGTGCCCAGGTGAGCGGCGTGAAGATGGCGTTCCTCGGCACGGGCAACATGGGCGAGGCGGTGCTGGCCGGGGCGCTGGCCGCCGGTGTCGCCCCCGAGGACGTGGTGGCCACGTCGCGCCGCGCGGAGCGCGGGGCGCACCTCACCGAGCGGTTCGGGGTGCGCGCGACGACGGACAACGTGGCCGCGGTCGAGGGCGCGCACGTCGTGGTGATCGGGGTGAAGCCCAAGGACGTGGGCGCGATGCTCGACCGCGTGGCCGACGCGCTGGACCCCGGCGCCGTCGTCGTGAGCGTGGCCGCCGGCCTGCCGCTGTCGTTCTTCGAGCAGCGCCTGCCCGCCGGCACGCCCGTCGTCCGGGCCATGCCGAACACCCCGGCGCTGGTCGGCGCGGGCGTCACCGCCGTCGTCGGCGGCACCGCCGCCCGCGAGGACGACGTCGCGCTGGTCGAGAAGGTGCTGTCCGGCTCGGGCCACGTGTTCCGCATCGCGGAGAAGGACATGGACGCGTTCGGTGCCCTCGCCGGCTCGGGCCCGGCCTACGTCTTCTACGTCGTCGACGCGATGGCGGAGGCCGGCGTGCTGCTGGGCCTCACGCGCGACGTCGCGCGCCGGCTCGCCGTCGAGACCGTGCTGGGCTCGGCCAAGCTGCTCGACCAGACGGGGGAGCACCCCGTGCTGCTGCGCGAGAAGGTGTCGTCGCCCGGCGGCACCACCGTCGCCGCGCTGCGCAAGCTGGACGACGGCGGCGTGCGGGCCGCCTTCCTCGACGCTCTCGAGGCCGCGCGCGACCGCTCGCGCGAGCTGGCCGCCGAGCACGGCTGACCCGTCGAGGCTTCGTCGGTCGAGCTTGCGCCGTCCTGAGCCTGTCGAAGGGTCGAGACCACGAACCGGGTTTCGACAGGCTCAACCAGCGGGCTCGACCAGCGGGCTCGACCAGCGGGCTCGACCAGCGGGCTCGACCAGCGGGCTCAACCAGCGGGGGCGGCGGTCAACGGGTGATCGCCAGGATCTCGCCGGTCGGGCTCTCCAGCCGGAACGGCCCGCGGCCGGCGCGGTCGGCGGGCAGCACGACGCGGTCGCCGTGCAACCTCCGCCGCCGGCCGTCGACGTCGCCGAGCACCGTCCCGTCGGCCGCGAGCGCGACCAGGTCGTCGCCGAGGCGCACGAGGGCGGGGGCGTCGGGGCCGGGCCGGGTGATCGCGGTACGCCCGGCCCGCACGCCGTCGAGGATCGCCTCGGCGCTGCGGTCCGCGGCGGCGACCCAGGTGACCGGCGTGCCGGGCAGGTAGCCGTGGCGGGGGTGGTGGTAGTCGCTGCCGCCCAGCAGGGTCGCGTCGTCGCGCCACCGGGACAGCAGGGTCCAGGGGGCGGTGGCCCGCGGCTCGCGAAACCACGTGACGTGCCAGAGTTCGAGCGCGTCCGGGAGGGCGGCCAGCGGGTGCTGCCACGCCCACTCCTCCTGCAGCGGGTGGTTGACGCTCAGCACGCCGCCGCGCTCCGCGACGGTCGAGACCCAGCGGTCGGGGTGCTCGCGGAAGTCGACCCAGCCGATGTCGCCGAACGCGTTCGCGTGCCCGCGGGCGGTCGTGACCTCCTGGCCGGGCAGCAGGGTGATGCCGTGCGCGGCGCCGACCCCGGCGAGCAGCGGGTGGTGGGAGACGGTGTTGTGCTCCGTGACCGCGAGGAAGTCGAGCCCGTTGCTGACGGCCAGCGCCGCCAGCTCCCCGAGGGACTGCTCGCCGTCCGAGTGGGTCGAGTGCGCGTGGAAGTCCCCGGCGAACCAGGTGAGGCCGTCGGAAGCGGGCAGCCCGCGCGCGCTCGCCCGGGGCGCGTCCGGTCGCGGCTCGCCCGCGGGCTCGGGCGGCACCGGCGACGACGGCGACGACGCAGGCAGCTCGACCGTGACACGCACCTCGATCGGCTCCACCGGCAGCCGGTACAGCCCGAGCTGCACGCGCCACTCGCCCGGCTCGAGCTCGCCCGGGACGTAGCCCGGGGTCGCGGCGTCGCGCTCGACGACGAAGCTCCGCTTCGAGCCGCCCGACCACCCGCGCCACCCCGCGGGCCCCTCCAGACCGAGGTCGACGACGGCGGCGTCCCGGTCGTAGTCCAGCGTCACCTCGACGCTCGGCTCGCCGCCGACCTCGAACGCGACCGTGCGCAGGTCGTCGGCGAGCAGGTCCTCGAGCCCGAGGCGCAGCGTCCGCTCCAGGCGCGTCACGACGACCACCCGGCGACGAGCTCGACGCCGGCGCGCTCCAGGGCTGCGTGCCAGGCGGGGTCGCGCAGCAGCCGCGCCTCCCAGGCGCGGACGGTGCCGGTGGTGGACGGGTGCAGGAACAGCTCGCTCACTCCTTCGGGAAGGTCGCCCAGGCGGGCGACGAGGTCGGCGCGCAGCGCCTCGTAGCCGCCGAGGGCGACGGCGTCGCGCCGGTTGGTCCAGATCGTCGCGGGCAGGGGCACGCCGAGCCGGTCGGCGAGTGCCACGGCGCGGGCATGCTGGTCGGCGAGCGGCGGGGGCAGGGGGCCGCCGATGTACGGGGCGGGATCGCGGGGCAGCCGGAACGCGAGGCCGTGCCGGGCGCACCAGGTGAGGGCCTCGGCGAGGAACGACCGCCCGTGCAGCCCGTAGAGGGTGCCGGCGTGGGAGTCCGTCGCGACCGGGCTCAGCCCCCGGTCATGCATCCACGCGAGCTGGGCGTCGAGCTCGGCCGCGACGTCGGCGGTCTCGGCGCGGGCGCCGACCTCCCCCGGGTCGTCGGGGAGCGCGCCGTCGGGCCCGACGAGGCTCGCCCCCGGCGAGAGGGGACGCCAGGGCGGCAGCCCGCGCTCGCCGCTGAGCGTGAGGTGCAGGTGCGGGGCGACCCCGGCCTCGCGCGCCCGGCGGGCGGCGGCGTCGGAGCCCGGCGCGACGGGGATCAGCGTGGTCGCGGTGACGTGCCCCGCGGCGGCCAGCTCGAGGACGACGTCGGTGCTGGCGTCGTCCCGGCCGAGGTCGTCCGCCGTGATGACCAGGCCCCTCATCGCGCGCCCTCCTCGGTCGGCACGCGGTCGGCCGGCGGGGCGGGGACGGTGACGAACCGGGACGCGACGGCGCCGATCGTGGTGAGCACGAACGGGTAGACGCACAGGTACATGCGGAACGCGAGGCCGGGATCGTCACCCGGCTGGGCGCCGGAGTTGTAGCCGAAGAACACTCCGAGCGACGTCAGCGCCAGCCCCGTCACGATCCCGTTGAGGCGCCCGAAGAAGCCGAACGCCGAGAGGAACAGGCCCTCGCGGTGCTCGCCGTGCACGGCGGCGTCGGAGTCGAGCACGCGGGCCACGACGAGGTCGTTGGTGGCGAGCATGCCCGACCAGCCGGCGCCGACCACCGCCCCGGCGACCATGGCGGTGACCAGGCTGTCGGCGAAGAACAGCCCGGCGAAGCTCACCGCGAGCACGGCGTAGGCCACGCGCCACGTCCACAGGGCCCCGCGCCGGGCGACCACCCGGGTCCAGACGGCGAGCCCGCCCGCCGCCACGAGGATGACGACGGCCTGCAGGAAGAGGGCGTTCGTCACCGCGAGCCCCAGCGAGTACCGCACGTACAGCTGCACGCCCGTGAGCACCAGCCCCATCGCCACGGCGTAGCAGGCTCCGACGAGCCCGACCTTCCAGAACAGCGGGTTGCGCAGGATCGCGACGATCCCCGACCAGAGGGCGGGCCTCCGGTCGGTGGCGTATCGCGGGTTCTCGCGGACCCCCAGGGCCATGAACACGATGACGGCGCACGCGACGGCCCCGTACAGCACGGCCGTGGTGGTGAAGCCCTCCGTGCTCTCCTCCGTGCCGAAGACGCCCGTCGTCAGCAGCGGCGTGACGGCGAGCGAGATCACGAGCGCGACGAGCTGGAACCCCTGCCGCAGGCCGTTCGCGACGGCGCGCTTGCGCTCGACGGGGAACAGCTCGGGCAGCAGGGCCCCGTAGTTCGCGTTGAGCACGGAGTCGAACGCCTCGCACAGGATCGCGAAGACGGCGAACCAGAGCACGAGCCGGGCGCCGTCGAGCCCGGTTGGCACGGAGAACAGCGCGATCATGCTGGCGGCGAGCAGCGGGGCGGCGACCAGGAGCCACGGGCGCCGCCGGCCGAACCGGGTGCGGGTGCGGTCCGACAGGTAGCCGAGGACGGGGTTGTCGATCGCGTCGATGACCGCGTAGATCGTCATGACGAGGCCGTAGGCCCGCACGTCCAGGCCGAGGATGTCGACGTAGTAGAGGATCACCGACCCCTTGACGAGGTTGATCGGGATCGACGTGCCGAGCATCCCGATCGCGTACCGCCAGGGCGGGGTGCGCGCCCCCTCGCCCGCGGGCCTGCTCGTGCTCACCATCGCCTCCGTCTCACCATCGCCCCCGTCTCACCATCGCCACCGTGCCGTAGGAGTGACCGCCGCTGTGTGCCGCTGTGTGCCGCTGTGTGCCGCTGTGTGCCAGGTCACACCGTAGGGCAAGGGGCCGACGGCGCGGCCCCGCCGCGGTCGTGCTGGCACGATGACCCTTGTGCCCCCGACACCAGCCCACCCCGGTCGTCGCGGCCGCCGGCCCGCAGGCCATGACACCCGCGAGCCGGTGCTCGCCGCCGCCCGCGCGGAGTTCGCGGAGCGCGGCTACGAGGCCTCGTCGGTCCGCTCCGTGGCCCGGCGCGCCGGCGTGGACCCGGGCACGGTGCGGCACTGGTTCGGCGACAAGACCCACCTGTTCACGGCCTCGCTCGGGCTCGCGGACATCGACCCGGCGGCGATCGTGCGGACCGTGGTGGAGGGTGGCCCCGCGGAGAGCCTGGGGGAGCGGCTCGTCCGGTCGGTGGTCGAGCTGTGGGACGCGGACTACGGCGAGACCGTGCGCCTCGTGATCCCGGCGGTCATGGCCGACCCGGGGCTGCGCGCGCTGCTGCCGCAGTTCCTCGGCGCGGAGCTGCTCGGCCCCATCGTGCGGCGGCTCGACGTCGCGGACGCGCCACTGCGGACGGGCCTGGTCGCGTCGCAGATGGCCGGGGTGCTCATGACGCGCTACCTGGTGCCGATCGAGCCGCTCGCGTCGCAGCCGCCCGCGCGGGTCGCGGCGCTCGTCGGACCGACGCTGCAGCGCTACCTCACCGGGGCGCTCCCCTCTGACGGGGCGAACTGACGGGACGGACTGAACCGCCGTCCACCATTGCGTTCCTCGCCCGCGGGGAGCAGAATTCTTCACATGGTGAATAACGACGCCGCCGGCGACGCGGTCAGAGCCCGCGGGCTCCGGGTCGAGCGCGGCGGCAGACGGATCATCGACGGGCTCGACGTCGCGGTGCCGGCCGGCCAGGTGGTGGGGCTGCTCGGCCCCTCCGGCTCGGGCAAGACGACGCTGATGCGTGCGGTCGTCGGCGTCCAGTCGCACGTCTCGGGCGAGGTGACGGTGCTCGGCGAGCCCGCCGGCTCGGCGGGGCTGCGGCGTCGCGTGGGCTACGTGACCCAGGCCGCCTCGGTGTACACGGACCTCACGGTGGCGCAGAACCTGCGCTACTTCGCCCGCCTCGCGGGCCTGCCCGGGGCCGGGGCGGAGGCGGCCGCACAGCGCGCCGTCGCCGTCGTCGACCTGGGCGGGCACGAGAGGCAGCGGGTGGGCACCCTGTCCGGCGGGGAGCGGTCGCGGGTGTCGCTGGCCGCCGCGCTCGTCGCCGACCCGGAGCTCCTCGTGCTCGATGAGCCCACCGTCGGCCTCGATCCCGTCCTGCGCCGCGACCTGTGGGCGATGTTCCGCCGCCTCGCCGCCGACGGGCGCACGCTGCTCGTGTCCAGCCACGTCATGGACGAGGCCACCCAGTGCGACCGGCTGCTGCTGCTGCGCGACGGCGCCCTCGTGGCCGACACCACGCCGTCCGACCTCCTCGCCACCACCGGGGCGCCGGACGCCGAGCGCGCGTTCCTCGCGCTCATCGAGCAGCAGAGCTCGCCCTCGACGACAGGGGAGGGATCCCGATGACGCTCACGACCGGCCTCACGATGACCACCGCGAGCCGGGTGCTGGCTCAGCTCCGGTTCGACCGCCGCACCGTGGCCCTCATCCTCGTGCTGCCGTGCCTGCTGCTCGGCCTCATCGCGTGGATGTTCGACGGCACGCCCGTGCTCGACCAGTTCGGCCCCATGCTCGTGGGTCTCTTCCCGCTCATCGTGATGTTTCTGGTGACGAGCGTCGCCACGCTGCGCGAGCGGCAGTCCGGCACGCTCGAGCGGCTCATGACCACCCCGCTGCGCAAGGGCGACTTCGTGGCCGGCTACGCGCTGGCCTTCGCGGCGCTCGCGCTGCTGCAGTCGGTCGTGGTGGTGGGCTTCGCGCTCGCCGTCGGCATGGACGTGCTCGGCCCTCTGTGGCTCGTCGTCGTGGTGGCCATGCTCGACGCCGTGCTGGGCTGCTGCCTGGGGCTGGCGGCGTCCGCGCTGGCCCGCAGCGAGTTCCAGGCCGTGCAGATGATGCCCGCCGTGATCTTCCCGCAGCTCATCACCTGTGGGCTGCTCATGCCGCGCGACCAGATGCCCCAGGTGCTCGAGTGGCTCTCGCGCGTCTTCCCCCTGACGTACGCCGTGGAGGCGATGCAGACTCTCGCCGCCGGCGGCGAGTGGGGGGACGTCGCCGGCGCGGTCGGCGCGATCGCGCTGTTCATCGTCGGCGCCGTCGCCCTCGGCGTCGCCACCCTGCGTCGCCGCACCGCGTGACGTACATCGCTGGGTTGAGCTGGTCGAAACCACCTCAGGGTTTCGCCAGGCTCGACCAGCGGGGTGGCTCAGGGGCGCCCGGAGAACCGCTCCAGCAGGTCGGCGTGACCCGAGCACACGAGGAGGTCGTTGGCGCTCACGCGGGTCTCGGGCGTGGCGTAGGCGAACTCGACCCCGGGCGACTTCACGCCGATCACGGTGACGCCGTACCGCTTGCGGATGTCGGACTGCGCGAGGGTGAAGCCCTGCATCTCCTTGGGCGGGCGCATCTTCACGATGGTGAAGCCGTCCTCCACCTCGATGTAGTCGAGCATCTTGCCGCTCACCAGGTGCGCGACGCGCGAGCCGGCGTCCGCCTCCGGGTACACCACGTGGTGGGCGCCGATGCGGGTGAGGATGCGGCCGTGCTCGGCCGAGACGGCCTTGGCCCAGATCTGCGGGGTGCCGAGGTCCACCAGGTTGGCCGTGATGAGCACGGACGCCTCGAGCTCGGTGCCCACGCCGACCACCGCGACGCCGAAGTCCTTGGCGCCGAGCTGGATCAGCGCCTCGGCCTCCGACGCGTCCGCCTCCACCAGCGGAAGGCGTCCCGACCACTGCGCGACCAGGCGCTCGTCGCGCTCGACGGCGAGCACGTCCTGGCCCAGGCGGTCGAGCGTCGTCGCGAGGGCGGAGCCGAAGCGGCCGAGGCCGACCACGAGCACGCCCGCCTCGCGCGGGGGAGCCTTCTTCTCGGGCACGGCGGGTCCTTCCTGTAGCGGGTCAGCCTGTGGCGGTCAGCCGACGATCGGCCGCTCCTCGGGGAAGCGTACGATGCGCCGCCGGTCGCGCAGGGCCAGGGCACCCATCAGCGAGATGACTCCGACGCGGCCGACGAACATCACCCCGCAGAGCCAGAACTTGGCCGGGTCCGGCAGGTCGGCCGTGATGCCCGTGGACAGTCCGACGGTGGCGAAGGCGGAGATGACCTCGTAGAGCACCGCGGAGAGCGTGAACTCGGTCATCCGCAGCAGCGCCAGGCTCGAGACGAGGACGACTGTCGCGCCCACGAACACGACCGCGATCGACAGCCGCAGGGTGTCACGGGGGATGCGCCGGCCGAACGCCTCGGTGTCCTTGTCACCGCGCGCCTCGGAGAAGATGGCGAGCAGCATGACGGCGAGGGTGGTGACCTTGATGCCGCCGGCGGTGGACGCCGAGCCGCCGCCGACGAACATCAGCGCGTCGGTGACGAGCCAGGTCTCCTGCGACATCTCGTGGACCTCCACGCTGCTGAACCCGCCGGAGCGCGGCATCACGGACGCGAAGATCGACGACAGCACCTTGGTGGTGAAGCTCTGGGAACCGAACGTGCTGGGGTTGTTCCACTCGAGTGCGCCGATGACCAGGGCGCCGCCCACGAGCAGCGCGAGGCTCGTCGTCACGGTCAGCTTGGTGTGCAGCGACAGCGACCGCACCCAGTGCTCGCGACGGCGGCGGTGCGTGATGACGTTGAGGATGACGGGGAAGCCGAGCGAGCCGATGAACACGCCGAGCGCGATCGGCATCAGCACTAACCAGTCGGACGCGAACGGCAGCAGCCCGTGCGCCGTCGGGACGAAGCCGGCGTTGTTGAACGACGACACCCCGTAGAACAGGGCGTGCCACGCCGCCTGGCCCGCCGGGTCGCCCAGCGCGAGGAAGCGCGGGAACAGCAGCAGCGCGATGCACACCTCGATCGAGGTGGCCGTGACGATGATCGTGCGCAGCAGCGCGCCGACCTCGCCGAGCCGCTCGGTCTTGGTCTCCGACGCGGTGAGCAGCTTCTGCGTGAGGCCGAGTCGGCGTGACATGGCCAGGCCGAGCAGCGAGGCGAGCGTCATCACTCCCAGGCCGCCGACCTTGATGCCCACGAGGATGATGACGCGCCCGAACTCGGACCAGTACGTCGCGGTGTCCACCACGACGAGGCCGGTCACGCACACGGCGGACGTCGCGGTGAACAGTGCGTCCACGAAGGATGCGCTCTTGCCGGACGCCGTCGCCCAGGGGGTGAGCAGCAGCAGCCAGATCACCGTGATGACGGCCGCGAACACCGTCATGGCGAGGCGGGCGGGGTACTCGCGTGCAGCCCGGTTCGCCCACCCGCGCAGCGTGAGCGCGCGACCGCCCCACCTCGTCGGCACCCTGTCCCCTCTCGCCCCTCAGTCGCTGGCCACAGCCTGCCACGCCGTGGGCTAACGTGACGGGATGCGTGTCGCCCGGCTGCTGTGGAGCCCTGAGCTCCTGGCCTACGACTTCGGCCCCGGGCACCCTATGGCGCCCGCTCGCCTCGACCTGACGATGCGCCTCGTGACCGAGCTCGGGCTGCTCGACGAGCCCGGCCTCGAGGTGGGCGACGTCGCACCGGCCACCGACGCGGTCATCGAGTCCGTGCACGACCCCGAGTACGTCGCCGCGGTGCGTCGCGCGGCAGCGACGGGCGCCCCAGACCCCCTGCGCGGGCTCGGCACCGAGGACGACCCCGTGTTCTCTGCGATGCACGAGGCCGCGGCCCGGCTGGTGGCGGCGTCGGTGGACGCGGCAGAGTCCGTGTGGTCCGGGCGCGTGGCGCACGGCGTCAACATCGCCGGCGGCATGCACCACGCCCAGCGGGGCGCGGCGTCGGGGTTCTGCATCTACAACGACGCGGCCGCGGCGGTGCAGCGGCTGCTCGACCTCGGCGCCGAGCGCGTCGCGTACGCCGACCTGGACGCGCACCACGGCGACGGCGTCGAGGCGATCTTCTGGAACGACCCGCGGGTGCTCACGGTCTCGGTGCACCAGGACGGCCACACCCTCTTCCCGGGCAGCGGCAACGCCGGGGACACCGGCGGCACGGCGGCGCAGGGCACCGCCGTGAACGTGGCGCTGCCGCCCCGTACCGACGGGCCGCACTGGCTGCGGGCGGTGGACGCCGTCGTCCCGGTGGTAGTGCGCGAGTTCCGGCCGCAGGTGATCGTGTCGCAGCACGGGTGCGACGCGCACGGCAACGACCCGCTCACCGACCTGAACGTGGGCGTCGGCGCGCAGCGCGTCGCCGCCCGGTGGGTGCACGAGCTCGCGCACGAGCTCGCCGACGGGCGGTGGGTGGCGCTCGGCGGCGGCGGGTACGCGGTGGTGGACGTCGTGCCGCTGGTGTGGGCGAGCCTCGTCGCGGAGGCGGCGCACGTGCCGCTGGCGCCCGGCCTTCAGCTTCCCGAGTCCTGGCGCCGGGAGGTCGAGGAGCTGTCCGGCCTCGACCCGGCCGAGCGCCTCGGCAGCGGCGATCCCGAGTGGCATCCCTGGGCCGAGGGCTACGACCCCGCCGATCACGTCGACCGCGCGATCCTTGCGACGCGCAAGCACGTCTTCCCAACATGGGGCCTGGACCCGTACCGCGACTAGGGTCTGTTTCAGAACCCCCGGCGCCACAGCCCCAAACTGACCGATTCTGAGCGCGTCAGTATCGGGTCCTGGAGGTTTCGAAACCTCTCTCAGCCTGCAAGTTCCCGGCCGTGCGTGCACCTACGCGCTCTCGCCTGCGATCGTGAGTTCGTTGGAGCGGACAACGGCACCCTCGTTCTCCGTGATCTCGACAGTCAGCACAGCACCATCAGGAACGTCGTCGGGCACCGCTACTTGCATCTGAAACACGCCCGAGTCCGTCGCAACGAGCTCATCAGCAACCTTCGGCGCGGGCCGTGCCTCCCTGTCGACGAAGAGTTGCGCCTCCGTGATTCGCATCGGCCGCTCCGAGTCACCAGTTCCGGTGTCGTCGCAGCCAACCACCATTGCGGTGCCTTGGAGCGTCACAAGCTCACCCGGGGCGGCCGCTTGCTTGGACCATGAGAGCTCGGGTGCAGCGCAGGAGGCGGACCCCGCGGGATCATCGCTCGCGCAGCCGGTCACCGTCGCCAGAACTATCGCACCGACCGCGGCTGCCGTCAGCGAGCCCCCATGCCTCATGGTCGGACAGTCTGCCACCAGCAAAGCACGCTGGCCGAGGGTCTGCCGGGCTTCGTGTCCATCCTTGACCCGGCCTACGGTCAGCGCCATGCGTTGCGACGGCGGGCCGCTTGCCCGGGCTCAGGTAAAGGTCGAAGCGCCGCGCCCAGTCCCTCGCGGCGGCTCGACCGCCACTGCCCGCTGCGCAACAGGCGGCAACCGACGTCGCCTACCACCCGGAGGGAGGCTCGAGCGACGCGGACAAGCTGGCGCTCCTGGCGTCCGCGAACGTGCGCACCCGGGCGCGGCGTCCGGGACCGGGGGAAGCCTCAGTTCCGGACGCAGGTGATCGTGTCGCACCGCCGCCCGGTGGGTGCACGAGTCCCGACCCGGATCAGGCCGGTCCGGCGGCCCCGTGTCATCGGGTACCCTGGGAGACGGACTTTTTCGCGTTGGTCGGCTGCGTCTGGAGACAGGCCCCGTGGGACCAACCGTGCTCCACCTACCGACCAGCATTGTGAGGACCTCATGGGCTCCGTCATCAAGAAGCGCCGTAAGCGCATGGCGAAGAAGAAGCACCGCAAGCTGCTTCGCAAGACGCGTCACCAGCGCCGCAACAAGAAGTGACGTCGCCCCCGCCGGTAGGCGGGGCGGCACGCACCGAGCCCGGACCCTCCTCGAGGGTGCCGGGCTCGTCGCGTCTCATCACCGCCGGTTGAGCCTGTCGAAACCCAGATCGGGGTCTCGACAGGCTCGACCGGCGACCGTGGTCAGCGACCCTGCAGGCGGCGGCTGATGCTGCGCAGCACCAGGCCGACCACCCAGGCGGCGCCGGCCCAGGACGCCGTCTTCATGCCGCGCCCGGCCACCCGCCGTCCGCGGCCGCGGAACTCGCGGATCGGCCAGCCCACCTCCTTGGCGTGCCGGCGCAGCCGCGCGTCGGGGTTGATGGGGCACGGGTTCCCGACGGCGCGCATCATCGGCAGGTCGTTGAGCGAGTCGCCGTACGCGTAGGAGGCGCTGAGGTCGATGCCCTCGCGCTCGGCGAGCTCGCGCACCGCGGCGCCCTTGGCCTCGCCGTGCATGAGGTCGCCGACGAGCCTGCCGGTGTAGAACCCGCCTGAGTGCTCGCCCACGCTGCCGAGGCATCCCGTGGCGCCGAGGCGGCGGGCGATGAGCCCGCCGATCTCCACCGGGGTCGCCGTCACGAGCCACACCTGGTCGCCCGCGGCGAGGTGCTCGTCGAGCAGGCGCTTGGTGCCCGGGAAGATGCGCAGCTCCAGGACGGTGTCGTAGACCTCCTCGCCGACGGCGGTGATCTCGGCGACGGAACGGCCCGCGATGAGCGACAGCGCCCGGCTGCGTACCGACTCGATCTGGGTGCGCGACTCGCCGAAGATCACGTACTTCGCCTGGATGAGCGCGAAGCGCACCAGGTCGCGCGTGCCGAAGAAGCGCCGCTGATACAGGGCGCGGGCCAGGTGGAACGCGCTCGCGCCGCGGATGATCGTGTTGTCGACGTCGAAGAAAGCTGCTGCGCGCACCGGTGGTGACGACTCGGTGGGCGACGACATGCGGCCCACTGTATCGGCGCGGATACGCTGTGCTCGTGAGCAGTCCGCAGGGATCCGTCGACGAACCCCGAGTGCTGCTGTACACACGCGACGGATGCCACCTGTGCGAGGAGGCTCGGGCGGTGGTCGCGGACGTGTGCAGGGCGGCCGGGGAGGCATGGCGCGAGGTCGACATCGACGTCGACGACGTGTCGGGAGACGGTGACCTGGTGGAGAAATACGGAGACTACGTGCCCGTCGTCAAGGTGGACGGCGTGCAGCAGGGCTTCTGGCGGGTGGACGGCGCGCGGTTGGCGCGGCGTCTCGCGTCCTAGCCCGAGAAGGGAAACGGTGTGATCGAGCTCGGTGAGGCGACGGTGCCGGCGGCAACGGTGGCGCGGCTTCCGTACTACCTGCGCGCCCTGCGTGACCTGGCGGAGGCCGAGGTGACGACGACCTCGTCGTCGGAGCTGGCGGAGCGGTCCGGGGTCGGGTCGGCGCAGCTGCGCAAGGACCTGTCGTATCTGGGGTCGTTCGGCACGCGCGGCGTGGGCTACGACGTGCAGTCCCTGGCGCACTACATCGCGACCGCGCTGGGGTTGGAGTCGGAGCACCGGCTGGCGATCGTCGGCATCGGCAACCTGGGGCACGCCCTCGCGAACTACTCGGGCTACGCGGCCCGCGGGTTCCAGGTGGTCGCGCTGCTCGACGCCGACCCGCGCGTCGTGAGCGGTACCGCGGCGGGGCTGACGATCGAGCACGTGGACGCGCTGGAGGACGTGCTGGCGCGCACCGGCGTGTCGATGGTCGTGCTGGCGACGCCGGGGCCCGTCGCGCAGGGGATCGCGGAGCGGATCGTGGGCTGCGGCGTGCGCGAGATCCTCTCGTTCGCGCCGGTGGCGCTGCAGCTTCCCGACGACGTCGTCGTGCGCTCCGTGGACGTCGCCGGCGAGCTGCAGATCCTCGCCTTCCACGCCGCCGCCCGCGCGGCCACGAACGGAACGCCCAACGCGCCGAGATAGAGAAGGCGGACCCGCGAGATAGAGAAGCCGGGACGCGACCCCAGCCGGCTGGGGTCGCGTCCCGGCTTCTCTATCTCGCGGGTCCGCCTTCTCTATCTCGGCGGAAGGAGGTCAGTCCTGCTTGATGGCCGACACGTCGAGGGCGATCTTGACCTTGTCGCCCACGAGGACGCCGCCGGTCTCGAGCGTGGCGTTCCAGGTGAGGCCGTAGTCCTTGCGGGAGATCTCGATCTCGGACTCGAAACCGACGCGCGCGTTGCCGTCCGGGTCGGTCGCGGTGCCGGTGAACTCGATGGGCAGCTCGACGGTGTGGGTGACGCCATTGATGGTGAGGTCGCCGGTGATCGCGTAGTCGTCACCGTCGGTGGTGATGGCCTTCGAGGCGAAGGACCAGACCGGCTTCTCCTCGGCGTGCCAGAAGTCGGCGCTCTTCAGGTGGCCGTCGCGGCGCTCGTCGCCGGTGCTGACCGACGCGGCGTCCAGCTCCGCGTTGACGGCCGACGACTCGAGGTCGTCGCCCACGGTGATCGTTCCGGACGAGATCGCGATCGTGCCGCGCACCTTGGCGATCCCCGCGTGGCGCACCGCGAAGGACGCGGAGGAGTGGGCGGAGTCGATGGCGTAGGTGCCGGTGGTCAGGCCTGTGGGCAGCGCGGTCATGGTGTCTCCTCGGGGTCGGTCGTGCTGGCGATGTCACCAAGATAGTTGAGCGATCAACTATCTGTCACAGGGTGGAACGCCCTCGTCTCGTAACCTATTCCCGTGAGTGGGACGACGAGAGCGCGGCGGCGCGACGACGCGGACGGGCGCTGGCTGGACGAACAGCAGCAGTGGGAGTGGCGGCGGTTCCTCGAGGGGACGTCGCGATTCTTCGAGGCGCTCGGTGACGCGCACGACGAGGGCATGCCCGTGACCCTCGGCGAGTACCACCTGCTGGTGCAGCTGTCCGAGACGCCGGAGCGCACGCTGCGGATGTCGGCGCTCGCGGACTTCCTCGCACTCTCCCGCAGCCGGCTCACCCACGCCGTCGACCGGATGGAGTCGCGCGGCCTTGTGGTGCGCACCCCCGTGCCCGGCGACCGGCGCGGGGTCAACTGCGGTATGACGGACGCCGGGTACGCGGCGCTCGTCGACGCGGCCCCGGGACACGTCGCCGCGGTCCGGCGGCTGCTCGTCGACGTCCTCGAGCCCGCGGAGATGGAGGTGCTCGGGCGCGCGATGGCGAAGGTCGCGGCCGTCGCCAAGGGGCTCGACCCGGACGAGGTGCTCGCCACCGAACCGGGCGCCGCGGCGCCCGTCGCGGCCTCTTCCGGCGACATGCTCGACGCGGGGGCGTGAGCGCGGTCACGCCTCGCTGGACGGGACCTGAGCACGCCGTCCGTCTGGGACACTGGTGGGCATGGCCATCACCACCGTCCATCTCGTGCGGCACGGCGAGGTTCACAACCCGGACGGGGTCCTCTACGGGCGCATCCCCGGCTATCGGCTGTCCGAGCGCGGTCAGGCGATGGCGCGTCGCGTGGCGGACCACCTGTCGGGCACCGGTCGGGACATCGTCGCCGTCGTCGCCTCCCCGCTGCAGCGCGCGCAGGAGACCGCCACCCCGACCGCCGAGGCCTTCGGCCTCGACCTCGCCACCGACGACCGACTCGTCGAGGCCGGCAACCACTTCGAGGGCACGACGATCGGCAGCAACCCCGCGCAGCTCGCCCACCCCCGTTACTGGCGGTTCCTGTGGAACCCGGTGCGCCCGTCCTGGGGCGAGCCGTACGCCGACCAGGTCACGCGCATGCGCGCCGCCGTCGACGACGCGCGGCGCGCGCACGAGGGGCACGAGGTGGTGCTGGTCAGCCACCAGCTCCCGGTCTGGCTCACGCGCCGCTCGTACGACGGCCGCTCCCTGGCGCACGACCCGCGCCGCCGCGAGTGCGCCCTGGCGTCGCTGACGTCCCTGCGATTCGACGGCGAGACGTTCGTGGGCCTGCACTACAGCGAGCCGGCGGCCGACCTGCTCGCCGGCGCCGACCCCGTGCCGGGGGCGTGATGCGCAGCACCACGACCCCGCGCTCGCTCCGGCGGGCGGCAGCGGCGGCGGGCGCGCTCGTCGGCCTCACGCTCCTCGCCGGGTGCGGTGCGGAGGGCTCGGGGGCGGGCGACGTCGTCGGGCAGGGCTTCGTCTCGGGCGACGGCTCCGTGAAGCAGTGGGACGCGGGCGACCGCGACGACGCCGTGACCGTGCGGGGCACCACCTTCGAGGGCGACGACGTCAGCACCGACGACTGGCGTGGCGACGTCGTGATCGTGAATACCTGGTACGCCGGGTGCGCGCCGTGCCGGGCCGAGGCGCCCGACCTGGTCGAGCTCGCGAACGAGCGCGAGGCCGACGGCGTGCGGGTGCTCGGCATCAACACCGAGGACGAGGCGGGCGCCGCCACGGCGTTCCAGCGCACCTTCGACGTGCCCTACTCCTCGATCGAGGACCGCAGTGGTCAGGTCGTGGCGAAGCTGTCCGGTGTCGTGCCCCTGCAGGCCGTACCGTCCACCGTCGTGCTGGACGCCGAGGGGCGCGTCGCCGCCCGCGTCATCGGGCAGGCGGACGCCTCGACGCTCGACGCCATCGTCGACGAGGTCCTCTCCGAGGATGGCGAAGCTGCAGCGGAGGGTGCGGGCCGAGGTACGAGGAACGCGCCCGAAGCGGAAGCGCAGGCATCCTCGGCGAACGGCGCAGAGGACGACGAGGACGCCTGATGGGTGACACGTTCGCTGCCACGGCGTTCAGCGGCTCGATGCTGCTGGCGCTGCCGGTGGCGCTGATCGCGGGCCTGGTGTCGTTCGCGTCGCCGTGCGTGCTGCCGCTGGTGCCCGGGTACGTCGGATACGTGAGCGGCATGGCCGCCGCGTCGGCGGGGTCGGGGGCAAAGGGGCGCCCCGGGATGCCGCCGCAGGTCCCGGCGCGCCGCCGCGTCGTCGCCGGAGTCGGCCTGTTCGTGCTCGGCTTCACCGCGGTGTTCGTGGCGCTGATGGGCGCCGCGGGCGCGCTCGGCTCGTACCTGGTGCAGTGGGAGGACACGATCATGCGCGTCCTCGGCGTCGTCGTGATCCTCATGGGCCTGGCGTTCCTCGGCACCGTCCCGTTCCTCCAGCGCGAGCGGCGCATGCACCTCAGCCCCCGCGCGGGCCTGTGGGGCGCGCCGCTGCTCGGGGTCGTCTTCGGCCTCGGGTGGACGCCGTGCATCGGCCCCACCCTGGCGGCCGTGCAGGCGCTCTCGCTCGAGGAGGCGTCGGCCGCGCGTGGCATCGTGCTGGGGATCGCGTACTGCGTCGGGCTGGGCGTGCCGTTCCTGCTCGTGGCTCTCGGCCTCCAGTCCTCGCAGCGCATGCTCGGCTTCCTGCGCGCGCACCGCCGGGGCATCCAGCGCGCGGGCGGCGCTCTGCTGGTGGTGGTCGGTCTCGCGCTCGTGAGCGGCCTGTGGGCCGCGTGGATCAGCCAGCTCCAGGGCTGGATCGGCGGATTCGGGACGGTGGTGTGATGAGCGAGAAGGCGACCTACCGACCCGAGGGCATCCACGACGCGTTCACCGAGGGCCGCGCGGATGAGCCCTCGACCGCCGAGGAGATCCCGACCACCGGCGGCGGCGCGACGAAGCCCGACGGGCGTTCCTCGAACCTGCCGTCCCTCGGCTGGCGCGGCACGCTGCGCTGGACGTGGCGACAGCTCACGAGCATGCGGGTGGCGCTGATGCTGCTGATGCTGCTCGCGGTCGCGGCGGTGCCGGGCTCGGTGCTGCCGCAGCGCAGCCAGGACGCCGCGGCGGTGCTGGAGTACCTCGGCGACCACCCGACGCTGGGCGAGTGGCTGGACCGGCTCGGCTTCTTCGAGGTCTACAGCTCGGTCTGGTTCTCCGCCATCTACCTGCTGCTGTTCGTGTCGCTGGTGGGCTGCATCGTGCCGCGGACGCTCGCGCACGCCCGCAACTTGCGCCGCCGTCCGCCGAAGACGCCGGCCCGCTTCGGGCGGTTCCCCGCCACGGCCACGGGCACCTCGACCGCGTCGCCGGACGCCGTCGTCGATGCGGCCGCCACCCACCTGCGCGGCCCGCTGCGCCGGCTGCCCACCTTCCGCGTCGACGTCGGCGCCGAGGAGGCGCGCCGCGGCCGACCGGCCACCCGCACCGTCGCCGCCGAGCGCGGGTACCTGCGCGAGTCCGGCAACCTGATGTTCCACCTCGCGCTGGTGGGCCTGCTCGTCTCGGTGGCGCTCGGCCAGCTGCTGCACTACCGCGGCCAGGCGATCGTCACCGAGGACCGTGGCTTCGCGAACGCCGTCGTCGACTACGACACCTTCGACAAGGGCGCGTGGTTCCGCCCGGCCTCGCTGTCGCCGTTCTCGATGACCCTCGACTCGTTCGACTCCGAGTTCGCGTCGGACACGGTCGCGTTCGCCCAGGCGCGCGACTTCACCGCGCACGTCACCGTGACCGAGCCGGAGGGCGCGGAGCACGCCGAGCAGATCAAGGTGAACCACCCCCTCACGGTGGACGGCGCCAAGATCTACCTGCAGGGCAACGGCTTCGCCCCGGAGATCACGGTGAATGACGCCGAGGGCCAGGTCGCGTTCTCCGGCCGGGTGCCGTTCCTGCCCGAGGACACGATGTACACCTCGCGCGGCGTCGTGAAGGTGCCGGACGTCTCGGGTGGCCAGGAGCAGATCGGGCTCATCGGGTACTTCCTGCCCACCGCCGTGGTCGACGAGGACGGCTCCGCCCGGTCGGTCTTCCCGCAGCCGAACGACCCGCTCCTGGTGCTCGAGGTGTACCGCGGCGACCTGGGCCTGGACGCGGGCGTGCCGCAGAACGTGTACCGCCTCGACACCGCCAGCCTCACGCCGTCCGTCGACGAGGACGACCAGACGATCAAGCTGCTCGTGAAGCCGGGGGAGACCATCGATCTCCCGGACGGCCTCGGCACCGTCACCCTCGGCGAGGAGGTGCCCCGCTACGTCGCGCTCGACCTGCGGCACGACCCGTCGCTCGCCTGGGTGCTGACCTTCGCCCTGGCCGCCCTCACCGGGCTGGCCGTCTCCCTGTTCACGCCGCGCCGGCGGGTGTGGGTGCGATCATGGGGGGCCACGGACGACGACGGTCGGCCCGTGACGCACGTCGAGCTCGCCGGGCTCGCGCGTGGGGACGACGCCGGCCTGCAGCGCGAGGTCGACAAGGCCTTGGCCGCGGTGCCCGACCTGGTCGACGAGGCCGGCCCGCAGGGCGACGACCACAGGACCGGCCGGCCCGGACCACACAGCACCACCACCGCCACGGAGGACTGACCATGCAGATCGCCGAACTGAGCGTGCTGCTCGTCTGGGGCGCCGCGACGGCGCTGACCATCGCGCTCGTCGCGTTCGCCATCGATCTGGGCCGCCGCACGGAGCAACGGGCGGACGCCCGCGCCGAGGCGCGCACGCCCGTGGCGGTCGGCGCCGACCGCCCGACGACGTCCGTGCCGGCGGGTACGGGCGACGAGCCCGCTCCCGTGCGCCGTCGCGCGGCCGGGATCGCCATGTCCACCACCTGGCTCGGTACGGCGATGCTGCTCGTCGCGATCGTGCTGCGCGGCCTCGCGGCCGGGCGCACGCCGTGGGCCAACATGTACGAGTTCACGCTGGTGGGCTCGTTCATGGCGCTCGCCGTCTTCCTCGGCATGAACGTGCGCAAGGACTTCAAGTTCCTCGGCCCGTTCGTCACCGGCCTGGCCGTGCTGTTCCTCGTGCTCGGCCTCAACGTCTTCTACGTCGCTGCCACGGGCGTGCAGCCGGCGCTGCAGAACTACTGGCTCGTGATCCACGTGGGCGTGGCGATCAGCGCCACCGGCATCTTCACCGTCGCGTTCGTCTCCTCCGTGCTGCAGCTCGTGCGCGACAGCCGCGACTCCGGCTCCCCGTACCTGCAGCGCCCCGGCTTCCGCTGGCTCGACCGCGTGCCGACGCCCACCTCGCTCGAGGCCCTGTCGTTCCGCCTCAACTCCGTCGGCTTCGTGCTGTGGACGTTCACCATCATCGGCGGCGCCATCTGGGCCGAGCACGCCTGGGGCCGCTACTGGGGCTGGGACCCCAAGGAGGTCTGGAGCTTCGTCATCTGGGTCGTGTATGCGGCCTACCTGCACGCCCGCACCACGCGGGGGTGGGACGGGCGCCGCGCCGCCTGGTTCGTGATCGTGGGCTACCTGTGCGTGCTGTTCAACTTCACCGGCGTGAACCTGATCTTCAACGGCAAGCACTCGTACTCCGGTCTCACCACCGACGCCTGAGCCCGACCGATCAGTGGGCTTCGCCGGTGCCGCCGCCGTCGCGCTCACGTCGGCGCTTCTCCTGCTCGAGGCGCCACATGAACTCCGGGTCGTCGTCCGGCGCGACCGGGCCCGAGGGGCGGCGAGGGCCGGAGGGACGCGGGCGGCCGGGCCGGGACGAGGGCCCACGGCCGCCGGGTGCCTTGCGGCTGCTCTGCTTGACGACGATCCATGCGATCGCGCCGAACACCGGCAGTAGCACGATGATCACGGCCCACAGCCACCGCGGCACGCCTCCGCGCTCCTCTTCGTCAGACCCGGCGAGGTCGAGCAGGGCGTAGAGGGCGAGCCCCACGACGAGCAGGGGCAGAATCACGCGCGCGAACATGCCTCCAGGCTAGTCCCGTGGCGGGGTCACGTCGGAATCGCGCCTACCCTGGAGACGTGCCTCTCGTCCTGTACACCGTCTGGCGGATCCTGCTGTTCGTCGCCGCCCTCGGGCTCGGCGTCCTGCTCGGCATGGGCAGCTGGTTGCTCGTCCTGTTCGCCCTGGTGGTCGCATTCGCAGTCTCCTACCTTGCGCTGCGCAAGCCGCGCGACGCCGCCGCCCGCTGGCTGGCCGAGAAGGAGCAGCGGCGCAAGGACAGCAAGGGCGGCCGAGCCGCGCACGACGCGGACAGCGACTACGAGGACTCCGTCGTCGACCGGGACAACCCCGCTGGTTGAGCCGGAGCCTGTCGAAGGGTCGAGACCGGGTCTCGACAAGCTCGACCGACGAAACCTCAGGACGAGCTCGACCGACGAAACCTCAGGACGAGCTCGACCGACGAAACCTCAGGACGAGCTCGACCGACGAAGCCTCAGAGCGACAGGCCCAGCGCCAGGAGCACCCCGTAGGCGAGCTCGAACATGCCCGTGCCGGCGAGCACGCGCACGAGCAGCGGCCCCCGCGCCCCTGCGATGACCGGGGCCACGAGCAGGACGCCGGGCAGCAACAGCACGGTGACCAGCAGCGACCAGGGCGCCCAGGCCGCGCAGACCATGCCCAGCACCACCGGCAGCAGGATGCAGGCGGCGTACCAGCGCCGCGCCTGGTGGTCGCCGAGGCGCACCGCCAGGGTGCGCTTGCCGGCGACGACGTCGGTCGGGATGTCGCGCACGTTGTTGACCATGAGCAACCCGCACGCGATCAGGCCCACGCCGACCGCGCCCAGCACGGACGGCCACGTGAGCCGGTCGGCCTGTGTGTACGTGGTGCCGAGCGTCGCGATGAGGCCGAAGAACACGAAGACGCCGACCTCGCCCAGCCCCGCGTAGCCGTACGGGTGCTTGCCCCCCGTGTAGAACCAGGCGGCGAGCACGCAGAGCACCCCGACGGCGAGCAGCCACCAGTGCCCGCTCACCGCGCACAGCGTGAGCCCCAGCACCCCCGCGACGCCGAACGACGCGAACGCGGCGGCCCTGACCCGGCCCGGGCTCGCGATCCCCGACGCGGTGAGCCGCAGCGGGCCCACCCGGTCGACGTCCGTGCCGCGGACGCCGTCGGAGTAGTCGTTGGCGTAGTTGACGCCCACCTGGAGGGCGAGCGCGACGCCGAGGGCGAGCACGGCAGGGAGCCAGGCGAACGCGTCGACCTGAGCCGCGGCCCCCGAGCCGATCAGGACCGGGGCGGCCGCCGCCGGGAGGGTGCGGGGGCGGGCTCCGGCGATCCACTCGCTGCTCGTGGCCATGGTTCTCCGTGCTTCGGTCGGTGGTGGTCTGTCGGTGATCGGTGCGAGCGGGCTCAGCCGCGCGCCTCGTGCTCGCGGACGAGGGCGACGACGCCGGCCCGGTCCACCTTGCCCGGCCCGCGCAGGGGCAGGGCGGCCGTGCGGTACGCGCGACGGGGGGCGGACGGCGCTCCCAGCCTAGTCGTCGCGGCGGCCCGGACCCGCGCCAGGTGGGATGGCTCCAGCGGGGTCAGTGCGTCCTCCGGCGACTCGGAGGTGACGACGGCGACCAGGGCCTGTCCCCATTCCGGGTCGGGGATGCCGACGACACACGCCTCGCCGCCGAGCAGCTCGCCGAGCAGCGCCTCCACCGGTGCGGGGGCCACGTTCACCCCGCCGGTCACGACCACGTCGTCGGCCCGGCCGAGCACGTGCAGCGTGCCGTCGGGGTCGAGGCGGCCCAGGTCGGAGGTGCGGAACCAGCGGCTGCCGTCGGGGTCCGTCCGGAACGCCGCCGCCGTGGCGGCCTCGTCCCCCAGGTACCCCGCGGCGAGGGTGGGGCCGCCCAGCTCGACGACCCCGGTGCCGCCGGCACCGCCACCTGTAGCGGCCCCGGCGACGCGTACCCTCACGTCGCGCAGGGGCGCGCCGTCGTACACGCAGCCGCCTGCCGTCTCCGACATGCCGTAGGTCGTGACGACGCGCACGCCGGCCTCCGCCGCCCGCGCCAGCAGGGCCGGCGTCGTCGCCGCGCCCCCCACCAGCACGGCCGAGCATCGTGCGAGCGTCGCCAGGCCTCTCGGCGCGCCGCCCCGCGCGGCCTCGAGCACGCGGTGCAGCTGGGTGGGCACCAGCGAGACGTACACGGGCTCGCGGGCCCCCGCACCGACCGGGTCGACCGCCGGCCCGAGCAGGTCCGCGAGGCCGCCCGGCGTGAACCGGGCGTCCGGGTCGGCCACGACGAGCTCGGTGCCGGCCAGCACCGAGCGCACCAGCACCTGCATGCCGGCGACGTGCGTGGGCGGCAGCGTCAGCACCCAGCGCCCCGGCCCGCCGAGGCGTTCGTGCGTCGCCTCCGCGGAGGCCCTCAGCGCGTCGGCGGTCAGCGCGACCTCGCGCGGCGTCCCCGTCGAGCCCGAGGTGCGCACCACGAGCGCCGTGCCGGGGGGCAGCGGGCCCGTCGTCGTGCGGGGGAGGGGGACGACGGCCGGGCCGCCGTCGAGCGCCCGCCGCACGGCGTCGCGGAGCGCGCCGGCGGTCGGGACGAGTTCACGGTCGGGCACCGCACCAGGGTAGGTCCGCGGGGCCGGAGGCCTGTCGTAGGGTGGGGCGGTCTCGGCCCGGGAACGGGGCGTGTCGTTCGTCACGAGGACGTCGAGGAGGACGCCTGGATGCCCACACCACCCGGATCTCCGGCCCGCGGCGCCCGCCGCCGGCCCGCCGCCGTGCTCGTCGCGCTCGCGCTGCTGGTCACCGCCGGCTGCGGGGTCGGCGAGCCCGCCGCCCCGCCGACCGTGACCGCCGCGCCCGACGTCGCCGCCTCGAAGTCGACGCCCCCGGACCCGGTGCTCCCTGAGCCGAAGGCGAAGCCGAAGCCCGTGGTGTGGCCGCTGAACGGCCGGGCGACCGGCACGAAGAAGGTCCCGGCCCGGCCCGCCGTCGCCGTCAAGATCGAGAACTCGGTGCAGGCGCGCCCCCAGAAGGGGCTGCAGCAGGCGGACATCGTGTGGGAGCAGGTGGTCGAGGGCGGCATCACCCGTTACGTGGCCGTCTACCAGTCGAAGCTGCCGACCACCGTGGGGCCCGTCCGGTCCGTGCGGCCCATGGACCCCGCGATCGTGGCACCGATGCGCGGCATCCTCGCGTACTCGGGCGGGCAGCCACCGTTCATCCGCGCGGTCGGCAAGGCCAAGGTGCAGTCCGTGACGATGGACAGCGGCGACCCGGGGTTCCGGCGCAGCGGCGACCGGGCGGCGCCGCACAACGTCTACGGGTCGGTCAAGACCTTCGCGAAGCAGGCGAGCAAGACCCGGGCCACCCCGCCGCCCGCGCAGTTCTCCTACGGGTCGAAGGTCGGGCGCGGCAGCGCGGCGAAGAACGACCGTCGCGGGCACGTGGCCGACGTGCGGCTCTCACCGGCCCAGCGCACCGTCTGGCGGTGGAAGGCGAAGACGAAGACCTACGCGCGCTACGACGGGTCGACGCCCTCGATCTCGTCGGGCTCGCAGCTCAGGGCCCGCAACGTGCTGGTCCTGTCGGTCGCGATGAAGAACACGAAGTACAAGGACCCGAGCGGCGCCCCGGTCCCCGAGACGCAGATGGTCGGCAGGGGCAAGGGTGTGCTGCTCACGCGCGGCAAGGCCCTCAACGTGGTGTGGTCGAAGGCCAAGTCGGGCAAGAAGCTCGTGCTCGAGACCCGTGGGGGAGACCCCGTGAGCCTCGACCCGGGCAACCTGTGGGTGGAGCTCGTGCCGCGCGGGACCGGGTCGTGGCGGGTGAGTTGACGCCGGATCGGGGCCGGCCCGGCATACGGTGACCGCGTGTGATCGCGTGCACCCGACTCCGGGAGGACCCGCATGACCGCAGTGCCCGGCACGACCCGCGCCCGGACCGTCGCCGCCCTGGTGGTGGCCGCCGCCCTGGCGCTGGGGGCGTGCTCGTCCGGCGGGTCGCCACCGGCGGCCTCGCCCAGCAGCACTGCCGACAAGGGCTCCCCGCCGTCGCCGGCCGTGCCGTCGGCCTGGCCTCTCACGGGGGTGCGCTCGGAGGACGTCGAGGCGCGCCCGGCGCTCGCGGTCAAGGTCGAGAACGCCCCCGAGGCGCGCCCGCAGACCGGCCTCGAGGACGCCGACATGGTGTGGGAGGAGGTCGTCGAGGGCGGCATCACCCGCTTCGTGGCGGTGTACCAGTCGGCGATCCCGAAGGCCGTGGAGCCCGTGCGGTCGGTGCGACCCATGGACCCGGCCATCGTTGCGCCGCTCGACGGGATCCTGGCCTACACGGGCGGGCAGCAACCCTTCATCGACGCGGTCGAGAAGTCCGGGACGCAGTCCGTGGTGATGGACGCCGGCGACCCCGGGTTCAGCCGCGACCCGAACCGGTCGGCGCCGCACAACGTGATCGGCGACCCGCAGGTGTTCCTCGACCAGGCCGACGACGACCGCGCGGCGCCCCCGCCCGCCCAGTTCCGGTACGCGGCCGAGGCCGGCGAGAGCACCGCCGCCGCGGACGGGACGAAGGCGAGCACGGTCGACGTGGCACTCAGCCAGGCGCAGCGCAGCGTCTGGGACTGGTCGGCCAAGGAGAAGAAGTGGTTGCGCAGCGAGGGCTCCAGCGAGTCCGTCTCGACCTCGGGGGCCCGGCACGCCGCCACCAACGTGCTGCTGCTGTCGGTCGAGGTGGTGAACACCAAGTACAAGGACCCGGGCGGCGCCCCGGTGCCGGAGTCCAAGCTGGTCGGCAAGGGCACGGGGGTGCTCGCCTCGAACGGCAAGAGCGTGCCCGTGCGGTGGGCCAAGAAGGACGTCGCCTCCCCGGTCGAGCTGACGCGCGACGGCGAGCCCGTCGAACTCGAGCCCGGCAACACCTGGATCGAGCTGGTGCCGAAGGAGACCGGGAGCTGGGAGATCTCCTGAGCGGGTGATGTCACGGCGTCAGCCGAGGCCGCGCGCCGCAGCTCCGTCGGTCCCCAGCAGCACGGGGTGCCCGCCGGCGGAGGCCAGGCTCTCGAGGCCGCCGGTGCCATCCCGCACCCATGCGGTGGCGCCGTCGCGGGCGTCGACTGCGGTCAGGCGGTAGCCGATCTCCTCGATCGACATGGTGCCGATCAGCACCCGGGTGCCGTCCGTCAGGGCGCCGAAGGGGTACTCCGAGAAGTCGTCGCCACCGACCTCCAGGAGGTCGCCGCGGGCCCAGCGTTCGACGCCGGTGGTCGCGTCGAGGCCGATCAGCCGCTCGCCGTCTGCCACGACGAGGATGCCGGCCACCCGCGCCAGGACCTGGGACAGGCCGGCGACCTCGCGGGACCAGAGCTGGTCGCCCTCGGAGGTCACGGCCGCGAGCCGCGCATCGGTCCCGGAGGCGTCGTCGGTCAACGCGATGAACGGGCCGTCCACGTCGTCGTCGACCATGGCGGGCATCACCCAGCCCGGGACGGTCGCGATCTGGGCCCCCGTGGCGTCGAGGATCCTGCTCTCCTTGCCCGCGATCGCCATCCGGCCGTCGGGCAGGGGCATGGGCCATCCTGTCCCGTGGTCACCGAGGTCCACCGTCGTGCCGTCGGGGGTGATCGCGACCATCGTGCCGCAGACCCACATCGTCGTGATCGACGTCGACGCGTCGATCGAGGGTGTGAGCTCCAGGAACGTTCCGGCGCTGCTGTCCTCCCCCGTCACGCACCCCTCGAGGTCCACCTCGTCCAGGGGCACCGTGACGGTGGCTCGCACCTCGCCGGTCAGGGCGTCCTCGAGGCGCAGCGTCGGGTCGGGCGCACCGGCGTCGCGTACGGCACGAAGCCTCTCGGCGGCGGTGGCCTGGTACGGCGCGACGACGGTGCCCTCGGCCGCCTGCTCGGTCACGGCGACCGCACCGCCCGCGACAGGGATCGCCTCGCGTCCGTCGACGGGCCGCCGGGCGAGGAGGCTCCCGGACGGGTCGAGCACGATCACCGTGCGATCGCCCGCCTCGCCGCCCACGCACACCGCGACCTCGGTCTCGGCGTTGACCACGGCGCTCAGGCCGATGCTCCAGAACGACGACGGACCGCACACCGGGTCCGTCCCCACCTCGTACCGCCACAGCTCGTCACCCGTTGCCGGGTCGCCGCCGACGGC
Organism: Isoptericola sp. Y581; assembly: GCF_059445475.1. Taxonomy (NCBI): domain Bacteria; kingdom Bacillati; phylum Actinomycetota; class Actinomycetes; order Micrococcales; family Promicromonosporaceae; genus Isoptericola; species Isoptericola sp. Y581. The sequence goes on along the minus strand of NZ_JCAIUK010000004.1, from coordinate 310,674 downwards.
GTCGCCGTTGTTGGTCGCGAGGAGGACACCACCCGACAGGAGGGAGGCCCTGCCGCCACCGACACCGAAGGCCCAGCTCTCGGTCAGCGGCTCGGACAGATCCTCGACGGCGCCGGGCAGCAGGCCGCGGACGGCTTCGCCGCGCAGCCGCTGGTCCCGCGCGTCGAGCTGACCCGGCAGCACGACGGCGGTGGCAGCGCTGACCACGACGACGGCGGTTACCGCCGCGACCAGGCCACGCCCTCGCCGGGACAGCCGACGCCAACGCCCCGAGGCGCGGTCCCGGAGGGCGGCGAGGCGTCGTCCGGTGCTACTCCCGCCGTCGCCGCCGTCACCATCAGGGGAGGGGAGCGCGTCGCCGCCGTCCTCCCGCTCGTCGTCCGGCACGAGCTCGAACGTGGCCATCGGCTCGGGGCGGCGGAACCTCGGGGGCATGGCGGGAGGCTACCGGCCCGGCCGGGCGGCCAGGCGACGCTGGGCCGTCAGCCCGTGCCGAGGCCGCGCATCGTGTTCAGCAGGATCACGGGGTGTCCGTCGATCGACTGCAGGGCGTCCAGGCGCCCCTCGCCCGCACGTTCCCACGTGCTCGTGCCGTCCCGGAGGTCGAGGGCGAGCAGCCGGTGTCCGCTCCCGCCACCGCTGATCCCGAGGAGCAAGCGGGTGCCGTCCGTGACGGCTCCCGCGACCCACTCGCCGGAGCCGTCGGACGCACTGTCGAGCACGCCGTCTCGCGCCCAGAGCTCATCGCCGGTTTGCGAGTCGAGCCCGATGACCCGGGCGCCGTCCTGGACGACCACGGTGCCGGTCACTCGCGCCACGACGCCCAAGAACTCGTTGATGGTGACGGCCCACTCCCTGTCGCCGTCGGTCCTGACCGAGGCGAGTCGCGCGACATCCGCGGCTGGGTCGAGGCTCGTGTAGGCCAGGTACGAGCTGCTCGGTTCGTCGTCGACGGTCGGTGGGAGCACCCAGCCCGGGACGGTCGTGACCAGCGAGCCGTCGGCGGCTAGGACGGTGCTCTCCTCGTCCGTGAGCACGAACCCGCCGCCCGGGGCCGGCTGCGACCACCCGGAGCCGGCGGACGTGTCGAACTCCGCGCCGTCGGCAGTCAGGCCGGCGCTCGCGCCGCACACCCGCAGCTCGGTGAACGACGGGGAGGTGCTGACCGAGCTCATCGGCTCGACGCTGACCGCCGTCACGCCGTCCACCGTCTCAAAGGATCGGTTGCACCCGTCGAGGTCCTCGGCCCGCAGATGGGCCGTCACCTCGGCGCGCACCTCGCCGGTCACCGCGTCCTCGAGCCGGAGGGTCGGGTCGACCCATCCATTGGCCCGCAGGGCACGCAACGCCGTATCGGCACCGGTGCCGTCCTCCGTCCAGGGTGCCGATACCCTCCTCGGCAAGTGGTCGACCACGGCGACGGCGCCATTGGCGGCGGGCATCACTACGGGCACGTCGTCGTCGACCGGCTCGCCGACCGACTCGCCGTACAGCCCGCCGTACGGGTCGTCCGTCGCGGGGCCGATCGCGCGCTCGCCCACGACCGTGCCCGACGCGTCGAGGACCGTGACGGTCCGGGAGTCGAACTCGCCGCCCAGACAGACGGCGACGTCGGCGGGCCGGCCGTAGTCGGCCGGGGCAGACGGCCGGGGGCCGCACACGGGGTTCGTCCCGACGTCCTGGCGCCACACCTCGTCTCCCGTTGCGACGTCGACGGCCCACACGTCATCCCTGTCGCTGGTGAGTGCCACGCCGCCCGGGAACGTTGTGAGGATGCCGTTGCTGCTCGGGACGTCCCACGCCTCGGTCAGCGGCTCGGACAGGTCCTCGACTGTGCCGGGCAGGCCGCGTACAGCCTCGGCGCGGACTCGTTCGGTGTGCGCGCCGAGCTGACCCGGCAGCACGACGGCGATCGCGGCGCCGACCACGACGACGGCGGCCGACGTCGCGGCCAGGGCCCGCGCGCGCCGGGACAGCCCACGCCAGCGTTCCGTCGCGCGTTCGCGCAGCGCCGCAAGGCGTCGTCGGACGTCGGCGTCAGCGTCTGCGAGCGGGTACTCGCCATCGTCCCGCGCGTCGTCCCGCTCGTCGTCCGGCACGAGCTCGAACGTGGCCATCGGCTCGGGGCGGCGGAACCTGGGGGGCATGCCCGGAGGGTACCGGTGGGGCGCACGCCGCACGTGCGACGGGGCGAGTGAGAAGGGGTCAGAAGGCGTACGGGAAGCTCGACCAGTCGGGGTCGCGCTTCTCGAGGAAGGCGTCGCGACCTTCGACGGCCTCGTCGGTCAGGTAGGCGAGGCGGGTGGCCTCGCCGGCGAAGACCTGCTGGCCCATGAGGCCGTCGTCGGCCAGGTTGAACGCGAACTTCAGCATCCGGATCGCCTGCGGCGACTTGCCCGCGATGGTGCGCGCGTACTCGATCCCGAGCGCCTCGAGGTCGTCGTGCTCCGCCACCTCATTGACGGCGCCCCAGCGTTCGGCGTCGTCGGCGGAGTACCCGCGGGCGAGGAAGAAGATCTCCCGCGCGCGCTTCTGGCCCACCTGGCGGGCCAGGTATGCGGAGCCGTAGCCGCCGTCGAAGGAGCCGACGTCCGCGTCGGTCTGCTTGAACTTCCCGTGCTCGCGGCAGGCGATCGACAGGTCCGCCACCACGTGCAGCGAGTGCCCGCCCCCGGCCGCCCAGCCGTCGACGACGGCGATGACGACCTTGGGCATGGTGCGGATCAGCCGCTGCACCTCGAGGATGTGCAGGCGCCCGGCCCGGGCGGGGTCGACCGCGTCGGCGGTCTCGCCCAGGATCTCGCCGTCGCCGGCGGAGTTGTCGACCGACGTCGTGTACTGGTAGCCCGACCGGCCGCGGATGCGCTGGTCGCCGCCGGAGCAGAATGCCCAGCCGCCGTCCTTGGGCGACGGGCCGTTGCCGGTGAGCAGCACGGTGCCGACGTCGGAGGTCATGCGGGCGTGGTCGAGCACGCGGTACAGCTCGTCCACGGTGTGGGGCCGGAAGGCGTTCCGCACCTCGGGGCGGTCGAAGGCGACGCGGACCACGGGCAGGTCCCGCACGACGCCGCCGGCGGCGTCGCGCTCGACGCCCCGGTGGTACGTGAGGTCGGTCAGGCCCTCGAACCCGGACAACTCGCGCCAGCGCGCGGGGTCGAACGTCTCGGACACGGGCCGGGGGACATCGCGGGGGACAGGTGCGCTGCTCACGACCGTCACCCTAGTTCGTCCCGGCTACGCCGGTCCGGCGTCCGGGCACTCGTCCGGGCATCAGTCCGAGCGCGAGGCCGAGCCCGACCACGAGGGAGCCGACGACGGCGTGCGGGGTCGCCGTCTCGGCGCCGAGGGCGAGCGACGCCGCGAGGGCGGCCACGGGCATCAGCCCGGCGAAGAGTCCGGCTCGGGCGGCCCCGACGCGGGCGAGCCCGGAGTACCAGAGCAGGAACGCCACTGCCGTGACGACGACGGACAGGTAGGCCAGGGCGACCAGCTCACCGCCGTCGGGCACGGCGAGGAACGGGCCCGGCACCAGCAGGCCCAACACCGCGAGCTGCGGCACGGCCGCGCAGCAGGCGTACGCGGACACGCGCAGCGGACCGAGGGCGGGCAGCAGCGGCACGGCGAGCAGCGAGAACGCTGCCTCGCAGCCGAGGGCGCCGACGGCGAGGAGCAGGCTGAGGGGGTCGGCGGTGCCGAGCCCCTCGACTCCGGCGACGCCGGCCGTCACGACGGCGGCCGCGACCAGCGTGCGGCGCGCCAGGTGGCGGTCGCGCACCGCCTGCGTCATGGCGAGCACGACGGGCGTGGCCCCCACCACCGCGCCGACCAGGGACGGGTCGGCGTGCTGGGTGGCGAGGACCACGAACGCGCTGAAGCCCGTCAGGCCGGTCGCGGCGAGCGCGGTCAGGCGGCCGGCCTGCCGCAGGGTCGGCAGCACGAACGACACCCGGCGCCACCTCATGACGGCGAGCAGGCAGAGCGCCGCCACGGCGTAGCGGGCCGCCTGGCCGCCGAACAGCGGGTAGTCGGACAGCGCCGCGGAGGCCACGAACGACGCCCCGACGATCGACATCGCGAAGGCGCACCAGGCGTAGGCGGCGGCCGTCGGACCCGCGATACCTGCCGTCGATCCGGTCGAGCGGGGCGCGACGTCGGCGCCGGTCGAGGAACCGGTCGAGGAGTGAGCCATGGCGGCGACGCTACGGACGATCTGGATCGGTGAGCAGGGCCAGATCGTTGCTGGTTCACTGGGCCAGTTGATGGTTCACTCTGCCAGATGATGCGACTGCAACCGGACGACCTGCTCCTGGTCCTCGGTCCCCGGCCCGCGGCCGACGTCGGCGCCTGGCTGCGCGACGGGCTGCGGGACGCGATCCGGTCGGGTCGGCTGGACGCCGGCGCCGTTCTGCCGTCGGCCCGGGCGACGGGGGCGGGGCTGGGCATCGCCCGCGGCACGGTGTCGGCGGCGGTCGACGAGCTCGTCGGGGAGGGCGTGCTCCTGAGCCGGCCGCGGTCGAGCGTCGTCGTCGCCGACCTCGCCCGGGGTGCGACGGCGGATATCGGCGACGCGGCGGCCCCCGATGGAGCAGGTGCGGGCGGCGCACCGCCGGCCGCCGTGCGCCGGGTCAGCGTCGGCACCCCGGACCCCGCGCTCTTCCCCCGCGCGGCGTGGGCCCGGTCCGTGCGCGACGCAATGCGCGAGCTGCCCGACGCTGAGCTCGGCTACCCCGACCCGCAGGGCCTGCTCGCGTTGCGCGAGGCGCTCGCCGCGCACCTGCGGACTGCGCGCGCCGCCCCGGTGTCGGCGCAGGACGTCGTGATCGTCAGTGGCGTCGCGCAGGGGCTGGCCCTGCTCGGCGGGGTGCTCGCCGCCGCCAGCGGCGCCACCGCACCCCGGGTCGTCGTCGAGGACCCGGCGTCTCCCGGCGCCGTCGAACAGCTGCGGGGCGCCGGGCTCGACGTGCTGCCCGTGCCCGTCGACGAGGCGGGCCTCCGCACCTGGGAGCTGCCGGACGCCGACGCCGTCCTGGTGACGCCCGCGCACCAGTTCCCGCTCGGCGTCGTCCTGGCTCCCGACCGTCGCCGCGACCTCCTCGCGTGGGCGCGCGCCGGCGACCGGTGGGTGCTTGAGGACGACTACGACGCCGAGCTGCGTTACGACCGGCAGCCGGTCGCCGCCCTGTACGGGCTCGATCCGGAGCGCGTGGTGCTGATGGGCTCGGTGTCCAAGCTGCTGTCGCCGGCCCTGCGCCTGGGGTGGGTCGTCGCGCCGGCCGCCGTCCGTGACGCCCTGGTGGAGGCCAAGCGTCGCGCCGACCTCGGCTGCTCCGTGCCCGAGCAGGCCGCCTTCGCCCGCCTGATCGCCACGGGGGCGTACGCGCGGCACCTGCGCCGGGCCCGGCTCGCGTACAAGGGCCGGCGTCAGGCGTTGCTCGACGCGCTGGCCCGCGAGGTGCCGCACCTCCCGGTCGACGGCGTGGCCGCGGGCCTGCACCTCGTCGTGCGGGTGCCGGACGGCGACGCCGAGGCCCGCGCGGTGGCCGGCCTGCGCCGGCGTGGCGTGCCCGCGGACCCCCTGTCCGAGGCGTCCGCCCGCCCGGGGGCCTGGGGCGTCGTCATGGGCACCGCCCGGGTGCAGGGCAGGGACGTCGCCGGCATCGTCGACGTCCTGCGCGGTGCCACGCTCGATGCCCGCTGACGACGCGCGGCTCGCCCGGCGTGTTGCCGGGCGTCGTCGCCGGGCGGGCGCACCATGAATCCATGAGCACGCCGCAGTTCGAGGACGACGTGGTGGACCCGGCCGACGTCGCGCACGAGATCTTCGTGTACGACGCGGAGACGGTCCGCCGCGACGCCCAGCGCATAGGTGGCAGTCCCGCTCCGAGCCCGCTCATGTTCGAGCCGGAGCTGTCGGAGTTCACCGACTGACGGCGGGAGAGTGCCTCCACGTGCAGGGCCCCCTGCCGCCCCGGCGTGCCCGCGCCGCGTAACCTGATCGCGTGCAGCTGCCCCGAGATCCGGCCGTCGAACTGGCCCCCGAACTGGTGTACCGCACCCCGCTGACCACGCGGTTCCGCGGCCTCGACGAGCGCGACGGCGTGCTCCTGCGCGGCGCCGCCGGCTGGGGCGAGCTGTCCCCGTTCTGGGACTACGACGACGCCGAGTCGGCCACCTGGCTGCGCGCCGCGCGCGAGGCGGCGGACGTCGGGTTCCCCGACCCGGTGCGCGACCGGGTGCCGGTCAACGTCACCGTGCCGGCGGTCGGGCCGGAGCGGGCGCGCGAGATCGTGCTGGCGTCGGGCGGCTGCCGCACCGCGAAGGTGAAGGTCGCGCAGCGCGGCCCTGCCATCGACGGGCGACCTGGCGCGCTCGAGCCGCTGGCCGGCGAAGAGGCGCGGGTCGCCGCCGTCCGGGCCGCGTTCGACGAGCTGTACGGCCCGGGCGCGGGAGCGATCCGCGTGGACGCCAACGGCGGCTGGTCGCTGGACGAGGCGCTCGCGCGGATCCCGGTGCTCGACGCCGCGGCGCGCGGGCTGGAGTACGTGGAGCAGCCCTGCGCGTCGGTCGCGGACCTGGCCGCCGTGCGCCGCAGCTTGCGGTCCCCGGTGCCGGTCGCCGCCGACGAGTCGATCCGGCGCGCGGCCGACCCGCTGCGCGTGGTGCGCGAGGACGCGGCCGACGTCGTGGTGCTCAAGGTGCAGCCGCTCGGCGGCGTGCGCGCCTGCCTCGACCTCGCGGAGCAGGTCGGGCTGCCGGTCGTCGTCTCGTCGGCGCTGGAGTCCTCGATCGGGCTGGCGGCGGGGGTCGCGCTCGCGGCCGCGCTGCCCGAGCTGCCGTACGCGTGCGGCCTGGCGACGTCGCAGTTGCTGACCCGTGACGTCGTCGCGGAGCCGCTGCTGCCGACCGGCGGCGCGATCGCCGTGCGCCGCCCGGAGCCCGACGCCGCCGCGTTCGCCCTCGCCGCGGCCGACGACGCGACCCGCGACCGCTGGCTCGCCCGGTATGCCCGGCTGGCCCGGGTGCTGGCCGGCTCCTCGACGGCGGACGGGGTGCGGGCATGAGCGGGCCGCCGGTGCCGCCGCCGGTGCCGCCGTCGGTACCTCCGTCGGTCGTAGTGGCGCGCGCGATCGTCACCGACCTCGCGCTGCAGGGCGTGCGCGACGTGGTGCTCGCCCCCGGCTCGCGCTCCGCCCCGCTCGCGTACGCGCTGGCCGAGGCGGCGGACGCGGGGCTGCTCACGCTGCACGTGCGCGTGGACGAGCGGGCGGCGGGCTTCCTCGCGCTGGGCCTGTCCCGCGGCAGCACGACCGTCGTCCGCGGAACCGGGGGAGGCGACGGTGGCGGCCAGGTCGGGCTCCCCCGGCCGGTCGCCGTCGTCACGACCTCCGGCACCGCGGTGGCCAACCTGCACCCGGCGGTGCTCGAAGCGCACCACACGGGTGTGCCGCTCGTGCTGCTCACCGCCGACCGGCCGCACGAGCTGCGCGGCACGGGCGCCTCGCAGACCACCGACCAGGTGGGGATCTTCAGCACCGCCGTCCGGTACGCCGTCGACGTCCCCGCCCCCGACGGCCGCGACGGCGAGGTGCGCGACCTGCTCGGCACGCTCGGACGGGCGCACGCGGCCGCGCAGGGGCTGCGCGACGGCCAACCCGGCCCGGTGCACGTGAACCTCGCGTTCCGCGACCCGCTGCACCCGCCCGCGCCGCTGGTTGAGCTCGTCGAAACCCGGTCGGTGGTTGAGCCTGTCGAAACCCGATCGGTGGTTGAGCCTGTCGAAACCCGGTCGGTGGTTGAGCCTGTCGAAACCCGGGTCTCGACAGGCTCGACCGGCGGGGTTTCGACAGGCTCAACCAGCGGGCCGCGCCGCACGACGGTGGTCCCGCCGGCCCCCGCGCCGGGCGACGACCCCGCGCTGTACGGCGACCCGGCGCGCACGCTCGTGGTGGCCGGCGACGGTGCCGGGCCGGGGGCCCGCGCCGTGGCGGAGGCCCAGGGCTGGCCGCTGCTCGCGGAGCCCTCGTCCGGGGCGCGCGGCGGGCCCAACGCTGTGGCCGGCTACCGCTCGGTGCTCGCCGTCGAGGAGCTGGCCCGGGACGTCGAGCACGTCGTGGTCTTCGGGAGGCCGACGCTCTCGCGCCCGGTGCAGCGCCTGCTCGGCCGGCCCGACGTCGTGGTCACCGTCGTCGCCCCCGGGGGAGGCCCGTGGCCGGACGCGGCCCGCAACGCGGAGCGGGTGGTGCCCGCCCTGGCCGGCCGCTGGTCGGCGCCCGCGGCGCACGACGGCGTGCATGGCGGTGCGCACAGCGGCGGAGACTTCCTCGCCCGCTGGCAGGCGGCGGGCCGGGCCGCGGCCGCCGTCGTGGAGGCCGCGACGTCCGACGACGCCGTCGCGGGCGGCCTGCCGGACGCCCCGCACGCAGGGCTCGCCGTCGCGCGCGCCGTCGCCTCGGTGCTCGGCCCCAACGACGTGCTGGTGGTGGGGTCGTCCAACCCCGTGCGCGACCTCGACCTCGTGCTCGGCCTGGACCACCCGCAGGCCGGCGACCTGCCCGAGGTGTTCGCGAACCGCGGCCTGGCGGGTATCGACGGCACCGTCTCGACGGCGACGGGCGTGGCGCTCGCCGCCGCGCGCGAGGGCCTCCGCACCCGCGCGCTCGTCGGCGACCTCACGTTCCTGCACGACGTCGGCGGCCTGCTGCGCGGCCCGCACGAGCCGCCCGTCGACCTTGAGGTCGTGGTGGTGAACGACGACGGCGGGTCGATCTTCGCGACCCTCGAGCACGGCGACCTGGCCGCGTCGTCGCCGGCGGCCGGGGCGACGTTCGAGCGCGTCTTCGGCACCCCGCACGGCGCCAACCTCGCCCAGCTGTGCGCGGGTTACGGCGTGGACCACCAGCTCGTGCTCGACGTCGGGTCGCTGCGGCACGCGCTGAAGTCGCCGACCCGCGGGGTGCAGGTCATCGAGGTGCGCGTGGCGCGCGCCGACCGGCTCGCCGAGACGCGCGACCTCGCGGCGCGTGTGGCCGAGGCCGTGCGCGCCACTCTCTGAGGCGACGACCCGCCGAGCTGCCCGTCGTCGAACCTCCCCGGCGGGCTTGGCGGCCCAGCGTCACGTAGCGTCTCATCGTGGGGTACGTCGGGTGTTCCGGAGGCGACGACGGGACGGTCGTCGCGGCCGACGTCCAGGATTCGCAGGAAGTTCTCAGGTTGGGCCAAGGATGGCACCAGGGTGTGGTGGTGTTCTAGAGCCAACAACGAGAAGGGCACTTCTCCTGGAGCACACAACGAGGAGGGCACCATGAGCACCGACACCCCGGGCGCACCGCAGCCGTCGGGCGCCGACGAGCCGGACCGGAGCACCACCCCGTCCACGGAGCAGCAGTCCGAACAGCCGACCCAGCGGACGGAGGGCGAGCAGGACGTCGAGCGCACCGCAGAGCAGGCTCCCGCGCACCCCGCCACGCAGGACACGCAGCACCTCACCGTGCAGCCCACGCAGCAGATGCCGAGCACGCCCGCGGCGCCGGCACAGGGCCACTCACAGGGACACACTCCCGAGCAGCCCGAGCAGGCCGCCCCGCAGCCGTCCGCCCCGCAGCCGTCCGCCCCGCAGCCGTCCGCCGCGCAGCAGCCGCGGTACGGGCAGATGGCGTCCGGGTCGCCGAACTACGCGCAGCAGCAGCACCCGCAGCAGCCTGCGCCGCAGCAGCCGCAGCCTGCGCCGCAGCACCAGCAGCAGGGCCAGCCGTATGCCCAGGCCTCCCAGGGCCAGGGCGGCGGGCCCGGGAACCCGTACTCCTACCACCAGACGCCGGCCCCGGCCGGCGGCCCAGGCGGGGCGGCCGCCAAGCCGCCGCGTCAGCGGTCGGTGTGGGTCCCGGTGACCAGCGCGGCCGTGATCGCCGCCGTGCTCGCGAGCCTCGGCACCGCCGCGGCCACGGGCGCCTTCGACGCTGACAGCTCGGGGTCCCTGGCGAACCTCGGCTCGTCGGCGAGTGAGGCGGACGAGGCGCCGGTCAAGGCCTCGACGTCCAGCAACCCCGACTGGGAGGCCGTCACCACCGCCGTCGCGCCGTCCGTCGTCGCGATCCAGGTGCAGAGCGAGGCCGGCGGCGCCGAGGGCTCGGGCGTCGTCTACGACGACCAGGGTCACGTCCTCACGAACAACCACGTCGTGTCCGGCGCCCAGGACGACACGGTGCAGGTCACCCTGTCCGACGGCCGGCTCTACGAGGCGACCATCGTCGGGACCGACCCCACCACCGACCTGGCCGTCGTCCAGCTGCAGGACCCGCCGGACGACCTGCAGGCGGCGGCGTTCGGTAACGCCGACGACGTCGTGGTGGGCGACCCCGTACTCGCCGTCGGCAACCCGCTGGGGCTCGCCAACACAGCCACCACGGGCATCGTGTCCGCGCTGGACCGGCCTGTCTCGGCCTCAGGCGAGGACGGCAGCACGCAGGTCGTGACCAACGCGATCCAGATCGACGCCGCGATCAACCCGGGTAACTCCGGCGGCCCGCTGTTCAACGCACAGGGCCAGGTCATCGGCATCACGTCGTCGATCGCCACCCTGTCGAGCGGCGGCCAGTCCGGGTCGATCGGGATCGGCTTCGCCATCCCGGTGAACCTGGCCGAGAGCATCGCGGAGCAGCTCATCGCGGACGGCACCGCCGAGCACGCGTTCCTGGGCGTGACCATGCAGGACGCGACCGCCTCCGCGGACGGTGTCACCCGCCGCGGCGCGGAGGTCCTGGAGGTCTCCTCCGGGTCGCCGGCCGCCGAGACCGGCCTGCAGGCGGGCGACGTCATCGTCGCGATCGACGACGACGCCGTCAACGGCGCCGAGTCCCTCACGGCCTACGTGCGGGAGAAGGCGGCCGACGAGAAGGTCACGCTGACCTTCGTCCGCGACGGCAAGACGCAGACCGCCGACGTCACGCTGGCCGCGAAGGAGGAATCCGCCACCGACCAGGGTGACCAGGGCCAGAACGGCCAGGGTCAGGATGGTCAGGGCAGCCCGGAAGGCCAGGGCAGCCAGGGCCAGGACGGTGGCTCCGACTCGACCAGCCCGGACAACCTGCCGGGCTGGCTGCAGGACCTGCTCGAGGGCAACGGCTCCCACTGACCCTCGTCTGACCAGCGCCCCGTGGGCTGCGACCGATTCCCCCTCCAGGTCGCGGCCCACGGGGCTCTTCCCGTCCCCGCAAGCTCAACCAGCGGGGGACAGCGCGGCCAGGACGCCGAGGGCGCTGCGCTCGAGGAAGTCCGCGAGGTCGGAAGGCGGGATGTCGGGGTCGGTCGCGGCCTCGATGAGCGCCTGCTCGGCGAACGAGATCCACGCGTGCAGCGCGACCTCGAGCAGGGGGGTCTGTGCGACGCCGATCTCCTGGAAGGCGTCGCGCAGGTGGCCGGCGAGCACGTCGCGCGCGTGCTGGATCGTGGCGCGCACGTGCTCGTCGCCGGACGCGGCGCCGCGCACCAGCGAGTAGAACGTCGCGTCGTGCTCGTGCACGAACTCGACGAACCGGTCCAGCGTGTCGCGCAGGCGCTCGCGGGGCGGCAGCTCGGGGCGCGGCTGGGTAGCGTGCAGCATCGCGTCGCGGGCCGTGCCGACGATCGCCGAGTGCAGCCCCTGTCGGTTGCCGAAGTAGTAGTGCACCAGCCCGGGGGAGACGCCGGCCCGGGCCGCGAGGTCCTCCACCGTCACGGCCTCGAGCGGGCGGTCGGCGAGTGCGGCCACACCCAGAGCGACGAGCTGCTGACGGCGTTTTTCGGGGCTCATGCGGGTGCGTCGCGCGGCTGCCATGTGCTGAGCATATGGGCGTTCGGCGAGGTCGCGGCGCCGCGGGTCGGGCACCGTGCCGCGGGCAACCAGTTCTATTGACGGCGCCTCAGTAAGGCGCGTACCGTCGCCACTCGTCGGCGACACAGGGGTCGCCGCGTCGTCTGTGGAGGGGAAAATGAAGCTCAGCGCACTGACGCGCACGCGTCGTGGCCGTGCCGCGCTCGCCGCGGTCCCGACCATCGCGGTCATCGGTGTCCTCATGGGCGGCGTCGCCCAGGGGGCCGTGCCGGTGTCGATGGCGATCTCGGGGCAGCAGTTCAAGATCTCGGCCGACACCCTCAAGGGGACCGGGTTCTCGCAGTACGCCGGCGAGGCGAAGGACGCGGACGGGAAGTCCCAGCCCATCGCGATCGCCAACATCAAGGACGCGACCCTGGACAACCTCTGCCAGTCGGTCAAGGTCCCGGGCATGCCGCTGGGCCTGCTCATCTCGGCGGGCACCGACCCCAAGAACCCCGTGAAGGCCACCGACCTGCAGATCGGCATGAGCGACCTGCGCGGCACCGCGACGTTCACCACGATCCGCATCGGCGTCGACGCCTCCACGGTGAACACGAAGGCGCACGGCAGCAAGGGCGACTTCGCGATGGACTCCGACGCCGTCGACATCCAGAACCTCAAGCAGGTCTCGTCGAGCACGTCGGCCGCGGTCTTCAAGCTGACGGACCTGCACCTGCAGGTGTCCGACGGCACCGAGTGCTTCTGAGCGGCCCGGGAGCCAGATAGGAGGCAGGCGTGAGCGACGAGAGCACCCCGGCTGCCGAGGCTGCCCCCGAGGCGTCTCCCGACGCCCCGGCCACCCGGCGCCGGCGGTTCACCGCATGGCGCCGTGGCCGGCCGTTCTGGGGCGGCGTCCTGACGATCGCGGCGGGTCTGGTGCTGTGGTTCTCGGGCCGGCTGCAGTTCGACAACTTCGAGATCCAGCTCGGCATCGAGGGCATGCAGTCCACGCTGCTGCCGGTGGCGCTCGTCGTCCTCGGCGTCCTGGTGATGACGCAGCCGCAGTTCCGCGTGTTCTACGGCGTCATCGCGCTGGCGGTCTCGGTCTACTCCCTCCTGGGTGTCAACCTCGGCGGGTTCGGGGTCGGCATGATCCTGGGCGTCGTGGGCGGCATCCTCGCGGTGTCGTGGCTGCCACGCGTCGTCGACGACACCACGCCGGCCACCGACAGGGCGACGACGGCGACCGACCCGGGGTCCGAGGGCGCGGAGGTGGACCTCGAGGAGCTCCTGCCGGTGGGCGAGGAGGAGCCGACCCGGAGCGGGCGGCACGTGGCGGTCGCCGCCGCGGTCGTCCTGCTCGCGGTCGGCAGCACGGGCGCCACGGCGGCCGAGACCGCGACCGTCGCGCCCACGCAGGTGCGCGCTGCGTCCGACTGCTGGGACCCGCTCGGGTGGCTCGAGTGGGCCTGCGGCACTGACGACGAGCCCGAGGCCACCCCCAGCCCGTCGCCGTCGGACGAGGCCGGCTCGGACGCCGGTGAGACCGGCGGGGACGACGCGGGTGCGGGCGAGTCCGGCGGTGGCGACGGCGCCGACGGTGCGGCCGATGGTGCGGACGAGCCCGATGACGGCACGGCGGACGCCGCCGGCTCGAAGCAGGGGGACGGCGACAAGGCCGACGGCGACAAGGCGGGCGACGAGAAGCCGCCGTCGGACGAGAAGGCCCAGAAGGCGGTCGAGAAGGAGGCGAAGCTCGAGCTCGGTCCGTGTGCGCGGATCACGTTCGGCGGCGACTTCGACATCAACATCTCGCTGCCGGGTGACTGCGGGGTGCGCGAGGACGCGAACACCTTCTCGCGCGACGGCGCGCTCGAGACCCGTGACCTGCAGCTGCCGCTCACCGGCATCAACGGGATCGACGTCGTGAACGTCCCGGTCACGCACGACGGCCCGCGGCGGGACGCGCTGCGGATCTCCGTGGACTCCGTGAAGGTGCCCGGGTTCTGGCTCAAGACGTACGCCGAGAACGGCGGGACGCTCGGGGGCACGCTGACGGACGCCGACTACGTCTCGATGGAGGGCAACGCGCAGATGTACATCTCCTCGATCCACGCGAACCTCCCCGACGGGGAGGACTTCGCGGAGCTGGGGGAGAAGCTCGTCGACGGCGCGTCGCTCGTCGAGATGCTGCTCGGCCTCGTCGATGCGCGGATCGGGCTCATGGGCGCCACGTCCGACGTCCAGGTGTGGTCCGACTTCCGTGAGCAGGTCTGGGAGGACTAGCAAGATCGCTGGTTGAGCCTGTCGAAGCCCGGTTCGTGGTTTCGACAGGCTCAACCAGCGATCGAGGTCATTCCGCGCCCAGCGCCCAGCGCATGGGCACCAGCTTGGCCTCGGACTCCTCGAGCTCGGCCTCGGGGTCGGACGCGGCGACGATGCCGCAGCCGGCGAACAGCCGCACGTGGCGGGGGTCCGTCGAGGACAGCTCGGCCGACCGGAGGGCGATGCCCCACTCCCCGTCGCCGTCCGCGCCCACCCAGCCGACGGGGCCGGCGTAGCGCGACCGGTCCATGCCCTCGATCTCGCGGATCAGGTCGCGTGCGGCCACCGTGGGCGTGCCGCACACGGCGGCCGACGGGTGCAGGGCGGCGGCCAGGGTGAGCGATGACGGGGCGCGCCCGGGCCCGTCCGGCGCGGGCCGTTCGAGCACCCCCGTGACGTCGGACGCGAGGTGCATGACGTTCGGTAGGTGCAGCACGAACGGCGCGTCCGGCACGTTCATCGACGAGCAGAACGGCTCGAGCGCCCGCGCCACCGAGCGCACCGCGTACTCGTGCTCCTCGAGGTCCTTGGAGGAGCGGGCGAGCTGGGCCGCGTGGAGCAGCGCGTCGTCGTCGGACATGCCCGCCTCGCGGCGGATGGTGCCCGCCAGCACGCGGGAGGTGACCAGGCCCTTCTCGCTGCGCACCAGCAGCTCGGGGGTGGCGCCCACCATGCCGGAGACGGAGAAGGTCCAGCACGCCTCGTAGCGGTCCGCGAGGCGGCCGAGCAGCCATCGCGGGTCGACGGGGCGCTCGGCGGTGGCGAGCACGTCGCGTGCCAGCACCACCTTCTCGAGCGCACCCGACTGGATCCGCGCCACGCCCTCGCGTACGACGGCGGGCCAGTCGCCGGCGGCCACGGCGCCGTCGGAGAACCGGACGTTGCCCGGCGCGGGGACCGCGGTGCGCGGCTCGCGGTGCAGCGCCTCGGCGCTCGGCGCCGCACGGAGGCTCGCGCCGGGGGAGATGGTCGTCATCCACGTCACACCGGCGCGCCTGCCCACGATGACCCGGGGCACCACGAGCGACCCGTCGGGCCGGGCGCGGCCGACGTCGTCGCCGTCCTGGTCGTCGAGCTGCCCGGCGTCGTCGAAGGCGAACGTGCCGAAGGCGACCGGGCCGGTGCCGGGCAGGCGCACGTCGTCGCGCACCACGGCGCGCTGCAGGGTGGCCTGCCACGCGGCCTCGGCGTCGGCGAACCGGCCCGGGCCGAAGGTGTCGAAGCGCAGGGCCTCGCCCCAGCCCACGATGCCGTCCCCGCGCCGCACCCAGCTCAGGGGCCGGGCGTCCGGCAGCAGGTCGATCAGGGCGGTGAGCCCGCCGGGCAGGTCGTCGATCCGGGCGGTGCGGACCAGGAGCGGGAGCGGCTCGGTCGCGGGATCGGTGGCGGCGGGGATGGTCGTGCCCGGGAAGGGGCGCGGCGCCGGCAGAGGCGTGGCGGACATCGGCACAAGAATACGCCCGACGGCCCGCCGCGCCCCGCTCACGTCGTGCAGCTCACAGGGTGCGCTCCGGGGGCTCTCCCGGGGCGATCACTGACGGTGGGGTCGCCGGTGGGGTCGTCGGCCGGCACCGTGCCGTCGTCGCGACGACGCTTGGTCACCCGCCGCCCACGTTGCGCCGGGGGTGGCCGGGGTGCCCCGTGCGACCATGGCGCTCATGCCCCGCGCCAGCCTGGAGAAGAAGCCCGCCGAGGTCGCGTCGATGTTCGACGGCATCGCCGAGCGCTACGACCTCGTCAACGATCTCGTCTCCCTGGGGCAGGACCGGCGGTGGCGCCGCGCCGTGGTCGACGCCGTCGCGGCCGTGCCGGGCGAGCGGGTGCTGGACCTGGCGGCCGGCACCGGCACGTCGAGCGAGCCGTTCGCGGACGACGGCGCGCTCGTCGTGCCGTCCGACTTCAGCCTCGGGATGCTCCGGGTGGGCAAGGACCGCCGTCCGGACCTGCCGTTCGTGGCGGGGGACGCCACCCGGCTGCCCTTCGCCGACGGCAGCTTCGACGCCGTGACCATCAGCTTCGGCCTGCGGAACGTGGTGGACACCGACGCGGCGCTGCTCGAGATGCTGCGCGTGGTGCGGCCGGGCGGCCGCGTGGTGATCTGCGAGTTCTCCGCGCCCACCTGGGCGCCGTTCCGCACGGTGTACCTGGAGTACCTGATGCGTGCGCTGCCGGTGGTCGCCGGGGCCGTGACCCGGGACCGGGGCTCGTACGACTACCTCGCCGAGTCGATCCGCTCCTGGCCCGACCAGACGGCGCTTGCGCGGCTGCTGCTCGCCGCCGGGTGGGAGCGCGTGGCGTACCGCAACCTGACCGGCGGCATCGTCGCGCTGCACCGCGGCCTGCGCCCCGCGTGACACCGGGTGGTGTTCACCATGGGCTCGCGTACGTCGAGCCCTGAGGTGTCCGCCGCGGGCTGACCTCGTCCCCATCCGCCCGTGGGGCGGTTCGGCCGGGGGGATTCCGTGTCGCGAGGCGCGCCATCCGCGCCCTCGTCCCTCGGGCGCTCACGCCAGGCACGACCAGCCTCGCGACAAGGAATCCCCTCGGCCGAACCTTGTCGGCCGCGGTCAGGCTCCGCCCGTGCGGTCCTTCAGTGCCGAGCCCTGTTCCTTGGCGAACTCGGTCACTGACGCCGTGACGTCGGAGACCTTCTCCTGGACCCGGGGGTCGTTCCACGTCTCGGTGGCCCAGCCCTTGGCCCGGTCGAGCTGCTGGCGGCCCTTCTCGGTGCCGAACAGGTAGCCGAGCGCGGCTCCGACGACGAATGCCGGTCCTGCCTTCATGTGACGCCTCCTTGGTGGTCGAACTGGCCTGCGGTCCAGCCGCGGTCGAGCTGGCGGCCGAACGTGCTCGGTCGAGCCGGCGTGGTCGCGGGCGTGGTCGTGGGGCACGACCGTAGGCATACCCGGGCGGCCCCGCACCTCGCGACATGCGCGGGTGTCCACCCACCGGACCTGCGGCGACGCGACGCGGAGCGGTCGTGCGGCGGCCTGGCCGGGGCCGACGGCAGCAAGGAAGGCAAGCCTTCCTACACAGCGCTGCCACAACGTGACTAGAGTGCTGGCAGGAGTTGTGATTGGGTTCACAAATCGAATCCGGCATCGTCGCCGGGGCACTCGAGGGATCGAGGTGAGCACGTGCGCGTAGGTCGTCGTGACGACGCCGACGTCATCGTCGTGGGCGCCGGCCCGGCCGGTACGTCCACGGCGCACTGGTGCGCCTCGGCGGGCCTCGACGTGCTCCTGCTCGACAAGGCGTCCTTCCCCCGCGACAAGGTCTGCGGCGACGGGCTCACGCCCCGCGCCGTCGCCGAGCTGGCCCGCATGGGCTTCGGCACGCAGGCCGAGGACGGCTGGATCCGCAACGAGGGCCTGCGCGTCGTCGCCGGTGCCCGGTCGTGGGAGCTGCCCTGGCCCGACCTCACCAGCTACCCCGGCTACGGCATGGCCCGCGCCCGCATGTCGCTCGACCACCGTCTCGCGCAGCACGCGCAGGCCAGCGGCGCCAAGCTGCTCGAGCGCACCAAGGTCGCGGGCCCGCTGCTCGACGAGCGGGACGGCCGGGTGGTGGGCGTCCGCGCCCAGCCCCTCGACGCCCGCGGCCGGGATGACGGCGCGGAGACGGTCTACCGCGCGCCCGTCGTCGTGGCGGCGGACGGCGTCTCCTCCCGGTTCGCGACCGGGCTCGGCATCACACGTCGTGACGACCGGCCGCTCGGCACCGCCGTGCGCACCTACTTCCGCACCGAGTCGTCGGCCGGGGTCACGGCGCGGCACGAGGACCCGTGGATGGAGTCGCACCTCGAGCTGTGGGACGGCGCCCCCGGCGCATCGAACCTGCTGCCCGGCTACGGCTGGATCTTCGCCCTCGGTGACGGCACGGCCAACGTGGGCCTGGGTGCCGTGAGCTCCACGCCCGCACGCCAGTCCGCCGTCGGGCACGACTACCGCGCCCTGCTGGACACCTGGGTGCGGAACACCCCCGAGGAGTGGGGCTTCACCGCCGAGAACCAGGTGGGCCCGGTCCGCGGCGCCGCGCTGCCGATGGGGTTCAACCGCAGCCCGCTCTACTCGGGGGGCGCGGTGCTGGTCGGCGACTCCGCCGGGATGGTCAGCCCGTTCAACGGCGAGGGGATCGCCTACGCCCTGCAGGCCGGCCGGGTCGCGGCCGACGCGATCACGCAGGCGCGCACCCGCACCACCGACGACGCACGCGAGCGCACGCTCGCGACCTACGCGGACCGGATGCGCGCGGAGCTGGGTGGCTACTACACGCTGGGCCGCTGGTTCGTGCGGCTCATCGAGCACCCGCAGGTGATGCGGACGTGCGTCAGGTACGGGCTGCCGAGGCCGGTGGTCATGCGGTTCGTACTCAAGCTGCTGTCCGACTGCTACGAGCCGCGCGGCGGTGACTGGGTGGACCGGGTCATCGCGGGGCTCACCAGGGTGGTCCCGGCGGCATGAGCGCAGAAGAGCACAAGGGAGTGGTCGAGATGCAGGTGGTCGACGGGCGGATCTGGCCGCCGGCACGTACGCCGGGGGCGCGGACGGAGGGACCGCGATGACGAACCCGTACATCCCGGTCCTCATGCTCATGGGGGTGGCCGCGGTGCTGGCGCTGGGCGGGGTGGCGGCGAGCGCCGTCATCGGCCCCAAGCGGTACAACCGCGCCAAGCTCGATGCCTACGAGTGCGGCATCGAGCCCACGCCGCACGCGGTGGGCGGCGGCAGGCTGCCCGTGAAGTACTACCTGGTCGCGATGACGTTCATCGTCTTCGACATCGAGGTGGTCTTCCTCTACCCGTGGGCGGTGGACTTCGCGGCGCTCGCCGGCTTCGGCCTGGTCGCGATGCTCGCGTTCCTCGCACTCATCACCGTCCCCTTCGTCTACGAGTGGCGGCGCGGGGGCCTCACCTGGGTCTGACCCGGGCGGCAGCGACAGCACGAGAAGCACGGCACGACCCAGCACGAATCAGCACGACACGGCAAGACGGACGGCAACGGTGCCGGCAGGACCGGCACCGGCGCTCACGGAGGGGAGGGAACATGGGCCTGGAGGAGGCGCCGTCAGGATTCCTGCTGACGACGATCGAGGACCTGGCGGGCTACCTGCGCAAGGCGTCGGTGTGGCCGGTGACGTTCGGCCTGGCGTGCTGCGCCATCGAGATGATGGCGGCCGGCGCGTCGCGGTTCGACCTGTCGCGGTTCGGCATGGAGGTGTTCCGCGCGTCGCCGCGGCAGGCGGACCTCATGATCGTCGCGGGCCGGGTGAGCCAGAAGATGGCGCCCGTCGTGCGACAGGTCTACGACCAGATGACCGAGCCCAAGTGGGTGCTGTCCATGGGCGTCTGCGCTTCCAGCGGCGGCATGTTCAACAACTACGCGATCGTGCAGGGCGTCGACCACATCCTGCCCGTCGACATCTACCTGCCGGGCTGCCCGCCGCGACCCGAGATGCTGATCAACGCGATCCTCGCGCTGCACCAGCAGATCCAGGACTCCCCGCTGGGGGTCAACCGCAAGGATGCGGCGGCCGCGGCCGAGGCGGCGGCGCTCGAGGCGACGCCGACCTTCGAGCTCAAGGGGCTGCTGCGATGAGCGACGAGAACGCCTCGTCGATCGAGCCTGTCGAGACCACGGGTTCGTCGGTCGAGCCTGTCGAGACCACGGGTTCGTCGGTCGAGCCTGTCGAGACCACGGGCAGGATTTCGACAAGCTCAACCGGCGGTGCCCCGGAGGTGATCGAGGTGCGCCGCGGCATGTTCGGCGTGGAGGGTTCGGGCGACACGTCCGGCTACGGCGGCCTGGTCCAGCCGGTGGCGCTGCCGGGCTCCGCGACCCGCCCGTACGGCGGTTGGTTCGACGAGGCCGTGGACGTGCTCGCCGAGGTGCTGGCGGAGGCGGGCATCGCGTTCGAGCACGCGATCGAGCGGGTCGTCGTGGACCCGCAGACCGACCCGCCCAGCGCCCGCGCCGAGCTCACGCTGCACGTGGCGCGCGAGCACCTCCTCGCCGTCTGCGAGGCGCTGCGCGACGACCAGGACCTGCGCTTCGAGCTCGGCCTCGGCGTCTCGGGGGTGCACTACCCGCACGACACGGGCCGCGAGCTGCACGCCGTCTACCACCTCACGTCCGTGACCCACGGCCGCCAGGTCCGGCTGGAGGTCGCGGTGCCCGACGCCGACCCGCACGTCCCGTCGACGACGTCCGTGTACCCCACGAACGACTGGCACGAGCGCGAGACGTGGGACTTCTTCGGGATCGTGTTCGACGACCACCCCGGCCTGGCGCGCATCGAGATGCCGGACGACTGGCCGGGGCACCCGCAGCGCAAGGACTACCCGCTCGGCGGCATCCCCGTGGAGTACAAGGGCGCCACGGTGCCGCCGCCGGACACGAGGAGGCAGTACTCGTGACAACCACAGGAGCGCCGCGCGCCACCCGCCCGCCCACCGACGACTTCGACCCCGGCATCCCGGGTTTCGAGGCGTCCGGCGGCGACTGGGACGAGATCGCCCGCGAGGCCATCGGCGAGGAGCGGATCGTCGTCAACATGGGCCCGCAGCACCCGTCCACGCACGGGGTGCTGCGACTCATGCTCGAGATCGACGGCGAGACGGTCACCGAGGCCCGGTGCGGCATCGGCTACCTGCACACCGGCATCGAGAAGAACATGGAGTTCCGCACCTGGACGCAGGGCACCACGTTCTGTACCCGCATGGACTACCTGGCGCCGCTGTTCCAGGAGACGGCCTTCTGCCTGGCGACGGAGAAGCTGCTGGGGGTCACGGACGACGTGCCCGAGCGGGCGTCGATCATCCGGGTGCTGATGATGGAGCTCAACCGGGTCGCCTCCCATCTGGTGTGCCTCGGCACGGGCGGCAACGAGATGGGCGCGACGACGGTGATGACGATCGGCTTCACGGCCCGCGAGGAGATCCTGCGGCTCTTCGAGGCCGTGACAGGGCTGCGCATGAACCACGCCTACGTGCGGCCCGGCGGCGTCGCGCAGGACACCCCCGACGGGTTCGAGGACCAGGTGCGCGCGGCGCTGCCGAAGGTGCGGCACTACCTCGGCCAGCTGGGCGACCTCATGCTCGCCAACCCGATCTTCAAGGCGCGGCTCACCGACGTCGGGGTGCTCAACCTCGCGGGGTGCATGGCCCTGGGCATCACCGGACCCGTGCTGCGCTCCACCGGCCTGCCGTACGACGTGCGCAAGGCCTTCCCCTACTCCGGTTACGAGACGTACGACTTCGACGTGCCGACGTCGACCGACGCGGACTGCTACTCCCGCGTCGTGCTGCGGCTCGAGGAGTGCTACCAGTCGCTGCGGATCGTGGAGCAGTGCCTGGTCCGGCTCGAGGACACCGCCGGCGCGCCCGTCATGGTGGCGGACAAGAAGATCGCGTGGCCCGCGCAGCTCGCCGTCGGCGCGGACGGGCAGGGCAACTCCCTGGACCACATCCGCCAGATCATGGGCACCTCGATGGAGGCCCTGATCCACCATTTCAAGCTCGTCACGGAGGGCTTCCGGGTGCCCGCCGGGCAGGTGTGGCAGACCGTGGAGCACCCGCGCGGCGAGCTCGGCGTGCACGCCGTGTCGGACGGTGGCACCAAGCCGTACCGGGCGCACTTCCGCGACCCGTCGTTCAACAACCTGCAGGCCGTGTCGATCATGTGCGAGGGCGGCCAGGTGGCCGACGTCGTCGTGGCCGTCGCGTCCCTCGACCCGGTGCTGGGAGGGGTCGACCGATGACGGCAGAACCCACGAGCGCGCGCTCCGCGACCCGCTACGCCCCCGAGACGCTCGCGGCGCTGAACGCCGACGCGGAGACGATCAAGGCGCGCTACCCGGACCCGCGCTCCGGCCTGCTGCCGATGCTCCACCTGGTGCAGTCGGTGGACGGGCACGTCAGCCGCGACGGCGTCCTGTTCTGCGCCGAGCAGCTCGAGCTCACGCCCGCCGAGGTGAGCGCCGTCGTGACCTTCTACACCCAGTACAAGCGCCACCCGAACGGCACCTACACCGTCGGGGTGTGCACCAACACGCTGTGCGCCGTCATGGGCGGCGACGCCATCTTCGACGAGCTGAGCGACCACCTCGGCGTCGGGCACGACGAGACCACCGAGGACGGCGCGATCACCCTCGAGCGCGTCGAGTGCAACGCGGCCTGCGACTACGCGCCCGTCGTGATGGTCAACTGGGAGTTCTTCGACAACCAGACCCCCGACACGGCGACGGCGCTCGCGGACCGGCTGCGGCTGGGGGAGGACGTGGCGCCCACGCGCGGCGCGGCCTCCGTGTGCTCGTTCAAGCAGATGAGCCGCGTGCTCGCGGGGTTCACCGACGGCCGCGCCGACGAGGGCGTGGGGGCGGGGGAGCCGTCGCTGGCTGGTCTTCGGCTCGCGCGTGCTGCGGCAGCCGTCGATGGAGAGGGCCCGCCGGTCGAGCCTGTCGAGACCACTCAGGCGGCTTCGACAAGCTCGACCAACGAGGTGCCGCCCGAGACCGGTGGGAACCAGTCGTCGGCCGAGCGGAAGCCCACGACCGAGGACGACGTGGACCCGAAGGGTGGCAGCGATGACTGACCTGATGCCCGTGCTCACGGACACGTGGGACGCCGACCGGTCGTGGACGCTCGCGGCGTACGAGGCTGCCGGCGGGTACGCGGGGCTGCGCAAGGCCCTGGCGACGGAGCCCGGCGATCTCGTGCAGACCGTCAAGGCTTCCGGACTGCGGGGCCGTGGCGGCGCGGGCTTCCCCACCGGGATGAAGTGGGGCTTCCTGCCCCCGCCGGACGGCGGGCCGCGCTATCTCGTGGTGAACGCGGACGAGTCGGAGCCGGGCACCTGCAAGGACATCCCGCTGATGATGGCGAGCCCGCAGCACCTGGTCGAGGGCATCGCGATCACGAGCTACGCCATCGGCTGCCACCACGCGTTCGTGTACGTGCGCGGCGAGGTGCTGCACGTGTACCGCCGCATGCTGGCCGCCGTCCAGGAGGCCTACGACGCCGGCTACCTGGGCCCGGACGTGCTGGGCACGGGCTACGACCTCGAGGTCACGGTGCACGCCGGCGCGGGCGCGTACATCTGCGGCGAGGAGACGGCGCTGCTCGACTCCCTGGAGGGCAAGCGCGGGCAGCCGCGGCTCAAGCCACCGTTCCCCGCCGTCGCGGGCCTGTACGCCCGGCCGACGGTGGTGAACAATGTCGAGTCGATCGCGTCGGTCCCGGGCATCGTGGCCCGCGGTGCGGACTGGTTCGCGGGCATGGGCACCGAGAAGTCGCAGGGCCACGGCCTGTTCTCCCTGTCCGGGCACGTGACCCGGCCGGGGCAGTACGAGGCGCCGCTCGGCATCACGCTGCGCGAGCTGCTCGACCTCGCGGGCGGGATGCGGGCGGGGCACGAGCTGAAGTTCTGGACGCCGGGCGGGTCCTCCACCCCGCTGTTCACGGCCGACCATCTGGACACCCCGCTCGACTACGAGTCGGTCGGGGCTGCCGGGTCGATGCTCGGCACGCGCGCCCTGCAGCTCTTCGACGACAGCACGTGCGTGGTGCGCGCCGTGAGCCGATGGACCGACTTCTACGCGCACGAGTCCTGCGGCAAGTGCACGCCCTGCCGCGAGGGCACCTACTGGCTCAAGCAGGTGCTGCACCGCATCGAGGAGGGCCGCGGCGAGGAGCGGGACATCGACCTGCTGCTCGACCTGTGCGACAACATCCTCGGCCGCGCGTTCTGCGCCCTCGGCGACGGGGCCACGTCGCCCGTCACCTCGAGCGTCCAGCTGTTCCGCGACGAGTACCAGGCGCACATCGACGGCCACGGTTGCCCGTACGACCCGCGCGCCAGCGCCCTGTTCGACTACACCCCGAAGAATCACCGGACCCCGGCCCTGGCGGGCCCGGCCGGTGTGGGAGGTCACTGATGACCGCGACCACGGACAAGCCGACCGCGGGCGGCGGCGAGGTGGCGAAGCCGATCGAGACCGTGACGATCACGATCGACGAGATCGAGGTGACCGTGCCCAAGGGCACGCTGATCATCCGCGCGGCCGAGCAGGTGGGCATCCAGATCCCGCGGTTCTGCGACCACCCGCTGCTGGAGCCCGCCGGCGCGTGCCGCCAGTGCCTCGTCGAGGTGGCCATGCCCGACCGCGAGGGCAACGTGCGGCCCATGCCGAAGCCGCAGGCCTCGTGCACGATGACGGTCACGCCCGGCATGGTCGTCAAGACCCAGCGCACCTCCGCCGTCGCGGACAAGGCACAGCAGGGGATCATGGAG
The DNA here is from genome assembly GCF_059445475.1 of Isoptericola sp. Y581. Taxonomy (NCBI): domain Bacteria; kingdom Bacillati; phylum Actinomycetota; class Actinomycetes; order Micrococcales; family Promicromonosporaceae; genus Isoptericola; species Isoptericola sp. Y581. The sequence goes on along the minus strand of NZ_JCAIUK010000004.1, from coordinate 286,269 downwards.
CTGCTGCTCATGAACCACCCGCTGGACTGCCCGGTGTGCGACAAGGGCGGCGAGTGCCCGCTGCAGAACCAGGCCATGTCGAACGGCCGGGCCGAGACCCGGTTCGAGGACGTCAAGCGCACCTTCCCCAAGCCCATCGCCATCTCCACCGAGATCCTGCTGGACCGGGAGCGCTGCGTGCTGTGCCAGCGCTGCACCCGCTTCAGCGAGGAGATCGCCGGGGACGCGTTCATCGCGCTCCAGGAGCGCGGCGCGGACCAGCAGATCGGCCGCTTCGACGAGACGGTGCTCGACTTCGCCCCCCCGCCGTCGTCCGCCTCGGCCGAGGCCACGCACGGGGCCGCGACGAGCGCGACCACCGGGCAGCCGTTCGCGTCGTACTACTCCGGCAACACGGTGCAGATCTGCCCGGTGGGCGCGCTCACGGGCGCGGCCTACCGCTTCCGGTCCCGGCCCTTCGACCTCGTCTCGACGCCGGGGATCGCGGAGCACGACTCGTGCGGCTCCGCGATCCGCGTCGACCACCGGCGCGGCGTGGTGCTGCGCCGGCTGTCGGGCGAGGACCCGGCGGTCAACGAGGAGTGGGTCACCGACAAGGACCGCTTCGCCTTCACGTGGCAGTCGGCCCCGGACCGGCTCACCACCCCGCTGGTGCGGGACCGGGAGCTGGGCGAGGACGGCGAGGTGCTCTCGCGCGGCGAGCTGCGCCCCGCGTCGTGGGTCGAGGCGTTCGAGCTGGCGGCCGAGGGCCTGGCCGCGGCCCGCGCGGCCGGCGGCGTGGGAGTGCTGCCCGGCGGCCGGCTGACGGTCGAGGACGCTTTCGCGTGGTCGCGCTTCGCGCGCACGGTGCTCGGCACGGACGACGTCGACCAGCGCGCCCGCGTGGGCTCGGCGGAGGAGATGGCGTTCCTCGGGCACACGGTGGCCGGGTCGGGCGTCGGCGTGACGTTCGCCGACCTGGAGGCCGCCCCGTCGGTGCTGCTGGCGGGCCTCGAGGCCGAGGAAGAAGCCGGCGTCACGTTCCTGCGGCTGCGCAAGGGCGTGCGGAGCCACGGGACGAAGGTCTGGTCCGTCGCCCCGTTCGCCAGCCGGGGGCTCTCCCGGCTGGACGGCACCCTGCTGCCCGCGGCCCCCGGCACGGAGGCCGAGTGGCTCGGCATCCTCGCCACCCGCGCCGGCGGCGGGCTCGTGCCCGCGGACACCGACGCGGCGACCCTCGACGGCGTGGCCGACGGGCTCGCGGAGCCCGGAGCGGTGATCCTCGTGGGCGAGCGGCTCGCGTCGTCGCCGGGCGCGTACGCCGCGGCGCTGCGGCTCGCCGAGACCACCGGCGCCCGCCTCGCGTGGATCCCGCGCCGCGCGGGGGAGCGCGGCGGGGTGGAGGCCGGCCTGCTGCCGGGCCTGCTGCCCGGCGGCCGCCCCTTGTCCGACCTGGGCGCGCGCGCCCAGGTGGCCGCCGCCTGGGGGGTCGCCTCCGACACGCTGCCGAAGGCACCCGGCCGCGACGCCGCGGAGATCCTCGACGCCCTGTCCGTCGGACAGCTCGGCGGCGCGTTGATCGGCGGCGTGGAGCTGGCCGACCTGCCCGACCCGGCGCACGCCCGGCGCGCGCTCGCCGCCGCGGGGTTCGTCGTCTCGCTGGAGGTGCGCAGGACCGAGGCGACCGAGCTGGCCGACGTCGTGCTCCCCGTCGCCCCGCCCGCGGAGCGAGCCGGTTCGTACTGGAACTGGGAGGGCCGCGTGCGGTCGTTCGGTGCGGCGCTGGAGACGGCCGCGCTGCCCGACCATCGCGTGCTCGACGCCCTCGCGGCGCAGGCCGGCGTCTCCCTCGGCGCCGCGACGCCGCTCGCGGCGCACCGGGCGATCGCGGCCCTGCCCGCGTGGCGGGGCCCGCGGGGCCCCGAGCCCGAGGGCGGGCCGGTCGAGCCGCCGGAGGTGCCGGCCGGCTCCGCCGTCCTGGCGAGCTGGCACCTGCTGCTCGACGACGGCGCGCTGCAGGACGGCGAGCAGTTCCTCGCCGGCACGGCCAAGCGGCCGGTCGCGCGGATGTCGGCCGCCACGGCCGCCGCCGTCGACGTGTACGACGGCGACCGGGTCACCGTCGCCACCGACCGCGGCGCGGTCACGGTGCCCGTCGCGATCACGGAGATGGTCGACCACGTGGTGTGGCTGCCGCTCGCCTCGCGCGGCTGCCGCGTACACGACGCGCTCGGCGCCGCCCCCGGCGACCTGGTGCGCATCGGACCGGTGGTTGAGCTCGTCGAGACCACGGGCGAGGTTTCGACCCTTCGACAGGCTCAGGACGGCGCAGGCTCGACCGGCGACGACGACGGAGGAGCCGCATGATCCCGGGAGTTCCCGCCGACTTCAGCAACGACTGGCTGTGGGTCTCGCTGATCAAGGCCGTGCTCATCGTCGTCTTCCTGCTGACGAGCGTGCTCTTCGCCATCTGGTTCGAGCGCAAGGTCGTGGCGCGCATGCAGGTGCGCCCCGGCCCCAACTGGCACGGCCCGTTCGGCCTGCTCCAGTCGCTCGCCGACGCGATGAAGCTGCTGCTCAAGGAGGACGTCAACGTCACCCGCGCCGACAGGGTGATCTACCTGCTGGCGCCGATGATCTCGGTGTTCTGCGCGCTGCTGGTCTTCGCCGTCATCCCGTTCGGCCCCGAGGTGACGATCCCGTTCACCGACTTCACGACGCCCGCCCAGCTCACCGACTTCCCCGTCGCGGTGCTGTACGTGCTGGCCTGCGCGTCGATGGGCGTGTACGGCATCGTGCTGGGCGGCTGGTCCTCCGGCTCCACGTACCCGCTGCTCGGCGCGGTGCGGTCCACCGCCCAGGTGATCTCGTACGAGCTGGCGATGGGGCTGTCGCTGGTGAGCGTGTTCATCATGGCCGGCTCGATGTCGACGTCGCAGATCGTCGCGTCGCAGGCGGGCGTCTGGTGGTTCCTGCCGCTGCTGCCCGCGTTCGTGGTCTACGTCATCTCGATGATCGGCGAGACCAACCGACTGCCGTTCGACCTGCCGGAGGCCGAGGGCGAGCTGGTCTCCGGGTACATGACCGAGTACAGCTCGATGAAGTTCGCCTGGTTCTTCCTGGCGGAGTACATCAACATGCTCAACGTCTCGGCCGTGGCCACCACGCTGTTCCTCGGCGGGTGGCGGGCGCCGTGGCCGCTGTCCGCGATCAACGACGGCATGTTCAACGCGGGCTGGTGGCCGCTGCTGTGGTTCCTGGTCAAGCTCTGGCTGGTCATGTTCGTGTTCGTCTGGGTGCGCGGCACGCTGCTGCGGCTGCGGTACGACCAGTTCATGTCCTTCGGCTGGAAGGTGCTGATCCCGGTCGCGCTCGGCTGGGTCGTGGTGCTCAGCGTGTTCCAGTACCTCGGGCTCGCGGGCGTTACCCGTACCCAGCTCATCACCGGGGTCGTCGTGGTCGCCGTGCTCGTCATCGGCCTGCTGTGGCTGTGGCCCGAGCGACGTGCTGTGGGCGCGAGACCGGGGGCCGCGGGCGGGGCGAGAGCCCCCGATCTCGCGCCCACAGCGGCTCGGGACGGGGAGTTCGACGCCTTCGCTGCCGGCTACCCCGTGCCGCCGCTGCCCGGCCAGTCGCTGCCGCCGTCGCCCCGCGCACGCCGGCACGTCCCGCAGGCCGCCGCCGCCCCCGACGCCGCCGTCGACCGATCCGAGGAGACGCGATGACCGACAAGCCGTACGAACCGCTGGGCCCGAGCAAGGGCCCGCTCGGCGAGCTGTTCGCGCCCGTCGCCGGGTTCGGCGTGACGTTCTCCTCCATGTTCCGGCCCACGGTGACGGAGCAGTACCCGCGCACCAAGACGCCGCCGCAGCGCCGGTACCACGGCCGCCACCAGCTCAACCGGTACGCGGACGGACTGGAGAAGTGCATCGGCTGCGAGCTGTGCGCGTGGGCGTGCCCGGCCGACGCGATCTACGTGGAGGGCGCGGACAACGCCGAGCTGCCCGACGGCGAGCACATGTCGCCCGGGGAGCGGTACGGCCGCGTCTACCAGATCAACTACCTGCGCTGCATCTTCTGCGGGCTGTGCATCGAGGCGTGCCCCACCCGCGCGCTGACGATGACGAACGACTACGAGCTGGCCGGCCCCGACCGCGCCGGGATGATCTACGAGAAGCAGGACCTGCTCGCCCCGCTCGCCGAGGGCATGCTCGCCGCGCCGCACCCGATGGCCGAGGGCACCACCGACACCGAGTACTACCGCGGCGAGGTCACGGCGCCCACCGCGGAGCAGGTGGCGTGGGTGCGCGAGCACCGGCCCGACGACCCGACGCTCGCCGCCGCCGGGCAGGTGGTGGAGGGCGACGCGCCGGCGCCCACCCAGCGTCGGCACCAGCTGCGGGGCAGCGCTACCAAGGCCGCCGTCGCGACGCGGCAGGCGGCCGAGGGCGGGCACGTCGCGACGCTCCCGACCCCCGACCCGACGGGGGGACGGTCGTGACCGCATCGGGCGGCGAGGCAGCGCTGTTCTGGGTCCTGGCGCCGCTGATCGTGCTGGCTTCCCTCGGGCTGCTGTTCGCCCGCCGGGCCGTGCACGCCGCGATCTGCGTGATGTTCGTGATGGTGGGGCTCGCCATCTTCTACGTGGCCCAGGAGGCGCCGTTCCTCGGCGTCGTGCAGGTGGTCGTGTACACGGGTGCGGTGATGATGCTCTTCCTGTTCGTGCTGATGCTCGTGGGGGTGGACGCCGCGGACTCGCTCACCGAGTCCATCAGGGGTCAGCGCTGGATCGGACTGCTGCTCGGCATCGGACTGGGCGTGGTGCTGCTCGGCGTGATCTCGCAGGCGGCGTTCCCACCCGCGGTCGGGCTCGAGGGGGCCAACGCCGTCACCAACCCGGTGGCGCTGGCCCGCGTGCTGCTGGGCGACTACGTGCTCGCGATGGAGGCGGTCGGCGTGCTGCTGGTCACCGCGGCGCTGGCCGGGCTGGTCCTGACGCACCGCCGCCGCCTCAGCGTGCGGCCCACCCAGCGCGTGCTCGCCGCCGCGCGGGTCGCCGCCATCGGGCAGGGGAGCATCCTCACGCCCCTGCCGGCCCCCGGCGTCTACGCGCAGAACAACGCGATGGACACCCCGGCGCTCGGCCCCGACGGGTCGCCCCTGCCGCATTCCGTGCCGCGGGTGCTGCGCATCCGTGGGCAGGAGCGGTCGGCCACGTCTGTGCTCGCCGAGGAGGAGACGCTGATCGAGGCCGGCTCCTCGCTGGCCGGGCCTGTCGGGACCACCTCGTCGTCGGTCGAGCCTGTGGGGACCACCTCGTCGTCGGTCGAGCCTGTCGAGACCACCTCGCGGGTTTCGACAAGCTCAACCAGCGAAGAAGGGGAGGCGCGCTGATGGAGATCACCAACTACCTGGGGCTGGCCGCGATCCTGTTCGCGATCGGGGCCACGGCGGTGCTGCTGCGCCGCAACGCGATCGTCGTGTTCATGGGCGTGGAGCTCATGCTGAACGCCACCAACCTCGCGTTCGTGACCTTCGCCCGCATCCACGGCGACGTCACCGGCCAGGTGCTCGCCTTCTTCGTCATGGTGGTCGCGGCCGCCGAGGTGGTCGTGGGGCTGGCAATCATCATCACGATCTTCCGCTCCCGCCGGTCGGCCTCGGTCGACGACGTCAACCTGTTGCAGAGCTGAGAGGCGACGACGCGATGATGCAGACTCTCTCCCTCGCCCCCTGGCTGGTCGCGACCCCGATGATCGGCGCGGCCGTGCTGCTGCTCGCCGGCCGGCGCAGCGACCGGTGGGGGCACTGGCTGGGCGTGCTCGCCAGCGCCGCGACGTTCGTCCTCGGGTTGGTGATCCTGCTCGACATGCTCGGCACCCCCGCCGACGACCGGGTCGGGGTGCACACCGTGGGCACGTGGATCGACTCGGGGCCGCTGCACGTGGACCTCGGGTTCCAGGTGGACCCGCTGTCGATGACGTTCGTGATGCTCGTGACGTTCGTCGGCACGCTCATCCACGTGTACTCCGTGGCGTACATGGAACACGACGTGGACCGGCGCCGGTTCTTCGGCTACCTCAACCTGTTCGTGGCGGCGATGCTGCTGCTGGTGCTCGCGAACTCCTACCTGCTGCTCTTCGTCGGCTGGGAGGGCGTGGGCCTGGCGTCGTTCCTGCTCATCGGCTTCTGGGACGGCCGGCGCGAGAACGCGGTGGCGGGCAAGAAGGCGTTCATCATGAACCGCGTGGGCGACATGGGGCTCATCGTCGCGATGATGCTCCTGCTCGCGACGTTCGGCTCGGTCGACTTCGCCGCCGTGCTGCCCGCGGCGGGCGAGGGCGCGACGGCCGCGGGCGAGGGCATGATGACCGCCGTCGGCCTGATGCTGCTGCTCGCGGCGTGCGGCAAGTCGGCGCAGCTCCCGCTGCAGGCGTGGCTCGGGGACGCGATGGCCGGCCCGACGCCGGTCTCCGCGCTCATCCACGCGGCCACCATGGTGACCGCCGGTGTCTACCTGCTGGTGCGCTCCGGCCCGCTGCTCGAGGCCGCGCCGGACGCGCAGCTCGTCGTCGCGATCGTCGGCGCGCTGACCCTGCTGTTCGGGGCCGTCGTCGGTACCGCGAAGGACGACATCAAGAAGGCGCTCGCGGCGTCGACCATGTCCCAGATCGGCTACATGATGCTCGCCGCGGGCCTCGGCCCGGTCGGGTACGCGTTCGCGATCTTCCACCTGCTCACCCACGGCTTCTTCAAGGCGGGCCTGTTCCTCGGGGCCGGGTCGGTGATGCACGCGATGGACGACGACGTGAACATGCGGCGCTTCGGCGGCCTGGCCCGGATGCTGCCGGTCACGGCGATCACGATGGGCCTGGGCTGGCTCGCCATCCTGGGCGTCCCACCGTTCTCCGGCTTCTGGTCCAAGGACAAGATCATCGAGGCGGCGTTCGTCGGCGAGGGCTGGCGACCGTGGGTGTTCGGCCTGACCGCGCTGCTCGGCGCGGGGATCACCGCGTACTACATGTCGCGGCTGTTCTTCATGACGTTCCTGGGCCGGCGTCGGTGGCGCCCGGACGACGCGGCCGGCGACGACGACGCGCCGGTGCGGCACCCGCACGAGGCCCCGCGGCTCATGACCTGGCCGATGATCGTGCTGGCCGTGGGCTCCGTGGCCCTCGGCGGGCTGCTGGCCGCGGGCGACCGTTTCGTCACCTGGCTGGAGCCGGTCACGGGGCATGCCGAGCACCACGAGCCGGTGCTGCCGGTGTGGCTGCTGGTCACGCTCACGCTGCTGCTCGTCCTCCTCGGCGTGTTCCTCGCGTTCCGGCAGTACGTCGTGGCCGCGGTGCCCGTCGAGCCGCCGCGCGCGACCGCCCTCGTGCGCGCGGCCCGGGCGGACCTGCACCAGGACGACCTGAACGAGGCGGTGGTCATGCGGCCCGGGCAGTACCTGACCCGGTCGCTCGTGTACACGGACCGGGCGGTGGTCGACGGCGGCTGGTTGGGCCTGGCGGGCGGCATCGGCCGGGTCGGCACGGCGCTGCGCCGGCTGCAGAACGGCTACGTGCGCACGTACGCGGCGATGATGCTGGGCGGACTCGGCGTGGTCGCGCTGGTCGTCTGGCTCCTGGCGATCTGAGGACTGGAAAGGGATGACGATGTCCACAGGGTTCCCCTGGCTCACGGTCCTCATCGTGTGGCCACTGGTGGCCGCGGCGGCGACGGCGCTCACCGGGGTCGGCCGCGGCCGGCCCGCCGCCGGCCCGATCACGGGCGGGCGGTTCGGCGCGGGCGCGGCGCGCACGGTCGCGCTGGTCGGCGCGCTGGTCGAGGTCGTGCTGCTGGTCGGCGCGTTCGCCGCCTTCGACACGGGTGCGGCGGGCACCCACCAGCTCGCCGAGACGCACGACTGGATCCCGGCGCTCGGCGCCAGCTACGCCCTCGGCGTCGACGGCGTGGGCCTGCTGCTGGTGGCGCTCTCGGTGGGCCTCGTGCCCCTGGTGATCCTCGCGGCCTGGCGCGAGCAGGGCGGCGACCACGTGCGGCTGCGGCGCTACCTCGCCTGCGTCCTCGTGCTCCAGGCGTTCATGGTGGCCGTCTTCGCGGCCCGCGACGTGTTCCTGTTCTACGTGCTGTTCGAGGCCATGCTGATCCCGGCGTACTTCCTCATCGGCGGGTTCGGCCAGGGGCCGCAGCGCCGGTACGCGGCGGTGAAGTTCCTGCTCTTCTCGCTCGCGGGCGGGCTGATCATGCTCGTGGGTGTCATCGCGCTCTACCTGCAGGTGCCGGTCGCCGACCGGGGCCCGCAGACCTTCCTCACCGAGAACCTCACCGGCATCGCGCTCGACCCGACGGCCGAGAAGCTGATGTTCTGCGCCTTCTTCCTGGCGTTCGCGATCAAGGCGCCGATGTTCCCCGTGCACACCTGGCTGCCGGACGTCGCGCAGAACGCCACACCCGGCACGTCGACCCTGCTCATCTGCGTGCTGGACAAGGTGGGCACCTTCGGGATGCTCACCCTGTGCCTGCCGCTGTTCCCGGAGGCCAGCCGGTGGGCGGCGCCGGTCGTGATCGTGCTGGCGGTGGTCTCGATCCTCTACGGCGCGATCCTCGCGATCGGCCAGCGCGACGTGCTGCGCCTGATCGGCTACACGTCGGTGTCGCACTTCGGCTTCATCATCCTGGGCATCTTCACCTTCACCTCGCTCGGCACCGCGGGCTCCGGCCTGATGATGCTCAACCACGGCATCTCCACGGGGGCGCTGTTCCTGATCGCCGGGTTCGCGATCGCGCGGCACCCGAGGCAGAGCCAGCTGATCGGCGACTACGGCGGGCTGCGCCGGGTCGCGCCGATCCTGGGCGGCACCTTCCTCGTCGCGGGCCTGTCCGCGGCGTCCCTGCCCGGCCTGGCGACCTTCGTCTCCGAGATCATGGTGTTCCTCGGCTCGTACGCGCGGTGGCCCGCGGCGGTGCTCGTGGCCGTGCCCGCGGTCGTCCTGGCCGCCGTGTACGTGCTGCTCACCTACCAGCGCATGTTCACCGGCGCCACCACACCGGACCTCGCGGACGCCCGCGACCTCGACGGCCGCGAGAAGACCGTCGCCGGCGTGCTCGTCGGCGCGCTGCTGGTCCTCGGCCTCGTGCCCGGCCCGGTGCTCGACTACGTGCGCGCGCCAGGGGAGAACGCCGTCGAGCTCGTCGGCGAGACCGACCCGCCGCCGGTGGTTGGGCCCGTCGAAACCCGGGCGATGGTCTCGACCCTTCGACAGGCTCAGGACGACGCACGCTCGACCGACGGAAGCATCACCGAGGGGAGCCTGCTGTGACCGAGTTCGTCGCCCCGCCCATCGACTGGGCGGCCGTCTCTCCGGTGCTGATCGTGCTGGCCGCGGGCGTGCTGGGGGTGCTGCTCGAGGCCTTCGTGCCCGCCCGGGCGCGCCGCGCCACGCAGATCACGCTCACCTTCGCGGCGCTGGCGGGCTCCCTCGTCGCGGTGGGGCTGCTGTGGGACCGCGTGCAGGACGGCGCGGTGTCCGTGGTCGGCGGCTCGTACCTGCTGACGCCGTTCGGGCTCGGCGTGCAGGCCGTGGTCGCGATCTGCGCGCTGCTGGGCGTGCTGGTCGTCGCGGAGCGCACCACCACCGGGCAGGACGCGTTCGCCCCGTCCGCCGCCGCGGTGCCAGGCACCGCCTATGAGGACGAGACCCGCCGGGCCGGGCTGGAGCAGACCGAGGTCTACCCGCTGCTGCTCTTCGCCACCGGCGGCATGCTCCTGTTCCCCGCCACGGACGACCTCATCGTCATGTTCGTGGCGCTCGAGGTGCTGTCGCTGCCGCTGTACGTGCTCTGCGCGACGGCGCGACGCCGGCGGCTGCTCAGCCAGGAAGCGGCGTTCAAGTACTTCGTGCTGGGCGCCTTCGCGTCGGCCCTGTTCGTCTTCGGCATCGCGCTGGTCTACGGGTTCGCGGGCACGGTGCGGCTGGAGGGCGTGGTCGCGGTGCTGGCCGACCCGTCGGTCTCGCCGCTGGGCAGCATGCCGTCGCTGGTCGTGGTCGGGCTGCTGCTGGTGCTGAGCGGACTGCTGTTCAAGGTCGGCGCCGCGCCGTTCCACGCCTGGACCCCCGACGTGTACCAGGGCGCGCCCACGCCCGTCACGGGCTTCATGGCGGCCTGCACCAAGGCGGCCGCGATCGGTGCGCTGGTCCGCGTGGTGTTCACGCTGGCGAACGGGCTGAACCCCGAGATCCGGCACGACGTCGAGGTCGCGCTGTGGGCCGTCGCGATCCTCACGATGCTGATCGGCACCGTCGCCGGTGCCGTGCAGACCGACATCAAGCGCATGCTCGCCTACTCCTCGATCGCGCACGCCGGGTTCCTGGTGGTCGGGCTCGTCGGGATGGACGAGGTCGGCTCGCAGGCCGTGCTGTTCTACCTGCTCGCGTACGGCCTGGCCACGGTCGGCGCGTTCGCGGTGGTCACCCTGGTGCGCGAGCGCACGGTCTCGCCGGTCGAGCCTGTCGAGACCCGGGCCTCGACCCATCGACAGGCTCAGGACGGCGCAGGCTCGACCGGCGAGGTGCCCGACGACGGCGTCGTGCTCGGCGAGGCCACCCGGCTGGCGCAGTGGGCCGGGCTGGGGCGGCGCGCCCCGTGGCTCACCGCCGCCTTCTCGCTGTTCCTGCTGTCCATGGCGGGCATCCCGCTCACGGCCGGGTTCGTCGCCAAGTTCGGGGTCTTCTCCGCCGCGGTCGAGGCGGGGGCGTGGCCGCTCGCGCTGCTCGGCGTGCTCGCCTCCGCGGTGGCGGTCTTCTTCTACGTGCGCGTCATCGTGCTCATGGTGCTCACGCCGCCTGCCGACGCCGCGGAGGAGACCGCGCCGTCGGGCCCCGCGTCGTCCGGCTCCGCGTCCGGTTCCGCGTCCGGCTCGGCGGAGGCAGGTGCTGACCCGACGTCCGCGGCGGCCGGCTCCGGCACGGCCACGCTCACCGGTGCCGCGACGCGGACGCTCGTGTCCCGCACGGTCGTGACGGTGGTCGGGTCTCGGGGCCCGGCAGCGTTCGCGATCGCCGTGTGCGCGGTGGGTGTGCTGCTGCTCGGGATCCTCCCCGCGGGGGCGCTGGACCTCGCCGGTCAGGCGGTGCAGTTCCGCCCGTGAGGGCGGGTCCTCACGGTGACGGCTTCACGCGATCAGGGTGATTCGGCGCGGGGCGCGCGGCGGTATTGATGGAGACCGGCGCGTCCGCACCCGTCGCCCGGACCGGGCGGTCGGCCCTCGCGCGCCGTGACGGAAGGATCGGACATGACTCAGCAACCCGCAGCGAGCCCCCGGGCCGACGTCCCGGTGGAGTCGCGCAGCTCCTGGGCGACCGGCTTCATCGTGTTCGCCGCCGTGATGATGATCCTGGCCGGAGGGTTCCAGATCATCGCCGGGCTCGTCGCCCTCTTCCAGGACGACCTCTACCTCGAGACGCCCAACTACGTGCTGCAGTTCGACACCACCACGTGGGGGTGGATCCACCTCGTCCTCGGCGTGCTCGTCCTGCTCGCGGGCTTCGCCGTCCTCACCGGCAAGATGTGGGGTCGCGCCGTCGGTGTGGTCCTGGCCGCCCTCAGCGCCCTGGCGAACTTCGTCTTCATCCCGTACTACCCGCTGTGGTCCATGGTGGTCATCGCCCTGGACGTGTTCGTCATCTGGGCACTCACCGCGCACGGACGCGACGTCGTCGTCAGGTGACGACGAGCTGTCATCGCGCTCACGGTCCTGGTCAGCGTCGACCTCCAGGGTTCACTGCCGGACCGCTGGCGAACAGGTTCCCCGCCTCAGCTCACCACGAGGGGTTGCGTGCCACGAGCGTGCCGACGACGTCGGCGCCGCGCCGGTGCGCGCGCCACAGGGTGACGGCGGACTCGCCGAGGAGGCTCAGCCCGATGCTGAGCGTGATCGGCCGCGCCTCCTCGTGCATGCCCGCGGCCGCCCCGAGGAGGCCGAGCCCGGCGCTCGCGGTGAGCGAGACCACCCACACGACGAGCGTGCGCCAGGTGTAACGCTGCACGAGGGCGTGGGGCGGCCCGGTGAGGCGGGTCGTCGTGGCGCGCACGGCTCCCGACGCGACACCGACCACCCCGGTGATCGTGAGCCACAGGACGTCGACGGACGCCAGCTCGATCTCGACGAGGGTGCGACCGCCCAGGAACAGGAGGATCGCGGGGGCGACGACGGCGTCCTTGGGGTCGAGCGGCTCGCCGCGGAACCTGCGCACGACGACCACCACCACGGCCACGACGACGATCACGGGCCACCAGTTTTCTAGCATGCTCATGCTAAATAAAGTAGCAGGCTTGTGCTAGAAAGGCAGGATGCCGAAGATCGTCGACGCCGACCGCCGCCGCTCCGACGTCGTCGACGCCCTGTTCCGCGTGGTGCGGCGGTCCGGGCTGGACGGCGCGTCGCTGCGGAACGTCGCCGACGAGGCGGGCCTCGCGGTGGGCTCGGTGCGGCACTACTTCGACACCCACGACGCGCTGGTCGCGTTCGCGCTCGACGCGATGGTCGACCGCGTCTCGCAGCGGCTGCTCGCGCGGGTGGGCGCGTTCCTGCCGGCCCTGGAGCGGGGGGAGCTGGACGGGTCCGCCGCGCGGGGGGCCGTCGTCGATGTCCTCGCGGAGCTCCTGCCGCTCGACGACGCACGGCGCGACGAGGCCGCCGTGTGGCTGGCGTTCTCCGACGCCGCGCGTACCCGGCCGCCGCTGCGCGACAGGTCGGCGGCCGCGGCGGCGGGCACGTCAGAGCTCGTGCGGCGCGTCCTCGAGGGGGCAGGCGCTCGCGGTGCGCTGCGCGCCGACCTCGACGTCGAGCTGGAGGAGCACCGGCTGTCCGCTCTGCTCGACGGGCTGACGATGCGCGGCGTCCTGCACCCGGAGCTCCTCACCCCCGCGACGGCGCGGCGAGTGCTGGTGCACCACCTCGACGAGCTGCGGGCGTGAGCGACCTGACGCGTCCGGAGCCGCTCTCGGTTCAGTGTTCGGTGCCCCGGCCGGATAGGTTCGGACAGTGACCCGCGCACCCTCGCCGACCTTCAGGTCGGTGCCCACGCAGCCTTCGCCGCCGTCGACGGCGATCCCGCTGTCCGACCCCGCGCTCGCCGAGCGGCTCGCGGAGCGGATGGTGCACGTCGACGCCGCGCTCGACGACGCCGTGACCTCGGCAGATGCCCTGGCCGACGACGCCTCGCGGCATCTGGTCGCCGCCGGGGGCAAGCGGTTCCGGCCGCTGATGACGCTGCTCGCGGGCGAGCTGGGCGACGGGACGCGGGCGGAGCTGATCGACGCCGCCGTCGTCGTGGAGCTCACGCAGGTCGCGTCGCTGTACCACGACGACGTGATGGATTCGGCGCCCGTGCGCCGCGGTGCGCCCGCCGCCCACATCGTGTGGGGCAACTCCGTCGCGATCCTCGTGGGCGACGTGCTGTTCGCGCGGGCGTCGGCGCTCGTGGCCGGGCTGGGCACGGAGGCCGTGGTGCTGCAGTCGCGCACGTTCGAGCGCATGTGCCTGGGCCAGCTGCACGAGACGCTCGGCCCGCGGGACGGCGACGACCCCGTGGAGCACTACCTCCAGGTGCTCAGCGACAAGACCGCCTCCCTGCTCGCGACGTCGACGCGCCTCGGGGCGATGCTCGCCGGCTGCGACGCGGCCGTGGTCGAGGCCGTGGCCGCGTACGGCGAGAAGGTGGGCGTCGCGTTCCAGCTCGCCGACGACGTGCTCGACATCGCCTCCACCGGGACCGAGTCCGGCAAGACGACCGGCACCGACCTGCGGGAGCACGTGCCGACGATGCCGGTGCTGCTGCTGCGCCAGCGGCTCGCCCGCGGGGAGGGCACCGCTCAGGACGCCGCGCTCGTCGACCGGCTCGACGGCGACCTCACGGGCGACGACGCGCTCGCCGCCGTCGTCGCCGACCTGCGCGCGCACGACGTGCTCGCCGAGACCCGCGCCCTCGCCGTCCGCTGGGCGCAGGAGGCCGCCGCCGAGCTCGCGCCGCTGCCCGAAGGCCCCGTGAAGCAGGCGTTCGGCGACTTCGCCGGCCTGCTGGCCGACCGGACGGTATAGGGAGACCGTCGGGCGTCGTCAGCCGGGCAGGATCAGCCGGGCAGGAGCCGGGCGACGGTGAGGGCGATCGCGGCACCCGCGAGCATGTAGGGGCCGAACGCGAGCGCGGTGGTGCGCGACGCGCGCCGGGCGACGAGCAGGACCACGGCGACGAGGCCACCGAGCAGGAACGGCAGCAGCGCGGTCGCCCAGAGCACCGGCCAGCCGTACCAGGCGGTGACCAGGCCGAGCAGGACGGCGAGCTTCACGTCGCCGCGACCGAGCCCGGACGGGCTGACCAGGTGCAGCAGCAGGTAGGCGCCGCCGAGGACGAGCGCGCCGAGCAGCGCGCGGCCCGCGGTGCCCCACGACCTCTGGGCCAGGGCGGCGACCGCCAGCAGGACGGCGACCACGGCGGTGGTCGGGTACGTGAGGGCGTTCGGCAGGCGATGGGTGCGGGCGTCGACCACGAACAGGGCGGCCGCCGCGACCGCGGCGACGACGAGGGCCGGAGTGGACCAGCCGGGCCCGCTCGCCCAGACGGCCCAGACGGCCGCGGCGGAGCCGCCCCAGGCGACGGAGCGGCGGTACGGCGCGACCTCGCCGCGGGCGCGCTGGAGGATCGTGGGCACGTCCCGGATGCTATGCGCAGGCGTGCCGGCCCGCGGGCCGTGGTCCACAGCCGCAGCTCGCCGGCGGGCTCAGCGCGGGACGGCCACGGCGTCGGCCGCCAGCACGAGCTGCACGACGCACACCGCCGCGACCGCCATGCTCAGCGCGAACGGAGCGCGGCTGCGTGGCCGCGCCAGGCCCACGCCGCCGGCGGCGACGGCCAGCGCGACGGCACCCGCCGTCAGCCCTGCCATCAGCCCCGCGGACGCCGGCGCGGACGGGCCGGACGGGCCGGACGGGCCGAGGAGGATCACCACGCTCCCGGCCCCCAGCACCACGGGAGCCAGCACGCTCGACGCCCGGCGGCCCAGGCGGTGGGGCAGGCCGCGGATGCCGGTGGCACGGTCGTCCTCGAGGTCGGGCAGCACGTTGGCGACGTGCGCGCCGACGCCGAGCAGCGCGGCCGCGGCGACGGTCCAGCCCGCGACGACCCGCCCGTCGTCGGCCGCCGCGACGACGAACGCCGGCAGCAGGCCGAACGAGACCGCATAGGGCAGCCACGACACGGGCGTCGCCTTGAGCCAGGCGTTGTACGACCAGGCGCTCGCGACGGCGGCGAGGTGCAGCAGGCCCGGCACGACCCCGGTCGCGAGGGACAGCACGACGCACACGCCGAGCGCGCCGAGGGCGGCCGTCCGCAGCATCCTGGGCGTGATGGCGCCGGTCACGGTCGGCTTGTCCGCGCGCCCCACGCGCCGGTCGCGCGCGGCGTCCAACCAGTCGTTGCTCCACCCCACGGAGAGCTGCCCGGCCGCGACCGCCGCTGTGACGAGCACGGCTCGGCCCGCCGGGAGCCCGACGCCGACGGCGAACACCAGCGCCAGCACCGTGACGACCGCCGCGGGGGCGGCGTGCGTCGCGACCAGCATCCCGCGCACCCGTGCGTCGTCGCCCATGCCAGGCAACCTACGCCGACACAGCGAGTGCCGAACAGGCGGTTGCTGTCGAAATGACCCCGCATTCACCCCGCAATACGGCGTCAACCGCCTGTTCGGCAGGGTGGCGCCCGCGCGGGGGAGCTCCCGCGGTGCCACGATGCGAAGCATGTCGCGCGTCCTCGCCGTCGCACCCGTCCTGCCAGGCCCGGCGCTTCCGCAAGGGCGGATCGCCGACGTCATCGCGCCCCTGCTCGCGGCCGGCCCGCGGCGCGAGCTGACGCGCAGGCTGCACGCGGCCTCCGGGGTGCGCACGCGGCACCTCGCGCTCCCGCTCGACGACTACGCCCACCTCGCGGGGTTCGCGGACGCCAACGCGCACTTCGCGACCCAGGGAACGGAGCTCGCCGAGCGTGCCTGCCGGGCGGCGCTCGCCGCGGCGGAGGTGGTGCCCGAGGACGTCGACCTCCTCTTCTTCACGTCCGTGACGGGCATCGGGGCGCCGTCGATCGACGCGGTGCTGGTGGGTCGCCTCGGCCTGCGGGCCGACGTGCGTCGGGTCCCGTCGTTCGGGCTCGGCTGCGCGGGCGGGGCCGCCGGTCTGGGGCACCTGCACGAGCACCTCGTCGGGCACCCGGACGGCGTCGCGCTGCTCGTCTCGGTCGAGCTGTGTTCGCTCACGTTCCAGCGGGACGACGACTCGACGGCGAACCTGGTCTCCTCCGGCCTGTTCGGCGACGGGGCGAGCGCCGTGGTCGTCGCCGGGGACGACGTCGCGCCCCCGGTGGGCCGGTCCGCGCCGCAGGTGGTGGGCACGCGCAGCCACCTGTACCCGGGCACGGCGCGGCACCTGGGGTGGGATGTGCGGGACACGGGGTTCGGCATCGTCCTGTCGCCCGAGCTGCCGCGGCTGCTGCGCGCCCACCTCGCCGGTGACGTCAAGGACCTGCTCGCGAGCCACGGGCTCGAGCCGGACGACGTCGGCACGTGGGTGGTGCACGCCGGGGGCCCGAAGATCGTCGACGCCGTCCGCGACGCGCTGGGCCTGCCCGAGGACGCCGTCGCCCGCTCCCGCGCGACCCTCGCCGCCGAGGGCAACCTGTCGTCGTCGTCGGTGCTCCACGTGCTCGCCGCGACGCTCGACGACGGCGCGCCGCCTCCCGGCGGGTGGGCGGTGCTCATGGCCTTCGGGCCGGGCGTCGCCGTCGAGCTGGTGCTGCTGCGGGGCACGCATAGGGGCATGCAAGGCGGCGTGCATGGCGGCATGCACGGGGGCACGCACGGGGGCATGGACGGGGGCGCGGCATGAGCGTGGCGCTCTACGTGGCCCTTGTGCTCGCGACGGGCCTGGAGCGGGTGGCCGAGCTGGTGGTCTCGACGCGCCACGCCCGCTGGTCGTTCGCGCGCGGTGGCGTCGAGTCGGGGCGCGGGCACTTCCCGGCGATGGTCGCGCTGCACACGGGGTTGCTCGTGGCGTGCGTGGTGGAGGTGGTCGCGGCGGACCGGCCGTTCCTGCCGTGGCTCGGATGGCCGATGCTCGCGCTCGTGCTCGCGAGCCAGGCGCTGCGCTGGTGGTGCATCGCCACGCTGGGCGAGCAGTGGAACACGCGCGTCATCGTGGTGCCGGGCCTGTCGCTGGTGCGCCGCGGGCCCTACCGGTGGATCCGGCACCCCAACTACGTGGCCGTCGTCGTGGAGGGCATCGCGCTGCCGCTGGTGCACACGGCCTGGATCACCGCGCTCGCGTTCACGGCGTTGAACGCGTGGCTGCTGCTCGGCTTCCGCATCCCCGCGGAGGAGCGCGCGCTCCGGCTCGCCGACGGCGCCCCCGCGGACCCGTTGCGACGCCCGTGACGCCCGACGCCGACGTCCTCGTGGTGGGCGGCGGGCCGGTGGGGCTGGCCGCGGCGATCGAGGCGCGGCGCGCGGGCCTCGACGTCGTCGTCCTGGAGCCGCGCGGCGCGCCGATCGACAAGGCCTGCGGCGAGGGCCTCCTGCCCGGCGCGCTGGCGGCGGTGCGCCGCCTCGGCGTCGACCCGCCGGGGCACCCGCTGGCCGGGATCTCGTACCGCCAGGGCGACGTCGTGGCGGACCACCGGTTCGCCCGCGGGCCCGGCCGGGGCGTGCGCCGCACCACGCTGCACGCCGGCCTGCACGACGCCGCGCTGGCGGCCGGGGCGGTCCTGCTGCCTCGCCGCGCGTCGGCGGTCGAGCAGGACGACGAGCAGGTGGTCGCCGGCGGCGTGCGCGCGAGATGGCTCCTGGCCTGCGACGGCCTGCACTCCCGGGTGCGCAGGGAGCTCGGGCTGGAGCGGGGAAGCCGCGACCGACGAACGCGCCGGTTCGGGCTCCGCCGACACTACCGGGTCGCCCCCTGGACCGACCTGGTCGAGGTGCACTGGGGCCCCCGCGTCGAGGCCTACGTGACCCCGGTGGCGGACGACCTCGTCGGCGTGGCGCTGCTGGGCCCGGCCGGCGCGGACTTCGACGCCGAGCTCGCGACGCTGCCCCGCCTGGCCGAGCGGCTCGCGGGGGCCGCGGCGGACGGCCCGGTGCGCGGGGCCGGGCCGCTGCGGGTGCGCTCCGCGGCCCGCACGGCCGGCCGGGTGCGGCTGGTGGGCGACGCGTCCGGCTACGTCGACGCCCTGACGGGCGAGGGGCTGCGGGTGGGGCTCGCGCAGGCGCGCGCCGCCGTCGAGCACCTGGACGACGCGGCCGCGTACGAGCGGGCGTGGGCGCGCGCGACGCGGGACTACCGGGTGCTGACGACCGGGCTCGTCGCGGCCGCGGCGTCCCCGCTGCGACGGCGGGTGGTCCCGGCCGCCGGCCGCGCTCCGCGCCTGTACGGGGCGGTCGTGGAGCGCCTCGCCCGCTGACGGAGGGGGCAGTCACCGTGCCGACGGGATGCCGACGGGTACCTCTCCCCATGACCCGAGGGGAGAAACCCTTGCCTCGGGCGGGTGTCGTCTCGGTATCCTGTCCGGGCGACCGACGGGGGCCGACGCAGCCCCGTGAGCAGCAGCGCTGCATGTCTCGTCGGTCGAACGAATCGAACTCGGGGGAGTCTTGGGCCTGTTCTCGCGCCTGCGCACCGACCGCCGCACGACCGTCTCGACGACGGTCGTGCTCGCGCTGTCCGCGGGGGTGGTCACCGCAGCCGTGCTCTATGACGGCGAGGCGACGGCCGACGTGGACCTCAACGACTCGGGCGTCTGGGTCACGAAGCAGTCGGCGGGGCTGGTCGGGCGCTTCAACACGGAGGCGAAGGCGCTCGACGGCACGCTGCTCGCGGGCAGCTCCGCGTTCGACGTGGACCAACAGGCCGGCCAGGTGCTCGTCGCGGACGACGGTAGCAGCGGGGCCAGCATGGTCGACGTCGCGCGCCTGAAGTTCGCGTCCACGACCAAGCTGCCGGCCGGCGCCGAGGTCTCCATGGGCGGCGACCGCGTCGCGGTGGTCGACAACGAGACGGGCTCCCTGTGGGTCACGACGGTGGAGAAGCTGCAGGGCCTCGACACGGAGAAGGTCGACCCGACGGCGGAGCTCGACGGGGCCGCGCAGGCGGTGGTGTCGCAGGGCGGCACCACGTACGCCGTCGTCCCCGGCCGGGACGTGCTGTGGACCGTGGAGCCGGGCTCCGAGCCCGAGACGTCCGAGCTGGGTGGGTTCCTCAAGGAGGGCGCCGACGTCGTGCTCACGACCGTCGGCGACGACGTCGTGCTCCTCGACCGCACGAGCGCGAAGCTGCGGCTGCCGGGCGGGGACGTCGTGGACGTCGCCGACGCCCAGGGTGCCCGGCTCCAGCAGCCGGGCGAGTCGAGCGACGCGGTCGCGTACGCGACGTCGTCGGCGCTGGTGCGCCAGCCCCTCGGCGGCGGGACGGCGGTGGAGCGGGAGGCGTCCGGGTCGCCTGCGGCGCCGGTGCAGCTCGGCGACTGCCTCTACGCGGCGTGGTCGGGCACGGGCCAGATCGTGCGCGACTGCGAGGGCACCGACCACGACGTGGACGAGACCCTCGAGGGCATCGACCAGACGACCAAGCTCGAGTACCGGCAGAACCGCAACAACGTGGTGCTCAACGACCTCACGGCCGGCACGCTGTGGATGGCCCTCGACGAGTACGAGAAGGTCGACGACTGGGACGTCCAGCTCCCGGAGCAGACCGAGGGTTCCGACGAGGACGCCGAGGATGCCAAGCCGGAGCTGGTGGACCAGACGGTGCTGGACCGCGAGAAGCAGGACCCGCCGGAGGCGAAGGACGACAAGTTCGGCGTCCGGCCGGGCCGCGCGACGGTGCTCGACGTGCTGGCGAACGACCTGGACCCGGACGGCGACGTCATCACCGCGTCGCTCGACGGCGACCAGCCGTCGCCGGTGCGGATCGAGCGGGTGCTGGGCGGCAAGGCGCTGCAGGCCGTCGTGCCCGCGGACGCCACGGGCTCCGTGACGTTCACGTACGACGTGTCGGACGGCCGCGGCGGCCACGACAAGGCCAAGGTCGACGTGCGGATCGCGCCGCCCGACGAGGAGAACCAGACCCCCGTGCAGTCCGGCGAGCCCGTGCTGCGGTTGGAGCAGGGCAAGAGCGCCCAGACCAGGGTGCTGCCCTACTTCAACGACCCGGACGGGGACGACGTCTACCTCGCGACGGCGGCGGCCACGGTGCAGGGCGACGAGGTGCGCGCCTACCCCGACGGCACGATCGAGTTCCGCGACGGAGGGTCCGCCACGGGGCGCAAGAAGGTCACGCTCACCGTCGGGGACGGCCAGGGCGAGGTCGTCGAGGGCACCCTGTGGGTCCAGGTCCTGGGCGACGGCCCGGAACCGCCGGTCGCGGTGGGGGACCACGTGGTCGTGACGGCGGGGCAGCCGATCACGGTCGAGCCGCTGGAGAACGACACCGACCCGAACGGCGACGACCTGCGCCTGGCCAACGTGGCCGAGGCCGCGCCCGCGGAGATCACGCCCAACCTCGACGCGGGCACCTTCACGTTCCTGGCGCAGGAGCCGAAGTCCTACGACGTGCTGTACCAGGTGACCGACGGGCCGAACGTGACCACGGGCGTGGTGCGGGTCGACGTGCAGGACCCGGAGGACGCGAAGGGAGCCCCGATCGCGGTGGCGGACACCGCGATGCTGCCGGCCGGCGGGTCGACCCTCGTGGACGCGCTCGCGAACGACACCGACCCCACGGGCGGCGTGCTCGTGGTGCAGTCGGTCAAGGTGCCCGACGACGCGGGCGTGAGCGTGGCCGTGCTGGGTCACCAGATGCTGCGCATCACCGAGACGCGCCGGCTGTCCGAGCCGATCGTGCTCGAGTACACCGTCTCGAACGGCAACGACACGTCGGTGGGCGAGGTGCGCGTGCTCCCGGTGCCGCCGCCGGACCGGCTGCAGCCGCCGAACGCCGCCCCGGACGAGGTCACGGTGCGCGTGGGCGACTACGTGAACATCGACGTGCTCGGCAACGACACGCACCCGGACGGGCTCGAGCTGACCCTGGACGAGGAGCTGGAGCAGTCCGTCGACCGCGAGCAGGGCGAGGTCTTCATCTCCGAGGACCGGCTGCGGTTCCGCGCCGGCTCGGAGCAGGGCACCGCGTACGCGATCTACAAGGTGCGCGACCCGAACGGGCAGGAGGACTCGGCCCAGGTGACGATCCACATCCGCGGCGGCAAGGAGAACGCCGCCCCCGTGCCGCACGACGTCGACGCCCGCGTCCTGTCTGGCGGCACCACCCGCATCCCGGTCCCGCTCGACGGCATCGACCCCGACGGCGACTCGGTGCAGCTCACGGGCCTGGCCACCGGGCCGGGGCAGGGGCGCGCCGAGGTCGTGGACGGGTACATCGACTACGAGGCGGCGGAGAGCTCCCGCGGCGTCGACTCCTTCCGGTACTCGGTCCAGGACGCCCGCGGCGAGGTCGCTACCGGGATCGTGCGGGTGGGCATCGCGCAGCCGCCGGAGACGAACCAGCCGCCGGTCGCCGCGGACGACGAGGTGACGGTGCGGCCCGACCGCCGGGTGTCGATCCCGGCCCTGCTCAACGACTCGGACCCCGACGGCGACCAGATCGGGCTCGTGCCCGGCTCGCTCGAGGGGGACGACGACCTCGACGCGAAGGTGGCGGAGGACCGGGTGGTGGTCCAGACCCCGGGCGACGAGGGCACCTACACGTTCTTCTACGCCATCGAGGACACGTTCGCGGCGCGCGCCTCCGCCTCGGTGAGCGTGACCGTGGCCGCGGACGCCCCGCTGCAGCGCCCGATCGCGCGCGACGACTCCGTGCCCGTCGCGGACCTGCTGGGCAAGACGTCGGTGACGGTCCCCGTGCTCGACAACGACGAGGACCCGGACGGTGCGGCCGACGATCTCACGGTCGAGACGTCGTCCGACACCGTGGTGGTGTCCCCGGAGGGGGAGGTCGAGGTGACCCTGACCGAGAACCGGCAGGTCATCACCTACACCGTGACGGACGTGGACGGGCTGGAAGCCAAGGCCTTCCTCGTGGTGCCGGGCCTCACCTCCATCGAACCGATCCTCAAGCCCGGCCAGGCACCGCTCGAGGTGCTGTCCGGGGAGTCGCTCGACGTCGACATCACCGACCACGTGCTGGTGGTCGAGGGCCGCACCCCGCGGCTGACGACCGAGGACCAGGTCACGGCGCTCGAGGGCGACGTCCAGGTCACCGGCGAGACGACCATGACCTACACGCCGCGCGGGGACTACGTCGGCCCCGCCGCCGTGACGTTCGAGGTCACCGACGGCGAGAGCCCGGACGACCCCGAGGGCCACAAGGCCGTGCTGACGCTGCCCGTCACGGTGCTGCCGCCGGACAACCTGCCGCCCGAGCCGGGCTCGCCGTCCGGCAAGGTCGCGGCGGGGGAGGAGAGCGTCGTCGACCTGGGGCGGTTCGCCACGGACCCCGACGAGGACGACCTGCGCTACGAGCTGGGCAGCCTGCCCGAGGGGGTCGGCGCCACGATCTCCGGCTCGAAGGTCGCGCTCGAGGCGTCGCCCGACGTGCCGAAGGGCACGATGCTCACCGTGCCGTTCACGGTCACGGACGACGAGCACCCGCCGGTCGACGGCGAGATGAAGGTCGAGGTCGTCGCCTCGACCCGCCCGCTCGCCCGTGCGGTGGACGACGTCGTCGACGACGCGCACCAGGGCGAGGCGGTGTCCGTGCCGGTGCTGGCGAACGACTCCAACCCGTTCGAGGACCGCGGGCCGCTCGAGCTCGTCGGCGACGCGGTCGTCGAGACGGGCCAGGGCGGCACCACGGTGGACGGCGACAAGGTCGTGGTCACGCCGGAGGCCGACTTCGTCGGCACGATGGTGGTGCGGTACACGATCCAGGACGCGACGCAGGATCCCGACCGCCAGGTCGAGGGCCGCATCACCGTCAACGTGCTGGGCGCGCCCGAGGCGCCGGTGACCCCGGTCGTCGAGGAGGTCCGCTCCGAGACAGTGGTGCTGTCGTGGACGCCGCCGTCCAACAACGGCGCGGAGATCACGGGGTACACCGTGACCTCCAGCCAGGGCGACACCTTCGACTGCAACACCACGACGTGCACCCTCAAGCCCCTCACCAACAACGTGACCTACACGTTCACCGTCGAGGCGATCAACGAGGTCGGCCCGTCGGAGAAGTCCCCGCCGTCGGCCGAGGCCCGGCCGGACGAGAAGCCCGACCCGCCGACGGCCCCGACCCTCGAGTTCGGCGACGGTGAGCTGACGGTGACGTGGAAGAACGCGTCCTACTCGGACCGGTCGGCCATCGATTCGGTGAACCTCGAGATCTCGCCCGCGCCGGGCAACGGCGAGGTGCAGAAGGTCGGCGTCACGGGCAACCGCGTCGTGTGGGAGGGCCTGACCAACGGCGCGGCCTACAAGGTGCGGGTGCAGGCGATCAACCAGGCGCCCGACCCGTCGGAGTGGGGTGAGTGGTCGGCGAGCGAGATCCCGGCCGGCCCGCCGGCCGCGCCCGCGGCGCCGACTGCGTCCCGCGTCGACACCGCCCTGGGCGGCCAGGTGAACGTCTCGTGGACCCCGCCGGCATCCAACGGCGACGAGGTGAAGACGTACTACGTCGACGTCTTCAAGGGCGGCTCCTTGGTGGACACCCGCACGGCCACGAAGTCCTCGACGGTCATCGAGGGGCTGGACACCAAGTCGAGCTACTCGTTCGCCGTCCGGGGCGAGAACAAGGCCGGCGAGGGGAAGACCAGCCCGAAGTCGAACGCGGTGACCCCGTTCGGCACACCGGGCAAGCCGGGCAGCCCGTCCGCCAAGGTCAACGGCACGAGCGGCCAGGCGGACGTGAGCTGGGGCGCGGCCGACGACAACGGCAACGCCGTCATCTATACCGTCGCGAACGACAAGGGCGACTCGACCACGGCCACCGGGACGTCGACGGCGTACGGCGGCCTGGCGAACGGGACGGCGTACAAGTTCCGGGTCCAGGCGTGCAACGCGGCGGGCTGCTCCGGCTGGACGTCGTACTCCGGCGCTGTCACGCCCTACGGCCCGGTGCCCGCGCCCAGCGTGACCGCGACCGGGCAGAGCAACGCCGTGAAGTTCGTCTGGTCGACCAAGAGCAACGGTCGGGACATCTCGGTGAAGGTGACGGGAGCGATCACAAAGTCGGCGGGCAGCGGGAACGAGTCGGTCTCCGCCAACCCCGGCGAGAACAAGCAGATCTGCGTGACGGCATCGGACACCGCGGGGCAGTCGAAGCAGACGTGCGACAGCGCGGCGGCGCTCGCCGCCAACGCCTGGGTGACACCCGGTTCTCGGAAGACGGCTGACGGCTGCGAATCCTCGGACTGCCGCCAGTTCAACGTGCACGTGGAGAACTTCAAGAAGGGCTCGCACAAGGTGGAGTGCTGGGGCGACGGGTCGCACGGCTGGGAGCCCGTGCTGAACGACGGCTCCGTGTACACCAAGAGCTTCGGCGGGACGACGTCGTTGGAGCTGCCCTGCGTCTTCGGCTATCCCGGCAAGGACGTGGCGGTCAAGATCGACGGCAAGATGTACGAGAAGCGCACGTGGTGACCCACCGCTCGGGATCGGCGTGCTCGTTCTGAGTCCCGTCGGGCATGGGTACCTCTCCCCATGCCCGACGGGCGGGAATCGTTGCCCCGGACGGGCGAACTCTGGCTATCCTGTGCTGGCGATGCGCGGGCCCGACGACGGGCCTCGGCCGGCCGTCGCCATCACATCGGGGGAATCTTGAGCGTGCTCACGCGCCTGCGCGGCGACCGCCGCGCGACCCTTTCGACGGCGGTCGTGCTCGCGCTGTCCGCGGGCGTGGTCGCTGCCGCCGTCCTCTATCCGGGCGAGGCCACGGCCGACGTCGACCTCGACGACTCGGGCGTGTGGGTCACCAAGCAGTCCGCGGGGCTGGTCGGGCGCTTCAACACCGAGGCCAAGGCCCTCGACAGCACGCTGCTGGCGGGTAGCTCGGCCTTCGACGTCGACCAGCAGGCCGGCCAGGTGCTCGTGGCGGACGACGGGAACCACCAGGCCAGTGTCGTGGACGTCGCGATGTCGAAGTTCGAGTCCACCACCAAGCTGCCCGCCGGGGCCCAGGTCGCGATGGGCGGCGGCCGGGTGGCCGTCGTCGACGACGAGACGGGTTCGCTGTGGGTGACCACGGTGGAGAAGCTGCCGGGCCTCGACACCGAGAAGATCGACCCGACGGTGGAGCTCGACGGCTCCGGTGAGGTGGCCGTCTCGTCGGGCGGCACCACGTTCGTCGTCGTCCCGTCGCGCAACGTGCTGTACACCGTCGAGCCGGGCAAGCAGCCGGCGACGACGAAGCTCGAGGGGCTCGCCTCGGACGACGACGTCGTGCTCACCACCGTGGGTGACGACCTCGTGGTCCTCGACCGCACCAGCGGCGACCTCCGGCTGCCGGGCGGCGACGTCATGGACGTGGCCGACGCGCAGGGCGCCCGGCTGCAGCAGGCCGGCGCCATGTCGGACACCGTCGCCTACGCGACGTCGTCGGCACTGGTGCGCCAGCCGCTGGACGGCGGCGCGGCCACCTCCCGCCAGGCGTCCGGGTCGCCGGCGGCGCCGGTGCAGCTCGGCGGCTGCCTGTACGGGGCGTGGTCGGGCACGGGCCAGATCGTGCGCGACTGCGAGGGCACCGACCGGGACGTGGACAAGGTGCTCGAGGGCATCGACCAGTCGACGAAGCTCGAGTATCGGCAGAACCGCAACAACGTCGTCCTGAACGACCTCACGGCCGGCATCCTGTGGATGGCGCTCGACGAGTACGAGAAGGTCGACGACTGGGACGTCCAGCTCCCCGAGCAGGAGAAGGGCGACGACGAGGACGCCGAGGACGCCAAGCCGGAGCTCGTCGACCAGACCGTCGTGGACCGCGAGAAGCAGGACCCGCCGGTCGCCGAGGACGACACGTTCGGCGTCCGGCCCGGCCGCACCACCGTGCTCGACGTGCTGGCGAACGACCTCGACCCGGATGGCGACGTCATCACCGCCACCCTCGAGGGCGACCAGCCGGAGGAGGTCGCCATCCAGCGGGTGCTGGGTGGCAAGGCGCTGCAGGCGGTGGTGCCGGCGGACGCGACCGGCACCGTGCGGTTCACGTACGACGTCACCGACGGCCGCGGCGGCCACGACCAGGCGAAGGTCACGGTGAAGGTGGTGCCGCCGGACCAGAACGAGGACCCGGAGCAGTCCGGGGAGCCGGTGCTGCGGGTGGAGCAGGGCAAGAGCGCGCAGATCAAGGTGCTGCCGTTCTTCCGCGACCCGGACGGGGACGACGTCTATCTCGCCACCGCGGCGCCGACCGTCCAGGGCGACGAGGTGCGGGCCTACCCGGACGGCACGGTCGAGTTCCGCGACAGTGGGTCCGGGACCGGGCGCAAGAAGGTCATGCTCACGGTCGGGGACGGCCTTGGCGGCGTCGTCGAGGGCACCCTCTGGGTGGACGTGAGCACCAGCCAGCAGCCGCCCGTGGCGGTCGGCGACCACGTGGTCGTGACCGCCGGGCAGCCGATCACGGTCGAGCCGCTGAAGAACGACTCCGACCCGAACGGCGACGACCTGCGCCTGACGAAGGTGGCCGACGCGGCCCCGGCCGAGATCACCCGGAACTACGACGCGGGCAGCTTCACCTTCCTGGCGCAGGAGCCGAAGTCCTACGACGTGCTGTACCAGGTGACCGACGGCCCGTCGTCCACTACGGGTGTCGTGCGGGTCGACGTGCAGGACCCGGACGCCGTCACCGGAGCGCCGGTCGTCGTCTCCGACACGGCCCTGCTGCCCGCGGGCGGCTCGACCCTCGTGGACGTGCTGGCCAACGACACCGACCCGGCCGGGGGCGTGCTGGTGGTGCAGTCGGTCGACGTGCCGGACGACGCGGGGCTGAGCGTGGCCGTCCTCGGCCACCAGATGCTGCGCCTCACCGAGACGCGCCGCATGGCCGAAGCCGTGGTCCTCGAGTACACCGTCTCCAACGGCACCGAGACCGCCACCGGCGAGGTGCGGGTGCTGCCCGTGCCGCCGCCGGACCGGCTGCAGCCACCGAACGCCGCCGCCGACGAGGTCACGGTGCGCGTGGGCGACTACGTGAACATCGACGTGCTCGGCAACGACACGCACCCGGACGGGCTCGAGCTCACCCTCGACGAGGAGCTCGAGCAGACGGTGGACCCGGCGCAGGGCGACCTGTTCGTCTCCGAGGGCAGGCTGCGGTTCCGCGCCGGCGCGGAGCAGGGCACGGCCTACGCGATCTACAAGGTGCGCGACCCGAACAGGCAGGAGGACTCGGCCCAGGTCACGATCCACATCCGTGGCGGCAAGGAGAACGCGGCGCCCGTCCCGCAGGACGTGGACGCGCGCGTGCTGTCCGGCGGCACGGCCCGCATCCCGATCCCGCTGGACGGCATCGACCCCGACGGCGACTCCGTGCAGCTCACCGGGCTCGCGACCGGCCCCGCCCAGGGCCGCGCCGAGGTCGTGGACGGGTACATCGACTACGAGGCGGGCAAGAACGCCAAGGGCAGCGACACGTTCCGCTACACCGTGCAGGACGCCCGCGGCGAGGTCGCCACGGGGATCGTGCGGGTGGGCATCGCGCAGCCGCCGGAGACGAACCAGCCGCCGGTCGCCGCGGACGACGAGGTCACCGTCCGGCCGGAGCGCCGCGTCGCGGTGCCCGCGCTCGCCAACGACGCAGACCCCGATGGCGACGTCATCGGCCTCGTGCCGGGGGCCACCGAGGGCGGCGAGGAGCTCGACCCGAAGGTCGCCGAGGACCGCATCGTCGTGCAGACCCCGGGCGACGAGGGCACTTACACCTTCTTCTACTCGATCGAGGACACCTACGCCGCACGCGCCTCCGCCTCGGTGAGCGTGACCGTGGCCGCGGACGCCCCGCTGCAGCGCCCGATCGCGCGCGACGACTCCGTGCCCGTGGCCGACATCCTCGGCAAGACGGCGATCACCGTGCCGGTGCTCGCCAACGACGAGGACCCGGACGGTGCGGCGGACGACCTCACGGTCACCGTCGACTCCGAGGCCGTCACCGTCACGGAGGACGGCGAGCTCGAGATCCCGCTGGAGCGCTCGCGCCAGGTGCATACCTACACGGTGACCGACGTGGACGGCCTCGCCGGCAAGGCGTTCGTCGTGGTGCCGGGCATGGAGTCCACCAAGCCGATCCTCAAGCCCGGCCAGGCGCCGCTCGAGGTACTGTCCGGCGAGACCCTCGACATCGACATCACCGACCACGTGCTCGTGGTCGAGGGCCGCAGCCCGCGCCTGACCACCGAGGACCAGGTCACGGCGACCGAGGGCACGGCGAAGGTCACGGGCGCGACCACCATGACCTACACCCCCCAGGCGGACTACGACGGACCCGCCGGCGTGACCTTCGAGGTCACCGACGGCACGTCCGTCGACGACCCCGAAGGCGCCGTCGCCCTCCTCACGCTGCCGATCACCGTGCTGCCGCCGGAGAACCTGCCGCCGGAGCCGGGCCGCCCGTCGGGCGAGGTCGCGGCGGGGGAAGAGAGCGTCGTCGACCTGGGCCGCTTCGCCACGGACCCCGACGAGGACGACCTGCGCTTCGAGCTGGGCAGCCTGCCCGGCGGGCTCGGTGCCACCCTCGCCGGTTCCCGGGTGACGCTCGAGGCGTCGCCGGACGTGCCGAAGGGCACGGTCCTCACCGTGCCGTACACCGTGTCGGACGACGATCACCCGCCGGTCGACGGCGAGCTGACCGTCACCGTCGTGGCGTCCACGCGCCCGCTCGCGCGCGCCGTCGAGGACCGCGTGGACGACGCCCACCAGGGCAAGGCCGTCTCCGTGCCGGTGCTGGCGAACGACTCCAACCCGTTCTCCGACCGTGGACCGCTGAAGATCGTGGGGCAGCCGATCATCGAGACCGGCCAGGGCGGCACCGTCGTCGACGGCGACACCGTCGTGGTGACCCCGAAGGACGACTTCGTGGGCACGATGGTGGTGCGGTACACGATCCAGGACGCGACGCGGGACCCGGACCGCGAGGTCGAGGGCCGCATCACGATCAACGTGCTCGGCGTGCCCGAGGCACCGTCCACGCCGCAGGTCGAGGAGGTCCGCTCGGAGACCGTCGTGCTGTCGTGGACGCCGCCGCAGAACAACGGCGCGGAGATCACGGGCTACACCGTGACCTCCAGCCAGGGCGACACCTTCGACTGTTCCACGACCACCTGCACGCTCGCCCCGCTCACCAACAACGTCACGTACACCTTCACCGTGCAGGCCACGAACGTGGTCGGCGACTCCGAGCCGTCCGCGGCGTCCGAGGAGGCCCGCCCGGACCAGAAGCCGGACCCGCCGGCCGCGCCGACCCTCGAGTTCGGCGACGGTTCGCTGACCGTGACGTGGAAGAACGCGACCTACACGGACCGCTCGCCCATCGATTCGGTGAACCTCGAGATCTCGCCCGCGCCGGGCAACGGTGAGGTGCAGAAGGTGGGGCGCACCGGCAACCGCGTCGTGTGGGAGGGCCTCACCAACGGCGCGGCCTACAAGGTGCGGGTCCAGGCGATCAACCAGGCGCCCGACCCGTCCGAGTGGGGCGCGTGGTCTGCCAGCGAGATCCCGGCCGGCCCGCCGGACGCGCCCGTGTCACCCACGGCGACGCGCGCCAGCTCGGAGATCGCGCCCGACGGCGGACAGGTCGACGTGTCGTGGCCGGCCCCGAAGGACAACGGCGACGCGGTGAAGAAGTACCACGTCGACGTCTTCAAGGGCGGCTCGAATGTCGACGCCACCACGGTGTCGGGCACCTCGACCACCTTCGAGGGCCTCGACACCAAGTCGACGTACACGTTCGCCGTCACGGCGGAGAACAAGGCCGGTAAGGGCGACACCAGCGCCCAGTCCAACGCCGTGAAGCCCTACGGCAAGCCGACGAAGCCCGGCGCCGCGAGCGCGAGCGTGAGCGGTGCGAGCGGGCAGGCGAACGTGTCGTGGGGCGGCTCGGACGACAACGGCGACGCGGTCATGTACACGATCCAGACCGACAAGGGCGGCTCGAAGACCGCGACGGGGACGTCGACCACGTACTCGGGCCTGTCGAACGGGACGGCGTACAAGTTCCGGGTGCAGGCGTGCAACGCCGCGGGCTGCTCCGACTGGACGTCGTACACCGGCGCGGTCACGCCCTACGGGCCGGTGCCGGCCCCGGCCGTGACCGCGACGGGCGGCGACCAGAAGGTCACGTTCGGGTGGTCCACCAGCGCCAATGGCCGGGACATCTCGGTGAAGGTCTCCGGCGCGATCTCGAGCACCGCCAAGTCCGCGAGCGCGCAGAGCGTGAGTGCGGGCTACTCCCAGTCCAAGGAGATCTGCGTGACGGCGACGGACAGCGAGGGCCAGACCAAGCAGACGTGCAAGAGCGCGACCTCGGCCGCCAAGCCCCAGCCCGTCTTCACGGTCGGCAAGGGCAGCAACGCCAACGGGGAGAAGGACTGCGCCCACACGTCGTGCGCGTGGCTGACGCTCACCATCCGGGACGCGGCGCCGAACACCAGCTTCACGTACACCTGCCGCGACCAGGACGGTGACTTCTCGACGTACACGCAGACCAACATGCACAACGGCTCCCAGGCCAAGACGGACGGGAACGGCAACCTAGGCCCGGTGGAGGCCTGGTGCTACTACGGCCAGCCGGGCAACCCGGCCTATATCCAGACGAGCATCGGGTCGACCAACCGCATCACCTGGTGACACGCACGCAGAAACGACGACGACCGCGACCTTCGCGGTCAGGACAGGACGAGGACACCACTCATGAGCACGATGACCCCCGAGCAGGCGAGCTGGTTCGCCCAGACCTTCGACCGCATCGTCGGAAACGTCGCGCAGGCCGTGCTCGGCAAGGACGACCAGATCCGGCTGGCGCTGACGTGCATGCTGGCCGAGGGCCACCTGCTGCTGGAGGACGCCCCTGGCACCGGCAAGACGATGCTCGCCCGCGCGATGTCCGCGAGCGTGCAGGGCACGAACCACCGCATCCAGTTCACGCCGGACCTGCTGCCGTCGGACGTCACGGGCGTGACCATCTACGACCAGAAGACCGGGACCTTCGACTTCCACAAGGGCCCGATCTTCGCGAACATCGTCCTCGCCGACGAGATCAACCGTGCGTCGCCCAAGACGCAGTCGGCGCTGCTCGAGGTCATGGAGGAGGGCCGGGTCACGGTCGACGGCGTGTCCCACGAGGTGGGCAACCCGTTCATGGTCGTCGCCACGCAGAACCCCATCGAGCAGGCGGGCACGTACAAGCTCCCCGAGGCGCAGCTCGACCGCTTCCTCATGAAGACGTCGATCGGCTACCCCGACCTCGCGTCGACGGTGGAGATCCTCGCGGGCTCCGCGGTCCGCGACCGCAGCGCGGCGCTGCAGCCGGTCATCACCGGCCAGGCCGTGGTGGACATGGCGGCCCTCGCCGCGTCCACCCACGTGGACCCGGCCGTGCTCGAGTACATCTCCCGCCTGGCGGAGGAGTCGCGCGCGGCCGCGGACGTGCACGTCGGCGTCTCCGTGCGTGGCGCGCTGGCGCTGGTGCGCTGCATGAAGGTGTGGGCGTCGGCGCACGGGCGCAACTACGTGCTGCCGGACGACGTCAAGGACCTCGTGCAGCCGGTCTGGGCCCACCGCCTGGTACTGGACGCCGAGGCCGAGTTCGGCGGGGCCACGGCGGAGGGGACGATCGCCCGGCTGCTGACCGACGTCCCAGCGCCGCAGGAACGCCGGACCGCCTGACCGCCTGACCGCGAGACCAGGAGACTCATGACCACGACGACCGAGCGGGAGACCGCGGCCGAGGCCGCGACGCCCGAGCCTGCCCCGGAGCCCGAGGGCGGCCGCCGCCGTAGCGGCGCCACCCGGCGGGTCCGCGCCCGCGCGTCGGCCGCGCTGAGCGGGGTCGGCGGGCGGCTCGCCACGGCCTCGCGGGCGACCGGCCGCGCGACCGGCGGGGTGCTCGCGCGCGCCTGGGCGCGCGTCGCCCCGGTGCTCGGGGTGATCTCGCCCTTCGGCTGGGTCGTGCTGGTCCTGGCCGCGGGGGCGTGGGTGGCCGCGCTCGTGCTGCGCTGGGAGGAGTGGGCGGTCCTGGCCGTGACGGTGTCCGTCGCGCTGCTCGCCGCGATCGCCTTCGTCCTGGGCCGGCTGCGCTACGCGGTCACGCTCGACGTCGCCTCGCGCCGCGTGGTCGTCGGGGACCGGGCCGTCGGGCGGCTCCTGGTCCGCAACGACTCGCCGCGGTCCATGCTGCCCGCGGTGATGGAGCTGCAGGTGGGGCAGGGCATCGCCTCGTTCCCTGTGCCGCGCCTGCGCTCCGGGGCGGAGCACGAGGAGATCTTCGCCGTCCCGACGCACCAGCGCGCCGTCATCCCCCTGGGCCCGGTGCGCTCCGTGCGCGCCGACCCGCTGGGTCTGCTGCGCCGCGAGCTGGTCTGGACCGAGCCCGAGGAGCTGTTCGTCCACCCGCGCACGCTGCCGCTGTCGGGCTCCGCCACGGGACTGCTGCACGACCTCGAGGGCCGCGTGACCCCCGACATCTCCGACTCCGACGTGTCGTTCCACGCGCTGCGCGACTACGTGCCCGGCGACGACCGCCGTCACATCCACTGGAAGTCCACGGCGCGCACGGGCCAGCTCATGGTGCGCCAGTTCGAGGAGACGCGCCGCTCCCGGCTCGCCGTGATCCTCTCGAC
Organism: Isoptericola sp. Y581; assembly: GCF_059445475.1. Lineage (NCBI taxonomy): Bacteria > Bacillati > Actinomycetota > Actinomycetes > Micrococcales > Promicromonosporaceae > Isoptericola > Isoptericola sp. Y581. The sequence continues at coordinate 253,411 of NZ_JCAIUK010000004.1, read as the reverse complement.
GCGGGCCGAGGACTACGCCGACCCCGAGGAGTTCGAGCTCGCGGTCTCGGCCTGCGGCTCCCTCGGCCTACAGGCGATCCGCGAGGACGGCGGCCTCGCGGTCCTCGTCCCGCAAGGGCGGGTGCGCGGCGACCACCGCACGCGCCTGCTCGACGACCTGACCCGACTCCAGCTCGCCCCCGCCCGCACGAGCCTGTCCGAGATCGCCCGGGTCGCCTCGGCGACGGTCTCCGACGCGTCCGTGGTCGTGCTCGCCGTCGGCACCCGGGTGACGCCGACGGACCTGCGCGGCGCGGCGGTGCGGCTGCCGGTCGACGCGCGCCTCGTCGCGCTGCGGTGCGCCCCCGGCGCGTCCGTGAGCCGTGGGCGGGTCGCGGACATGCAGGTGCTGACCATCGGCGAGCTGGCCGACCTGCCCCACGCGCTGCGGAGGATGCATGACTGACGCGTCGAACCCGGCGCCCGAGGGCCACACGAGCGGCTCCGGCAGCACGGGCCGCACCGGGCGCACCGGCCGGACGGGTGGGACGTCGCGCACGTCGCTGCGCGCCGGCACCACCCGCGCCCGCCGGCGCCCGGGCGACGGCCCGCGCGCGCTGTCCTGGGCGGGCGCCGTCGACGGCGCCGTGCTCGTCGCGCTGCTCGCCGTGGTGGCGCTCGGTTTCGCCCCGGTGTGGGGCACGACGGGGTACCTCGTGCCGGCGCTCGGCGGCGCGGTCGTCGGCCTGGTCATCGCCTGGCTGGGAGCCTGGCGGCGGTGGCCCGTGCTGCTCGTGGCCGGGGCCACCGTGCTCGGCTACTTCCTGTTCGGCGGGGCGCTGGCCCTGCCCGGCGCCTCGATCGGCGGCGTCGTGCCCTCGCTCGAGACGCTGAACGAGCTGGCCGTCGGCGCCGTGCAGGGGTGGAAGGCGTTCGTCACCACCGTGCCGCCGCTGGCCTCGTTCCCGGAGCTGGCCCTCGTGCCGTACCTGCTCCTGCTGGTCGCGGGCGTGCTGGCGGGCACGATCGCCTGGCGTGCGCGCGTCGCCGCCTGGGCGCTGCTGCCGGTCGTGGTGGCGCTGGCCGGGGTCGCGCTCCTCGGGACGATCCTGGCGGCGCTGCCGCTGGTCCAGGGCCTCGTGGTCGCCGTCGTGGGCCTGCTCTGGGCGTCGTGGCGCGCGGCGGAGACCCGCATGGGCGCCAACACGCTGCTCTCCGACGCGAGTCGGTCCGCGACCCGGCGGCTGCGGGCGCAGCGCGTGCGCGGCGGCGCCGTGATGCTCGTGGTCGGCGGGGTCGCCGCCGTGCTCCTTGCCCCGATGATGGTGACGGACGGGCGGGTGGCGCTGCGTGAGATGGTCACGCCGCCCCTGGACCTGCACGAGTACACGAGCCCGCTGGTCGGGTTCCGCACCTACGCCAAGGACGAGACGGACACCGAGCTCTTCACCGTCGACGGGCTGCCCGAGAACGGCCGGGTGCGGCTCGCGACGCTCGACACGTACGCGGGCACGGTCTACGACGCGTCGAGCGGCGGCGACGCCGGCGTCTTCAACCGCGCGGGCGAGGTCATCGACACCACGGCGGCGGGCACCCGCGCGCCGGTCGACGTGACCGTCACCGGCTACACGGGCTTCTGGCTGCCCGACGTGGGCCAGCTCGGGGGCGTCCGGTTCACGGGGGAGCGGGCGACCGAGCTCGCGGCGTCCACGTACTACAACGCCACCTCGGGCACGGGCCTGGTCACGTCCGGCCTGCGGCCGGGGGACTCGTACGAGCTGGACGCGATCGTCTCGCCGCGGCCGGACGACGAGGTGCTCGCGAAGACCCCGATCCTCGACGTCGACATGCCCAGCCCGAAGGACGTCGCCGACGCCGTGGACGCCAAGTCCTCGCAGTTCGCGGCCGACGCCACGGAGCCGTTCGAGAAGCTCACGAACATCCAGAACATGCTCATCGCCACGGGCGTCTACTCGAGCGGCCTGGACAACCAGCCCCCGTCGCGGCCCGGGCACTCGGCGGCACGGATCGACGCGCTGCTCGCGCAGGACGAGATGGTGGGCGACGACGAGCAGTTCGCCGTGGCCATGGCGCTCATGGCGCAGCAGGCCGGCGTCCCCGCGCGCGTGGTGATGGGCTTCTACCCGGAGGACGACACCTGGGAGGCCGGCACCCCCTACGTCGTCACCGGGGCGGACGTGCACGCCTGGGTCGAGGTGCCCTTCGAGGAGTACGGCTGGGTGCCGTTCGACGCCATCCCGGACGAGGACAACAAGGTGGAGCCGCTGCCGCGCTCCAAGCAGGTGCCGAAGCCGCCGGTGCTCGAGGACCCGGAGTCCCCGGAGGAGCCGCCCCAGGCCGAGGCGGGAGACGTCGAGGACGAGGATGAGGACGACGAGGACGCGTTCGACATCGACTGGCGTCAGGTCGCGATCATCGTCATCACCGTCGTCGTCCCGCTGGCGATCCTCGCCGTGCCGGTGCTGCTCATCCTCGGGTTCAAGTCGCGCCGGCGCGGCCGCCGACGCACGGCCACCGAGGCCGTGGACCGGGTCAGCGGCGGCTGGCGCGAGGTCGTCGACGCCGCCACCGACCTCGGGGCCGGGGTGCCCCGCGGCGCGACGCGACGCGAGGGGGCCAAGCTGGTGTCCGAGCAGCTCCCCACGGCGGCGACTCCCGAGACCTCGACGCTCGCGCACCGCGCGGACGCCACCGTCTTCGGGACGGGCGAGCCGACCCTGGAGGAGGTCGACCAGTACTGGTCCGAGGTGGACTCGCTGGTCGGCTCCCTGCGAGAGGGACTGCCGTGGCGTAAGCGCGTGGCGGCCCGGCTCTCGTTGCGCTCGGTGCGCGGCGGCGACGCCCCACCATTCCGTACGGTGATCCGGCGACGGGTTGCCGCCGTGCCGGCCACCCTGGGCCGGTGGGCGCGCGCCGCGTGGCGCGCGATCAGTGACAGGACGACCCGTGGCCGGCGGCGCGACCGCCGTGCCGGCGGTAGGAGGATCGAGAACCGATGACCACGACGTGCACCGCCTGTGGTGCCCCGCAGCAGTCCGGCGCGTTCTGCGCGGTGTGCGGCACGCCCACCGTGGCGTCCGCCTACGAGGCGCCCGACGGCGTGCGGGAGAGGCTCGAGGTCACGACCGAGCCAGAGATGCGGGAGAGCACCCGCCGCGCGTCCGCGCAGATGCTGCGCGCGGCGGCCGCCTCCGCGCAGTCGAGCGCGCCCGCCGAGCCGCCGCTGGCGGGCGTCGGCCGGCGCGCGGGGGCCTACGTGCTGGACGTGGTGACCGTCGCGCTCCTCGCGGGGGTCGTCGGCGTCGTCGTGGCGCTCGCCTCGGGGGTGCCCGGCAAGCTCGCGGGCGCCGGCGACGCCACGACGACGATGGGGTCGCGGGCGGCGGCCGCCGAGATCGCGGGCGCGCTCGCCACGGTCTACGGCGCGGTCGGGCTCGTGAGCCTGCTCGGCTGGGTCGGGCTCGCGGTCTGGGAGGGCCGGACCGGCCGGACGATCGGAAACAGCCTGCTCGGCATCCGCACGCTGGCCCTCGCGGACGGCAGCGCGATCGGCGTCGGGCGCGGCCTGCTGCGCTGGCTCGTGCTCGCCGCCTGCGGCATCCTGCCGCTGGTGGGCACAATCCTCGTGCTCGTCTCGCCCACCTTCGACGCCTCGGGCCGCCGGCAGGGCTGGCAGGACAAGGCCGCCCGCAGCGTCGTCCACGACGTGCGCGGGCTGCCGCCCCGCACCTTTGCCCCCGCCGGCGGGCCGGCCGGCGTCGCGTCACCCCAGGTCGCCGGTGTGCCGGCGGCGCCGGTCGTGGGCTCGGGCGCGCCGGCGCCCGGCGAGCCCGACCCGTGGGCGTTCCCCGCCGGCCAGCGCGACCGGGGCGGGATCATTACCGGGATCCCGGGCTCGGGCGCGCCCGCGGCGCACCCGTCGCCGACGGAGGAGCCTGCGGGCCCGCCGGTCGCCGACACCCAGCTGTCGGCCCCGCTGCCGCGGGCCACGCCGGCGCCCGCACCTGCGCCCGAGACGACGATGGTGCTGCCCACGCGGCCCACGGCGGTCGCGCCGACCCCGCCGGCGGTGCAGCCGGCGCCGGCGCCGCGGCCCGTGCCGCCATCGCAGCCGGTGAGCCGAGCGCCCGAGCCCGCGGCACAGGCGCCCGCGGGCCCGGGCTCCGACGTCGCGGCGGAGGCCGACGACGACGACATCGAGGCGACCCGGTTCAGCGTCTCCTCGCGGCGGAGCGCGGGCGACGGCACGGCCCCGCCGCGGATTGTCGTCGAGGTCGCCGCCGGCCGCCGGGTCACCGTCGCGTCGCGCACCCTCGTGGGGCGCAACCCGCAACAGGACGGCGGCGCGCCGGCGGTCCTGCTGAAGATCGACGACCCGAACCGTTCCGTGTCCAAGACGCACCTCGAGCTGTCCCCGTCGGCTGCGGGCCTGCGGGTCACGGACCTCGGCAGCACCAACGGCAGCGCTGCGATCACCCCCGGCGGGGCGGTGCAGGAGCTGACCGCCGGCGCATCGGTGACGGTGACCGCGGGGTGGGTCGTCCAGGCGGGGGCCCAGCGCCTCACGGTGGTCGGGCAGGACGTCAGCGCATGACCGTACCGGTCGCGCTCGGGCTGCTGTGGGGCGCGTCGACGCACCAGGGCGCCAGGCGCACGCTGAACGAGGACTCGTTCCTCGCGGGCGGCTCCGTGTTCTTCGTCGCCGACGGCATGGGCGGGCACGACGCCGGCGAGGTCGCCAGCGCGGCCGCGGTCGAGGCGCTGAGCGCGCTCGCGGTGTCCGACGTCGTCGGGGTGGACGCCGTGCGCTGCCGCGTGCGGGTGGCGCACGACGCGGTGCGGGCGATCGAGACGACGCCCGGCCGCGGCGCGGGCACCACGCTGTCCGGGGTCGCGCTGACGCACCAGGGCGGCGAGCCGTACTGGCTCGTGGTGAACATCGGCGACTCGCGCACGTACCGGCTCGCCGACGGCGAGCTGGAGCAGGTGAGCGTGGACCACTCCGAGGTGCAGGAGCTCGTGGAGGCGGGCGCCATCACGCCCCAGGAGGCGGCGACCCACCCGCGCCGGCACGTGGTGACGCGGGCGCTCGGCGCGCCCGAGGACCCCGAGGCGGACTTCTGGTTCCTGCCCGTGCACGCGGGCGACCGGCTGCTCGTCTGCTCGGACGGCCTGACGAACGAGCTGAAGGACGCCCGCATCGCCGAGGTCCTGCTCGTCGAGCCCGATCCGCAGGTCGCGGCGGACCGGCTGGTACGGGAGGCCCTGGTCGCGGGTGGTCGGGATAACATCACCGTCATCGTGGTGGACGCCACAGGGCTGACGGACGCCCTGGAGAGCACGGCACCCAGGGACGGGCGGTCGGGCCACGATGACAACGAGGACACGGTGCCCCGGCGGTCGCCGTGGAAAGGGGCCCTGACGTGACCGTGCGCTATGTGATCGGACCCGCCTACGCGGTGGTGCGTGGTGGCGCCGTCGTGGTGCTGCCGGAAAGGGTCAGCCCGGAGCTGGTCGACGAGCTGTGGAAGACGCTCGGGGAGCGTGCCGGCGTCGTGCCCGTGCTCGAGGTGCTCACGGGCGCCTTCGGCGCGAGCCTGGCGTCCCTGCCGCCCTTCGCGATGGCCGTCGCCGACGGCCGGCGCGTCCAGATCGCCGCCCGGGGCGCGACCTCGGTGACCGTGGCGCGCGCGGACGGCTGGGACCACGTGTCCGGCGAGGGCGTCACGACCTGGGCCGAGCGGACGTTCGAGGACGTGGTGGACCTCGCGGTGCAGGTCGGCGTGGCCGAGCCCGCCGGCGAGCTCGTGGATGCGCGGGCGCTGCCGCTGGACGCCGGCGTCGTGCTGGTCGCGTCCGTCGGGTCCCGGTTGACCGACGAGGCGGCCCCCGCGGCCCCGACGCACCGGCCCACCCCCGTGCCCGAGCCCTGGATGGCTGACGACGCCGACGCCGACGCCGACGCCGACGCCGACGACGCCGACGACGCGGTGCCTGCCGCCCGGGCCGTCGACCATGCCGTCGACCAGGCGCCCGTGGCATCCGGGATCGGCGTCGCGCGGCTCGGCGGCACCGGGCCGGCGGCCTCCTCCTTCGGGGCGACGTTCGCCCCCGAGGCCACCGTCGCCCCCGAAGCCACCATCGCGCCCGGGTCGACCGTCCTCCCGAGCCTGACGGTCACGGGGGACGACGTGCCGCGGGTCGCGCCGGACGGTGGCGACGACGCCGCGGGCGACGCGACGGGTGACGGTGCCGCGGGCGACGGCGCGGCCGACCTCCCCGTGGAGGAGACCACCGGCTTCGGCCACCTCTGGGGCTCGACCGTGCACCGCGCCGTCGAGGCGGCCGCCGTGCGCCCGCCGGAGGAGGACGAGGAGGACGGGGACGAGCCGGTTGCGGCCGCGCCGCCGCCGTCGTCCGCCCCCGCCCCGACGCCGGTCACCTTGCTTGGCGACCTGCCCGGCGACCTGCCCGGCGACCTGCCCGGCGACCTGCCCGGCGACCCGCCCGGCGACCTGCCCGGCGACGACGACGGTTCGACGCAGCTGGAGCCGGGCGAACCGGAGGACGCGGCGGACGACGCCGGAGGCTTCGAGGACGAGGTCGAGGGCAGCACCGTGATGTCGTCGGCCATCGCCGACCTGCGTGCGGCCGCCGCGCCCTCGTCCGGCGGCGCGGCCTCCGTCGGTGGCGTCGCGGACGGTCCCGACCTGCCGCCGCCGCCCGGCCCCGCGTTCGCCCCCGGGGCGCTGCCCGGGCGGCCGACGATCCTGGCGCGCTCCTGCACGGCGGGCCACCCGAACCCGCCGCAGCGCGACGACTGCGCGACGTGCGGGCAGGCGCTCCTGGGCGAGGCCCGGCAGGTCCCGCGCCCGGCGCTGGGCGTCATGGCCGTCTCGGGCGGGCCGCGCGTCACGCTCGACCGGCCCGTCGTGGTGGGGCGTCGTCCCCGCTCGCCGCGCGCCGCGAGCGACGACCTGCCGCGGCTGGTGACGGTGCCGAGCCCGCAGCAGGACATCTCCCGCTCGCACGCCGAGGTCCGCCTCGAGGGCTGGCACGTGCTGGTCAGCGACATGAGCACCACGAACGGCACCACCCTGTTGCGCACCGGCCAGCCGCCGTTGCGCCTGCACCCGGGCGAGGCCGTGCTGGTCGTTGCGAAGGACGTCGTCGACCTGGGCGACGGCGTGACGCTCACGTTCGAAGGGATCCTCTGACCATATGAGTCGCAAGCGCCCGCCGTCGCCCCCACCGGAGATCGACGGGTTCGAGTACGTCTCGATCATCGGCTCCGGCGGCTTCTCCGACGTCTTCCTGTACCAGCAGCGCCGACCGCGCCGTCGCGTGGCGGTCAAGGTCCTCCTGCACGAGTGGACCGGCGAGGGCCAGCGCGAGGCCTTCGACGCCGAGGCCGACCTGATGGCGACCCTGTCGACCCACCCGTCGATCGTCACGATGTACGAGGCGGACGTCTCCGCCGACGGCCGCCCGTACCTCGCCATGGAGTACTGCTCCCGGCCCAACCTCGGTGCCCGGTACCGCGCCGAGCGGCTCAGCGTGCCGGACGTGCTGCGGATCGCCGTCCAGATCGCCGGAGCCGTCGAGACCGCCCACCGGGCCGGCATCCTGCACCGCGACATCAAGCCCGCGAACATCCTCGTCACCGAGTACGGGCACCCGGCGCTGACGGACTTCGGCATCTCCTCCACGCTCGACGACGCGGGCCGGGCCGAGGGCATGTCGATCCCGTGGTCGCCGCCGGAGTCCTTCGCCGAGCCTCCGGGCACGAGCATCGGGACGGACGTGTGGGGGCTGGCCGCCACGACGTACTCGCTGCTCGCCTCCCGCACGCCGTTCGAGGTGCCGGGCGGCACGAACTCGAGCGCCGACCTCGTCGCGCGCATCGAGTCGGCCCCGCTGCAGCAGACCGGGCGCAACGACATCCCAGCCTCGCTCGAGCGCGTGCTGAGCACCGCGATGGCGAAGAACCCCCAGGCGCGGTACTCCACCTCCCTCGAGTTCGCCCGCGCGCTGCAGGCGGTCCAGACGGAGCTGTCGTTCGCCGTCACGCCCATCGACCTGCTCGACGACCGCGGGCAGGTGCGCGACGACGCGCAGGACGCCCCGGACGAGGACGAGGTCGGCACGCGGCTGCGCGAGGTCGTCTCCGTCGACCCGCGCGGCCCCGCCGCGACGGCACCGGCGCTGGCCGGAGCCGCGCCGGCGGCCCCTGCGCGCTCGTGGTCGACGTCCGCGCCGTCGCCCGCGACCACGGGAACGGCGCAACCCTCGACGCTCGCCGAGGACGACCTGGGCGACACGGTGCACCGCTCGCTGCCCGTGGCGGCACCGACGACGACGGCGCCGCCGACCTCGGGGGCCGAGGCGCCCTCGGCCGCGCCGCGCCGCGGGCTCGTCGGCGGGCTCGTGGCCGGGGTCGTGGTGCTCGTGGGGGTGCTGGCCTTCGTGCTCTGGCCCGACGGCGGGACCCCGGAGGACGACCCGACCACCCCGGCCGCGACGGGAGCCGTCAACGAGGGCGCGCCCCCGGCGGACAACCTCAGCGGCCTGGTGCCGTCGGTCACGGAGCTCGCGGGCAAGGCCACGGGCGACAAGGTCGTGTTCACGTGGGAGAACCCCGACCCCGAGGACGGCGACACGTACGGCTGGCGCGCCGCCGCGCAGCTCGAGGAGGGGGCCTACACGCAGGTGGAGCAGCCCTCGGTGACGGTGGACAAGGCCGACGGCGGGCAGACCTGCGTCGAGGTCGTCATCGTCCGCTCGGGCGCGTTCTCCGTCGACTCGAAGGGAGCGTGCGTCGGGTGAGCGAGCTGGCGATGGAGTTCGCGGGGGAGTGGTTCCGCGCCGACCCGGACGGGGTCTTCGAGATCGGGCGCGAGGGCGACCTCGCGCTCGACGACAACCCCTACCTGCACCGGCGCTTCCTGCAGGTCACGCACGCCTCGGGGCTGTGGTGGCTGGGCAACGTCGGCAACCGGCTCTCGGCGACCGTCTGCGACGCGGCGGGCGGGGTGCAGTCCTGGCTGTCGCCGGGCACGTCGCTGCCGATCGTCTTCCCGTCCACCTCGATCGTCTTCACCGCCGGGCCCACCACGTACGAGGTGCTCGCCCGGCTCAGCCCGGCCCCGTACGCGGAGATCCGCTCCGAGGAGCCGGAGGGCGGCGCCACCACGATCGGCCTGATCCCGTTCACGGTGAGCCAGCGGCAGCTCATCGTCGCGCTGTGCGAGCCGATGCTGCGCCGCGACGGCACGGGCCTGTCCGAGCTCCCGTCGTCCGCGGAGGCGGCGGCGCGCCTGGGGTGGACGACGACGCGGTTCAACCGCAAGCTCGACAACGTCTGCGAGAAGCTCGACCGCGTGGGCGTGAAGGGTCTGCGCGGCGGCGGCTCCGGCGGGCTCGCGACCAACCGGCGCGCGCGGCTCGTGGAGTACGCCGTCGCGTCGCGGCTCGTCGCCGCGGAGGACCTGCCGCTGCTCGACCTGACGGCTGCCGACGGGAAGGACGCGGAGTGACTCGTCGCCACCGCCCGGAGCTCTGGCAGCTCGTCGTGGTGGTCGCCGTCGGCGCCGCGGCGATCGCGTTCGTGATCCTCATGGCGGCGGGCGTGCTGCGCGACGGCGTGGGCACCGGGGACCCGCTCGACTACTGGCGGGCGATCGGCCGCGAGCTCACCGACGCCGGCAACTGGCGCGTGATCGCCCTGAGCGCGGCGGCGGGCGCCGCGATCACCGCCGTCGTCGGCGTCCTGGCACGCCGCGGTGCGAAGTAGCGCTACCGACCATCTGACCCAGACGAAACGAACCGAGGAGAGCGATGCGCGTCAAAGTGACGCTCCGACGCCCCGACACCACGCACGACGACGTCGTCGTCACCGCAGACGCGGGGGCGACCATCGGCGAGGTGGCGTCCACCCTGGCCCGCGTGGACCCGGGCGGGGCGGGCGCGGTCGGCGCCGGCAGGCGGACGATCGAGGCGCGGCTGCCCGGCCAGGACCGGCCCACCCGCCTGCCGGTCGACGCCGCGCTCGGCGAGGCGTGGATCGGCTCGGGCGCGGAGGTCGCGCTCGTCGAGCTCGACCGCCCGGGGTTCGACTACCAGCCCTCCCGGGACGTGCGCGCCACCCTCCGGTTCGCGGACGGCAGCGTGATCGACCTGCCCGAGGGCAGCTGGACGCTCGGGCGCGCGCCCGGCTGCGACGTCGTGCTGAGCGACTCGCTCGTGTCGAAGCGGCACCTGCGCCTCGACGTCTCGGACGTCGTCGACGTCATCGACCTGGGCTCGGCCAACGGCCTGCTGGTGGACGGCGACCACGTGCAGCGCCTGCGCGTCGAGGGCAGCCAGCGCGTCACCGTCGGCGACACCGTGATGACGATCGAGCGGCGCAAACCGCAGACCCTGACGGGCGTGGCGCCCAAGGCGGGGCCCGTGCCGTTCACGCGCTCGCCGCGCGTCGAGGCCCGGTACAAGGGCCAGGAGTTCGAGTCGCCGGACGTCCCCACCGAGACCGAGCCGCAGCCGTTCCCGTTCCTCGCACTCCTGGCGCCGGCGCTCATGGGCGGATTCATGCTCGCCATGGGCCGCGGCCCCATGGGGATGATGTTCATCCTGCTGTCGCCGATCATGCTCGTCGGCAACTTCCTCACCCGCAACATGCAGAACCGCAAGCGCAAGGAGCGCGACATCGCGCGCTTCGAGGAGCGTCTCGACGCGCTGCGCGACGCGCTCGGGGGCGAGGAGGAGACGGAGCGCTCGGTGCGGCTGCGCGAGGCGCCGGCGACGCCGCACGTCTTCGCCGAGGCGATGCGGCACGGGCCGATGCTGTGGACACGCCGCCCGGAGCACTGGAGCTTCCTCAACGTGCGGTTCGGCATCGGCACGATGCCGTCGCGCAACTCGGTCAAGTCAGCGGGCAAGGGACAGCTCATCAAGGAGTACCAGGAGCGTCTGGACGCCGTCGTCGACAAGCACGAGAACATCCCGGGCGTGCCCGTGGTGGAGAACCTGTACGACGCGGGCGCGCTCGGCTTCGCCGGGCCGCCCGCGAAGGTGGCGGGCAGCCTCAACGCCACGCTGCTGCAGCTCACCGGCCTGCACTCGCCGGCGGAGCTGGTCGTCACGGGCATGGTCAGCCCGGTGTGGACCAAGCACCTGCAGTGGCTCACGTGGATCCCGCACACGTCGTCGCCGCAGAGCCCGATCGAGGGCCACCACCTGGCCGACTCGGCGAGCGGCGCGGCGCGTCTGGTCGCCGAGCTCGAGGAGCTCGTCACCACGCGCCTGCGCGTCGCGCGCGGCGGCACCCAGCGGCGCGGCGCGATCGACGACGACGACGCCGCCCTGGAGCGCGGCGGCGACGTCGGCGGCAAGAAGGCGGAGGCCGGGACGAAGTCCGCGGTGCCCGCCGTGGTGGTCGTCGTCTCCGACGACATCGACGTGGAGCGGGCCCGCCTGGTGCAGCTCGCCGAGCAGGGCCCCGACGCGGGCGTCTACGTGCTGTGGATCTCCCCCGACACGGCGTACCTCCCGGCGGCGTGCCGCACGTTCGTGGACCTCGGCGAGCACGGGCCGCGGGTCGGGATGGTGCGGCTGGGTCGCTGGGTGGACGACGTCGAGCTCGAGGAGATCGACGGCACGACGGCGCTCGACTACGGGCGGCGGCTCGCCCCCGTCTTCGACGCCGGCGCGATCGTCGCCGACTCGTCCGACCTGCCGCGCTCGGTGACGATGCCCGCGCTGCTCGGGCACGAGCTGTTCGAGGACCCGCATGCCGTGCTGGAGCGCTGGCGCCAGAACCTGTCGGTCTACGACCGCACGCAGGCGGTGCCGCGCAAGCGCGCCGGGTCCCTGCGCGCCATCGTCGGCTCGGCCGGCCTGGACGCCCAGCACCTCGACCTGCGCAGTCAGGGCCCGCACGCCCTGGTGGGCGGCACCACGGGTGCGGGCAAGTCGGAGTTCCTGCAGGCGTGGGTGCTCGCGATGGCGGCCGAGTACAGCCCGGACCGCGTCACGTTCCTGTTCGTGGACTACAAGGGCGGCTCCGCGTTCGCGGACTGTGTCCAGCTGCCGCACTGCGTCGGCCTGGTCACCGACCTCAGCCAGCACCTGGTGCTGCGCGCCCTCACGTCCCTGCGGGCCGAGCTGCACCACCGCGAGCACCTGTTCAATCGCAAGAAGGCCAAGGACCTGCTCGAGCTGGAGAAGCGCGGGGACCCGGAGACGCCGCCCGCGCTCGTCATCGTCATCGACGAGTTCGCGGCGCTGGTGGGCGACGTGCCCGAGTTCGTGGACGGCGTCGTCGACGTCGCGCAGCGCGGCCGGTCGCTCGGCATCCACCTCATCCTGGCGACCCAGCGCCCGGCGGGCGTCATCAAGGACAACCTGCGCGCCAACACGAACCTTCGCGTCGCGCTGCGGATGGCGGACGAGTCGGACTCCAGCGACGTCGTCGACATCAAGGATGCCGCGCACATCGACCCCGCGATCCCGGGCCGTGGCGTGGTCAAGACGGGTCCGGGCCGGCTGCAGGCCTTCCAGTCCGGGTACGCGGGCGCCTGGAGCACCCGCGCCCCCGAGAACACCGCGATCGAGGTCGCCGGGCTGCACTTCGGCCGCGAGGAGAAGTGGGAGGAGCCGATCGACCCGGCGGCCTCCGTCGACGACGACATGGACCTCGGACCCAACGACCAGCAGCGGCTCGTCGCCCGGGTCGGCGAGGCGTTCCAGGCAGGGCGTCTGCCCACGCCGCGTCGCCCGTGGCTCGACTCCATGGCCGACGCCTACGACCTCACCCGCCTGCACCAGCGCACGGACACCGAGCTGCTGATCGGCGTCGCGGACATCCCCGAGCAGCAGGCGCAGCGCCCGCTGTACTTCAACCCCGACACCGACGGCCACCTGGGCGTGTACGGCACGGGCGGCGCCGGCAAGAGCACCGCGCTGCGCACCATCGCCGCTGCGGCGGGCATCACCCCGCGCGGCGGCCCCGTGCACGTGTACGGCCTGGACTTCGCCGCCGGTGCCCTGCGGATGCTGTCCGCCCTGCCGCACGTGGGCACCATCGCGCGCGGGGACGATGTCGAGCGCGTCGTCGGGCTGATGCGGATGCTGCGCGACGAGCTGCAGCGGCGCGGGGAGGCGTTCGCCGCCGTCTCGGCGTCGAGCGTCAGCGAGTACCGCCAGCTCAGCGGCCGGGCCGACGTGCCGCGCATCCTGCTGCTGGTGGACGGGTTCCCCGGCTTCCGCGACGACTTCGAGGTCGGCGCGGGCCGCTCCGAGTGGTTCGATGTCTTCCGCGACATCCTGGGCGACGGCCGCGCACTCGGCATGCACGTCATCTTTACCGCCGACCGCTCGGGCGCCGTACCGACGTACGTGCGCTCGATGGTGCAGCGCAACCTGCTGCTGCGGATGACCGACGACGGGTACCTGGCGTTCAACGCGCCGCGCGACATCATCACGGCGGACTCGCCGAACGGGCGCGCGATCCTCGACGGGCTCGAGGTCCAGGTCGCCGTCATCGGCGGCACGACCTCCGTCTCGACGCAGGCGGCCGCGACCGAGAAGCTCGGCCAGTCGATGCTGCAGGCCGGGGTGCGTCCTGCGCCTGCGGTGCAGGTGCTGCCCACCGAGTACGGGGCCGACCAGCTCCCGACGCACGTCGACGGGCGGCCCGTGCTCGGCCTCGACGGCATCACCCTGGACGCGGTGCCCTTCGAGGCGTCGGGCACGCTGGTCGTGGCCGGCCCGCCCGGGTCGGGGCGCAGCAATGCGCTCGTCGCGATCGCCCGAGCGGTGCTGCGCGCCAACCCCGACGCGCGGATGTACCTGTTCGCGCAGGGGCGCTCGGCGATCGCCGACAAGCTGCCGTGGACGGAGGTGGCGACCGGGGCGGAGAAGGTCAAGGCGCTCGCGACCGACCTGCTCGCCGCCGTCCAGGACGAGGACGTCGACCCGGGCATCGTGGTCCTGATCGAGGGCATCAACGAGTACCTGCAGTCGCCCGCGGACAAGCCGATCCAGGACCTCACCAAGGCGATCCGCGGCAGCGACCACCTGCTCGTCGCCGAGGCGGAGACGGCGGGCTGGTCGGCGACCTGGCCCCTGCTCGGCGAGGTGAAGAACGGCCGCCGCGGCCTGATCTTGCAGCCGGAGAACCTCGACGGCGACACGATCCTCAAGACGTCGCTGCCGCGCTCGGGCAAGGGCGAGTTCCCCGTCGGCCGCGGCGTGTGGGTCGCGCGGGGCAAGCAGGCGCGGGTGCAGCTGCCGCTGGTGCTGGAGGACTGAGCCGAGCGACGAGCCGACCAACCGAGACGGACGCCGATCGATGGGGAGGACTCCCCATCGACGTGTGCTCGGGGCGCCCGCTAGGGTCGTCGCGGACGACGGATCGGCCGCTAGGGGGCCGGCCGGACCACTGATGAGTCGAGGAGCTTTTCATGGCGAACATGAACGTCACGTACGACGAGCTGCGGTCGCAGGCGGGTCAGCTGCGCAACGGTCAGCAGCAGATGCAGGACATCCTGCACAACCTGCAGTCGCAGGTGGACAACCTGGTGTCGTCGGGCTTCGTGACCGATCAGGCGTCGGGTGCGTTCCAGACCTCCTACCAGGAGTTCACGACGGGTACCACGCAGGCCATCGAGGGCCTCGAGGGTATGGCGTCGTTCCTGGAGCAGGCTGCGCAGACGCTGTCCGACGCGGACTCGCAGCTGGCGCAGGGCATCCGCGGCTGACGTCGCACCGATGGGGACTAGTCCCCATCGACGGGTGTCGGCGCGCCCAGTAGGGTCCTCATCGAGGACGACGGATCGGCCGCAAGGGGGCCGGCCGATGGATCGAGAGCTGAGGAGCTTTTCATGGCGAACATGAACGTCACGTACGACGAGCTGCGGTCGCAGGCGGGTCAGCTGCGCAACGGTCAGCAGCAGATGCAGGACATCCTGCACAACCTGCAGTCGCAGGTGGACAACCTGGTGTCGTCGGGCTTCGTGACCGATCAGGCGTCGGGTGCGTTCCAGACCTCCTACCAGGAGTTCACGACGGGTACCACGCAGGCCATCGAGGGCCTCGAGGGTATGGCGTCGTTCCTGGAGCAGGCTGCGCAGACGCTGTCCGACGCGGACTCGCAGCTGGCGCAGGGCATCCGCGGCTGACGTCGGTCAGCTGTGCCGGCCCTAGGGCTGGTGTCTCGAGGGGCGGTCCGGTTTCCGGGCCGCCCCTCGACGCTGTCGTGCTGTCCCTCCACCCCGACGTCCGGCCGGGAGGCTGACATGGAACCCCGTTCGCGCCGCAGGTTGTACCTCGGCATTCTCGTTGCCTTCTTCGTGATCTCCGTGGCGCGCCTGGTGATCACGGTCCAGCGCGACGGGTTCGAGGACGCCACGCTGTGGATCGCGCTCCTGGTGGTCGCGCTGATCGTGGTGGTGACGCTCGCGGTGGTCGTGCGGCGCGCCGGTGCGGTCGCGGCGCACGTCGCGCGTCAGCGGCCCGGTGCCCGCGTCGTCCCGGTGTTCACGACGTCCGAGACGCTCGACGAGGCACGGTCCGTCGGTGCCCACGTGCAGGGGATCGCGGCGATGGGCGGGAGCCCGGCGGCCCTCGCGGTCGCGGGCGGTCAGGTCGAGGTGTGGGTACGCCGCGAGCAGTCTCCGCGCTGGGCGGTGCGCCGGGTGCCGGGCGGGGTGGCCGAGACGCGCGCCGTCTACGGATCCCGCGAGACGGCGGCGCTGCGGGTGGCCGACGACGCCGCGGCCGTCACCGTGGTGCCCGCGTACCGGCCCCTGCGCGCGACCGGTGGCATGGTCGACGAGGACGTCGCGCGCGCCGTGCAGGAGCTCACCCTCGCGCCTTGACCGATAGGCGAGACGGGCCGTTCGTTTGATGAGACGGTTGTGGCATTCTGGGTAAGGCTGGACCCTGAGTAGTGAGGTAACCCTCACCAGTTCGCAGGAGAATTCTCCTAGAATCGAACGCCACGCACCCCCGATCCGGAAGGCGTACCTCGCAGTGAGCAGCATCCGACCTCTGCGCGTCGCGATCGTCGGCGCAGGCCCCGCCGGCACCTACGCCGCGGACATCCTGTCGAAGACCGACCTCGACGTGAGCATCGACCTCTTCGAGCGTCTTCCCGCGCCGTTCGGCCTCGTGCGCTACGGCGTCGCGCCCGACCACCCGCGCATCAAGGGCATCGTCAGCGCCTTGCACAAGGTGCTGTCTCGCGGTGACGTCCGCCTGCTGGCCAACGTCGTCTACGGGATCGACCTCAAGCTCGACGACCTGCGCCAGTTCTACGACGCGGTGGTCTTCTCGACGGGCGCGATCAAGGACTCTGCGCTGACGGTGCCCGGCGTCGACCTGGACGGCTCGTACGGGGCTGCGGACTTCGTGTCCTGGTACGACGGGCACCCCGACGTGCCGCGCACCTGGCCGCTCGAGGCCAAGGAGGTCGCCGTGCTGGGCGCCGGGAACGTCGCCCTCGACGTGGCCCGGATCCTCGCCAAGCACGCCGACGACCTGCTGCCCACGGAGATCCCGGCCAACGTCTACGACATCCTCAAGGCCTCGCCGGTCACGGACGTGCACGTGTTCGCCCGCCGCGGCCCGGCGCAGGTGAAGTTCTCCCCGCTCGAGCTGCGCGAGCTCGGGCACGTGCCGGACGTCGACATCGTCGTCTACCCAGAGGACTACGACTTCGACGAGGGCTCGATGGCCGCCGTCGAGTCGTCCAACCAGACCAAGCAGGTCGTCAAGACGCTCACCGACTGGACGCTCGTCGACCCGTCGACGCAGTCCGCGTCCCGGCGCATCCACCTGCACTTCCTGCACTCGCCCGTGGAGATCACGGGCACCGACGGGAAGGTGACCGGGCTGCGCACGGAGCGCACCGCCTTGCAGGGCGACGGCACCGTCAAGGGCACGGGCGAATTCCACGACTGGCCGGTCCAGGCGGTCTACCGCGCGGTCGGCTACTTCGGGTCGCCCCTGTCGGAGATCCCGTTCGACGAGCGCAAGGGCGTCATTGCCAACCGCGAGGGCCGCGTCGTCGACCTGGACGGCGAGCACCTGCCGGGCGTGTACGCCACGGGCTGGATCAAGCGCGGCCCGGTGGGCCTCATCGGGCACACCAAGTCCGACGCCTCCGAGACGATCCGCCACCTGGTGGAGGACGTCACGGGCGTCGGCGACGCCGGTGACGTGTCCACGGGCGACCTCGGCGGCGGCCGCACCGCCCCGCAGGGGGACCCACAGGCCGTGCTCGACTTCCTCGCCGACCGCGGCGTGGACGTCGTCGAGTGGGCCGACTTCGAGGTGCTCGACGCGCACGAGCGCGCGCTCGGCGAGCCGCACGGCCGCGAGCGCATCAAGGTCGTGCCGCGCACCGAGATGCTGGACGTCGCCAAGCGTCGCGCCTCCTCCGCTGGTTGAGCCTGTCGAAACCCTGTCCGACGGTTTCGACAGGCTCAACCAGCGTCGCGCGGGAACCGGGCGGGGCGCCGGTGCGTTCCACCCGTGGGATCCCGTCGGGCGCGCACGCGTCGGGGACGCGCGGAAGGAGACAGCAGGACACATGGGCCATCAGCACTTCAACGGTCTCAAGACGGCGGCACTCTTCGGTGTCATGTGGGCCGTCGTCCTCGGCCTGTGGGCGATCTTCTTCCGCGGCAGCCAGAGCATGCTGTTCATCTTCGTGGCGATCGGTCTGATCACGACGTTCGTCAGCTACTGGAACTCGGACAAGATCGCGATCCGCGCGATGCACGCGTATCCGGTCACCGAGCTCGAGGCGCCGGAGATGTACCGCATCGTGCGCGAGCTCTCCACCGCGGCCCGCCAGCCCATGCCCCGGCTGTTCATCTCGCCCACCCAGGCGCCGAACGCCTTCGCGACCGGGCGCAACCCCAAGAACGCGGCCGTCTGCTGCACGGAGGGGATCCTGCGCCTGCTCGACGAGCGGGAGCTGCGCGGCGTGCTCGGGCACGAGCTCATGCACGTGTACAACCGCGACATCCTCACGTCGTCGGTCGCCTCGGCGATGGCGGGCGTCATCACGTCGCTGGCCCAGTTCCTGCTGATCTTCGGCGGCGGCGACCGCCGCAACGGTGGCAACCCGCTCGCGGCGCTCGCGCTCGCGATCCTGGCGCCGTTCGCGGCGATGCTCATCCAGATGGCGATCACCCGGACCCGCGAGTACGACGCGGACGAGGACGGCGCCAAGCTCACCGGTGACCCGATGGCCCTCGCCTCGGCGCTGCGGAAGCTGGAGTCCGGCACGGCCAAGGCGCCGCTACCCCAGACCCGCGAGCTCGAGAACGTCTCGCACCTCATGCTCGCCAACCCGTTCCGCGGCGCGGGCATGGCCAAGCTGTTCTCCACCCACCCGCCGATGGCCGAACGCATCGCGCGCCTCGAGAAGATGGCCGGCGGCAGCGGCTTCGGCCCCGGGGGCATCACCCGGTACTGATGGCCCCGCCCGGCACCCGGCTCGGCACCCTTCGTCGGCACCGGTCGCAGCACGCGCGGGCGCGGGGCCGCTCTGGCAGGCTGACCAGCGATGTCCCAGCCGATGCCCGACGGCGCGCCTGCCGCGCCCGAGCGCCCGCCGTCCGCGTCGCCGGACCCGGACGCCGGCAGGGAGCGCCTGCGGCGCTGGCAGGCCGCGACGGAGTGGCCGCTGACCGCGATCGGGGTGCTGTTCCTGGTGGCCTACGGGGTGCCGATCGCCTTCCCCCAGGCGTCCGCGGGCGTGCGGGCGGCGTGCACCGCCGTCCTCGCGGTCACGTGGCTGGTGTTCGTCGTGGACTACGTGGTGCGCGCGCGGCTGGCCCCGCGCACCTGGGACTACGTGCGCCGGCACCCGCTCGAGCTGGCGGTCGTGGTGCTCCCCGTGCTGCGCCCGCTGCTGCTGATCTCGGTGGTGGCGCGCCTCAACCGCCTCAACGCGATGCGGCTGCGTGGCAAGGTGGTGCGCTTCGCCGTCGCGGGCACGGCGCTCCTCGTGCTCGTCGGGGCGCTGACCGTGACCCAGGCCGAGCGGGGGGCGCCCGGGGCGAGCATCGTGAACCTCGGCGACGGGTTCTGGTGGGCGATGGTGACCATCACGACCGTGGGCTACGGGGACATGGCGCCGGTGACGCCCGCGGGCCGGGTCATCGCGGTCGGCCTGATGCTCGGCGGGGTGGCGTTGCTCGGCGTCGTGACGGCGACCCTGGCGTCGGTGCTGGTCGAGCGGGTCACCAGGATCCCGGACGACGCCGATGACCCTGATGGCGCCGAGGACGCGGCCGCCGCGCTCGCGCCCGGGGACGTGCCGCTCGGCACGGTGGCGTCACCGCAGCAGGTGACGCTCCTGACCGCCGAGGTGCAGGCCCTGCGCGCGGAGCTCGTCGCCGCGCGGCGGCGCGAGGAGCGGCGTCAGCGGGGCGGTTCGACGGGCGCCTGAGGGCGCCGCGCGGCATCCTCGACCGCGTCCTCGGACCGGGGCTCGAGCGCGGCCTCGAGCACATGCTCCAGCGCCGCCGCCACGCCGTCCTCGTCGTTGCCGGGGACGACGGCGTCCGCGCACGCGAGCACGTCGGGGTGCGCGTTGGCGACGGCGTGCCCGCGCCCGGCCCAGCGCAGCATCGGCAGGTCGTTCGGCATGTCGCCGAACGTCCACACGTCGCGTGCGTCCACGCCGAGCCGCCCGCACCAGCGGGCGAGCGCGACGTCCTTCGTGACCCCGGGCGGCAGCAGCTCGGCCAGGCCGGCGGCGCCCGAGTAGTGCAGCTCGGCCCGGCCGTCCACGGCGGCGCGCACGCGGTCGAAGAAGGCGTCCTGTGCGGCGTCGCGCACGGCGCCGCGCTGCACGACGCCGAACCCCTGACGCGGGGTGTCCGGGCGTACGGCGAGGAGCTTGGCGGCGCGGTCGGCGGACGTCCGCAGGGACTCCTCGATCGGGGCCGCGCGCAGGTCCCGGCTCAGGTCCGGCTCGCCGTCGGGGAACCAGGGGTCGAAGGCGGGCCCCGCGACGGTCTCGACGGCGAGCGCGACGCCGGGCACCGCAGCGCGCAGGTCGGCGACCATGGCGTGCAGGACGTCGTCGTCGAACCCGCACACCTCCAGCGCTCCGTCGCCGGCGAGGTCCCAGACCGCCGCCCCGCCGAGGCAGATCACGCGCCCGTGCCCGCCGACGAGGTCCGCGAGGGCGTGCAGCCAGCGCGGTGGGCGCGCCGTGACGAACACGACCTCGACGCCGGCGGCCTCGGCGGCGGCCAGCGCGCGCCGGGTCCGGACGGAGACGGACCCGTCCGAGCGCAGCAGCGTGCCGTCGAGGTCCGTCGCCACCACGCGCGGCAGCGCGCCCGACGTGCGCGCCGCGCCGCCGTCGGTCACCGGTCCGTCACCGGCGGTTCGTGAACTGCAGCGCGATGTCGAGGTCCGCGGCCTTGAGGAGAGCCATCACGGCCTGCAGGTCGTCGCGGGACTTGCTCGTCACGCGCACCTCGTCGCCGGTGATCTGGGTCTTGACGCCCTTGGGGCCCTCCTCGCGGATCACCTTGGTGATCTTCTTCGCGTTCTCGCCGGCCAGGCCCTCCTTGACGGTGCCGGCCAGCCGGTAGAGCTTGCCGGACGCCTGCGGCTCGTTCTCGCCCGTGTCGAGGGCCTTGAGCGATACGCCCCGCTTGATCAGCTTGGTCTGGAACACGTCCAGCGCCGCGAGCACGCGCTCGGCCGAGTTCGCCTGGATGACGACGGTGTCCTGCCCGCTCCAGGCGATCGAGGCGTCCACGCCCTTGAAGTCGTAGCGCTGGGAGATCTCCTTCGCTGCCTGGTTGAGGGCGTTGTCCATCTCCTGGCGGTCCGCCTTGCTCACGATGTCGAACGACGAGTCGGCCATGACGGTCTCCTTCGGCTCGGGTCAGGGTTCGGGAACCACCGTAGTGCGTGCGCGCGCGACGAGACGCGCGGCCCGCGCCTGCCGGGTGCCGTCGGCGGTGAGGATCACGAGGGCGACCCAGACCAGGGCGAAGCCGGCCCAGCGGGTCGGCGACATGTGCTCGCCGAAGACGAGCAGGCCGAGCAGGAACTGCAGCACCGGGGTCAGGTACTGCAGCATCCCTAGCACGGTCAGCGGTAGACGCCGCGCGGCGCCGGAGAAGAGCAGCAGGGGCAGGCCGGTCACCACCCCGCAGGTGGCGAGGAGCAGGGCGTGCCCGACGCCGTCGGTGGTGAACGTCCCGGCCCCGGTGGCGCTCAGCCAGCAGAGGTAGGCGAGCGCGAACGGCGTCGCCACCGCGGTCTCGGCGGCGAGGCCGGGCAGGGCGCCCACACCGCGGCCCACGCGGTTCTTCACCAGCGAGTAGAGGCCGAACGCCCCGGCGAGGACGAGGGCGATCCAGGGCAGCCCACCCACGCCGGTGGAGATCACGACGACGGCCGCGGCGCCGAAGCCGAGCGCGATCCACTGAGCAACGCGCAGCCGCTCGCGCAGCACGAGCACGCCGAGCAGCACGGTGAGCAGCGGGTTGATGAAGTAGCCGAGCGCGGCGTCCAGCACATGGTCGGCGAGCACCGCGTACACGTACGTGGTCCAGTTCACGACGATCAGCACGGATGCGAGGGCGAGGGCCGCCATCGTCCGGGCGTCTCGGAGCACGGCGACGAAGGAGCCGACGGTCCGGGTGACGACGAGCAGCAGCAGGCAGAACAACAGGCTCCACACGACCCGGTGCGCGATGATCTCCACCGGCCCCGCCGGTACGAGCAGCGGGAAGAACAGAGGCATCGCGCCCCACAGGACGAACGCGGAGAGCCCGAGCGGCAGGCCCCAGCGATCGGGAGAGGAAGGGGTCGTCACGGCCTCACTGTAGGTCGGCGGCGGGGCTCGGCTGCGGCGCCCGGCGGCCGTGACCGGGGCCACGCGGACTGGATTTCCCGGGAGGGTGTCCGGGGCGTTATTGTTCTACCCGCGAGCTCGTCCGCGAGCCCGCACGGCAGGTTGCCCGAGCGGCCAAAGGGATCTGACTGTAAATCAGACGGCACAGCCTTCGTGGGTTCGAATCCCTCACCTGCCACATCGACGGTCGGGGCACCATCTTTCGGATGGTGCCCCGCCCGACGTCTGGGGAAGGTCTTCACGACCCCGGTGCATGGCGCGATCGGGCGGGTATCCCGCTGATTTCGCCAGGTGTCGGGAGCCGTGTAGAGTCTTGCCCGCCGCCCCGATAGCTCAGACGGCAGAGCGTCTCCATGGTAAGGAGAAGGTCAAGGGTTCGATTCCCTTTCGGGGCTCTGTGACGCGACGCGGGAACGTTCTTCGTAGTTCGAAAGAACGGTCTCGTGTTCAGTCACGCGCGGCGGGGTAGCTCAGCTGGTCAGAGCGCACGACTCATAATCGTGAGGTCGCGGGTTCGAGCCCCGCCCTCGCTACCGACACCATCACGGTTCGACGGCCGGCGTCGGACCGGCCTGTTCCTTGACGCACGTTGCGCCTTCCGGGGGCGCGAGAGGTGACACACCATGGCTTCCAAGAGCGCGGACGTCCGCCCGAAGATCACGCTCGCCTGCGTGGACTGCAAGGAGCGGAACTACATCACCAAGAAGAACCGCCGCAACGACCCCGATCGGCTCGAGATGGCGAAGTTCTGCCCGCGCTGCGGCAAGCACACGGCGCACCGCGAGACCCGCTGACCGCGGCCGCTCGAGAGCTTCACACCGACGTGGCGAACGCCGACTTCGCGGGCCGGGAGTACCCGGCCACGGCTCCCTACAGCGTGGGCCGGGAGAAGATTCGTGAGTTCGCCGCCGCCGTCGGTGCCATGCACCCCGCCCACCACGACATCGTGGTGGCGCGGGGTTCTGGCTATCCGGACCTCGTCGCGCCCCCCACGTTCGCTGTCGTCGTGGCGCAGCGCGCCGAGGCGCAGTACGTGCAGGACCCGGAGGCCGGCATCGACTTCTCCCGCGTGGTGCACGCGGACGAGAAGTTCACCCACCACCGCCCGATCGTCGCCGGCGACGAGCTGGTCACGGTGCTGCACGTGGACTCGGTGACCGCGCGGGGGGGCATCGCCATGGTGACCACCCGCTGCGAGATCTTCGCGGTGCTCGACGACGGGTCCGACGAGAGTGCCCGCGAGCCGGTGTCCACCGTGACCTCCAGCCTCGTGATCCGCGGGGAGGGCTCCTGATGCCGCACGAGCAGACCCGGCCCGTTCTCGCGGAGCTGTCCGTCGGCGACGTCGTCGCCACGGGCACGGTGGAGCTCGACCGCGCCCGCCTCGTGCGATACGCCGGGGCAAGCGGCGACTTCAACCCGATCCACTGGGACGAGTCCTTCGCCACCGAGGTCGGCCTCCCGGGCGTCATCGCGCACGGCATGCTCACCATGGGTTCCGTCGTCGGCATCGTCGCCGACTGGGCGGGGGACCCGGGCGCGGTGGTGCAGTACCAGGCCCGCTTCACCAAGCCGGTCCCGGTGCCGTCCCGCGGGGCTGCGTCCGTCGAGGTCACGGCCACCGTCGGCGCGATCGACCCCGCCGCCGGCACGGCCCGCGTCGACCTCACGGTGACCCACGAGGGCGTGAAGGTGCTCGGCCGCGCCCAGGCCGTCGTCCGCATCTGACGGAGACTTTCGCTCTTCCACTTCCCCTGAAAGGGGATTTCACGGTTCGATGACGCTGTACGCCATGACGTACACCGTCCTCGAGAGGAGCACTCCCCGTGAGATCCGTACGACGACGCACCACCGGCCTGGCAGCAGCCGGCCTCCTCATCCCCCTGGTCACGGTCCCCGCCATCACCGCGGGCGCCGGGCCTTCCACCGCGCCCACGTCCGAGGTGGCCTGCGACACCGTCGTCGCGGCCCCCGACCGCGAGTCCGCGTTCACGGCCGCGAGCGAGGCCACCGGCGTGCCGGCGGACCTGCTCAAGGCCGTCTCCTACATGGAGTCCCGCTGGGACCAGCACGCCGGCGAGCCCAGCGCGGACGGAGGCTACGGGCTCTTCAACCTGCTCGACCACGCCCCCGAGACGCCCGACGGGGCCGGCAAGGACACCGGGTCGCGCACAGGCGTGAGCGAGCTGGACCGTGCCGCGGCGCTGACCGGGCTCACGGTCGCCGAGCTGAGGTCGGACGCCGCGGCCAACACGTGCGGCGGCGCCGCGCTCCTCGCCTCGTACCAGGAGGCGGCCGGGGGCGGCGCCGACGGCGCCCTCGTGACCTGGAGCACCGCGGTCGCCCGCATGAGCGACGCCCCGACGTTCGCCGACCGGGTGTTCACCACCCTGCGCCAGGGCGAGGCCAGCACCACCGACGACGGCGGGAGCGTCACCCTCGCCGCAAGGCCGGACGCCGTCCTGCCGGAGTCGACGACCCGGGCCGCGGGTGACTCCGCCGGCGACCCAGCGGCCGACTGCCCGCGCGGCCTCAGCTGCGAGTGGCTGCCCGCGCCGTACGAGAAGGCGAGCGCCGACCTGCCGGACGACACCGGCAGCTACGGCAACCACGACCAGGCCGACCGCACGGGCAAGGGCGGGCCGTCGATCGACTACATCGTCATCCACGACACGGAGACGGCGTACGAGCCGACGGTGAACCTGGTGCAGGACCCGACCTACCTGGCGTGGAACTACACGCTGCGCTCGTCCGACGGACACGTCGCCAACCACCTCGAGCCGGCCGACGTCGGCTGGCACGCGGGCAACTGGTACGTGAACATGCACTCGATCGGCATCGAGCACGAGGGCTGGGCCGGCTCGTCGGGGTGGTTCACGGAGTCGATGTACCAGTCGTCGGCGGAGCTGGTGCGGTACCTGGGAAAGAAGTACGACGTCCCCCTCGACCGCGCCCACGTGATCGGGCACGACCAGGTTCCCGGCATCCTGCCCGGCTACACCAAGAGCGTGCACTGGGACCCGGGGCCCTACTGGGACTGGGAGCACTACTTCGAGCTGCTCGGCGAGCCGATCGGCGACGGCCTGGACCCGACGACGGACGTCGCACCCGGCGACGTCGTCGAGGTCGTGGCGGGCTACGACGGCAACGCCAACCCGGTCACCGGGTGCGAGCAGGCGTCGCCCGGCTCGGGCGAGTGCGTCGCGGGGGCGGGCACCAACTTCACGCTCGCCTACCAGGGGCCGTCGCTCGACGCGTCGTATGCCCGCGACCCCGGCTGGAAGCCCGACGGTGCCGACGGCACGACGTACGCGAGCGACGTCAGCGCACGCGTGCTGTCCGGACACAAGTTCGTCGTGGCGCAGGTCGAGGGCGAGTGGCTCGGCGTGTGGTGGGCCGGTTCCCTGGCCTGGATCCACAACCCGGCCTCGCGACCCGTCGTCGTGCCCAGCACCGGGCAGACGGTGACCGTGAGCGGGGACGAGGCGGCCGGCATCTACGGCCGGGCGTACCCCGAGGCCGCCGCGTACGAGCCCTACCCGGGCATCACCCCGCAGGCCGTCACACCGATCGAGTACACCGTCGGCGCCGACCAGAGCTACGTGGTGTCCGACGACGACGTGCAGGCGGACTACTACTACGCCACGTCGTTCGACGGCTCCGTCGCCGACGACCGGACCGACGTGCGCGGCGAGGACCCGTACTACCAGCTCTGGTACGCCCACCGGCAGGTGTTCGCCCGGGCCGCGGAGCTGACCCTGCACGACCCGGTGGTCACCGACGTCGAGGGGCCGACGATCGAGGGGAAGGCGAAGATCGGCCGCACACTCACCGTCGACCGGGGCGAGTACCTGCCCGACTCGCGCCGCCTCCACGTCGAGGTCCAGTGGCTGCGCGACGGTGAGCCCGTGCGCGGGGCGGACGGGAAGCGGTACCACCTCACCGGCCGCGACCGGGGTGCCGAGGTCTCGGTCGAGGTGACCGTCTCGGCCCGCGGGTACTCGTCGGCGACGTTCGTCTCCGACACCGTCGGCCCGGTGCGCTCGCACTGACGCCGAGATAGAGAACCCCTCAGCGCGAGATAGAGAACCCCTCAGCGCGAGATAGAGAAGCTCGGGCGAGGCCGCACCTGGCTGCGGCCTCGCCCGAGCCTCTCGATCTCGCAGGCCCGGTCGTCGGGCAGGATGTGTCCGTGACACCTCCCGCCCTGAACGACATCTCGCCCGCGGGGACCGGCGTGATCGGGTTTGAGGGCCAGGTGGTCGTCCGCCGTTTCACGCCGTCGGACGTCGAGCGGTATCGCTACTGGCTGCACCCCGAGCGGGAGTGGCATCGCTGGGACGGGTCGTACTTCCCCCGGCCGACGGCGGCGGAGGTCGACGCCGCGACCGCGCGGCTTCGCAGCGCGCTCGAGGACGGCACGGTGCATGCGCAGACATCGCCCCCCGGGCTGTCATCGCGCTGGCCGACGACCCTGAGATTCTCGTCGGTACGGTGAGCTGGTACTGGGAGTCCGAGGTCTCCGGCTGGCGCCGCATGGGTATCTCGGTCTACGACCCGGACACCCGAGGCCGCGGCGTCGGAACCGCAGCACTCAGCATCTGGACCGACCACCTCTTCGCCACCACCGACGCGTTCCGGCTGGACTTTGCGACCTGGTCCGGCAACGAGCGGATGCTGGCCGTCGGGCGCCGGCTCGGGTTCGTCGAAGAGGCTCGTTTCCGCGCCGCGCGGGAGGTGCGCGGGCGCCGCTACGACTCCGTCGTCTTGGGCGTGCTGCGCCGTGACTGGCCCTCGGTCAGAGCGAGATAGAGAACCCTTCTCTATCTCGGCGCGAAGGGTTCTCTATCTCGCGGGTGGTCACCAGTTGGGGGTGGCGCCCGGGACGTTGCGGGGCAGCTTCACGTGGTGCGGGTGGACGACGTACGTGAGGCCGTCGGTGGAGGTCTGCCAGACGCGCTCGAAGTTCTCGCGGGTGTAGATGCTTCGCACGTCGGCGTCGGTGGCCTTGTTGGGGTCGTTGATGATCGGGTCGCCGTCGGCGGTGAAGCCCACGATGGTCACGAGGTGGCCGTCGGTGCCGTAGCCCGCCTCCGGCATCTCCTCCTCGGCGAAGTTGATCGACACGACCAGCGGGATGCCCGCCGCGACGAAGCGCTCCGCCTCGGCCAGCGACCGCAGCCGCGTCACGAACGACTCCAGCCCGAACCGGTGGGCGTACGCCGTGTTGAACGGCCAGTTGCCCGCGCCCTCGTACGTGTAGTCCCACGCGTTGATCGCGGCGTAGGCGACCTGCGGGTCGCCGTTCGGCGCCACGATGTCCGACAGCTCGCGCTGCGGCACCTGGAACCGGCGGCCGTAGGAGTACTGGACCATCGTGGTGGACGTCGGCGAGCACCACACCTGCCCGCCCCCGCCGAACTCGGGGTACTCGCCGATGTGGACCAGCTGCGAGTATCCCGGTACGTCGAGCTCCACATGCCGGCCGAGGGTGAAGGCGCTCGTGCCCTGGTATGCCGAGTCGGGCAGGTACTCGTTGGTCATGGTGGTCACGCCCTCGAGCCGCGGGGTCGCCCTTGACCCGGCCGGGCGCAACAGGGTGACGCGGGTCTGGAACGCCTCGGGTTCGTGGCCGGTCTTCGCCACGAAGGTGTCGGTGTACAGGGCGGCGTCGTCGTCGCCCTGGCCGTCCACCGACGTGCGGTGGATGTCGCCGACCGAGCCGTCGGCGGGCGCGAAGTCGTCCCCGGACGCCCACCTGCCCATGACGAACCACTTGGTCCACGCGCCGTCGGCCTTGCGGCCGCGGAACTCGATCTCCGCCCAGGTGCCGGTGGGCGTGGTCGCGTTCCACGACGTGACGGACTCGTCGACGGCGTACCCGGTCTCGACCACCGGCGACGTCCACGTGCCCGTCTCGTACTCCACCGGGGTGCCGTCGCCGAACGGGTCGGTGTACTCGGTGGTCGGGCCGCCGTGCCCCCGCACGACGAGCGACCCGCCGGCGCCGGGGCGCAAGTTCTGCAGGTCGCCCTTGCGCAGGTCGGAGGTGCCCTCCCAGTGGGTGGCCGTGATCTTGTTGCCCGAGGGCGCCGGGTCGTCCGGGGGCGTGGCCCCCGCCGCGCCCGCGGTCGGGGCGATCACCGCCCCCGCTGCCAGGGCTGCCGTCGTCGCTCGCATCCAGCTCCCTCGCACCATGCCACTCGTCGTGCCTCTCATGGGTCCTCCCCACAGGCGGGGGCGGTGGACGGTCCCACCGCCCTGATGGCGACGACATTCCCAGATCCTGTGGTGCATGTCACGACTTTGCGGCATCTCGGCGCGCTCCGGGATCTCGTTTGAAGTCACGGATCCAGTCGGCGTCGGCCGCAGGCGGCTGCCCTACTCCTGCGGCCCGCTCGGCGGTGCCGGCCGGACGACGTCCGGCACCGCACCGGTGGTGGTGCCGGGCACGAGCTCGACGGGCAGCGTGGTGCGGGTGGGCTCGGCGCCGGCGAGCACGCCCAGCACGGCGCGGCCGAGCGCCGCGCCCTTGGCCTGGAGCGGCTGGTGGACGCTGGTGAGCACGTCGGGGGAGAGCCACGGCAGGTCGATCCCGTCGAACCCGGCGATCGACACGTCGTCGGGTACGCGCAGCCCGAGCTCGCGCGCGGCGATGACCGCGCCCGCGGCGAGCAGGTCGGAGTGGGCGATGATCGCCGTCGGCCGCTCCGTCTCCGGGACCCAGGCGCCGAGGATCTCGGTGGCGGCGTCCCGCCCGTGCTCCACCAGGGAGGCGGGCGTCTCCCACGAGATCACCGGCTCGATCTCGTCGCGCACGCCCTCGAGCCGGTGCCGCGTCGAGGTGCGGTCCGCCTGCGCGAGGCGGGCCGGGTCGATCGGGCCCGACCGCTCGGCCGCGTCGAGGGGGAGCGTGATCTCCGCGATGCGGGTGTGCCCGAGCTCGCGCAGGTGCCGCACGGCCTGCGCGGTGCCGGCCCGGTCGTCGAGCGCCACGAGCGGGGCGCCATCGACCCGGCCGCCCTCGCCCACGACGACGGGCACGTCGCGCCGCTGCAGCGCGGCGAGGGTCGCGTCGTCGGTGAGCACGCCCCACACGAGGACAGCGACGTCCATGGCGGCGGACTCCAGCAGCGGGTCCACGGCGGGCACGGGCGCGAGGCGGGCGGCGGTGTCGTCGTGGGAGGTGGCGTCGGTCGTGAGGTGGGAGGCGTCGCCGGAGGCGGGCGGGACGGCGGACGCGGGCGGGACGGCGGCCGCCCGGACGCCCGGGATGAGCAGCACCCCGAGCCCCTCGGCGCCGAGCACGCCGACCAGCCCGTCGAGCAGCTTGACCGCCACGGGGTCGCGGAACGCGCGGCCCGGCTGGTCGCCGATGACGACCCCCACGATCCCGGACCGGCCGGAGCGCAGCTGGCGCCCCAGCGGGTTGGGACCCGAGTAGCCGAGCTCCGCGGCCGCGGCGAGCACCTTGTCGCGGGTCTCGGCGGTGATCGGCCCGGCGCCGGAGAACGCCAGCGACGCGGTGGAGATCGAGACGCCGGCGAGCCCGGCCACCCGTGCGAGGGTCGGTCGGGTGCCGTGGCTGCGACCCATGGGGCTCCTTCCGGCGATGAGGGGCGCCAGCCTACCTGCGGGGCGAGGCGGTCGCCCGAAACGATTTGACCGGTGGGCCGGGAGCGGGAAGCGTCGGACCGTGACCCCCGCCCCGCGCCCGCCCGCGCCGCCGCACGCCGTGCGCGCCGCCTGGGCCGTCTTCCTCGTCTTCGTCGTGGCCGGGGTCGGCATGGCCACCTGGGCGTCGCGTATCCCCGCCGTCCGGGACGGGCTCGGCTACTCCGAGTCGCAGATGGGGGTGCTGCTGCTCACGGGTGCGATCGGGTCGCTGGTCGCGCTGCCGCTGTCCGGGATGATCGCCTCGCGCATCGGGGCGGCCCGCACCTGCGTGTCGTTCGCCGCGCTGGCGGCCGCCGGGTTCGCCGTCACGACCCTCGCCGTCGACGCCGACCACTCGCTGCTGGTGCGCGTCGGGCTGTTCCTCGGCGGCATGGGCGTGGGCATCTGGGACGCCGCGATGAACCTCGAGGGCGCGGTCGTCGAGCAGCGGCTCGGGCGCTCGATCATGCCGCGCTTCCACGCCGGGTTCTCGCTCGGCACGGTGGTGGGTGCCGGCATCGGCGCGCTCGCCGCCCATGCCGGGGCGTCGCTGTCGGGGCACGTCATCACCGTGATGGTGATCGACCTGCTGGTGGTCGTGGTCTGCGTGCGGTTCTTCGAGCCGACGGCGCACGGTGCCGGCGCGCCCGCGGAGGGCGCGCACGGCGCGGACACGCAGGCCGACCCGGCCACGGCGGTCGACGCCGGCACCGGGCACTCGCTGCGCGACACCCTGGCCACCTGGCGCGAGTCGCGGACGCTGCTCGTGGGGCTCGTCGTGCTCGCGGCCGCGCTCACCGAGGGCGCCGCGAACGACTGGGTGAGCCTCGCCGTCGTCGACGGGTTCGGCACCGGCGACGCCATGGGCGCGGTCGCCCTCGCCGTCTTCCTGTGCGCCATGACGCTCACCCGGCTGGCCGGGACCTCCCTGATCGACCGGTACGGGCGGGTGCCGATGCTGCGCGCGTGCGGGGTGGCCGCCCTCGTGGGCGTCGGCCTCTTCGCGCTCGTGCCGTCGTTGTGGGCGGCCCTGGTCGGCGTCGCGATCTGGGGCGCGGGCGCCGCGCTCGGCTTCCCGCTGGGCATGTCCGCCGCGTCGGACGAGCCGCGCAAGGCGGCCCTGCGCGTGTCCGTGGTCGCGACCATCGGCTACTCCGCCTTCTTCGTCGGCCCGGCCCTCATCGGCTTCCTCGCCGAGCACGTGGGCTACCGCGGCGCCCTGCTGGTGCTGGCCGTGCCCGTCGCGGTGGGGCTGCTGGTGGCCGGGGCCGCCCGCCCGCTGCCGGCCGCCCCTGACCCGGCGCGTACGCTGGGCGAGTGAGCCTGTCGACCCTGCCCACCTCGTCCGCCGACGACAACACCTCGTCGCCCCCAGCGTTCTCCGAGCTCACGACGCTGCGCGTCGGCGGCCCCGTCGACGCCTACGTGGAGGCCGAGTCGGAGGCCGAGCTGATCGACGCCGTGCGGGCCGCGGACGACGCCGGGCAGCCGGTGCTGGTGGTCGGCGGCGGCTCCAACCTGCTCGTCGCGGACGAGGGGTTCGCGGGGCTCGTCGTGCGGGACGCGCGCCAGGGTCTGGACGCCGACCTCGAGGACTCCTGCGGCACCGACGGGGCGTGCGGCGGCGCGAGCCTGAAGCTGCCGGCCGGGCAGGACTGGGACGCCTTCGTGGCCGAGGCCGTGGCCAACGAGTGGGTGGGCGTCGAGGCGCTGTCGGGTATCCCCGGCACCGTCGGTGCCGCCCCGGTGCAGAACATCGGCGCGTACGGCCAGGAGGTCGCCGGCGTCGTCGCGGCGGTGCGCACCTGGGACCGGGCCACGGGCGGCCGGCGCACCTTCCCGCTGAGCGAGCTCGGCTTCGGCTACCGCACGTCGTTGCTCAAGCGGACCATGCGGTCGGACGGCGGCGAGGGCGCACCCTGGTACCCGACGCCCCGGTTCGTCGTGCTCGAGGTGCACCTGCAGATGCGCCTCGGCAGCCTGTCGGCGCCCATCGGGTACGGCGAGCTGGCGCGGCGTCTGGGCGTCGAGGTGGGCGAGCGGGCGCCGTCCGCCGCGGTGCGGGAGGCCGTGCTGGAGCTGCGCGGGGGCAAGGGAATGCTGCTCGACGGCGTCGGCGTCGCCCCTGCCGCCGGCCAGGTGCCCGGCCAGGTGCCCGACCACGTGCCCGACCACGACCGGTGGTCCGCCGGGTCGTTCTTCACCAACCCGGTGCTGCCCGTCGAGGCGGCCGACGAGCTGCTGCCCCCGGACGCACCGCGCTTCCCCGTGCGCTCGCCCGCGCCCGAGACGACGACCGGCCCGAGCCTCGGCGTGGTCGACCCCGCGCTGGTCAAGACCAGCGCCGCATGGCTGATCGAGCACGCCGGGTTCACCAAGGGCTTCGGCCTCGCGGGCGAGCACAGCCCGGCTCGCCTGTCGACGCGTCACACCCTGGCGCTCACCAACCGCGGCGGCGCGACGGCGGCCGACCTCGTGGCGCTCGCCCGCGCCGTGCGCGACGGCGTGCGCGACACGTTCGGCATCGAGCTGGAGCCCGAGCCCGTGCTGGTCGGCACCGCCCTCTGACCCGTGTGAGCGCGCGGTCTCAGTAGAGGACGACGGGCGTGCCCGTCGGCATGCCCCAGGTGTCCCACAGCCAGTCCATCGCTGCGTTGGACACGCGCACGCAGCCGTGCGACGCCGGGTACGGCGGGATCGACCCGGAGCCGTGCACCGCGAAACCGCCGGTGAAGTACTTGGGCCGCCACATCTCGCCGAGCTCGAGCGTCGAGGAGTGCATGCCGTTGCGCTCCATGTACACGGCGTACGACCCGCGCGGCGTCGACGCGTGGTAGCTGCGGCCCTTCGCCTCGAACGTCTCGCCGTTGCCCGACGAGGCGTTGACGATCCGGGTGACCTTCCCGCCCTCGACCGTCATGAGGAGCTGCTTGTCGAGGTCGATCTCGATCGCCTTGCCCGACGACGACTGCGCCCGGGGCCGGATCCCGTCGTCCAGCGCGGCCTGCGTCTTCGGCCCGACGACGCCGTCGCGGTACTGCCCCGCCACCTTCTGCAGCGCCCACACGGCCTGCTGCGTCGCGGGCCCGAAGCTCCCGTCCGCGTCCTGGAGGAAGTACCCCAGCTCCTGCAGGCGCTCCTGCAGCGCGACGACCCGGTCACCCGCGTCGCCGTACTCGAGCATCTTGTCGCGCTCCTCGGCCGCCTTCTTCTCCGCGGCCTCCTGCTCGGCGGCTTCCTTCTGCGCCGCCTTCGCGGCGGCCTTCTCCTCGGCCTTCTCCTTGGCTTTCTCCTCGGCGGCCTTCTGCTCCGCCGCTTCCTTCTTCGCCTTCTTCGCGGCGGCCTTCTTCTCCGTGGCCTCCTGGTCGGCGCGCGCCTGGGCCTCGGTGTCGGAGTCCTCGGAGTCCTCGGAGTCCGAGGCGGTCGACCCGGGCGAGGCGGTGGCCTCGTCGGACGTGTCCGGGGAGGACGCCGTGGGCGCGGCGCCGGGAGTGGGCTCGGTGTCGTCCGACAGCGGCGCGCACCCGGCGAGCAGCAGCGCGAGCGCCACCGGCACGGCGACGAGCGACGCCGCACGGCGTCGCGACGAGCTGGGAACCGTACGCATCGCGTCCCTTTCGCGCCGGCGGCAGCGTGCGGAGGGGCGCGCTGCGAGGTACCACCGTGCCCCGCTGTCGCCCCGACCGCGACCGCAGCACTCCGGTCGTGTCCTGATCGTCACCGTCTCGTGACCTGTCACGACTCCTGACGTGCGACGGCGCCGAATCGTTGGGTCAGCACCTTCGGGTCAGCACGGTCGAGAACGCGATCCGTCCCGCCAACCCGGAGGATGACGGGACGGATCGCGTTCTCGACGGGGTGCGTCAGCGCCGGTCCGCCTTCAGGACGGCGAGGCGCTGGCGGTACTCGGCCTCGTCGATCTCGCCGCGGGCGAAGCGCTCGCCCAGGACGTCGACGCCGCCGGCGCCCCCGCGAGCCCACGGCGGGCCGTACCGTCGGGCACGGCCGGCGATGAGGAACACGACGGTGGCGAAGAGCGCGAACCACAGGATCGGGAAGACGATCCACCAGCCCGGCCCCCCGCCGCCGGCGTACGGGTGCCCCATGGCGGCTGCAGAGGCGACCGCGGGGACGGCGATCGCGGTGGCGGTGGTGAGCATCGTGGACTCCTCGTGACGGTGGGTCCGCCCGGTGCGGGCCCTCGACCACCACGGTCGCCCGCCGGGGGCAGGCGCGTCGTCAGCCCGCCGTACCGACCTGTGTCGTCCCCTCGTACTGCACTCGTGCGCCTGTGCGGCGGGGTCAGGCGGACCAGCCCGGCCGCACGACGCCGCCCTCGTACGCGGCGACGACGAGCTGCGCCCGGTCGCGGGCGCCGAGCTTCGCCATCACGCGGGACACGTGAGTCTTGACGGTCGACTCCGACAGGTACAGCGTCCGCGCGATGTCGTCGTTGGACAGGCCGCCCGCGACCTCGACGAGCACCTCGCGCTCGCGGGCGGTCAGGTCGTCGAGGCCGGGCGGTGGCGGCACGTCGCGGGTGGCGGCGGCGACCCGGGCCAGCAGGCGCCGGGTGACGCCGGGGGAGAGCAGCGCGTCGCCCGCCGCGGCGACGCGCACAGCCCGGATGAGGTCGGCCGGCTCCGTGTCCTTCACGAGGAAGCCGGTGGCGCCGCCGCGGATGGCCTCGGCCACGTACTCGTCCAGCTCGAAGGTCGTCACGACCACGACGTGCACCCCGGCGGCGCGCGGCTCGGCCACGATGCGCCGCGTCGCCTCGAGCCCGTCGAGCCCGGGCATGCGCACGTCCATGAGCACGACGTCGGGCAGCAGCTCGAGCGCGAGCCGCACCGCCTCGTCCCCGGTCGCGGCCTCGCCCACGACCGTCATGTCGTCCTCGGCGTCCAGCAGTGCGCGGAACCCGCCGCGCACCAGGGCCTGGTCGTCGGCCAGCAGCACGCGGATCATGCGTGGTCTCCCTCGTCGTGGTGGCGGTCCGGTGCGTCGGGTGGGGTGGCAGCAGGCCCCGAGAGCGGGATGGTGGCGTCGACGACGAACCCGGGGGCGCCGGGCCCCACACGCAGCGTGCCGCCCGCTCCCTCGACCCGCTCGCGCATGCCACGCAGCCCGTACCCGGGGCCGTGCTCGTGGACGCCGGCGGCGAGCGTGCCGTCGTCGGTCACCCGCACGCGCAGGGCGGGCCCGTCGCGCCGCACCCGCACGACGACGGTGCGCGCGTCGGGCGCGTGCCGGCCCACGTTGGTCAGCGCCTCCTGCACCACCCGGTACGCGACGCCTGCCAGGTGGGCCGGCACCGCGCCGTCCGGCTCGAGCGCCGGGTCGACATCGAAACGCACGTCGACGTGGCGGGCGCGCAGCGGGTCCGCCAGGCGGGGGAGCGCGGCGAGGTCCCAGGTGGGCGTCCGCGGCTCACCCGTGGGACCGGAGCCGCCGGAGACGTCCTCTCCCCGCACGACGCCGAGCACCGCGCGCACCTCGTCGAGCGCGTCGCGGCTCGTGGTCTTGATCGACGCGAGCGCCGACCGGGCCTGCTCGGTGTCCCGGTCGAGCAGATGCAGCCCCACCCCGGCCTGCACGTTGATGGCGGACAGCGAGTGGGCGAGGACGTCGTGCAGCTCGCGCGCGATGCGCAGCCGCTCGGTCGCGACGGCCGTGCGCTCGCGCTCGGCGCGGGCGGCCCGCCACGCGGCCGAGCGGGCGAGGCGCTCGCGGATCCCGGTGGCGATCTGCAGCGCGACGGCGGTCCACGCTGCGCCGCCGATGAGCCCGGCGGGGCCCGGGGCGTCGTCCCGCAACGCCGCCGAGGCCAGGACGACCCCCCACATGAGGGCGGCGCCGGACCACGCGAGCACCCGCGCGCGCCCGGCGGGCCCGGTGAGCAGCACCATGACGAGCACGCCGCCCGGCCCCGCGAGGGCCGGCCCCCAGGCGTAGCCGAGCAGCAGGTACGTGCCGATCGCCCCGACGGCCAGCAGGACGGCGAGCACGGGGCGGCGCGGGAGGGTCGCGAGCACCACGGGCCCCACGAGGGCCAGGGCCAGCCCGAGGAGGTCGAGGTCGCGGGCGCCGGGCTGCCAGTGCGAGGCGCCGGCGGTGCCTACCAGGACCACGACGGCCAGCGTCGCGGCGAGGAACAGCCGGGGACGCCATCGGTCGAGGGGCCCGCGGTCCATGTCCGGCACGCTACGCCGCGCCGAGCGCGACCGCGTCCGCCCGTGGTGCCGTCGTGGGTGGTCCTGGGGGACCACGGCGCGCCACCGGCGCCGCACGTCCGATCAGCCTGACCCCATCATCCCGCGGGCGGATGAGACGCAGAGGAGAGGGACTCCGCGCCCGGCACCGGGTCCGGTGTCGCGAGCCAGGCCTCGACGTCGGCCAGCGCGCGGGCCTTGGTCGTGTCGGCCGCCCGGCTCGCCAGCACCGAGGAGCGCGCGAGGGAGGCGAGCTCGGGGTCGGTGAACCCGTGCACCTCGCGCGCGGCGACGTACTGGTCGAGCAGCCGTGAGGAGAACAGGAGCGGGTCGTCGGCGCCCAGCGCCACGCGCGCGCCCGCGTCGACCAGCGGGCGCAGCGGCACCGCGGCCGTGTCGGCGTACACGCCGAGCCCCACGTTGGACGCCGGGCACACCTCGAGGGCGACCTCGCGGTCCACGAGCTCGTGCAGCAGCGCCGGGTCCTCTCCGGCGCGCACCCCGTGGCCGAGGCGGTCCGGGTGGAGCGCGTCGACGACCTCCCGCACGTGCGCCGGTCCGAGGAGCTCGCCGCCGTGCGGCACCGACGCGAGGCCCGCGCGCCGCGCGATCCGGAAGGCGGGGGCGAACTCGGTGGTGTCGCCGCGCCGCTCGTCGTTGCTCAGCCCGAAGCCGACCACCTCGCCGGGGCCGTCCCCCGCGTACCGGGCGGCCAGGCGGGCGAGCGTGCGCGCGTCGAGCGGGTGGCGGGTGCGCGACGCGGCGACCACCACCGCCACCTCGACGTCGTGCGCGGCGCTCGCGGCCTTCGCCGCGTCGAGCACGATCTCGACGGCGGGCGTGATGCCGCCCACGAACGGGGCGTACGACGTGGGATCCACCTGGATCTCGAGGCGCCGCGACCCCTCCGCGGCGTCGTCCGCGGCCGCCTCGTCGACCAGGCGGCGCATGTCCGCCTCCGACCGCACGCAGGCGCGGGCCGCGTCGTACAGGCGCTGGAACCGGAACCAGCCCCGCTCGTCCGCGGGCACCCGCAGCGGGTCGCCGTCGGTGAGGGCGGAGGGCAGCCGCAGCCCGTGCTGCGTCGCCAGGTCGCGCAGCGTGGGCACCCGCATCGAGCCCGTGAAGTGCAGGTGCAGGTGTGCCTTGGGGAGCTTCGCCAGATCGCGCACGGCGCCAGTCTGCCCCGCCACGGCCGCCGACACCCCGGCAGCCGCCGAGGTAGTCCCAGATCTCGCGAGGTAGTGCGGATTTCCGCGAGGTAGTTCGGATCTGGCCGAGGTAGTGCCGAGATCGCCGAGGTAGTGCGGATTCTCGCGAGGTAGTTCGGGAGCGGAGGGCGTCAGGTCAGCCAGCCGCGCTCACGGGCGACGGTGACCGCGGCCGTGCGGTCGTCGACCCCCAGCTTGGCGAACGCCCGCAGCAGGTGGGTCTTGACGGTGGCCTCCGCGATGAACAGCTCCCGCCCGACGGCCGCGTTGGACAGCCCGCGGGCCACGAGCGCGAGTACCTGGGCCTCGCGCGCGGTGGGCCGGTCGGACGCCGTGCGCACGCTGCTCACGAGCCGCGTCGCGACGCCCGGGGCCAGCACGGTCTCGCCGCGTGCGGCGGCGCGCACCCCGGCCACGAGCTGGTCGCGCGGCGTGTCCTTGAGCAGGTACCCGGTGGCCCCCGCCTCGACGGCGCGCAGGATGTCCGCGTCGGTGTCATAGGTGGTGAGCACGACGACGGACGGGCCCGTCCCGACGATCCGGGCGGTCGCGCCCACCCCGTCGAGGCGCGGCATGCGCAGGTCCATGAGCACGACGTCGGGTGCGAGCTCCTCGGAGAGCGCCACCGCGGCCTCGCCGTCCGGGGCCTCGCCCACGACCTCGAGGTCCGGCTCGCCGTCGAGCATGCCGATGATCCCCGAGCGCACCACGGGATGGTCGTCGGCGACGAGCACCCGCACAGTGCCGCTCGCCGTGCCGTCCGCCGCCCGACCGGTCACGACGCGCTCCCGGCCGGCAGGTGCACCTCGACGCGGGTGCCGCCGCGATCGCCCGGCACGACGTCCAGGGTGCCGCCCGCCGCGGACACCCGCTCGCGCATGCCGGCCAGGCCGATGCCGTCGGTGTGGTCGGGCGGCAGGCCGCGTCCGTCGTCGGTCACCTCGAGCCGCACGTCCGCGGAACCCGCGCCGGCGCCCGTCCGCTCCAGCCGGATCGTCACCGCGCCGGCCCCCGCGTGCCTCCGCACGTTGGCCAGCGCCTCCTGCGCGGCGCGCAGCAGCACCACGTCGGCGGCCGCGTCGGTGGCCGCGTCGGTGGCCGCGACGCCGGTCGCCGCGGCGCCGGAGTCGGCTGGGTCGGTCACGCCGCTCACGTCGAGCAGCACCCGGGTGCCGGTCTCGGCGGTGAACCGCTGGGCGAGCCGGCGCAACGCCTCGGCCAGGGTCGAGCCCTGCAGCGGCACGGGGGCGAACGCGGCCACCAGGGCGCGCGCCTCGGCGAGGTTGTCCCGCGCCGTCTGCTCCACCAGCAGCAGGCGCTCGCGGGCACGGTCCTGCTCGCCGCGGTCGAGCGCGGCGGTCGCCGCCTGCGCCTGCGTCACGACGCTCGTGAAGCCCTGCGCCAGCGTGTCGTGGATCTCGCGGGCGATGCGCTCGCGCTCCGCGGCGACGCCGCCGGCGTGGTGCGACTCGGCGAGCTCCGCCTGCGCGTCGCGCAGCTCGCGCAGCAGCCGGGCGCGCTCGTCGGAGCGTCGCATCGTCGTGGCGACCCACATACCCAGCACGATCGCGAAGGCCAGCGCGACCGCCATCTGGGGCGCGGCCTCCAGGAGCGTCGGCAGGTCGAAGCCTTCCTGGAAGGCGATGCCGAAGGAGGTCGCGGCGGCGAGGACCACCGAGGCGACGATCGCCCGGCGCGACGGCTCGAGCAGCATCCACAGCTGCGTGAACGCGCCGAACAGCAGCAGCGTCGCGATGCCGTTCTGGGCAACCGTCACCGCGGTGCCCGCGATCAGGACGACCACGTACGCGGCGGCCTTGCGCTGGTCGCGCGACCGCGTCGCCGGGCCGCCCCAGACGGCGTACGCCAGCAGGATCGCCGCCATCGCGGCGTAGGCCACCCACAGCTCGGCGCCGCGCTGGCCCGCGAGCGGGAGGGCGACGGCCGTCAGCAGGACGATCGCGACGAACGTCCGGTCCCACCAGACCACCTGCCGGTCCCACGCGGCGACGTCCTCGGCGTCGTACGGCTCGCCGGGGTCGCCCGGGGCGTCCTCGCGGGCGCCATCAGCCGTCGTCACGGCGCCGCCAGCGGAAGGTCCGCACCCCGACGACCAGCCCGATCAGCAGCCATGCGACCAGTACACCAGCGGTGGCCGCCAGCTGCCACGACCCGCTCGGCTCCAGCACCACCATCTCCTCGGGCAGGAACACCGACCGCATGCCCTGCGCGATCCACTTCAGGGGGAAGACGGACGCGATCGACTGCATCCACGACGGCAGCGCGTAGAACGCGAAGAACACCCCGGAGATGAACTGCAGCACCAGCACCACCGGCGTCACGACGGCGCTCGCGGACCGGCCCGAGCGGGGCAGGGACGAGAACCCGACGCCGCACACCGTCCCGGTGGCGGTGCCGAGCACGAAGACCCAGGCGAACGTGGCCCAGTCCCCGACGTCCGACGGCATCGGCACGTCGAAGGCGAGCGCCGCGACGGCGAGCAGCAGCGCCGTCTGCACCAGGGAGGTCGTGAGCGTGAGCAGCACCTTGCCGCCGAAGTACGAGGTCGCGGGCAAGGGAGTGGCGCGCAGCCGGCGCAGCGTGCCGTCGTCCCGCTCCACCGCGATGGAGATGGCCAGTGACTGGAAGCTGGTGAGCATGATGCCGGTGGCGATCATGCCCGGCAGGAAGTACCGCGCGAAGTCCACCGAGGCGGCGGCGTCGCCCTGGTTCTCGCCGCTGAACACGGAGGAGAAGATCGCCAGCATGAGGATCGGGTAGGCGAAGACGAAGACGACCGCGTCCCGCTCCCGCCAGAACTGGCGCAGCTCCACCCCGGCGCGTACGAGAGCGAGCCGCACGATGCCGGGCAGGCGCCCGCCGGCTGAGCTCGTCCGTGCGCCGGTCGAGCCCGCCCCGCCGGTCGAGCCCGCCCCGCCGGTCGAGCCTGTCGAAACCTGTCCCGCCGTGGTTGCGCCGGTGGTGCTCATGCGTCGGCCCCCGTCCTGACGAGCCCGAGATAGACGTCCTCGAGGCTCGGGCGTGTGATGGTCAGGTCGGCGACCTCGCCGTCGGGCCCGGAGGCCGTCGCCATGAGGTGGGCCGCGAGCACGGTCGGGGCGTCGGTGTGCTCGGCGTGCCCGACGCCGTCCGCCGTCCAGCTCACCAGCGGCGTGCGCGCCTGGGTCCCGCCGAGCGTCTCGGGCGAGCCCTCGGCCACCACCAGCCCGTCGCGCACGACGACGGCCCGGTCGGCCAGGTGGGCCGCCTCGGCGAGGTCGTGCGTGGTGAGCAGGATGGTCGTGCCCGCGTCGCGTAGGCCGAGGATCAGGTCCCAGAAGATGCGCCGTGCCTGCGGGTCGAAGCCCGTGGTGGGCTCGTCGAGGAAGAGCAGCTCGGGGTCGCCGACGACGCCGAGGGCGACGTCGAGCCGGCGCCGCTGGCCGCCGGACAGCGAGCGCACCCGGGCCCCGGCCTTGGCGGTCAGGTCCACCGCGGCGACGACCTCGTCCGGGTCGCGCGGGGCGGGGTAGTAGCGCGCGGTGGAGCGCACGGACTCCGCGACCGTGAGCTCGGCCTGGTCGCGCGAGT
Source organism: Isoptericola sp. Y581 (assembly GCF_059445475.1). Lineage (NCBI taxonomy): Bacteria > Bacillati > Actinomycetota > Actinomycetes > Micrococcales > Promicromonosporaceae > Isoptericola > Isoptericola sp. Y581. The sequence goes on along the minus strand of NZ_JCAIUK010000004.1, from coordinate 212,840 downwards.
CCTGCGCGACGACGCCGATGCGCGACCGCAAGGCGCGCCCGCCACGCGCCGGGTCCTCGCCGAGCACGCTCACCTCGCCGCCGTCGCGGTCGCGGAACCCCTCGAGGATCTCGACGGTCGTGGTCTTGCCCGCGCCGTTCGGGCCGAGGACGGCGACGATCTCGCCCGTGGCGAGGTCGAGGTCGAGCCCGTCGACCGCCTGCTTGGGGCCGTACCGCTTGGTCAGTCCGCGCACGCGGACGGCGGCGGCGCCCGCTGTCCTGGTCGTCGTGCCGGTCCGTGCGTCGCCGGCGCGGGCCGCCGCGGGCGCGGACGGTGGGGAGGGGTTCGTCGTCGGGGTCATGCACCGAGCCTCGCCCCGGCGTGGGCGCCCGCGGGAGCCCCGGTCGGCGGGACCTGGGGTCCACCGTTCGGTGGACGGCTCGGCGGATGGCGAGTGCCGTCGGGCCGTCGCCGGCCGCCCGTCGGGGTCGTCTCCGTACGATGTCTGAGGTGGTTCGACCCACGCTTGCTCGTCGCGTACAGTTGTCCCTCGGTGGTTGATGCCCGCCATGCTGGAACGCGCCCTTCCGGGCGGTTCGAGTACGGACGAAGCGGGCGTCGGGCACGTAGGGTAGTGGCGCAATTGGTAGCGCAGCGGTCTCCAAAACCGCAGGTTGCAGGTTCGAGTCCTGTCTACCCTGCCAGCGTGATCCCCCGTGGGGCCGCGCGCAGCGGGGCCAACGTCCGCGTGACCTCGGAACGCCAGGAGTCAGTGCCGTGGGTGCGTCGCCGGCAGGTGGCGTGGCCGCGGTGGGAACGCGAAACGGGGTAGAGCGAGTGAGCGAGTCACCGGCCGAGGCCGTGGGTACGCCCGGCGGCGCCAAGCCGGACACCGGCAAGCGCCCGCACCTGTTCGCGCGCATCGTGCAGTTCGTGCGGCAGGTCGTGGCGGAGCTGCGGAAGGTCGTCACCCCGACCCGCTCGGAGCTGGTCAACTACACGATCGTCGTCCTGGTGTTCGTCGTTGTGGTCATGCTGTTCGTGACGGCGCTCGACTACGTCATCGGACTGGGCGTGCTCGCCATCTTCGGCGACTGACCTGGGCCGACCGCCGGACGTCCGACCACCGAAGCAAGAAGATTCCAGAAAGCAGGTTCTTTCGTGTCCCAGGATCCGCTGGACCAGACGGAGAACGTCGACCCCACCCAGCCCGACGCCGACGGCGTCGCGGCGGACCTCGACGTGCCCGCGGACACCGCCACGGACCCGGCGACGGACGTCGAGCCTGAGGGCGACGCCGAGGTCGCCGAGGAAGCTGCTGCCAACGAGCCCGAGGTCGCAGAGGACGTCGCCGACGAGCCCGAGGTCGTAGAGGACGTCGCCGACGAGGCCGCTGCCGACGAGGCCGAGGCCCCCGAGGCCGCTGCCGACGAGGAGCGTCCCTCGGACGCCGATGGCGACGTCGTCGAGGACCCGGCCGAGGAGTTCCGCCGCACCCTGCGCACACAGCTCGGCGACTGGTACGTCATCCACTCGTACGCCGGGTACGAGAACCGCGTGAAGGCCAACCTGGAGAACCGCATCCAGAGCCTGAACATGGAGGACTACATCTTCCAGATCGAGGTCCCCATGGAAGAGGTGACCGAGATCAAGAACGCGCAAAAGAAGACCGTCCGCCGCGTGCGCATCCCCGGTTACGTCCTCGTGCGCATGGACCTCACCGACGAGTCGTGGGGCGCGGTGCGTCACACGCCGGGCGTCACCGGCTTCGTCGGCCACACGCACCAGCCCGTGCCGCTCACGCTCGACGAGGTCTACTCGATGTTGGCGCCGGTGTTCGTCGAGGCGACCCCCGAGTCGGGCAAGTCGGGTGCCGGTGCCGGTGGCGCGACGGCCAAGACCCCGGTCGAGGTCGACTTCGAGGTGGGCGAGTCCGTGACCGTCACCGACGGCCCGTTCGACACGCTGCCTGCCACGATCTCCGAGATCAACGCCGAGGCCCAGAAGCTCCAGGTCCTCGTCTCCATCTTCGGCCGGGAGACCCCGGTCGAGCTGTCGTTCAACCAGGTCGCCAAGATCTGATCGTCTTCGCCGGTTGAGCCTGTGGAAACCTCGCAGGCCTCCGCAAGGCACGACGGCACTGCAACCGGGTCATCGCCCACGGCGTCGGCCCACGAACAGAAAGCAAGGAACGCAACATGCCTCCCAAGTCCAAGAAGGTCTCGGGCCTCATCAAGCTCCAGATCAACGCCGGTGCGGCCACCCCCGCCCCGCCGATCGGCCCCGCGCTCGGCCAGCACGGCGTGAACATCATGGAGTTCTGCAAGGCCTACAACGCGGCCACCGAGTCGCAGCGCGGCAACGTCGTGCCAGTGGAGATCACGGTCTACGAGGACCGCTCCTTCACCTTCATCACGAAGACGCCGCCGGCCGCCGAGCTCATCAAGAAGGCCGCCGGTGTGGCCAAGGGTTCCGCGACGCCGCACACGGTCAAGGTCGCGCAGCTCACCCAGGACCAGGTCCGTGAGATCGCCCAGACGAAGCTCCAGGACCTCAACGCGAACGACGTCGACGCCGCGATGAAGATCGTCACTGGCACCGCTCGTTCGATGGGCATCACCGTCTCGGAGTGATCCGAGGACGCGCCGCCCGGGCTGTGACCTGATCGCAGTCCGGGCGGTGCGTGCAAGTCCCGGCGATCGGCGTCGGGCACGTGGCAGGGCCCGCGCGGGCCCGCTCACCACGACTGCAGAAGGAGAAGCAGATGGCAACGCGCAGCAAGGCATACCGCGCCGCGGCGGAGAAGATCGACCGCGACGCCCTGTACGCCCCCCTCGAGGCGATCCGCCTCGCCAAGGAGACCGCGACGGTCAAGTACGACGCGACCATCGAGGTCGCGTTCCGCCTGGGCGTCGACCCCCGCAAGGCCGACCAGATGGTCCGCGGCACGGTCAACCTGCCCCACGGCACCGGCAAGACGGCCCGCGTGCTCGTCTTCGCCAACGCGGCCAAGGCCGAGGAGGCCATCGCGGCCGGCGCCGACGAGGTCGGTGGCGACGAGCTCATCGCGAAGGTGGCCGCCGGATACACCGACTTCGACGCCGCCGTCGCGACGCCGGACCTCATGGGCAAGGTCGGTCGACTGGGCAAGGTGCTGGGCCCCCGCGGTCTCATGCCGAACCCGAAGACCGGCACCGTGACGATGGACGTGGCCAAGGCCGTGACCGACATCAAGGGCGGCAAGATCGAGTTCCGGGTGGACAAGCACTCGAACCTGCACTTCATCATCGGCAAGGCGTCGTTCGACGAGAAGGCGCTGGTGGAGAACTACGCCGCCGCGCTCGACGAGGTCCTGCGTCTCAAGCCGACGTCCTCGAAGGGCCGGTACATCACCAAGGCCACGATGGCGACGACGATGGGCCCGGGCATCCCGCTCGACCAGTCGCGTACCACGCGGCTCCTCGAGGACGCGTGATCCACGCCTGATCGAGGCGTGATCCCGGCAGGGACCCGCTGAACCTCCGACGACGGCCCGGCACCCGCGAGGGTGCCGGGCCGTCGTCGTCCTCCCAGGGCACAGCTGCCCGGGGGCATACGCGATCTCCCTGACCCCGCGGCGCGCAGGTCACGTGGTATCCCTCATGCCGCCGCGCCCCTCGCGGTCCTAGCGTCGAGTGATCCGGACCACTCGACGAGGGAGCACATCGTGAGACCTGTTTCGAGATCTGCCGTGCGGCCGGTCGACCGAGCGGGCGGCGCGCGCAGCCGCCAGCTGCTCGGTGGGCTGGTCGCCGCGGCGAGCGCGGTCGCGATCGCGCTGACCGGCGCCGTGGTGGCGGCGGCGTCGAGCGCGCCAGCGGACGAGGGGGACGCGGCCGCCGCCGCGGCTGCCGGCGGGCCTTGGCTCACCGGCTACTGGCAGAACTTCGACAACGGGTCGGCGACGCTGCCGCTCTCCGAGGTGCCGGAGGCGTACAACCTCGTGGCGATCGCCTTTGCGGAGAACCTGGCCGACACCCCCGGCGGCATCACGTTCGAGCTCGCGAGCGCGGAGCTCGGCGGGTACACCGAGGCCCAGTTCAAGGACGACATCGCGGCGATGCACGCCCAGGGCCGCAAGGTGGTGCTGTCGGTCGGGGGAGAGGAGGGCAACGTGGTCGTCTCGAGCCCGGCGGAGGCGGCGGCCTTCGCCGACTCCGCGTACGCGCTGATGCAGGAGTACGGCTTCGACGGCGTGGACATCGACCTCGAGCACGGGATCGACGCCGAGCACATGGGGGACGCCCTGCACCAGCTGTCGGCGAAGGCCGGCGACGACCTCGTCCTGACGATGGCGCCCCAGACGATCGACTACCAGTCGACGAGCTCCGGGTACTACCAGCTGACCCTGGCGATCAAGGACATCCTCACGATCGTCAACACGCAGTACTACAACTCGGGGTCGATGCTCGGGTGCGACCAGCAGGTCTACCAGCAGGGCACGGTCGACTTCCTCACCGCCCTGTCCTGTATCCAGCTGGAGATGGGGCTGCGGCCGGATCAGGTCGGCATCGGCGTCCCCGCCGTCCCGAGCGCGGCCGGGGGCGGCTACCAGCCGCTCGCGAACGTCGTCAGCGCCCTGGACTGCCTGGAGGCCGGCACCGGCTGCGGCGCCTTCAGCCCGGACGAGCCCTACGGCCCGATTGGCGGCGTCATGACCTGGTCGATCAACTGGGACGCGACGAACGGCTACGAGGTCGCGGACGTCATCGGCGGGCGGCTGGCGACCGGAGGGTGAGTTCTGACCCGCCCGAAGCTAAAAGAAACCAGTGGACCATCGACCCGGGCCGCGTGTATCACGCGGCCCGGGCCGCCCTCTCTCCCGGGCGATGACGAGTACGCCGCACCGGCACGCGCGCGGAGGAGGGACTTGCATGGCGATGCAACCCGGTCGTATTGCGCCGAGGGCGCAGGCCGTAGGCTCGGAGGTTCCGGGGCGCAGCGGCCCCGGACACTCGACGAGCCCTCACGAGGTGCGATCTGCCATGACACGAGCCACGGAGGACCCTCTCGGTGGGACCGACGCCGAAGAGAGCCTGGGTGACCGGGCGGCCCGGGCGCTGCTGGAGTATCGCGACGGCCGCGCTGACGCGCTCACGGACCTGGTCCGTGAGGCCACACCGCTGCTGTGGCACACGGTCCGCGCTCAAGGCGTCGACCGCGACGTGGCCGACGACGTGGTGCAGTCCACGTGGGCGGCCCTCGTGCGGCACGCCGACACGATCGCCGAGCCGAAGGCCGTGCTCAAGTGGTTGCTGGTGACGGCCCGGCGGGCGGCGTGGGAGACGGTGCGTAAGGGGCGCGCCGACCTGCGCCGACGCACCGAGCTGCCGGACGACGTGACGGAGGGGGCCGCGGCCCTGCCGGACGCCGGCCCGGGGCCGGAGGCCGAGGTGCTGAACGACGAGCGCGATCGGATCCTCTGGTCGTCGCTCCGTCGGCTCCCGGCGCGCTGCCAGGAGCTGCTGCGACTCGTCTCGCTCGCCGACCGCCCGGACTACAAGGCGATCTCGGCGTCGATCGGCATGCCGGTGGGAAGCATCGGTGCCACACGGGGACGGTGCCTGGCGAAGCTGCGCGCCGTCCTCACCGAGCAGGGGGAGGCCTCGTGGACATGAGCAGGAAGCACGAGAACGCGTGGGGTGCGCCCGTGCCCGGCGAGGACGAGCCGATGGACGAGCGCGACGTCGCCGTCCTGGACCGCCTGGGTCGCGTCGTCCGGGCGGTGGACCCGGTGCCCGACGGCCTCGTGGAGCGGTCGATGTTCGCGATGACCCTCGCGCGGCTCGAGGCCGAGGTGATGGAGCTGCAGGAGATCGAAGCCCCCGTCGGCTCCGTGCGCGGCGACACCACGCCTCTCGAGGCGCGCACCATCACGTTCACGCACGAGCGGCTGACCGTGATGGTCGCCCTCTCGCTGGACGACGACGGCGCCCACGTGCGCGTGGACGGCTGGGTGGCGCCCGCGGACACGCTGGTCGTCGAGCTGCGCCAGCCCGACGGCGAGCGCACCACGACCACCGACGCCGACGGCCGCTTCGCCTTCACCGCCGTCGACCGCGGCCCCACCAGCCTGCTCGTGCGCCTCGCCGACGGTGACGACGTCACCGTCGCCACCCCGGTCATCGAGCTCTGATCTCGCGAGCGCCTCGGGGCGCTCTCCACTGATGACGCGCCGTTGCGGCGCGCCCGTGACAAGGAGGACACGTGACCGAGACGCCCAGCGGCCCAAACCGGCCGTCGCAGCGACCCGTCGACCCACCGATGCGCTACCTCGACCCGAACGCGCTGCGTGCGCGACCGGGTCGCCGGGCGGTCGACCCCACCTGGTACGTCGCCGATCGCGTGATCGTGCACGGGGAACTGCCGAGCGGCCTGCGCGAGCGTGTTCGACGTCCGGGGAGCGAGGATCCCCGGCCACGGCTCCTCGACGTGCAGTACCCGGACGACGATGCCGCGGCGACACGTGTCGAGCGGGAGGCACGTCGCCAGGGCTGCCGGCTCGGCCTTCAGGTGAGGTACCAGCCTGACGCCCAGGCATCCGAGGACGACCTGTTCGGGGCCGTGGACGAGGAGCACGGATTCGTCCTCCGGCTGCTCCCCGAGCGCCAGGACGCGCAGCCGGACGCGTGGGAGGCGCTCGAGGCCGACGGTGACGACGAGTCGACGGCATGGTCGCTCAGCCTGGACCATGTGATGTCGGCGTTGCCGTTCTCGACGCACCCCTTCTCAACGCACCCCTTCTCGACGCACCCCTTCTCGACGCACCCCTTCTCGACGCATCCGTTCTCGACGCATCCGTTCTCGACGCATCCGTTCTCGACGCATCCGTTCTCGACCCATCCGTTCTCGACGCACACGTCCGAAGGACTCGCCGAGTACGGGGTGGCGGGATCGGGAGGCCGGACGCCGGTCCGTTGGCTCGGGGGGCCACCGGTCCGGCGGGTACGCGACGACGGTGATGTGTGGCGCGTCCCGGACGGTGCCCGGCGTCCGGTCGTGGCGGTTCTTGACACGGGCATCGGCACTCACGACTGGTTCGGTACCTACAGCGCGGACGGCTCATCTGACGGTAACGACATCGTCATCCGCGACGCCCTGCTCGGGGGCGAGCCGATTGGCACCTATCCAGCCCCCCGGTTCCCGGAGGAAGACGCAGAGATCGGCGGGGCGAGCACTTCCCCGTTGACCGGTCCGCTCGATCCGGTCGCGGGTCACGGGACGTTCATCGCGGGCATCGTGCACCAGATCTGCCCGGATGCCTTGATCCTCCCCGTGCGAACGGTCGGTGGGTCCGGTGTCGCTGCCGAGTCCGACGTCATAGAGTCGCTTCGTCGTCTCGCGCGTTTCCACGACCGTGGGTTGGCAGGAGCCGACGGCTACGTGGCGGTGGACGTGGTGGTGCTTTCCATGGGCTACTACCACGAGCGTCCTGAGGACATGCGGTGGGATCACCCGCTCCGATCGGTGCTCGCCCGGCTGCGGGACTCCGGCGTCGCCGTTGTGGTCGCAGCAGGCAACGACGGCGAGACACGACCGGAGTTCCCCGCGGCCTTCGCTCCCGAGGTCGATCGACGATCCGCACCCCCGACGATCACCGACGCGGGTGACACATCACCCGAGCGCCCGCCGATCCTGACGGTGGGTGCGCTGAACCCCGACGGGACGACTGCGCTCTTCAGCAACGACGGACCGTGGGTGACGTGTTTGCGGCCGGGGGCCGGTGTTGTGAGCACCGTACCGACGACGCTCGACGGCCCCATCACGCCCTCGCTGCGCCTGAAGGAGCGGCACTCGGACCAGTACCGGTCGACCATCGATCCCGAGGGCTTCCAGGGTGGGTTCGCAACCTGGAGCGGCACCTCGTTCGCCGCACCTGTCTTGGCCGGAGAGATCGCTCGTGAGCTTCTGGCCTTGCGCCAGGACTCCCGCGCGTTGGGTGACGAGACCGACGCCGATACCCTCGTGACGACGAGGGTGCAGCAGATCTGGTCGGCGATCACCGACGCGACCGGTGGACTGTCGGTCGGAGGTGAGCCGGGCATCCAGGGCGACGACATGAGGTGAGGCGTGGACGGGCTCGATGCCGTGCTGGACCAGGTCGAACGGGCTCGGGCGAGCGCACGAACGCACCGACGCTTCGGAATTGCGCTTCGTACCTACCGAGCTGCGCTACGTCGACTCGATCGCCTGGGCTCCGCGGAGAACCCGGAGATCGTCCGCGTCCGCGCCCGCATCCTCGTCGGGATCGCAACCTGCGAATACGAGCGTGGGGCTACGCGTGACACCGTCACAGACCTCCTCGATACCGCTGAAGCGCTCACGCTGACCGCGCACGACGATTCGATGCTCGCGGTCGTGCGCGGCCACCGGGGGCTTCAGCTGATGCGGATGGGCGATCTCCGGGGCGCGCGGCGCGAGCTCGACGCGGCCCTCGAAGGCGTGGCCGACGACCGTGACCTGATCCCGGTGCTGATCAATAGGGGCTGGTTGTGCCTCGAGACCGGCGAGCTCGAGGTCGCAGTGGGGGATCTGACACGGGGGCGCGACCTCGCCCAGGCAGTCGGCGAGACGGCAGTTCGGCTCATGGCCGAGCACAACCTGGGATATGCATGGTTCCTTGGTGGGGACCTGCCCCTGGCGCTCCGATCAATGGACGCGGCAGCGAAGGACGCGCCGCCCGAGCATGCCGGCATCGGCCTGATGGACAAGTCGGCCGTTCTCTATGAGGCCGGTCTTCTCACGGAGGCCGAGGACGCTCTCGGCATGGCGGCGACGCTCCTCGCGGAGACGCACGGCTGGCGCGACCTGATCGATGCCCAGGTCGGGCAGGCCCGGTGCTTGGTGGGCTTGGGACGCTACGACGAGGCGATGACCATCTCCCGACGGGTACAGGGCCGAGCGCGCCGGGCCGGCCACGACCTCCTCGACCTGCGGGCCGGACTGATCACCGTCGATGCTCGGCATGGTCTCCTCGTGGACGGCGGCGCCTCACCCAGTGCGTTCCTCCGCCTCGCTCAGGACGCGGCACAGCTCGGGGAGCGTGCGCGGGCGTTGCCCGGCGCGGATCGGTTGGCGGTCGACCTCGAGCTGGTCACTGCCGAAGCAGCGGTCCGTAGCGGTGATCGTGGCGATGCGGTCGAACGTCTTGACCATCTCCCTCCCGCGCCCGGCCTGTCCCTGGGCACGCAGTTGCGTGCCCAGGTGGTTCGCGCCCTGTGTGCCTACGAGGACGGGGACCGCCGCGCCGGGCTCGCCGCCGTGCGCAAGGGCCACCGGCTGCTCGCCCGGCAGCGGCAGCGACTGGGAGCCGTCGAGGCGGTCACGGCGGCCTCCGCGCACGGCATCCGCCTGCAGGCCGTCGACCTGGACGCGGCGCTTCGTTCGGGTCGTGCGGACGCGGTCTTCGACGCGGTCGAGCGGGGGCGTGCCACGTTTGCGGGTTCGGGACGCGTTCGACCGCCGGAAGACCCCGAGATGGCCGCGATGGTCGGAGCTGCCCGGCGGCTCGCCGAGCGGGCCCGGCAGCTCGAGGGCGACCCGGACTCTGCGGTCGAGCAGGGGCGGCTCCGGAGGAACGCGCGCCGGCTGCAGAGTCAGGCCCGCGAGCGGTCGTGGCATGCCGACGGCCACGCCAGCGTCCCGCGGCCGACCTCGGCTCGCGAGCTCCGTGCGGTTCTCCGGGCCGAGGAGTCGGACCGCACGGTCCTGGAACTCATGATGATCAGGGATCGCGTGTGTGCAGTACGCATTGACCGCCACACCACGCGCTTTCTCGACCTCGCGCCGCTCGAGCCGACGTTGGAGCAGGTGCGGCGCGTGCGTGCGGACCTCCAGGTGCTCTCCAACCCACTGCTCCCGGCGTCGCTGCGAGTGTCGGCGTCCCAGTCTCTTGCCCGCGGGCTCACGTGGCTGGACGACGCTCTGGTCCGGGGTGCCGGGGTCGAGGGGCCCGCCTATGTCGCCGCCAGAGACCGGTTGGTGTCGGTCCCCTGGTCGCTTCTGCCCTCCCGTCGAGGGGTCTCGACGGTCGTCAACTCGTGGGTGACCCGTGGGGACGCGGGATGGGCCGCGGGCCCAGGGCTGGCCGTGGCTGGCCCCGGACTGAGGCATGCGAGCGCCGAGGCAGCCGAGGTGGCACGGGTCTGGGGGAGTGGCGCGAGCGCTCTGGTGGGGAACGACGCGACGTGCGCGGCGGTGTCCGACGCCATCGAGCAAGCCCCTGTCGTGCACCTGGCGGCCCACGGCACCCACGAGCCGGACAACCCGGTCTTCTCCAGCGTCCTGCTCGCCGACGGGCCACTGTTCGCCCACGAGCTCGACGGCAGAGATCTCTCGCGCTCGGTGGTCGTCCTCTCGGCCTGTGACGTCGGGTCGGCGAGCATCCGTCGCGGCGGCGAACCGCTCGGCCTGACGAGCGTCCTGCTTCGCATGGGGGCGCGCGCCGTGATCGCGAGCGTCGCACCCTTGCGAGACGACATCGCGGTGCGTGTCATGCCTGCGCTGCACGAGGGCTTGCGCGACGGCCTGCGACCGGGGGAGGCGCTTGCCCGCGCCGTCGCGGACGAGCCTGAGCCGGTCCCGCTCGTCTGCTTCGGGCCGCTCGTCCTGTGATGTGGACCACCCCTTGCGTCCGAGGGGTGACGTCGGTGTGATGAGCGAGCCGTCTCGGCGGCCCACGGTTCACGGGCGACATCCGACGGAAAGGGCGTTCGATGAAGACACGTACCACCCGCATCATCGCTGGTCTGCTGCTCGCCACTACGGCCGTGGTCGGTGCTGCGGCCACGGCCTCGGCCGTGCCCCCCCAGGGCCCGACCGCCCGTTCACGTCGCAGTGACGGCCGACGCCATGCCGTGACAGGTCGGGGCGGGTGGTGGGTCGTCACCAGGAGCGTGCCGACCCACCACCCGCCGTCGTGTACGCTTCTCGGGTAACCCAAGACCGCCGGTCGTCAGACGCTGCCCGGGCTCGCCCAGGAAGCCGAAGACCGAAGTCCCGTGAACGTACGGGGGCCTGCGCAGGCGAACACGATGACGATCACACAGCTTGACTGTGAGCTCCGAGCCCTGTGCGCACCTGCGTCGGGGCTCTTTCTCGTTTGCGGGTACCGGTGGCACCACCACCGGAAGGATTGCCATGGCGAGGCCGGACAAGGCAGCCGCAGTCGCAGAGGTCGCGGGCAAGTTCCGCGAGTCGAACGCGGCCGTGCTGACCGAGTACCGCGGGCTCACCGTCGCGCAGCTCAAGGAGCTGCGTCGGTCGCTCAGCGGCAACGCAACCTACGCCGTGGTGAAGAACACGCTGACGTCCATCGCGGCCAAGGAGGCCGGCATCGACTCGTTCGAGGCCGACCTCAAGGGTCCTTCCGCGATCGCGTTCGTGACCGGGGACCCGGTCGAGGCCGCCAAGGGCCTGCGTGACTTCGCCAAGGCGAACCCTGCTCTGGTCATCAAGGGCGGTGTCCTCGACGGGAACCCGCTGACCGCTGCAGAGATCACCAAGCTCGCGGACCTCGAGTCCCGCGAGGTCCTGCTGGCCAAGACGGTCGGCGCGATGAAGGCCAAGCTCTACCAGGCTGCCTACGCCTTCAGCGCGAAGCCGGCCCAGGCCGCTCGCGTCATCGATGCCCTGCGTCAGAAGCAGGAATCGGAGGCCGCTGCCGCCTGACGGCGGCGCGGCGAGCACCACCCCCCTCTGCTTCTGCCGGGCCCTCGGGCCCCAGGACGCACCAGACGGATCGCGTGGACGGCCAACAGGCACCACGGGCCACTGATTGAAAGGAACGCCATCATGGCGAAGCTCAGCACCGACGAGCTCCTGTCCGCCTTCGAGGAGCTCACCCTCATCGAGCTCAACGAGTTCGTGAAGGCCTTCGAGGAGAAGTTCGACGTCACCGCCGCCGCCCCGGCCGCCGTGGCCGTGGCCGCCCCCGCCGGCGGTGCCGGCGACGCCGACGCCGCCGAGGAGAAGACGGAGTTCGACGTCATCCTCGAGGCCGCCGGCGACAAGAAGATCCAGGTCATCAAGGAGGTGCGCACGCTCACGTCCCTCGGTCTCAAGGAGGCCAAGGACCTGGTCGACGGCGCACCGAAGCCGGTTCTCGAGGCTGCCGACAAGGACGCCGCCGAGAAGGCCAAGGCCGCTCTCGAGGGCGCCGGCGCCACCGTCACCCTCAAGTGATCGTCGCGGCCTAGCCGCGCATCGCTTCTTGCGAGGCCCGCATCCCCAGGGGTGCGGGCCTCGCTGCGTCCGCGCGCGGAAGCCGATGCGGCAGTTTCGGGACGGTGCGGCAGTTCGAACTGCCGCACCGTCCCCGAACTGCCGCATCGATGGGCATGGCGTCACGCGGATGTGGAGGTGTGGTGTCGTGACGGACGTCGCGCGCCGGCACCTGGCCTGGGCTTGCTAGCACGGGTTAGGGTGGTACGACAACCGTTTCTTGGGCGGCATATGGCGGCCACCGAGAGAACGTCCTCAAAGAGCCAGAACCGAGGGCGTCTGCTCGTGTGCCCGCGCGAGTGGACAAACGTCGAAGTTCTGGCTATGCTAGCGCTTTGCGCTCGCTTGTGCCCCGACGCCTCCCCCGCCGACGAAGCCCCGCCCCTGCGGTCACCCCTTCGTGACCCCTCGGACGGTCCTTCTCCGCGGTCCGGCGCCTGCAGCCTCGCTGAGCGTACAGCGTGCCATCGAACTGCAGGGAAGGACCCCTCTTGGCTGCCTCGCGCACCCCTTCTGTTCCGTCCGCCGACGCCATCGCGAATCGCACCGCTTCCCGCCGCGTCTCCTTCGCCAAGATCTACGAGCCGCTCGAGGTCCCCGACCTCCTCGGGCTGCAGACCGAGAGCTTCGACTGGCTGCTCGGCAGCCCGGCCTGGCAGGCCCGGGTCGAGGCCGCCACCACGGCCGGCCGGGCCGACGTCCCGGCGACGTCGGGCCTCGAGGAGATCTTCGAGGAGATCTCCCCGATCGAGGACTTCGGACAGTCGATGTCCCTCTCCTTCTCGAACCACCGGTTCGAGCCGCCGAAGTACACGGCGGAGGAGTGCAAGGAGAAGGACTTCACCTTCGCCGCCCCGTTGTTCGTGACGGCCGAGTTCGTCAACTACACGACCGGTGAGATCAAGAGCCAGACGGTCTTCATGGGCGACTTCCCGCTCATGACCGCGCGCGGCACGTTCATCATCAACGGCACCGAGCGCGTCGTCGTCTCCCAGCTGGTCCGTTCCCCGGGCGTCTACTTCGAGCGCACGCCGGACAAGACGAGCGACAAGGACGTCTTCTCGGCGAAGGTCATCCCGTCGCGCGGCGCGTGGCTCGAGTTCGAGATCGACAAGCGCGACGCCGTCGGCGTGCGCGTCGACCGCAAGCGCAAGCAGCCCGTCACGGTCCTGCTGAAGGCCCTTGGCCTCACTGAGGCGGAGATCCGCGAGGAGTTCGCGAACTACCCGTCGATCCTCGACACCCTCGAGAAGGACCACGTCCACACCCAGGACGAGGCCCTCGTCGACCTGTACCGCAAGATCCGTCCGGGCGAGCCGCCCACGGTCGAGGCCGGTCGCGCGCTGCTCGAGAACTTCTACTTCAACTCCAAGCGCTACGACCTCGCGAAGGTCGGCCGCTACAAGATCAGCAAGAAGCTCGGCGTCGACGCGCCGCTGGCGGACTCCACGCTGTCCGTGACCGACGTCGTCGCGACGATCAAGTACCTCGCCGCGCTGCACGCCGACCACGCCGCCATGCCCGGCACGAAGGACGGCAAGGCGATCGAGGTCCGCGTCGAGACGGACGACATCGACCACTTCGGCAACCGCCGCATCCGTGCGGTCGGCGAACTCATCCAGAACCAGGTGCGCACGGGCCTGTCCCGGATGGAGCGCGTCGTGCGCGAGCGCATGACGACGCAGGACGTCGAGGCGATCACCCCGCAGACGCTGATCAACATCCGCCCCGTGGTGGCGTCGATCCGCGAGTTCTTCGGCACCTCGCAGCTGTCGCAGTTCATGGACCAGAACAACCCGCTGGCGGGCCTGACGCACAAGCGTCGCCTCAACGCCCTCGGCCCGGGTGGTCTGTCCCGCGACCGCGCCGGCATGGAGGTCCGTGACGTCCACCCGTCGCACTACGGCCGCATGTGCCCGATCGAGACCCCTGAGGGCCCGAACATCGGCCTCATCGGCTCGCTCGCGTCGTTCGGTCGGATCAACCCGTTCGGCTTCATCGAGACGCCGTACCGCAAGGTCGTGAACGGCAAGGTCACCGACGAGATCGTCTACCTCACGGCTGACGACGAGGACCGCCACATCATCGCGCAGGCGAACACGGAGCTCTCCGCCGACGGCACGTTCCAGCGCGAGCGCGTGCTGGTGCGCACCAAGGGCGGCGAGACCGACGACCTGCCGCCGGCCGAGATCGACTACATGGACGTCTCGCCGCGCCAGATGGTGTCGGTCGCGACGGCCCTGATCCCGTTCCTCGAGCACGACGACGCCAACCGCGCGCTCATGGGCGCCAACATGCAGCGCCAGGCCGTGCCGCTGGTGCGCTCCGAGGCGCCGCTGGTCGGCACCGGCATGGAGCGTCGCGCGGCCGTGGACGCGGGCGACGTCATCATGGCCACCAAGCCCGGTGTCGTCACCGAGGTCTCCGCGGACCTGGTCCTGGTCGCGAACGACGACGGCACCACGGGCTCGTACCGCGCTGCGAAGTTCCGCCGCTCGAACCAGGGCACCAGCTACAACCAGCGCGTGCTCGTGGACGAGGGCCAGCGGGTCGAGGTCGGCTCCGTGCTGGCCGACGGCCCGGCGACCGACGAGGGTGACCTCGCGCTCGGCCGCAACCTGCTCGTGGCATTCATGTCGTGGGAGGGCCACAACTACGAGGACGCGATCATCCTGTCGCAGCGCCTCGTGGAGGACGACGTGCTGTCCTCGATCCACATCGAGGAGCACGAGGTCGACGCCCGCGACACGAAGCTCGGGCCCGAGGAGATCACGCGGGACATCCCGAACGTCTCCGAGGACGTCCTGGCGGACCTCGACGAGCGCGGCGTGATCCGCATCGGCGCCGAGGTCGGCGCCGGCGACGTGCTGGTCGGCAAGGTCACCCCGAAGGGCGAGACCGAGCTGACCCCGGAGGAGCGCCTGCTGCGCGCGATCTTCGGCGAGAAGGCGCGCGAGGTGCGCGACACCTCGCTCAAGGTGCCCCACGGTGAGTCCGGCACGGTCATCGGCGTGCGCGAGTTCAACCGGGAGGACGGCGACGAGCTGCCCGCCGGCGTGAACCAGCTGGTGCGCGTCTACATCGCCCAGCGCCGCAAGATCACCGTGGGCGACAAGCTCGCGGGTCGCCACGGCAACAAGGGCGTCATCTCGAAGATCCTGCCGCAGGAGGACATGCCGTTCCTGCCCGACGGCACGCCGGTCGACGTCATCCTGAACCCGCTGGGCGTGCCCGGCCGTATGAACGTCGGTCAGGTGCTCGAGACCCACCTGGGCTGGGTCGCCAGCCGTGGATGGGACATCGACCTGGCGGAGGGCAAGGACCTCTCCTGGAAGGAGACCCTGCCCGAGGTCGCGTCCAAGTCGGAGCCGGGGACGCCGGTGGCGACGCCGGTGTTCGACGGCCTGGAGGAGGTCGCTCTGCGCGGTCTGCTCGGCACGACCCTGCCGAACCGCGACGGTGACCGCATGGTCGCCATGGACGGCAAGGCGCGGATGTTCGACGGCCGCTCCGGCGAGCCGTTCGGCGACCCGGTGGCCGTGGGCTACATGTACATCCTCAAGCTCCACCACCTGGTCGACGACAAGATCCACGCGCGTTCGACCGGTCCGTACTCGATGATCACGCAGCAGCCGCTGGGTGGTAAGGCGCAGTTCGGCGGTCAGCGTTTCGGCGAGATGGAGGTGTGGGCTCTCGAGGCGTACGGCGCGGCCTACACGCTGCAGGAGCTGCTCACCATCAAGTCGGACGACGTCCCGGGCCGCGTCAAGGTCTACGAGGCGATCGTCAAGGGCGAGAACATCCCCGACTCGGGCATCCCGGAGTCGTTCAAGGTGCTCCTCAAGGAGATGCAGTCGCTGTGCCTGAACGTCGAGGTGCTCTCGAGCGACGGGACCTCCATCGAGATGAAGGAGTCCGACGACGAGGTGTACCGCGCCGCGGAGGAGCTGGGCATCGATCTGTCCCGCCGCCCCAACTCTGCCGCCACGGTCGACGAGATCTGATCCAGCGACCAGCTGAACTAGCGGACATTCCACAAGTTTTGAGGAAGTAGGACATCTTGCTCGACGTCAATGTCTTCGACGAGCTGCGTATCGGCCTGGCCACGGCCGACGACATCCGTGCCTGGTCGCACGGTGAGGTCAAGAAGCCCGAGACAATCAACTACCGCACCCTGAAGCCGGAGAAGGACGGGCTCTTCTGCGAGAAGATCTTCGGCCCCACCCGGGACTGGGAGTGCTACTGCGGCAAGTACAAGCGCGTGCGCTTCAAGGGCATCATCTGCGAGCGCTGCGGCGTCGAGGTGACGCGCTCGAAGGTGCGCCGTGAGCGCATGGGCCACATCGAGCTCGCCGCCCCGGTCACGCACATCTGGTTCTTCAAGGGTGTGCCTTCCCGCCTCGGCTACCTGCTCGACCTGGCGCCGAAGGACCTCGAGAAGGTCATCTACTTCGCGGCCTACATGATCACGTGGGTCGACGACGAGGCGCGGCACGAGGACCTCCCGAACCTTCAGAACGAGATCGACCTGGAGAAGAAGGAGATCGGGGACCGCCGCGACAACGACATCAACATCCGTGCCACGAAGCTCGAGGGCGACCTGGCTGAGCTCGAGGCCGAGGGTGCCAAGGCGGACGCGCGCCGCAAGGTCCGCGACTCCGCCGAGCGTGAGATGGCTCAGCTGCGCAAGCGCGCGGACGCCGAGCTGGACCGCCTCGAGCGGGTCTGGGACCGGTTCAAGAACCTGAAGGTCGCCGACCTCGAGGGCGACGAGATGCTGTACCGCACGCTCGTCGACCGCTACGGCACGTACTTCGAGGGCTCGATGGGCGCCGCGGCGATCCAGAAGCGCCTCGAGAGCTTCGACCTGGTGGCCGAGTCCGCGTCGCTGCGCGAGACCATCCGCTCCGGCAAGGGTCAGCGCAAGACGCGCGCGCTCAAGCGCCTGAAGGTCGTCAACGCGTTCCTCACGACGACCAACTCGCCCACGGCGATGGTGCTCAACGCCGTGCCGGTCATCCCGCCGGACCTGCGCCCCATGGTGCAGCTCGACGGTGGCCGCTTCGCCACGAGCGACCTGAACGACCTGTACCGCCGCGTGATCAACCGCAACAACCGGCTCAAGCGCCTGCTCGACCTGGGCGCGCCGGAGATCATCGTCAACAACGAGAAGCGGATGCTCCAGGAGGCCGTCGACTCGCTGTTCGACAACGGCCGCCGCGGCCGTCCGGTCACCGGGCCGGGCAACCGCCCGCTGAAGTCGATCTCCGACATGCTCAAGGGCAAGCAGGGGCGGTTCCGCCAGAACCTGCTCGGCAAGCGCGTCGACTACTCGGGCCGTTCGGTCATCGTGGTCGGCCCGCAGCTCAAGCTGCACCAGTGCGGCCTGCCCAAGCAGATGGCGCTCGAGCTGTTCAAGCCGTTCGTCATGAAGCGGCTCGTGGAGCTCAACCACGCGCAGAACATCAAGAGCGCGAAGCGCATGGTGGAGCGCACCCGCGGCGAGGTGTGGGACGTGCTGGAGGAGGTCATCCAGGAGCACCCCGTGCTGCTGAACCGTGCCCCCACGCTGCACCGTCTCGGCATCCAGGCGTTCGAGCCGCAGCTCGTCGAGGGCAAGGCCATCCACCTGCACCCGCTCGTGTGCGCCGCGTTCAACGCGGACTTCGACGGCGACCAGATGGCGGTCCACCTGCCCCTGAGCGCGGAGGCGCAGGCCGAGGCCCGCATCCTCATGCTCTCGAGCAACAACATCCTCAAGCCGTCGGACGGCCGTCCGGTCACCATGCCCTCGCAGGACATGATCATCGGTCTGCACCACCTCACGTCCGACCGCCCGGAGGCCGACGGCGAGGGCCGCGTGTTCTCGTCGCAGGCCGAGGCGATCATGGCCCTCGACCGCGGGTCGCTCGACCTCAACGCGAAGATCCGGCTGCGGATGGACGACCTCGTGCCGCCGACCAGCGGTTTCGAGGCCCCCGAGGGCTGGGAGCCCGGTCAGACGCTCCTGTTCGAGACGACGCTGGGGCGCACGATCTTCAACGAGGCCCTTCCGGTCGACTACCCGTTCCAGAACGGTGTCGTCGGCAAGAAGGAGCTCTCGACGATCGTCAACGACCTGGCGGAGCGCTACCCGAAGGTCGACGTCGCGACGTCGCTCGACGCGCTGAAGGACGCCGGCTACAAGTGGGCCACGCGTTCGGGCGTCACGATCGCGATCTCCGACGTCGCGATGCCGGACGTCAAGAACAAGATCCTGGACGAGCACGAGCAGCGTGCGCTCAAGGTCCAGGACCAGTTCGACAAGGGCCTGATCACCGACGACGAGCGCCGTCAGGAGCTCATCGAGATCTGGACCCAGGCCACCGACAAGATCGCGTCGGTCATGCGCGAGAACCTCGAGAGCGACGCGCGGAACACCCTGTACCGCATGGTGTCCTCGGGTGCTCGTGGTAACTGGATGCAGGTCCGCCAGATCGCCGGTATGCGCGGCCTCGTGGCGAACCCGAAGGGCGAGATCATCCCGCGCCCGATCAAGTCCAACTACCGCGAGGGCCTGTCCGTCCTCGAGTACTTCATCGCCTCGCACGGTGCCCGCAAGGGTCTGGCCGACACGGCGCTGCGTACCGCGGACTCCGGCTACCTGACCCGTCGCCTCGTCGACGTGTCGCAGGACGTCATCATCCGCGAGGAGGACTGCGGTACCGAGCGCGGGCTCGCGCTGCCCGTCGCCGAGCGCATCGGCGACGTGCTGGTGCCGCACCCGCGCGTCGAGACGAGTATCTACTCGCGCACGTTCGCGATGGACGTCGTGGACGCGGACGGCAACGTCGTGGCCGAGGCGGGCTCGGACGCCGGCGACGTGATCATCGACAAGGTGATCGCCGCCGGGATCGAGAGCGTCAAGGTGCGCTCGGTGCTGACCTGCGAGTCGCGCGTCGGGACCTGCGCCAAGTGCTACGGCCGCTCCCTGGCCACCGGCAAGCTGGTGGACATCGGCGAGGCCGTCGGCATCATCGCGGCGCAGTCCATCGGTGAGCCTGGTACCCAGCTGACCATGCGTACCTTCCACACCGGTGGTGTCGCCTCCGCGGAGGACATCACGCAGGGTCTGCCGCGCGTCACGGAGCTCTTCGAGGCCCGCACCCCCAAGGGTGAGGCGCCGATCGCGGAGTACACCGGCACGGTGGCCATCGAGGACTCGGACCGCACGCGGCACCTGGTCCTCACGCCGGCCGACGGTGGCGAGGAGATTCGCTACCCCGTCACCAAGCGCGCGCGTCTGCTGGTGTCGGACGGCGACCAGGTCACGGTGGGCATGCAGCTCGTCGTGGGCGCCGTCGACCCGAAGAAGGTGCTGCGCATCCTCGGGCCCCGCGCGACGCAGAAGCACCTGGTGGACGAGGTCCAGGAGACCTACCGTTCGCAGGGTGTGGACATCCACGACAAGCACATCGAGGTCATCGTGCGGCAGATGCTGCGGCGCGTGACCGTGCTCGACTCGGGTGACTCGCACCTGCTGCCGGGTGAGCTCGCGGAGCGCACCCGCTTCGAGGACGCGAACCGCCGTGCCGTGGCGGAGGGTGGCCAGCCGGCCTCCGGCCGTCCGGAGCTCATGGGCATCACGAAGGCGTCGCTCGCCACCGACTCGTGGCTCTCGGCCGCCTCCTTCCAGGAGACGACCCGCGTGCTCACGGAGGCGTCGATGAGCGGTCGTCGTGACCCGCTGCTGGGCCTCAAGGAGAACGTCATCCTCGGTAAGCTCATCCCCGCCGGAACGGGCCTGCCCCGGTACGGCAACATCAAGGTCGAGCCGACCGAGCAGGCCAAGGCCGAGCTCTACCCGAGCTTCGGCTACGACGAGATCGACTTCCCGACGCTCGGCATGGGCTCGGGCGAGGCGATCCCGCTGGAGGACCTGGACTTCGGCGACTTCCGCTAGACCCCACGGGTTCCTCGCTTCGCTGCGGGGACCCGCGGGGACCCTAGCTCCGCTGATCCGGCCTCGACGTCGTCGCGAGGTAGATGCAAGGTAGGACGGGAGGGGCGCACGTCACAGCGTGCGCCCCTCCCATTCCTTTGACCCCGCTTGCTTCCGCGGGTAATCTTGGGAGCCGTGCCCGTGCCGTCGCGCGCGCGTCCCGCTGTCAGCCCGAGCCTCCCGGTTCGGAACGGCTGCCGGACGCGTCGCCGATCTGAGCGTACGAGTACCCCGGAAGACCGTTCGGACTGCCCGTCAGGGCGGGGGAGCGGAACCGGGCCATCGAGCCGGTGGTAAGTGGCGTTGCGGTCCGCAAGGGCCGCCTGTGCCGCATGCGATCGGCACACAAGCCAGACAGACCACCGTCGAGGGCCAGCCGGCCCTCGTGAGCTCGAGAAGACGACGGAGACGTAGTGCCTACGATCCAGCAGCTCGTCCGCAAGGGCCGGAGCACGAAGGTCACGGCGTCCAAGACGCCGGCCCTCCGCGCATCCCCCCAGCGGCGCGGCGTGTGCACCCGTGTGTACACCACCACCCCCAAGAAGCCGAACTCGGCGCTCCGTAAGGTCGCGCGCGTGAAGCTCTCCTCCGGTACCGAGGTCACGGCGTACATCCCCGGTGTCGGCCACAACCTGCAGGAGCACTCGATCGTGCTCGTGCGCGGCGGCCGTGTGAAGGACCTCCCGGGCGTGCGGTACAAGATCGTGCGCGGCGCGCTCGACACCCAGGGTGTCAAGAACCGCAAGCAGGGTCGCAGCAAGTACGGCGCGAAGAAGGAGAAGGCCTGATGCCTCGCAAGGGTCCGGCCCCCAAGCGGCCGCTCATCGTCGACCCCGTCTACGGGTCGCCCGTCGTGACGCAGCTGATCAACAAGGTCCTGCTCGACGGCAAGAAGTCCACCGCCGAGGCAATCGTCTACGGCGCCCTCGAGGGCGTCCGTGCCAAGACGGATCAGGACCCGGTCGTCGTGCTCAAGCGCGCGCTGGAGAACGTCCGCCCCGCGCTCGAGGTTCGCTCCCGCCGTGTCGGTGGCGCCACCTACCAGGTGCCCGTCGAGGTGCGCCCGGTGCGCTCGACGACGCTCGCGCTGCGCTGGCTCACCGACTTCTCGCGCGCCCGTCGTGAGAAGTCGATGACGGAGCGTCTGATGAACGAGATCCTCGACGCCTCGAACGGCCTCGGTGCCGCGGTCAAGCGCCGCGAGGACATGCACAAGATGGCCGACTCGAACAAGGCCTTCGCGCACTACCGCTGGTGATGCGCACGGACGGCCCCGGGCGACCCCCGGGGCCGTCCGCGGATCCGGAACCGGCCGGCAGCCGGCCCTCCGGCCCGGCTTCCGACCTTCCACCGACAAGGGGTAACGCACCGTGGCACTCGACGTGCTGACCGACCTGAACAAGGTCCGCAACATCGGCATCATGGCCCACATCGATGCCGGCAAGACCACCACCACCGAGCGCATCCTGTTCTACACGGGTGTGAACTACAAGATCGGTGAGACGCACGACGGTGCGTCGACGATGGACTGGATGGAGCAGGAGCAGGAGCGCGGCATCACGATCACGTCCGCCGCGACGACCTGCTACTGGAAGAACAACCAGATCAACATCATCGACACCCCCGGTCACGTGGACTTCACCGTCGAGGTGGAGCGTTCCCTGCGCGTGCTCGACGGCGCGGTCGCGGTGTTCGACGGCAAGGAGGGCGTAGAGCCCCAGTCGGAGACCGTGTGGCGCCAGGCGGACAAGTACGACGTCCCGCGCATCTGCTTCGTCAACAAGATGGACAAGCTCGGCGCCGACTTCTACTTCACGGTCGACACCATCATCAACCGCCTCAAGGCGAAGCCGCTCGTCATCCAGCTGCCGATCGGTGCTGAGAACGACTTCGCGGGCGTCGTGGACCTTCTCGAGATGAAGGCGCTCACGTGGCGCGGCGACACCAAGATGGGCGAGGAGTACGAGGTCGAGGAGATCCCCGCCGACCTCGTCGAGAAGGCCGAGCAGTACCGGGCCGAGCTCGTCGAGGCCGTCGCGGAGGCTGACGACGACCTGCTCGAGAAGTTCCTGAGCGGCGAGGAGCTCACGGTCGCCGAGATCAAGTCCGGTATCCGCAAGCTCGTCATCACCTCGCAGGCCTTCCCGGTGCTGTGCGGTTCGGCGTTCAAGAACAAGGGCGTGCAGCCCATGCTCGACGCCGTCATCGACTACCTGCCGACCCCGCTCGACGTCCCGGCCGTCCAGGGTCACGACGTCAAGGACGCGGAGAAGATCGTCGAGCGTCGTCCTGACGAGGCGGAGCCGTTCTCGGGCCTCGCGTTCAAGGTCGCCACGCACCCGTTCTTCGGCAAGCTCACCTACGTCCGCGTCTACTCGGGCAAGGTGGCGCAGGGCGCGCAGGTCCAGAACTCGACCAAGGGGAAGAAGGAGCGCATCGGGAAGCTCTTCCAGATGCACTCCAACAAGGAGAACCCGGTCGAAGAGGCTCACGCCGGGCACATCTACGCGTTCATCGGGCTCAAGGACGTCACCACCGGTGACACCCTGTGCGACCCGGCGAACCCGGTCATCCTCGAGTCGATGACCTTCCCGGAGCCGGTCATCGACGTGGCCATCGAGCCGAAGACGAAGGCCGACCAGGAGAAGCTCTCGACGGCGATCCAGAAGCTCGCGCAGGAGGACCCCACCTTCCGCGTCAGGCTCGACGAGGAGACCGGTCAGACCGTCATCGGCGGCATGGGCGAGCTCCACCTCGACATCCTCGTCGACCGCATGCGTCGCGAGTTCCGCGTCGAGGCCAACGTCGGCAAGCCGCAGGTGGCGTACCGCGAGACGATCCGCCGCGCCGCGGAGAAGGTCGACTACACGCACAAGAAGCAGACCGGTGGTTCGGGTCAGTTCGCCAAGGTCCAGGTGACCTTCGAGCCGCTCGAGACGACCGAGGGCGAGCTCTACGAGTTCGTCAACGCCGTCACCGGTGGACGCATCCCGCGCGAGTACATCCCGTCCGTCGACGCCGGCATCCAGTCGGCGATGCAGCAGGGCGTGCTGGCAGGGTTCCCCGTGGTCGGGGTCAAGGCCACGCTGCTCGACGGCGCCTACCACGACGTCGACTCCTCGGAGATGGCGTTCAAGATCGCCGGCTCGATGGTCTTCAAGGAGGGCATCAAGCGGGCCGACCCGGTCATCCTCGAGCCCGTCATGGCCGTCGAGGTCCGGACGCCCGAGGAGTACATGGGCGACGTGATCGGCGACATCAACTCGCGTCGTGGGATGATCCAGTCCATGGAGGACGCGACCGGCGTCAAGGTCGTGCGCGCCCAGGTACCGTTGAGCGAGATGTTCGGGTACATCGGTGACCTGCGTTCCAAGACGCAGGGCCGCGCGGTGTACTCGATGCAGTTCGACAGCTACGCCGAGGTTCCTCGGAACGTTGCTGACGAGATCATCAAGAAGACCCGGGGCGAGTGAGTCCCCACAGGTCGACGACCAGCAGAACCATCAACCTGTAGGAAACCCCGTCGCCCCGCGGGATGTAGGCTTCTTGGCCGAGTCTCGCAACGTTCGGGAACATCTACCCAAGTCCCAGGAGGACCCCAGTGGCTAAGGCCAAGTTCGAGCGGACCAAGCCGCACGTCAACATCGGCACGATCGGGCACGTCGACCACGGTAAGACGACGCTGACGGCTGCGATCTCGAAGACGCTTGCGGACACGTACCCCGACCTTCCGGCGAACACGCAGCGCAACTTCGACGAGATCGACGCCGCGCCGGAGGAGAAGCAGCGCGGCATCACGATCAACATCGCGCACATCGAGTACGAGACGCCCAAGCGTCACTACGCGCACGTCGATGCTCCGGGTCACGCCGACTACATCAAGAACATGATCACCGGTGCCGCCCAGATGGACGGCGCGATCCTGGTGGTCGCGGCGACCGACGGTCCGATGGCTCAGACGCGCGAGCACGTGCTCCTGGCCCGTCAGGTGGGCGTGCCCTACCTGCTCGTCGCGCTGAACAAGGCCGACATGGTCGACGACGAGGAGATCCTCGAGCTCGTCGAGATGGAGGTCCGTGAGCTGCTGTCGTCGCAGGAGTTCGACGGCGACAACGCCCCGGTCGTCCGCGTCTCGGGGCTCAAGGCTCTCGAGGGCGACCCGGAGTGGACCAAGAAGGTCCTCGAGCTCATGGAGGCCGTGGACGAGAACGTCCCCGACCCCGTCCGCGAGCTCGACAAGCCGTTCCTCATGCCGATCGAGGACGTCTTCACCATCACCGGCCGCGGCACCGTCGTGACAGGCAAGGTGGAGCGTGGCACGCTCGACGTCAACTCCGAGGTCGAGATCGTCGGTATCCGCCAGCCGCAGAAGACCACGGTCACCGGTATCGAGACGTTCCACAAGCAGATGGACCAGGCCCAGGCCGGCGACAACACCGGTCTGCTCCTGCGCGGCATCAAGCGCGAGGACGTCGAGCGCGGTCAGGTCGTCGTGAAGCCGGGTTCGATCACGCCGCACACCGACTTCGAGGCCCAGGTCTACATCCTGGGCAAGGACGAGGGTGGGCGTCACAACCCGTTCTACTCGAACTACCGTCCGCAGTTCTACTTCCGTACCACGGACGTCACCGGCGTCATCACGCTGCCCGAGGGCACCGAGATGGTCATGCCGGGCGACAACACCGAGATGTCGGTCGAGCTGATCCAGCCGATCGCCATGGAAGAGGGCCTCGGCTTCGCCATCCGTGAGGGTGGCCGCACGGTCGGTTCCGGCCGTGTCACCAAGATCGTCAAGTGATCTGACCGGCTGAGCAGCACCGGAGGCTCGGGCCCCGCACGGGCCCGAGCCTCCGATGCGTCCGGCGTCACACGGATCGGGCAGGCTTCGGCTTGGATTCCCGGGGTTCCGTGTGGCAAGATGTTCAGGTTGCCTGTCAAGGGCGCGTTCTTTCTCGTGTCGAACAGTGTGTAGCACCACGGTGCACGCGTCGGCTCCGAAGTTTCTTCGGAGGCCCGGCCTGTGTCGCCTGGAGCGGTCCCCCTCCGTAGAGAGGGGTTCGCGGGGTTGCCGGCTGTCGACGCGCATGAGCGCCCCGTGAGACACATGTTTCGACAGGCTCGACAAACGTCGTGGTCCGCGCTGCGGACCACATCCAACGGCCCCACGCCGATCAGGTGTGTGCCCGAGTTTGTCGCTGGTTGTGCCAACAACGGCGACACGCCCGAGCGCGGGGGTCGGACAGTAGCGGTTCGAGAGAGAGAGTCAGACGACGCCATGGCGGGACAGAAGATCCGCATCCGGCTCAAGTCCTACGACCACGAGGTCATCGACAGCTCGGCGCGCAAGATCGTCGACACGGTGACGCGCGCTGGTGCGACGGTCGTGGGTCCGGTGCCGCTGCCGACGGAGAAGAACGTCTTCACCGTCATCCGGTCGCCTCACAAGTACAAGGACAGCCGCGAGCACTTCGAGATGCGTACGCACAAGCGGCTCATCGACATCATCGACCCCACGCCGAAGGCCGTCGACTCGCTCATGCGTATCGACCTGCCGGCGGACGTGAACATCGAGATCAAGCTCTGAGGCTGGGGGAGATCATGACCAACCAGCAGAAGAACGTGACCGCGGTGCTCGGCACCAAGCTCGGCATGACCCAGCTGTGGGACGACGCCGGTCGTCTGGTCCCCGTCACGGTCGTGGCTGTGCCCACGAACGTCGTGACGCAGGTCCGCGCCGCGGACGCCGACGGCTACGCCGCCGTGCAGCTCGCCGCCGGGCAGATCGACCCGCGCAAGGTCACCAAGCCGCTCAAGGGCCACTTCGAGAAGGCCGGCGTGACCCCGCGCCGGCACCTCGCCGAGGTGCGCACCGAGGACGCCGCCGAGTTCACTCTCGGCCAAGAGATCACCGCGGCCGCCTTCGAGGCCGGCACCGTGGTCGACGTCGTCGGCACCACCAAGGGCAAGGGCACCGCCGGTGTGATGAAGCGTCACGGCTTCTCCGGCGTCGGTGCCTCGCACGGTGCCCACCGCAACCACCGCAAGCCCGGCTCGATCGGCGGCGCCTCGACGCCGTCGCGCGTCTTCAAGGGCATGCGTATGGCCGGTCGCATGGGCCACGAGCGCCAAACCGTCCAGAACCTGACCGTGCACGCGGTCGACGCCGAGAAGGGTCTGCTGCTCGTCAAGGGCGCGGTCCCCGGGCCCAAGGGTGGCGTCGTCGTCGTGCGTACCGCCGCGAAGGGAGCGTGAACACGATGGCCGCTCTGACCGTCGATGTCCTGGATGCCCAGGGCAAGAAGACCGGCACCGCCGAGCTCCCCGCCGAGGTGTTCGACGTCGCCACGAACGTCCCGCTGATCCACCAGGTGGTCGTCGCCCAGCGCGCCGCCGCCCGGCAGGGCACGGCGTCCACCAAGACCCGCGGCGAGGTCCGCGGCGGTGGCCGCAAGCCGTACAAGCAGAAGGGCACCGGCCGCGCCCGCCAGGGTTCGACGCGCGCCCCGCAGTTCGCCGGTGGTGGCGTCGTCCACGGCCCGCAGCCGCGCTCGTACGACCAGCGCACGCCGAAGAAGATGAAGGCCGCCGCCCTGCGCGGTGCCCTCTCCGACCGCGCCCGCGCCGGTCGCGTGCACGTCGTGGCGGGCTTCGGCCTGGCCGGCGCGCCGTCGACCCGGACCGCGGTGAAGACGCTCGAGTCGCTCACCGAGCGCACGCACGTCCTCGTGGTCACCGAGCGTTCGGACGAGCTGACGCTCATGTCGCTCCGCAACGTGGAGCGGGTCCACATGATCACCGCGGACCAGCTCAACACCTACGACGTGCTCGTCTCTGACGACGTCGTCTTCACCGAGGCCGCACTCGCTGCGTTCCTCGCCGGCCCGCCCACGGGCAAGTCGGTGAAGGCTGTCGCCACCGAGTCGGAGGCGGCCGAGGCCGAGACCACCGAGGAGGCCACGAAGTGACCGCCGTGACGAAGGACCCGCGCGACATCCTGATCGCGCCGGTCGTCTCCGAGAAGTCCTACAACCTCCTCGACGAGGGTAAGTACACCTTCGTCGTGGACCCGCGGGCCAACAAGACCGAGATCAAGATCGCGGTCGAGCAGGTCTTCGGCGTCAAGGTCGACTCGGTGAACACGATCAACCGGAAGGGCAAGGCGCGTCGCACGCGCTTCGGCCTGGGCAAGCGCAAGGACACGAAGCGT
Source organism: Isoptericola sp. Y581 (assembly GCF_059445475.1). Lineage (NCBI taxonomy): Bacteria > Bacillati > Actinomycetota > Actinomycetes > Micrococcales > Promicromonosporaceae > Isoptericola > Isoptericola sp. Y581. The sequence goes on along the minus strand of NZ_JCAIUK010000004.1, from coordinate 185,409 downwards.
GCGATCGTCACCCTCCGCGAGGGCACGATCGACATCTTCGGTGGTCCGGTCGGCTGAGCCGGACGAGAGCAGATCGAGGACATCTTCCATGGGAATCCGTAAGTACAAGCCGACAACGCCCGGACGCCGTGGCGCCAGCGTCGCCGACTTCGTCGAGATCACGCGCTCGCAGCCGGAGAAGTCTCTGGTCCGGCCGCTGTCCAAGACGGGTGGGCGCAACAACTCGGGTCGAATCACTACCCGTCACAAGGGCGGCGGGCACAAGCGTGCCTACCGTGTGATCGACTTCCGTCGACACGACAAGGACGGCGTGCCCGCCAAGGTCGCGCACATCGAGTACGACCCGAACCGCACGGCTCGGATCGCGCTGCTGCACTACGCGGACGGCGCGAAGCGCTACATCCTCGCGCCGAACAAGCTGTCGCAGGGTGACGTCGTCGAGGCCGGTGCCGGTGCCGACATCAAGCCCGGCAACAACCTGCCGATGCGCAACATCCCGACCGGTACGGTCATCCACGCTGTCGAGCTCCGGCCCGGCGGCGGTGCGAAGATCGCGCGTTCGGCGGGTGCGTCGGTGCAGCTCGTCGCGAAGGACGGGCCGTACGCGCAGCTGCGCATGCCGTCCGGCGAGATCCGCAACGTCGACCTGCGCTGCCGCGCGACGGTCGGCGAGGTGGGTAACGCCGAGCAGTCCAACATCAACTGGGGCAAGGCCGGCCGTAAGCGGTGGCTGGGCGTTCGCCCGACCGTCCGTGGCGTGGTCATGAACCCGGTCGACCACCCGCACGGTGGTGGCGAGGGCAAGACGTCCGGTGGTCGTCACCCGGTCAGCCCGTGGGGCCAGCCCGAGGGCCGGACCCGCCGCCCGAACAAGCCGAGCGACAAGCTGATCGTCCGCCGTCGCCGTACCGGCAAGAAGCGCTGATAGGAGCCTGACAGATGCCTCGTAGCCTGAAGAAGGGCCCCTTCGTCGACGACCACCTGCAGAAAAAGGTGGACGCTCAGAACGAGAAGGGGACCAAGAACGTCATCAAGACCTGGTCCCGTCGGTCGGTCATCACGCCCGATTTCCTCGGTCACACCCTCGCCGTGCACGACGGCCGGAAGCACACCCCGGTCTTCGTCACCGAGTCGATGGTCGGCCACAAGCTCGGCGAGTTCGCTCCCACGCGAACCTTCCGCGGCCACGTGAAGGATGACAAGAAGGGTCGCCGCCGCTGACCTCGGTCAGCCAGGTGGAGACCCCGACGGTCTGAGAAAAGGAAGCAGGACAGCAATGGAAGCCAAGGCGCAGGCGCGGTTCGTCCGTGTCACGCCCCAGAAGGCCCGGCGCGTCGTGGATCTCATCCGTGGCAAGCAGGCCGCTGAGGCCGTCGCGGTGCTGAAGTTTGCGCCGCAGGCGGCGAGCGAGCCCATCCGCAAGGTTGTGGAGAGCGCCGTCGCCAACGCCCGGGTGAAGGCGGACCGCGCCAGCGAGCGCTTCGACGAGACGGAGCTTTTCGTCTCGGCGGCGTTCGTGGACGAGGGTCCGACCCTCAAGCGGTTCCGCCCGCGGGCTCAGGGGCGTGCGAGCCAAGTTCTCAAGCGCACCAGCCACATCACCGTGGTCGTCGCACCGCGTGATCAGAAGGAAGGGGCCCGATAGTGGGGCAGAAGGTTCACCCGCACGGGTACCGCCTCGGCATCACCACCGACCACCGGTCGCGTTGGTTCGCCGACAGCACCAAGCCCGGTCAGCGGTACCGCGACTACGTCCGCGAGGACGTGGCGATCCGCAAGCTCATGAGCACCGGTCTCGAGCGGGCCGGCATCTCCAAGGTCGAGGTCGAGCGCACTCGCGACCGCGTCCGCGTGGACATCCACACGGCGCGTCCGGGCATCGTCATCGGTCGCCGGGGAGCCGAGGCCGACCGCATCCGCGGCGAGCTCGAGAAGCTCACGGGCAAGCAGGTCCAGCTCAACATCCTCGAGGTCAAGAACGCGGAGATCGACTCGCAGCTCGTCGCGCAGGGTATCGCCGAGCAGCTCGCGAGCCGCGTCTCGTTCCGCCGTGCCATGCGCAAGGGCATTCAGTCCGCGCAGCGTGCCGGCGCGAAGGGGATCCGCGTGCAGGTCTCCGGCCGCCTCGGCGGCGCGGAGATGAGCCGTTCGGAGTTCTACCGCGAGGGTCGTGTGCCGCTGCACACGCTGCGCGCGTACATCGACTACGGCTTCTATGAGGCCCGCACCACCTTCGGCCGCATCGGCGTGAAGGTGTGGATCTACAAGGGCGACATGTCCGAGAAGGAGTTCGCCGCGCAGCAGGCCACTGCCGGGCCCCGTCAGGGTCGCGGTCGTGGCGGCGAGCGTGGCGGCGAGCGTGGCGGCGAGCGTGGTGGGGACCGCCGTGGTGGCGGTCGTCGCCCCGAGCGTCCGGCGCAGCCGGCCGGTGAGAGCGCCCCCGCGCCCGACGCGGCTCCGGCGCCGGCCGAGCAGGCTGCGGCCCCCGAGTCCGGAACGGAGGCCTGAGTCATGCTGATCCCCCGCAGGCTCAAGCACCGCAAGCAGCACCACCCGTCGCGCTCCGGCGCGGCGAAGGGTGGCACCACGATCGCGTTCGGCGACTACGGCATCCAGGCTCTCGAGCCCGCCTACGTCACCAACCGTCAGATCGAGGCTGCTCGTATCGCGTTGACCCGCCACATCAAGCGTGGCGGCAAGGTCTGGATCAACATCTACCCGGACCGTCCCCTGACCAAGAAGCCCGCCGAGACCCGCATGGGCTCCGGTAAGGGCTCACCCGAGTGGTGGGTCGCCAACGTCAAGCCCGGTCGGATCATCTTCGAGCTGGCCGGTGTCGAGGAGGAGCTGGCTCGCGAGGCCATGCGCCGTGCGATCCACAAGCTCCCGATGAAGTGCCGTTTCGTGGCGCGCGAGGGTGGTGCGAACTGATGGCAGTCGGAACCAAGGGCATGTCCCCCGCTGACCTGGACGGCTTCGACGACGAGAAGCTCGTCGCCGAGGCGAAGAAGGCCAAGGCGGAGCTCTTCAACCTCCGCTTCCAGTCGGCCACCGGCCAGCTGGAGTCCCACGGTCGGATCAAGGCCGTCAAGCGCGACATCGCGCGGATCTACACGGTCCTGCACGAGCGTGAGCTCGGTATCCGCACGGCCCCGAGCGTGAGTGAGTGAGGCATCGATGAGCGAGAACACCAACGCGGTGACCGCCGAGGAGACCGCGCGCGCCACGCGCAAGGTCCGCCGCGGCTACGTCGTCAGCGACAAGATGGATAAGACCATCGTCGTCGAGGTCGAGGACCGCAAGAAGCACCCCCTGTACGGGAAGGTCCTGCGCACCACCACCAAGGCGAAGGCGCACGACGAGCAGAACTCCGCCGGTATCGGCGACCTGGTCGAAATCATGGAGACCCGCCCGCTGTCCGCGTCCAAGCGGTGGCGACTGGTGGAGATCCTCGATAAGGCCAAGTGATCCAGAAGGTCGTCTGACCTTCGGCCGGGGCGGGCCGTGACACACGTATGCGGCCCTCCCTGGCCACCTCAGCAACTATCCGTTCGGCAAGGCTCGCCCGGGACATCCCGGGACGAGAACCAGCTCGACGACAGGAGATCAATCGATGATCCAGCAGGAGTCGCGACTGCGGGTCGCCGACAACACGGGTGCCAAGGAGATTCTCTGCATCCGTGTTCTCGGTGGATCCGGCCGTCGCTACGCCGGTATCGGCGACACGATCGTCGCCACCGTCAAGGACGCGATCCCCGGCGGCAACGTGAAGAAGGGCGACGTGGTCAAGGCCGTCATCGTCCGGACCGCCAAGGAGCGCCGTCGTCCCGACGGTTCCTACATCAAGTTCGACGAGAACGCCGCCGTGATCCTCAAGAGCGACGGCGAGCCCCGTGGCACCCGCATCTTCGGCCCGGTGGGCCGCGAGCTGCGTGACAAGCGGTTCATGAAGATCGTCTCGCTCGCGCCGGAGGTGCTCTGACCATGGCGAAGATCAAGAAGGGCGACCAGGTGATCGTGGTCGCCGGTCGTGACAAGGGCAAGACCGGTCGCGTGCTCGAGGTGCTGACCGAGACCGACCGCCTCGTGGTCGAGGGCGTGCAGCGCGTCACCAAGCACGTCAAGGCCGGCCAGACGGCGCGTGGCACCCGTACGGGTGGCATCGAGACGGTCGAGGCGTCCATCCACGTCTCGAACGTGATGCTCGTCGACCCGGAGACCAAGAAGGGCACGCGCGTCGGGTTCCGCACCGAGCAGGTCGAGCGCGACGGCCGTACCCGCACCGTTCGCGTGCGCGTCGCCAAGCGTTCCGGGAAGGACATCTGATGACCGAGACCACTCTCGAGGCCCCGGCCCTGCCGCGCCTCAAGCAGAAGTACCGCGAGGAGATCATCGCGGCCCTGCTCGAGGAGTTCGGCCACCAGAACACCCAGCAGGTTGCCGGTCTGACCAAGATCGTCGTGAACATGGGTGTCGGTGACGCTGCCAAGGACTCCAAGCTCATCGAGGGCGCGATCCGCGACCTCACCGCGATCACCGGGCAGAAGCCCCAGGTGAACCGGGCCAAGAAGTCCATCGCGCAGTTCAAGCTGCGCGAGGGCATGCCGATCGGCGCGCACGTCACACTGCGCGGCGACCGCATGTGGGAGTTCCTGGACCGCCTGCTCGCGACCGCGCTGCCGCGCATCCGCGACTTCCGCGGCCTGAGCCCGAAGCAGTTCGACGGGCACGGCAACTACACCTTCGGCCTCACGGAGCAGTCGATGTTCCACGAGATCGACCAGGACAAGATCGACCGCGTCCGCGGTATGGACATCACGGTCGTGACCACGGCGACGACCGATGACGAGGGCCGCTCTCTGCTGCGCCGTCTCGGCTTCCCCTTCAAGGAGAACTGACATGGCGAAGAAGGCCCTGATCAACAAGGCGAACGCCAAGCCGAAGTTCGCCGTCCGCGCCTACACCCGGTGCCAGCGCTGCGGCCGTCCGCACTCGGTCTATCGCAAGTTCGGCCTGTGCCGGATCTGCGTGCGGGAGATGGCCCACCGGGGCGAGCTTCCCGGTGTCACCAAGAGCAGCTGGTAAAACCACTACGTCGTAGGTCCGCGAGGCACGCACGTGCCGCCTGGATACCTCGGCGAGGAAGGGCTGGAGCCCAATGACCATGACAGACCCGATCGCAGACATGCTGACGCGTCTGCGGAACGCGAACTCGGCACACCACGAGACGGTGACCATGCCGCACTCGAAGCTGAAGTCGCACATCGCGGAGATCCTGCAGGCGCAGGGTTACATCACCGGCTGGAACGTCGAGGACGCGACGGTGGGCAAGTCCCTCACGCTGTCCCTCAAGTACGGCCCGACCCGTGAGCGCGCCCTGACCGGCGTGCGGCGCGTCTCGAAGCCCGGCCTCCGCGTCTACGCGAAGTCCACCAATCTGCCTCAGGTCCTCGGCGGCCTGGGCGTGGCGATCCTGTCCACGTCCTCCGGCCTGCTGACCGACCGTCAGGCCCAGGCCAAGGGTGTCGGCGGGGAAGTCCTCGCCTTCGTCTGGTAATCCGGAAAGGAGAATCGCCATGTCTCGAATCGGCAAGCTCCCCGTTCCGGTCCCGGCCGGCGTGGACGTCACCATCAGTGGTGCGCTCGTGACCGTCAAGGGCCCGAAGGGGACCCTGGAGCACACGGTGCCCGCACCCATCACCGTCGCCCAGAACGACGGCACCCTCGTGGTGTCGCGCCCGGACGACGAGCGTGAGTCCCGTGCGCTGCACGGCCTCACCCGCACCCTCCTGGCCAACATCGTCACCGGTGTGACCCAGGGCTACGAGAAGAAGCTCGAGATCGTCGGCACGGGTTACCGCGTCGCTGCCAAGGGTCAGATCCTGGAGTTCGCCCTCGGCTTCTCGCACCCGGTCGTCGTCTCGGCGCCGGAGGGCATCGCCTTCGCGGTGGAGAGCCCCACCAAGTTCTCGGTTGCCGGCATCGACAAGCAGCAGGTCGGTGAGGTCGCCGCGAACATCCGCAAGATCCGTAAGCCCGAGCCCTACAAGGGCAAGGGCGTGCGTTACGCCGGCGAGGTCGTCCGCCGCAAGGTCGGAAAGGCTGGTAAGTGATGGCTCTCAAGATTCTGGGCAAGGGCAAGGCCGTTGCTCGCCAGCGCCGTCACCTGCGCCTGCGCAAGAAGATCCGGGGCACCGCGGTGCGCCCGCGCCTCGTCGTGACCCGCTCCTCGCGCCACATGGTGGCGCAGGTCGTGGACGACACGGTCGGCAAGACCGTCGCCTCCGCCTCGACCCTCGAGGCGGACCTGCGTGCTCTCGACGCCGACAAGACGGCGAAGGCGCACAAGATCGGCGAGCTCGTCGCCGCGCGTGCCAAGGCCGCCGGCATCGAGTCCGTGGTCTTCGACCGCGGTGGCAACAAGTACCACGGTCGCGTGGCTGCGGTCGCCGACGGCGCACGGGAAGCAGGGCTGGAGCTGTGATGGCCGACGTCCGCGAGTTCGCACGGAAGATGAGGATCCTCTGATGGCTGCAGGGCAGCGCACCGGCGCCCCCCAGGGCGCCAACGAGTCCAACAAGACTGACGGGCGCCGCGGTGGCAGCGGCGGCGGTCGTCGCGACGACCGCCGCGGCGGTGGCCGCGACCAGGCCGACAAGAACGCCTTCGTCGAGCGCGTGGTGACGATCAACCGCGTCTCGAAGGTCGTCAAGGGTGGCCGCCGCTTCAGCTTCACCGCGCTGGTCGTGGTGGGCGACGGCGACGGCACGGTCGGGGTCGGCTACGGCAAGGCCAAGGAGGTGCCCGCGGCGATCGCCAAGGGTGTCGAGGAGGCGAAGAAGAACTTCTTCCGCGTCCCTCGCATCCAGGGCACCATCCCGCACCCGATCACGGGTGAGGAGGCCGCCGGCGTCGTGTTCCTGCGCCCGGCCTCGCCGGGTACCGGTGTGATCGCTGGTGGTCCGGTCCGCGCCGTGCTGGAGTGCGCAGGCATCCACGACGTGCTGAGCAAGTCGCTCGGCTCGTCGAACTCGATCAACATCGTGCACGCCACCGTCGCGGCCCTCAAGGGCCTCGAGGAGCCGGCCGCCGTGGCCGCCCGCCGTGGTCTGCCGCTGGAGGACGTGGCCCCGGCCGCGCTCCTGCGTGCGCAGGCCGCCGGGCGCGCCGACAAGGCGGAGAAGTCCGGCGCGAAGGTGGGTGCGTGATGCCTCGACTGAAGGTCACACAGGTCAAGTCCGCCATCGGCGGCAAGCAGAACCAGCGTGACACGCTGCGGACCCTCGGCCTCAAGCGGATCGGCGACACCGCCGTGAAGGAGGACCGCCCGGAGATCCGTGGCATGGTCACCACGGTGGCGCACCTCGTCACCGTCGAGGAGGTCGAGTGAACATGGCCGACAAGGCTGAGAAGGCGGCCCAGCCGCTGAAGGTCCACCACCTGCGTCCGGCCCCCGGCGCCAAGACCGCCAAGACCCGCGTGGGTCGTGGCGAGGCGTCGAAGGGCAAGACGGCGGGTCGCGGCACCAAGGGCTCGAAGGCTCGCTACCAGGTGCCCGCCGGCTTCGAGGGTGGGCAGATGCCTCTGCACATGCGCCTCCCGAAGCTGCGCGGGTTCACGAACCCGTTCCGCGTCGAGTACCAGGTCGTCAACCTGGACAAGCTCGCCGCGCTGTACCCCGAGGGTGGCTCCGTCACCGTCGAGGGTCTCGTCGCCAACGGCGCGGTCCGCAAGGGCCAGCCGGTGAAGGTGCTCGGGACGGGCGAGATCACCGTCAAGCTGGACGTCACGGTCGACCGCGTCTCCGGCTCCGCCAAGGACAAGATCCTGGCGGCCGGCGGCACGGTCTCCGAGGACTGACATCCGCATCAGGGCCGGCGGCGCACCATGCGCTGCCGGCCCTGTGTGCTCCCGGCGTGCCTCGGGCGACGACCGCCCCGGCGGCGTGTGGTCTGGATCACGCGTCGCAGGCACGTAGAATCCGTCACGGTCCGCGCCGCGCACCCGATCCGGGTGAGCGGCGAGCCCGGGGCAACCGGCCGGACCGACGACCCAGTCGGCGCGACGGCGACGGGGCCCACGGGCCGCGGCTCCGGGAGCTCGCGCCACACCTCGCCGGCCCCCGGCGACACGACAACCCGCCGCGGCGGGTCAGGAGGATAGGTGCTCAGCGCATTCGGCCGGGCTTTCCGGACACCGGACCTGCGGCGCAAGCTGCTGTTCACGATCGCGATCATGGCCCTCTTCCGGGTGGGGTCGCTCGTGCCAACGCCCGGCGTCGACTACGGCAACGTGCAGCAGTGCGTGGCAGCCCTCGAGGGCAGCACCTCGTTGCTCGGGCTCGTCAACGTGTTCAGCGGTGGCGCGCTCCTGCAGCTGTCGATCTTCGCGCTCGGCATCATGCCGTACATCACCGCGAGCATCATCGTGCAGCTGCTGCGTGTGGTCATCCCTCGCTTCGAGGCCCTCCACAAGGAGGGGCAGTCGGGGCAGACCAAGCTCACGCAGTACACGCGCTACCTGACGATCGCCCTGGCGATCCTGCAGTCGACGACGATCATCACGACGGCACGCACCGGGATGCTGTTCCCGGGCTGCGGCGTCGACGTCATCGCCGACGACAGCTTCGCGACGGCGGCCCTGATGGTCATCACGATGACCGCGGGCACCGGCCTGGTCATGTGGCTCGGCGAGATGATCACCGAGCGCGGTGTCGGCAACGGCATGTCGCTGCTCATCTTCACGTCGATCGCGGCCAGCTTCCCGTCCGCACTGTGGTCGATCGCCGGCGGCGCCAACGGTCCGCTCAACTTCATCGTGATGATCGCGGTCATCGTGCTCGTCGTCGGGCTGGTCGTCTTCGTCGAGCAGTCGCAACGGCGCATCCCCGTGCAGTACGCGAAGCGGATGGTGGGCCGCCGCATGTACGGCGGCACCAGCACCTACATCCCGATCAAGATCAACATGGCCGGCGTCATCCCGGTCATCTTCGCGGCGTCGATCCTGGCGATCCCCGGCCTGCTCGCCCAGTTCGGCGACCAGTCCGCGGACTGGGTGGTCTGGATCTCCAAGAACCTCGTCCAGCAGTCCGACCCGCTGTACATCGTGCTGTACGTGCTGATGGTCATCTTCTTCGCGTTCTTCTACACCTCGATCACGTTCAACCCGGACGAGGTCGCGGACAACATGAAGAAGTACGGCGGCTTCGTGCCGGGTATCCGTGCCGGGCGGCCCACCGCCGAGTATCTGGACTACGTGATCACGCGGATCACAGCCGCGGGCTCGGTGTACCTGGCGGTCGTCGCGCTCATCCCGACGATCGTGCTCGTCGTGCTGGGCGTCTCCACGAACATCCCGTTCGGCGGCACGTCGATCCTCATCATCGTCGGAGTCGGTCTCGAGACCGTGAAGCAGATCGACTCCCAGCTCCAGCAGCGTCATTACGAAGGGTTCCTCCGTTGACCGAGACGAACGGCGGCAGCGCCGCCCCGACCACCCGTCGCGAGCTCCACGGCACGCGCAGCGCGGAGGCGCGAGTCACGCGCCTGGTGATCATGGGTCCGCAGGGCGCGGGCAAGGGCACGCAGGCCGCCCGGCTCGCCGAGCTGTTCGACATCCCCGCGATCTCGACGGGCGACATCTTCCGCGCCAACATCAAGGGCGGTACGGAGCTGGGCAGGCTCGCGCAGGAGTACAGCGCCAAGGGCGAGCTCGTGCCCGACGAGGTCACGGACCAGATGGTGCGCGCGCGCCTCGGCGAGGACGACGTGAAGACCGGCTTCCTGCTCGACGGCTACCCGCGCAACGCGCACCAGGTCGAGGCGCTGGACGACATCCTGGGCGACCTCGGCTGGGAGCTGGACGGCGTCATCGAGCTGACCGCCGCGCGCGACGAGCTGCTGGCCCGGATCGCCAAGCGGGCAGAGACCGAGGGCCGCGAGGACGACACCCCCGACGCGATCGCCCGTCGCCTCGACATCTACGACGAGCAGACGGCCCCCCTGACCGAGGCGTACGCCGAACGCGGCCTGCTGGCCAAGGTCGACGGCATCGGTGAGGTCGACGAGGTCACGGAGCGCATCGTGCAGGCGCTGGCCGCCGAGCTGGGCTGAGGGCTCGGCCGACATGATCTTCGGAACGCGTGAGCGCGTCGAGCTCAAGACGGTCGAGCAGGTGCGCGTCATGCGCCGCGCCGGCCTCGTCGTCGCGTCCGCGCTGGACGCCGTGCGCGCGGCCGCGGCGCCGGGCATGACGACGTCCGACCTCGACGAGGTCGCCGCACGGACGATCGCCGACGCGGGCGCCACGCCCTCGTTCCTGGGCTACCTGGGGTACCCGGCGACGGTCTGCGTGTCCGTGGGTGACGAGGTGATCCACGGGATCCCGGGTGGCCGCGTCCTCGAGGTCGGGGACGTCGTCTCGATCGACTGCGGCGCGATCGTCGACGGCTGGCACGGCGACTCGGCGACGAGCCTCGTGCTCGGCCCGGGGGGCGCCCTGGACGTCGACGTGCCGGGCGCGGAACCCGCGGTGGACCCCGCCGACCTCGCGCTAGTGCGCGCGACGCGGACGGCGATGTGGGCGGGGATCGCGGCGCTGGCCGGCGGCCGGCGCCTGAACGACGTCGGCGCTGCCGTCGAGGCCGCCGTGGAGCTGGCGGGCGGGGCGACAGGGGTCGAGTACGGCATCGTCGAGGACTACGTCGGGCACGGCATCGGCACCGCGATGCACCAGCCGCCCGACGTCGTGAACTTCCGTACCTCCGATCGCGGACCGCGGCTGCGGCCGGGCATGTGCCTGGCCGTCGAGCCGATGGTCACGCGGGGGAGCGGCGCCACCCGCGTGCTCGACGACGACTGGACGGTCGTGACGGAGGACGGGTCACGGGCGGCACACTGGGAGCACACGGTGGCCGTCCTGGAGGACGGCATCAGCGTGCTCACCGCGGTCGACGGCGGGCGGGCCGGCCTCGCTCCGTTCGAGATCGAGCCGGTGATGATCACCACCTGAGCACCCGTTCGCAGCTGATGGTGCGAAGGGGTACGATGTTCTGTCGGGTGTAGTCCGTTCGGCAGTTCCTCGATGCAGTCGCGAGATGGTGGCGCTGCAGACCAGCACGACCTGGCTCGATCGCGGGTCGGCCGGGCCGAGGGTGAGCAGGCGGCACGCACGACATTCGGGCATTCGTCAGTTGCTGACGGGCGCCCGGGGCCAGACGACAGTTAGCGGAGGACATGGCAAAGAAGGACGGCGTCATCGAGATCGAGGGCAGCGTGATCGAGGCCCTGCCGAACGCGATGTTCCGTGTGGAGCTCGCGAACGGCCACAGGGTCCTCGCGCACATCTCGGGCAAGATGCGTCAGCACTACATCCGGATCCTCCCGGAGGACCGTGTCGTGGTCGAGCTCAGCCCGTACGACCTGTCCCGCGGTCGGATCGTCTACCGCTACAAGTAACCACCACCCCATCGAGCGCCGTCGGGGCGCCGGCACCTGCCGGCGTGCGTACGGCGGCGGAGGAACACTGATGAAGGTCAAGCCGAGCGTCAAGAAGATCTGCGACAAGTGCAAGGTGATCCGCCGGCACGGTCGCGTCATGGTGATCTGCGAGAACCTGCGCCACAAGCAGCGCCAGGGCTGATCGCAGCCACCTGCTGACGGCGAGTTCGCCGTCACGCACAAGCGCACCACCACGAACCCGACGTCCCGCGAGGGGCGGCGGGGGAACCCTCGGCCCAGGGGCCGGGGCCCGCGGTCTTCGCGGGAGGGCGGTGCGGCAGACCTCTGGAAGAAGTACAGGAGCCGGACGACACATGGCACGTCTTGTCGGCGTCGACCTCCCCCGCGACAAGCGGCTCGAGGTTGCGCTCACCTACATCTACGGCGTCGGCCGTACCCGCGCCCAGCAGACGCTGGCCGCCACCGGGATCAGCCCGGACCTGCGCGTCAAGGACCTCGGCGACGCCGAGCTCGTCGCGCTCCGTGACCACCTCGAGGGCACGTACCAGCTCGAGGGCGACCTGCGTCGCGAGGTCGCTGCCGATATCCGCCGCAAGGTCGAGATCGGCACCTACCAGGGCCTGCGTCACCGCCGCGGCCTGCCGGTGCGCGGTCAGCGCACCAAGACCAACGCGCGCACCCGCAAGGGCCCGAAGCGCACCGTGGCGGGCAAGAAGAAGACCCGCTGACGCCAGCAGTCCGGCATGCGGGCGCACATCGCTGACGCCCGCACCGGTCCGACGACCTCAGACCAGGAGAGAACGAGCACACATGCCTCCCAAGACTCGCGCCACCGCCGCTGGGCGGAAGCCGCGCCGCAAGGACAAGAAGAACGTCCCGCTCGGCCAGGCGCACATCAAGAGCACCTTCAACAACACGATCGTCTCGATCACCGACCCCTCGGGCGCCGTGATCTCGTGGGCGTCCGCCGGCCACGTCGGCTTCAAGGGCTCCCGCAAGTCCACGCCGTACGCCGCGCAGCTCGCTGCCGAGTCGGCGGCGCGCCGCGCCCAGGAGCACGGTGTCAAGAAGGTCGACGTCTTCGTCAAGGGCCCGGGTTCCGGTCGTGAGACCGCGATCCGCTCCCTCCAGGCGACCGGCCTCGAGGTCGGCTCGATCCAGGACGTGACGCCCCAGGCGCACAACGGCTGCCGCCCCCCGAAGCGTCGCCGCGTCTGACCCTCCCGACGTCGTCGGGCCCGGGTGCCGAGGGATCGGCACCCAGCCCGGTACGACGCCGCAGCCTGCCCGGGCGGGTGGACAGAGTCCCGCCCAGGACCGCGAGAGTTCGCGGATCCGTGATGCGTCATATGGCGGACGCACACTGAAAGGACCAGATCGTGCTGATCGCACAGCGCCCCTCCCTGACCGAAGAGGTCATCTCGGAGTACCGTTCGCGCTTCTCCATCGAGCCGCTCGAGCCTGGCTTCGGCTACACGCTCGGCAACTCGCTGCGCCGGACCCTGCTGTCGTCCATCCCGGGCGCAGCCGTCACCTCCATCCGTATCGACGGTGTGCTCCATGAGTTCTCCACCGTGCCGGGTGTCAAGGAAGACGTCACCGAGATCATCCTCAACATCAAGAACCTCGTCGTCTCCTCGGAGAACGACGAGCCGGTCGTGATGTACCTGCGCAAGACCGGCGCAGGCGTGGTCACCGCCGCGGACATCGTGCCGCCGGCGGGTGTCGAGGTGCACAACCCCGACCTGCACGTCGCCACGCTCAACGACAAGGGCAAGCTCGAGATCGAGCTGACCGTCGAGCGTGGTCGTGGCTACGTGTCGGCCGCGCAGAACAAGTCCGACGAGGCCGAGATCGGCCGTATCCCCATCGACTCGATCTACTCGCCGGTCCTCAAGGTCACCTACAATGTCGAGGCCACCCGAGTCGAGCAGCGTACGGACTTCGACAAGCTGATCGTCGACGTCGAGTCGAAGTCGGCCATGGCGCCGCGCGACGCGCTCGCTTCGGCCGGCAAGACGCTCGTCGAGCTGTTCGGCCTCGCCCGCGAGCTGAACGTCGAGGCCGAGGGCATCGAGATCGGCCCGTCGCCGACGGACTCCGCGCTGGCTGCGGACCTGGCGCTGCCGATCGAGGAGCTCAACCTCACGATCCGGTCGTACAACTGCCTCAAGCGCGAGGGCATCCACCAGGTGGGTGAGCTGGTCGCGCGCAGCGAGGCCGACCTGCTCGACATCCGCAACTTCGGTGCGAAGTCGATCAACGAGGTCAAGGAGAAGCTCGCCGAGCTGGGCCTGTCCCTCAAGGACTCGCCGCTCGACTTCGACCCGTCCAGTGCCGCGTACTTCAGCGGTGGGGACGACGAGGCCACGTACACCGACGAGCAGTCGTACTGACGTCTCCGCGCCCGCAGCGGCCCGCTCGACCTGACCGGGCCGCGCGGCGTGGAACCACCCTCAAGGAGAACCAGAAATGCCTACCCCCACCAAGGGTCCGCGGCTCGGAGGCGGCCCGGCTCACGAGCGCCTGATCCTCGCGAACCTGTCGACGGCGCTCTTCGAGCACGGCCGCATCACCACCACCGAGACCAAGGCGAAGCGACTGCGCCCCCTGGCGGAGCGCCTCATCACCTTCGCCAAGCGTGGTGACCTGCACGCCCGTCGTCGCGTCCTGACCGTCGTGCGCGACACGTCCGTGGTGCACACGCTGTTCACCGAGATCGCCCCGGCCATGGCCGAGCGCAACGGTGGCTACACGCGTATCACCAAGGTCGGCAACCGCAAGGGCGACAACGCGCCGATGGCGGTCATCGAGCTCGTCACCGAGCCGGTGAGCCCCAAGCAGGCCGTCGTCAAGGAGGCCACGAAGGCCGCCGAGAAGGCTGCCAAGCCGGCCGACGAGAAGCCCGTCAAGGACGAGGCTCCGGAGACCACCGAGGCGCCCGAGGCTCCGGCCGAGGCCGCCGAGGAGAAGGCCACCGCCGCCGAGGAGACCAAGGAGGCCTGACCTCCCGCAGCTCCGGCTCACGACGCAGCCCCGTGCCACCCGAGGTGGTGCGGGGCTGTGTCGTCCCCGCGGTGGGCACGTGGCACGGCGGGGGGCATGGTGGGAGCATGGTCGCTCGCACCGTACCGCCCGCCGTATCTGACGCGCCTGGCGTGCCTATCGCGCCTATCGCGCCCGTCGTGCTCGTCCACGGGTCGAGGACGTCGGCCACGATGTGGCGCCGTCAGCTGGCGGCACTGGGCGCCGCGGGGGTCCGGGTGGTCGCCGTGGACCTGCCGGGCCACGGCGGGCGCACCGCCGAGCCGTTCACCCTGGACGGGGCGGTCGCGACGATCCGGGAGGGCGTCGACGAGGTCGGCGGCCGGGGGCTCGTGGCAGGGCTCTCCCTGGGCGGGTACCTCGCCATCGAGCATCGTGCGCGGCACCCCGAGCAGAGCCTGGGTCTCGTCGCGGCCTCGTGCAGCACGCCCACGTCGTCCGGGTTGCGCCCCGCCTGGTTGCGGATCGCCCGCTGGATCGAGGGCTGGCCGGACCAGGGCGCGTGGCTGAACGGTGCCTTCGTCCGGGCGGTGCTCGACGCCGAGAGCGCCCGCGACCTGAGTGCCGGCGGCTTCGCGCTCCGGGTGATGAGCCAGATGCTGCGCGAGCTGGAGCCCACCGACACCCTCGGGGCGTTGGCCGCGGGGCGCAGCCCGGTGTGGGTCGTCAACGGGCGGTACGACCATTTCCGCGCCCAGGAGCGCGCGCTCGTCGCGGCGGCCCGGTCGGGCGGGGCGCCCGCGCGGCTCGTCGTGGTGCCGCACGCCCGGCACCTCGTCAGCCTGGACGCGCCCGTCGCGTTCACGCGGGTGCTGCTGGAGGCCTCGGCCGAGCTGGGGCCGGCCGCGCCGCGACCGGGCGGAGCGCGGTCAGCCGAGCGGCAGGTCCCAGGCCCGGGCACCGCCCACGAGCGCGGCGGAGTTCGGGACGACGACGACGTCGTCGCCCAGGCGGTCGAGCGCGGTCGGGGTGATCCTGCGGGAGTTGCCGCCGCCCAGGTAGAGGCGGTCCCAGCGGAACACCGGTCGCAGGCCGTCGACCATGGCGACCACGCGTCGTGACCACAGCCCGTCCCCGAGCCGGCGCCGCTCGGGCTCCCCGATGTACTGGTCGTACGTCGCGCCGCGACGCAGCGGGGCGTGCGACCACTCGAGGTGCGGCGCGAGCCGGCCGCCGTCGAAGAGGGCCGAGCCCAGCCCGGTGCCGAGCGTGAGCACCAGCTCGACCCCGGAACCCGCCACCACGCCGGCGCCGTGCACCTCCGCGTCGTTGAGCACCATCGCCGGCACGCCGAGCCGGCGGGCGAGCGCGCCACGGACGTCGAAGCTCTCCCAGGCCGCCACGAGCTCGGGCAGCACGCGGGAGCGTGGGCCCGAGCGGGTGATGTAGTGCGGCGTGTGCACCACGACGCCGTGGCGGATCATGCCCGGCATCCCGAGGGTCACTCGGTGCGCGGCCGGGAGGCGGGCCGCGATGTCGGCCACGGTGTCCAGGAGCAGCCTCGGGGGCAGCGGGTAGGGCGTCGGCACCCGGACGGGGGTGGCGTGCGCGGTGCCCGCCGAGTCGAGGACGGCGGCCTTGATGCCGCCGCCACCGCAGTCGACGGCGAGGGTCAGCACGTCCGAGGGGGCGGGGGGCCGGGGGCCCGTCGTCGTCCCGGGGCGGGTTTCTGGGGTGCGCGCGGAGGCGCCTGCGTCGGTCATCAGGGGACATCATCCGGCCACAATGGTGCCGTGAGCACGCCGACACCCCCCGACGCCTTCAGCCCCGGCCCGACCGCAGACACCCTCCGGGTGCGCCTCGACCTCGCCTACAACGGCACGCGCTTCGCCGGATGGGCCACGCAACCCCGGCTGCGCACCGTGCAGGGCGTGCTCGAGGACGCGCTCGCGACGGTGGTGCGCGCCGGCCCGCTGGGGCTGCCTCGGCCGCGCCTCACCGTCGCCGGGCGCACGGATGCGGGGGTGCACGCCCGAGGGCAGGTCGCGCACGTCGACGTCTCGCGCGAGCGCTGGGAGGCGCTGCCGGGGCGGTCCGACCGCGCCCCCGGTGCGGCGCTGACGGACCGGCTCACGGGCCTGCTGCCGCCCGACGTGGTGGTGCACCGCGCCTCCGAGGCGCCTGCCGGCTTCGACGCGCGGTTCTCCGCGCTGCACCGCCGATACGCGTACCGGGTGGCCGACGCCCCGGCGCTGCGCGACCCGTTGCGCCGCGACTGGATGTTGTGGCACCGCCGTACGCTCGACGTGGAGGCGATGCACCGGGCGATGCAGCCGCTGATCGGCCTGCACGACTTCGCCGCGTTCTGCAGGCCCCGCGAGGGTGCCACGACGATCCGCGAGCTCACCCACCTGGTTTGGGAACGGCCCGCCGCGGGACAGGACGCTGGGCTCGCCGTCGCCACCGTGCAGGCGGACGCGTTCTGCCACTCGATGGTGCGGTCGCTCGTCGGGATGTCGCTCGCCGTGGGGGAGGGCCGCCGGGACGAGGACGCGCCGGCCGCCGTCCTGGCCGAGCGTGTCCGGTCGGCCGCCGCCGGCGTGGTCGCCGCGCGCGGGCTCGTCCTGGAGCACGTCGAGTACCCGGACGACGACGACCTCGCCGCCCGGGCCGAGCGCATCCGCGCCAGGCGTGACCCGGGCGAGGTCGGTGGTTGAGCCGCAGGCTCGACCATCGGAACGCTAGGGCTCGTCGACCCAGTGGACGGCGGCCTCCTCGGCGCTGGCGCCGGCGCCGTCGATGCCCGCGTCCTCGCCGTAGATGTCGTTGTGGCGGTCGCCGTCCTCGCCGGGGTCCGCCTCCGGGTCCTCGGCAAGTCGTCCGGCGCGGGTGGTGTCGGGCCGTTCGAGGGGGTCCCGCTCCCAGACGTCCGGCTGCTCCTCGCGGAGCCGGCGGTCGAGGGGCTCGCCGGCGGACTCCTCCCAGGCGGTCTCGCCCCAGTGGTTGGACCGCGAGCGCTCCAGCGGGGAGTAGCCCTCGTCGAGGAGGTCGTCGAGGTCGGGGTCGGCCAGGGTGTCCTCGTTGGGCAGCTGGTCCGCGTCGCCCTCGGCGCCGGTGAGGGGGTCGGGGGAGGTGCCTGGGGTGTCGGTCATGGTCCTACGGTGCCTCCGTGGGCAGGCTCCCGCATCCCCGCCCGAGGGCCGCGGAGCTGGCCGCCGCAGGAGGGTGACAGGCGCCATTTTGACCGCGGGGGCACTCGGTCGCTAAACTGACCAGTCGTTGTGCTTTGCCTCCGGTGTCCTGCGTCGTCAGCGCGCCCACTCGCCCCCGACGACGCCTCGGCCAGGGACACCAGCATGGAGCCCCGCGCACAACATCCTGACTCATCGGGCGCCGCTTCTCGCCCGACGACACCGAACACGAAAAGGTGACGCAACCGTGCGTACTTACACCCCCAAGCCCGGCGACGTCCAGCGTGACTGGTACGTGGTCGACGCGACCGACGTCGTCCTCGGCCGCCTGGCGAGCCAGGTCGCCACCCTTCTGCGCGGGAAGCACAAGCCGACCTTCGCCCCGCACGTCGACGGTGGTGACTTCGTCATCGTCATCAACGCGGACAAGGTCGCCCTGAGCGGCAACAAGCGGGAGACCAAGCTGGCCTACCGCCACTCCGGTTACCCGGGCGGTCTCCGCTCGGTCAACTACGGGGAGTTCCTCGAGAAGAACCCCGAGCGGGCCGTGGAGAAGGCCGTGCGCGGCATGCTCCCGAAGACCTCCCTCGGGACGCAGCAGCTCGGCAAGCTGAAGGTCTACCGTGGCGCGGAGCACCCGCACGCGGCCCAGCAGCCCAAGCCGTTCGAGATCATTCAGGTTTCGCAGCAGGCCTGAGCCGCTGCCGGATGCAAAGCGAAGGAATCCCAGTGGCCGAGACCACCGTCGACACCGAGCTGGACGAGAACACGCCCAGCTCCTACACCACCGAGACCGCCGCGCCCGTCGCGGACGGCGGCCAGTCCATCACCGCTCCCGGCCAGGCCGTCGGCCGCCGCAAGGAGGCCGTGGCGCGTGTGCGCCTCGTCCCCGGCACCGGGCAGTGGAAGATCAATGGGCGCACCCTCGAGGACTACTTCCCGAACAAGGTGCACCAGCAGCTCGTGAACTCGCCGCTGAAGCTGGTCGAGGTCGAGGGCCGCTTCGACGTCATCGTCCGCCTCACCGGCGGTGGCCCCTCGGGCCAGGCCGGTGCGGTGCGCCTGGGCATTGCCCGCGCGCTCATCGCGATCGACACCGAGGCGAACCGCCCCGCGCTGAAGAAGGCCGGCTACCTCACGCGTGACCCGCGTGCGGTCGAGAGCAAGAAGGCCGGTCTCAAGAAGGCCCGCAAGGCCCCGCAGTACTCGAAGCGCTGATCGAGCGCTCCTGATCGACAAGCATCGACAGGAGCGTGCAGCGCACGGACGGCCCCGTCGGAACACTCCGGCGGGGCCGTCCGCACGTCCGGCTACGATCGGTGCGGCGCCCGTCCGGGGTGGCCGTGGTGGCGCGCAGGCCGAAGGGTGCCGCGTGCTCGGAGGAGGAGACATCGTGCGACTGTTCGGCACGGACGGGGTCCGTGGACTGGCCAACCGGGACGTCACGGCGGAGCTGGCCCTCGGGCTCGGCAGCGCTGCGGCGCACGTCCTGGGCAGCTCCGGCGAGTTCACCGGCCACCGGCCCCGCGCGGTCGTCGGGCGTGACCCGCGGGCGTCCGGCGAGTTCCTCTCCGCCGCCGTCGGTGCGGGGCTGGCCAGCTCCGGCGTCGACGTCGTCAACCTCGGCGTGATCCCGACGCCGGCGCTCGCCCACCTCGTCGGGGCGATGGACATGGACCTCGGCGTGATGATCTCCGCCTCCCACAACGCGATGCCGGACAACGGGATCAAGTTCTTCGCCCGCGGGGGCCACAAGCTCGCCGACACCGCCGAGGACGAGATCGAGGCGCGCCTGGGCCAGGACTGGGAGCGCCCCGTCGGCGCGGACGTCGGGCGCATGCGCTCCGACGCGGGCGTGGCCGCCCAGCAGTACGTGGAGCACCTCGTGGCCAGCGTCGGCACGACGCCGGACTTCCGGCCCCTGGACGGCCTGCGCATCGCCGTCGACGCGGCCAACGGCGCGGCGAGCCAGGTAGGTCCCGACGCGCTGCGGGAGGCCGGCGCGGACGTCGTCGTGATCAACGCCAGCCCGGACGGGCGCAACATCAACGAGAAGGCCGGCTCGACCCACCCCGAGCAGCTGCAGGCCGTGGTCGTGGCGGCCGAGGCGGACTTCGGGGTCGCCTTCGACGGCGACGCGGACCGCTGCCTCGCCGTCGACCACGGTGGCGTGCTCGTGGACGGCGACCAGATCCTCGGAATCCTCGCGCGCGGGCTCAAGGACGAGGGGCGGCTCCCGTCCGACACGCTGGTCGTGACGGTGATGAGCAACCTGGGCCTGCTGCTCGCCATGCGCGACGCCGGCATCGCGACGGTGCAGACGGGCGTGGGCGACCGACACGTGCTCGAGGAGATGCGCGCGCACGGGTACGGGCTGGGCGGTGAGCAGTCGGGCCACATCATCCTGGCCGACCACGCCACGACCGGCGACGGCGTGCTCACGGCGCTGCACCTGGCGGCCCGCGTCAAAGCGACCGGCCGCCGTCTGGCCGACCTCGCCGTCGAGGTCCCGCGGCTGCCCCAGACGCTCGTCAACGTCAAGGGCGTGGACAAGGACCGGGCGGGCGACGACGAGGGCGTGCGCGCCGCGATCCAGAAGGCGGAGACGCACCTCGGCGAGACCGGCCGGGTGCTGCTGCGTCCGTCCGGCACCGAGCCGCTCGTCCGCGTCATGGTCGAGGCCGCGACGCAAGCCCAGGCCGACAGCGTGGCGGACCGGCTCGCCGCCGTCGTCCGCGACCGGCTGGCCCTGTGACCGACGGCCTGCCGGCCGCGGACGAGGCCTCGGGTGACGCCGCCCTGCGCGCCGCCGTCGTCGACCTGCTCGACCGCGCCGACGCCGCGGCCGACGGGCCCGGCACGGGCATCCTGCCGATCGTGCAGGCCGGCGCGCCGGTGCTGCGCACCCCGGCCGCGCCGTACGCGGGCGGGCTCGGCGACGTGCTGCCGCGGCTGATCGACGCGATGCGGCGCACGATGCACGCCGCCTCCGGCGTCGGCCTCGCCGCGCCCCAGGTCGGCATCGGGCTCGCGATCGCCGTGGTCGAGGACGCCGGAACGGACGTCGACGACCCGCGCGAGCGGACGCCGCTGCCGTTCCGGGTGCTGATCGACCCGCGGTACGAGCCGGTGCCCGGCCCGGACGGCGAGCCCGAGCGGGTCGCGTTCCACGAGGGCTGCCTGTCCGTCAGTGGGTGGCAGGCCGTCGTGGCGCGGCACCGCCGGGTGCGGCTGACCGGCCGCGACGAGACCGGCGCGCCGATCGACGAGGTGCTCACCGGCTGGCCCGCCCGCATCGCGCAGCACGAGACCGACCACCTGGCCGGCGAGCTCTACCTCGACCACGCGCGGGTGCGCACGCTGACCTCGAACGAGAACCTCGTGCGCTACGGCCCGGTCGTGGAACAGGGGTTCGTGGAACTGAGGTGAACATTCGGCGTTCAGGGTGGAACCGGGGGAAATCCCCATGCAGCCTGTGCGGCGACTCTGCCTAGGCTGGAGTCGTGACGCCGTTCGGCGTCGTGCGACCGCCGGAGGCATCCTCCCGGCCGACGAACCGAGGGACCGTGCTGGAGACTCTGTCGACGATGCTGGGTCAGCTGGAGAGCTGGATCCTCGACCTGGGCGCGTCCGTGTGGATCTACCCGGCGATGTACGTCTCCGCGACCGTCGACGGCTTCTTCCCGCCGATCCCCAGCGAGTCCGTCATCATCACGCTGACCGTGCTCTCGCACTCCACGGGCATGCCCTGGCTGCCCGGTGTGCTGGCTCTCGCCATCGCCGGCGCCTGGACGGGCGACCAGATCGCCTATCAGATCGGGCGCGTCGTCGGCACCGACCGGATCCGCATCCTGCGCAGCCCGCGCGGGCGCAAGTCCGTCGCCTGGGCGCGGCACGCGCTCGACCACCGGGGGGCGTCGTTCATCCTGGCGGCCCGCTACGTCCCGATCGGCCGGGTGGCGGTCAACATGACCGCCGGGGCTGTGGGTTACCCCCGGCGCCGCTTCATGGTCTACTCCGCGATCGCCGCCGTCACGTGGGGCATCTACTCGATGCTGATCGGCCTGGCCGCCGCGTCGTGGCTCGGCCACAACACGCTGCTCGCGATGGCCGTCGGGGTGGGAGCGGGCGTGCTGATCGGCGTCCTCGTGGACCAGGTGGTGCAGCGCGTCACCGGGCCGGCGAAGGTCCGGGCGGTGCCTGCCGACCAGCACGACCAGGCGGACGACGAGTCCACGCGCCGGGCTGCCTGAGCGCCCTCACAGCTTGCGCAGCCGCACCCGCTGCACGGAGTGGTCCGGGCCCTTCGTGAGCACCAGCGTGGCGCGGCCGCGCGTGGGCAGCACGTTGTGCTCGAGGTTGGGTGCATTGATCGACTCCCAGATGGACAGCGCCCGCTCCGTCGCCTCGGCGTCGGACAGGTCGGCGTAGCGCCGGAAGTACGACTCGGGCTTGCTGAACGCCGTCTTGCGCAGCTGCAGGAAGCGTTCCACGTACCACTGCCGGATGTTGCGGGTACGGGCGTCGACGTAGATGGAGAAGTCGAAGAAGTCGCTCACCGCGACCGTCGACTCGTCCACCGCCGAGGGACGCGCGGGCTGGAGCACGTTCAGACCCTCGACGATCAACACGTCGGGCTTGCGGACCACGACCTCCTCGCCCGGCACGATGTCGTACGTGACGTGCGAGTAGACGGGGGCCCGCACCTCCGCCTGCCCGGCCTTGATGCGCGACAGGAAGCGGATGAGGGCCCGGCGGTCGTAGGACTCCGGGAAGCCCTTGCGGTCCATGATCCCGCGGCGCTGCAGCTCGGCGTTGGGGTAGAGGAACCCGTCGGTGGTGACCAGCTCGACGTGCGGCGTGTCCGGCCAGCGGGCCATCATCTCGCGCAGCAC
Source organism: Isoptericola sp. Y581 (assembly GCF_059445475.1). Lineage (NCBI taxonomy): Bacteria > Bacillati > Actinomycetota > Actinomycetes > Micrococcales > Promicromonosporaceae > Isoptericola > Isoptericola sp. Y581. The sequence goes on along the minus strand of NZ_JCAIUK010000004.1, from coordinate 162,879 downwards.
GCGCGCCGTCGTCGACTTGCCCACGGCGACCGACCCGGCGACGCCGATGACGTACGGGGTGCGCGGGGGGTCCTCGTGCAGGAACGTCGAGGTGGCGCGGTGCAGGCCGGAGCTCGCCGCGACGTACAGGTTGAGCAGCCGGGACAGGGGCCGGAAGACGGCGTCCACCTCGGCCAGGTCGATCGGGTCGCCCAGCCCGCGGAGGCGTACGACGTCGGCGTCGGTGAGCGGGAGCGGGGTCGACGAGGACAGCCGGCTCCACGCCGCACGGTCGAGGTCGACGTACGGCGAGGCCGGCGCGAGCCGGGTCAGATGCTCGCCCAGGGGCGGGATGCCGGGAGCGGTGTCGGAGGACTGCGGTGCCACCCGCACGATTCTGCCCGAGCCACCGGTCGCTCCTGCAACTCGGGCGGGTCAGGGGTGCTCGCACCCTCGTCATCGCGGAGGACGGCGACGACCAGGTGAGCCGGTCCGCGGCGGGGATCTTCTGGATCCCGAAGGCCCCGACGCTGCTGCAGCCGCTGCTCGCCGTCGTGCTCCTGCAGATCTTCGCCATGGCGCTCGCCGGTGCCGAGGGGCTCGACGTCGACCAGCCCCGCAACCCGGCGAAGTCCGTCACCGTCGAGTGACCCGCCCCCGGGCGCCGACCACCTGGCCGACCGTCGAAGGGGCATGATCGGCGCATGGACCTGGCGGAGCTGAGCGACGAGGTCGAGATCATCTCGCGGGTGTACGAGCGGCGCTTCGGCATCGAGCGCACCGACGACTGGCTGGTGCTCAAGCTGCACGAGGAGGTCGGCGAGCTGACGCAGGCGTACCTCGCCCGATCGGGGCGGTCGCGCGACCGCGGGGACGGGCGTGAGGTCGACGGGGCGTTCCGGGCCGAGCTCGCCGACGTGCTGGCGCAGCTGCTGCTCGTGGCGCGCCGGTTCGACGTCGACCTCGAGGCCGAGGTGGATCGCAAGTGGTTCCGGTACCGGCACCTGGTGGAGCCGCAGGACGAGGCCGGAGTGCGGGCGCCGCGCTGAGCACCCGCCGCTAAGCCGCCTGACCGGCTGCCTCCTCGACGCGGTCTAGCCACTCGCCCACGAGGGCGTCGAACAGCGCCGGCTGCTCGATCTGTAGGTTGTGCCCCGCCCGGTCGAGGACGGCGAACGTGGCGTGCGGGTAGTGCTCGAGGACGCGCCAGGCGTCGCGATAGCCGGTCGAGGAGTCCTGGCGGCCGAGCAGGAAGAGCGTGGGGCTCCCGAAGGGGCGAGGCTCGAGCGGGAACGTCCCGGCGTAGTGCGACCCGACCCGCCGGACCGTGTCCGGGTCGGCCGCGGCGAGACCGGGCGCCACCTCGGCCTCGGTGCGCCGCCACGTCTCGTGCGTCTGCACCACGCCGACGTCGTCCGCGTCAAGGGCGTCGGCGCCGACCTCGCGCAGCAGCTCCGGGTCACGGACCAGCACCCGGTGCTGCGGAACGTCGCGCTGCGCGTGCTCGGGCACGATCACGGGGCACAGCAGCGCGATGCCCCGGACCCGTTCCGGGTCGGCGGCCACCAGCCCGCGCGCGAGGTACCCGCCGTACGACTCGCCGACGACGACGTACGGGCCCGGCGCCAGCTGGTCGATCGCGGACCGGACGACCGCGAGCACGTCGTCGGTGCTCCCCACCCCGGACGGCCGGCTGGCGCCCATCCCCGGCAGGTCGAGGTAGACGCGCCGCCAGCCAGGGCGGGACGCGAGCACACCCTCGAACGCAGTGAGCATGAGCCGGTGGTCCACGGGGAACCCGTGCAGCAGCACGAGCGTGGGCACGTCCTGCCCCGCCGGTGCGCCCCGCTCGACGTAGTGGACCCGGGACCCTGCGGCGTCGACGAACATGGGCGGGACCCTACGGCCGGGCACCGACACCGGCCCTGGGGGCACCTAGGCTGAGCCGCATGATCATCGGCGTGGGCATCGACGTGGTGGACGTCGCCCGGTTCATGGCGACCGTCGAGCGGGTGCCGCGCCTGCGGGAGAAGCTCTTCACCGAGGCCGAGCGCGACCTGCCGGCCTCGTCGTTGGCCGCCCGGTTCGCCGCGAAGGAGGCCATCGCGAAGGCGCTGGGGGCCCCGGGGAACATGCACTGGCACGACGCCACCGTGCACCGGGTGGTCGGCGGCCCGCCGGAGGTCGAGCTGCGCGGCACGGTACAGGCGCGCGCCGACGAGCTCGGCGTGAAGGCCTGGCACCTGTCCATCTCCCACGACGCGGGCATCGCGTCCGCCATGGTGGTCGCCGAGGGCTGACGTCTCCCGTCGTGCAGCTCCGCGCCCGTCGCCGGAAGCTGCGCCGGTTCCCGGCGATGGTCGCGAGCGAACGGGTCTGGGTCGAGACCACCGATGTGACCGACGACCTCGACACCCTGTTCCCCATCGTGGGCGCGGAGTTCGAGGCGGGGGGACGACGTCGTCGGTCACGTGGGCCGGGCGGTCTGCCGTCTCTTCGACGCCGCGGCGAGCCGGTGCAGTTCGCGACCGGCCGTTTCGCCGAGCTGCTCCGCCCCGTGAGCCCGGTCAGTCCTGCAGGGCGGGGATGACCTGGCGCTGGAACAGCTCGATCTGGTCCCGGTCGGCCGCGGCGTTGGGGAAGTAGTTGATGGCGTAGGTCATGCCGCGCGACTGCAGGTCGGTCAGTGCCTCGACGACCTGTTCGGGCGTGCCGACGAGCGGGCTGTTGCGCCAGTTCGCGATCTCCTGCTCGCCCTTCTCGCCGGGGGCGTGCTTGCGGAAGTGCGACTCGATCCACGCGAAGCGGTCGTCCACCTCCGCCTGGTTCTCCCCGATGACGACGTTGTAGTCGGACGAGCGGGTGATCTCGCCGAAGTCACGACCCACGTCGCGGCAGTGCTGCTCGAGGATCGTCGACTTGCGCGAGAAGCCCTCGGGGGAGCCGTCGAAGTTGGTGTACTGCGCGAACCGCGCGGCGATGCGCAGCGTCTTCTTCTCGCCGCCGCCCGCGACCCACAGCGGGATGCTCGGCACCTCGGCGCCGCCGTCGCCGACGGGCAGCCGCTGCAGGGGCTGCGGGTAGCACAGGGCGCCGTCCACCTGGTAGCGCTCGCCGTCGAACTTCCCGGAGCTCCCGGTGCGCCACATCTGCGTGATGATCTGCAGGCCCTCGTCGAGCGCTCGCAGGCGCTCGCCCGCGCGCGGGAAGCCGTAGCCGTACGCGCGCCACTCGTGCTCGTACCAGCCGGCCCCGATGCCCAGCTGCGCACGGCCGCCGGAGATCGCGTCGACCGTCGAGGCGACCTTCGCCAGGTACGCCGGGTTCCGGTACGACATGCACGTGCACATCTGGCCCAGCTTCACGCGCTGCGACGTCGCCGCGAACGCCGCCATCAGCGTCCATGCCTCGTGCGTGGCCTCGGTGCTCGGCACGGGGACGGTGTGGAAGTGATCGAAGACCCACACGGAGTCCCAGGCCCACGGGCCGCCGGGGATCGGCTCCCCGGCCGCGGCATTGTCGGCGTAGTGGAGCAGGGACAGCATCGTCTCCCAATGCTGCTCCGGCGGGATGTCGGTGAGCGAGTGGCGCCAGCCCTGCGGGATGAAGAGTCCGAATCGCATGCCCGGAAGCCTATGCCCCGGCCTGCGGAGACGCTGCGGGACGCGTCGGCGCGCGGCAGGATGCGTCCCATGATCTCCGCCTGGTCCGCAACCGATGTCCGCGCGGCCGAGGAGCCGCTGCTCGCTGCCGGCGTGCCGCTGATGGAGCGCGCGTCGTTCGCCCTCGCGACGCTGGTGCTGCGCGACGTGGCGGGGGTCCGGCGCGCGGTCCGGGACACCCGTGTCGTGCTGCTGGTGGGCGCGGGCAACAACGGGGGCGACGCCCTGCACGCCGGCGCGGTGCTCGCGCGCCGGGGGCTAGCGGTCACGGCCGTGCTGACCTCCGAGCGGTTCCACGCCGGAGGGCGCGCCGTGCTGGAGCGGGCAGGCGGCCGCGTGGTCGAGCTGTTCGCCGCCCCCGAGCGCCTGCGGGCGGTGGCCGACGACGCCGCGCGGGCCGACGTCGTGCTCGACGGCCTGGTCGGCATCGGCGCTCGCGGCCCCCTGCGCGGCCTCCCGGGCGATCTCGTGAGCGCGCTGTTGGCCCGGTCGGTGCCCCGATACGGGGCCAACAGCGCGCTCAGAGCACCTGGACAGGGGTGGCCGTGGGTGGTGGCGGTGGACGTGCCGTCCGGCATCGGGGTGGACGACGGCGCGGTGGCCGGGCCGGTGCTGGCCGCGGACCGCACGGTGACCTTCAGCGCGGCCAAGCCCGGCCTGCTGCTGCCGCCGGCCGCCGGGCTGGTGGGGGAGCTGAGCGTGGTCGACATCGGCCTGGGGGTCGAGGGCGATCCCGCGGTGCTGCGCCTGGCGCCCGCGGACGTCGGCCGGTCGTGGCCGGTGCCCGGCGGCGCGGACCAGAAGTACACGCGCGGGGTGGTCGGGATCGTGGCCGGCACCGCCACGTTCCCGGGCGCGGCGGTGCTCACGACCACCGCCGCCGTGCGCGCCGGCGCCGGGATGGTGCGCTACCGCGGCTCGGAGAGCGTCGGGCGGGCGGTCCTCGTCGCGCGCCCGGAGGTCGTCACCGCCCCGGGGAGGGTGCAGTCGTGGGTGGTGGGCCCCGGCGTCCCCGGGGGGCCGGAGGCGGCGCACGAGGGCGAGGACGAGGGGCTCGACGACGGGCAGCACGAGCGCGGACGGGCGGCGCTGGCCGCTGCCGCGGGTCGCCTCGCGGGCACCGCCGGCGCGCCCGTGCCCGCCGTCGTCGACGCGGGCGGGCTGGGGCTGCTCGACGACGTCAGCCCGGCGTGGTTCGTGCTCACCCCGCACGCCGGCGAGCTGACGACACTGCTGCGCTCGCGCGGCGAGGACGTGCGCCGCGTGGACGTCGAGGCCGAGCCGCTGCGCTGGGCGCGGCGGGCGCACGAGCTCACGGGCGCGACCGTGCTGCTGAAGGGCGGGGTAACCGTCGTCGTCGGGCCGGGGGTCGCGTACGCTCAGGCCGACGGGCCGGGCTGGCTCGCGACGGCGGGCTCCGGCGACGTCCTGGCCGGCGTGCTGGGCACGATGCTGGCGGCCCGTGCGGTGGAGGTCGTCGAGCGGCCGGCGCTCGCGGCCGAGGTGGCCGCCGCCGCGGCGCTCGTGCACGGGCTCGCCGGGCACCGGGCGAACCCGGGCGGACCGGTGGCCGCCCTCGACGTGGCCGACGCCGTGCCCCGCGAGGTCGCCGCGCTGCTCCGCGACCGCTGAGACCCGCGCGCGCGACGGCGCGCCGACCGCAGGACGAGAGGACTCGCCCATGACGACCACCGCACGCAGGACCGACGGCTCAGCCGGGGACGTCGACTACGGCGCCATCGGCGGCGGGTACACCGAGTACCGGCGGCCCGAGCCAGAGTTCGCCGCGACGATCGCCTCGGCGCTCGGCGACGCACGCACCGTGCTGAACGTGGGCGCGGGCGCGGGGTCGTACGAGCCGCGCGACCGCGACGTCACCGCCGTGGAGCCGTCGGCCACGATGCGCGCCCAGCGACCCGCGCACCTGCCGGTCGCCGTCGACGCCACGGCCGAGGTGCTGCCGTTCCCCGACGACGCGCTCGACGCCGCCATGACGACGTTCTCCGTGCACCAGTGGACCGACCTCGACGCCGGCCTGCGCGAGCTGCGCCGGGTCGCGACCGGCCCGGTGGTGGTCATGACGTGCGACCCGGCGCGCCTCGACCGGTTCTGGCTGCACGACTACGCGCCCGAGCTGATCGAGACCGAGGCGGGTCGCTACCCTGCCGTCGACCGCATCGCGTCCGGGCTCGGAGGGGACGTCGAGCTCGTGGGGCTGCCGATCCCGCTCGGGTGCGTGGACCGGTTCAGCGAGGCCTACTACGGCCGCCCGGAGGGTCTGCTCGACCCGGGCGCGCGGCAGGCGAACTCGGCGTGGAGCTTCGTGCCGGACGGGGTCCAGGAGCGGTTCGTGGAGCGACTCGGCGCGGACCTCGCCTCGGGCGAGTGGGACCGCCGGTTCGGGCACCTGCGCACGCAGGCGCACCTCGACGGCTCGCTGGTGCTGGTCGTGAGCCGGCCGGCGGGCTGACGGTTCCGCACCTCAGCGCGGCAGGGACTTCTCGATCAGCCCGACGACGGCGGGGTCGTCCGGCACCGTCTGCGGGGAGAACCGGTGCACTTCGCCGCCGGGCAGGACGACGAACTTCTCGAAGTTCCACCGGACGCGGCCCGAGTGACCGCCGTCGTCCGCGGCCTTCTTCAGCTCGGCGTACAGCGGGTGGGTGTGCCGGCCGTTCACCCGGACCCGGGAGACGACGGGGAACGTCACGCCGTAGGTGGTGGAGCAGAACTCGGCGACCTTCTCGTCGGTGGACAGCTCCTGCAGGAACTGGTTGCTGGGGAATCCCACCACCGTGAACCCGCGGTCGGCGTATGTCTTCTGCAGCTCCTCCAGGGTTGTGTACTGCGGTGCCAGCCCGCAGCGTGACGCGACGTTGACCACGAGCACCACGTCGTCGCGATGCTCGGCCAGCGACGCCGTGGTGCCGTCCATGCGCTCGAACGGGATGTCGTAGAGGCTCATGCCCTCATCATGCCGCGCGGGGCGAGGTGCGCGGGAGAATGGAGGAGTGTCAGACCGCCCGCGCCCGCACCGCCCGCCGCTCCCGGTCCGCGACGGGCTCAACCCGACCCGGCTGGTGCTGCCCCACGACGCGGCGAGCACGGCCCGCTACGCCACCGCGACCCAGTACCTGCTGGACCGGTTCCCGCACGACGCCGGCCGCCTGGCGGAGAAGGTCGCCGCGGGCGAGGTCGTGACGGGGGCGGGCGCCGTCGTCGACCACGACACCCCGTACGAGCCGCGCGGCTTCCTCTACCTGTACCGCGACCCGCCCGCCGACGAGCCCGAGGTGCCCGCCCTCGACGACCTGGAGGTGCTGCACCGCGACGACGACCTGCTCGTGGTGGACAAGCCGCACCTGGTCGCGACGATGCCGCGCGGGCGGTGGGTGACCCGCACGGTGCTGGTGCACCTGCGCGCCACCCTCGACCTGCCGGACCTGCCGGACCTGGTGCCCGCGCACCGGCTGGACCGGCCCACGGCCGGCGTCCTCGTGCTCACGCTGCGGCCCGAGGTGCGCGGCGCGTACCAGACGGCGTTCCAGGACCGCGCGGTGCGCAAGGTCTACGAGGCGGTGGCGCCGCTGCCGGCGGCGGGCACGGAGGCGGACGCACGGCTCGGGGCGGAGGGCGCGACGACGGTGCGCTCGCGCATCGTCAAGCACCGCGGCGTCGTGCGGGCGCAGGCGGAGCCGGGGGAGCCGAACGCCGAGTCGCGGATCACGCTCGTCGCGCGCGACGACGCCCGCGGCCTGGGCTTCTACCGGCTCGAGCCGCACACCGGCAAGACGCATCAGCTGCGCCTGCACATGGCCTCCCTCGGGCTGCCCCTGCTGCACGACCCGTTCTGGCCCCAGCTGCGCGAGGACGCACCGGACGACCCCGATCGCCCCCTGCAGCTCCTCGCGCGCTCGCTCGCGTTCGCCGACCCGATCAGTGGGACCCGCCGGGAGTTCCGCTCCCGGCGCCGGCTGCGCGAGTGGCCCGGTGCCGAGCGGTGAGAGAATTCTTGACCGTGAGCACCGACCTGAGCTCCGTGGTCCCACCCTTCCCCGACGACCTCCTGGCCCGCGCCGTGATCGACCTGGCGGCCGTGTGCGACAACGTGCGCGCGCTGGCCGGCCAGGCGCCCTCCGCCGCGGTGATGGCGGTGGTCAAGGCCGACGGGTACGGGCACGGGATGTTGCCGGTGGCCCGGGCGGCGCTCGCGGGCGGCGCGACCTGGCTCGGCACGGCCGTGCCGGCCGAGGCGCTCGCGCTCCGCGCCGGCGGGATCGCGGCCGCCGATGCCCGCGTGATGACCTGGCTGTGCGCCCCCGGCGCGCCGTTCGAGCGCCTGGTGACCGCGCGGGTGGACGTCGGTGTCGCCGCACCCTGGGCGCTCGACGAGGTCGCCGCCGGTGCGCGGGCGGCGGGCGCACCGGCGCGGGTGCACCTCAAGGTGGACACCGGGCTCGGGCGCAGCGGGATCATGCCCGCCGACCTGCCCGACGTCGTGCGCCGGGCGGCCGCGCTGGAGGCCGAGGGCGTGTTGCGGGTGGTGGGCGTCATGTCGCACCTGGCGTGCGCGGACGACCCCGGGCACCCGTCGATCGCCCTGCAGGCCCGCGCCTTCGACGACGCAGTCGCCGCCGCCGAGGCCGCCGGCCTGCGCATCGAGGTCCGCCACCTCGCCAACTCCGCGGCCGTGCTCACCGACCCGCGCCTGCACTACGACCTGGTCCGCCCGGGCATCGCCGTCTACGGACACTCGCCCGTGCCGCAGCTCGGCGTGCCCGGCGACTACGGCCTGCGGGGCGCGATGACGCTGCAGGCGCGGCTCGCCACCGTCAAGGACATGCCGGCCGGGCACGGCGTCTCCTACGGGCTCCAGTACACGACGACGCAGGACACGCGGCTCGGCGTGGTGCCGTTGGGGTACGCCGACGGCATCCAGCGGCACGCCTCGGGCGGGGAGCTCGGCGTCGGCGGCCCGGTCGGGGTCGGGCGGGGAGACCCCGCGCGCGGTGGCTCCGCCCGGGTGCTGCGTGTGGCGGGACGCGTCTGCATGGACCAGTTCGTGCTGGACCTCGGGCCGGGGGCGACCGAGCGGGCCGGGGACGTCGTGACGCTCTTCGGGGCGTCGGACGGCGTCGAACGCGGCGCGGTCGTGCCGAACGCGGAGGACTGGGCCCGCGCGGCGGACACCATCAGCTACGAGATCGTCACCGGGATCGGGGCGCGCGCGCCGCGCGTCCACGTCGGGGCCGGCACAGAGATCGGCACAGAGATGGACACGGGGAAGGAAGTGCAGCGGTGAGCGACGTCATGGCGCGGGCGGAGGCCGAGCTGCCGGACGCGGAGCGGACACGGGCGCTGGGGGCGGCGCTGGCGGGTGTGCTCCGGGCGGGCGACCTCGTGATCCTCACGGGAGACCTGGGGGCGGGCAAGACGACGCTCACCCAGGGGCTCGGCGCCGCGCTGGGCGTGCGCGGCCACGTGGCGTCGCCGACGTTCATCGTGGCGCGCGAGCACCCGCCGCTGCCCCGCGTCGACGGCTCGCGCGGACCGGCGCTGGTGCACGTCGACGCCTACCGGCTGGGCGGCCTGGACGAGCTCGACGCGCTCGACCTGGACTCGTCGCTCGACGAGTCGGTGACCGTCGTCGAGTGGGGCCAGGGCCTGGCCGAGGCACTCACCGAGGACCGCCTGGAGATCGACCTCGAGCGCCCGCGCGGCCGCGCCGCGGGCGCCGCCGACGCCACGGAGGACGGTGCCGAAGACCTGGCCGAGGATCTGGCCGAGGATCCGGGCGCGGGCACGCGACACGCGACGCTGCGGGGCGTCGGGCCGCGCTGGGCCGGCGTCGACCTCGCCGCCCTCGTCGCGAGATAGAGAACCCTCGCGGGGAGGGGTTCTCCATCTCGCGTGTTCGCGCTATATCTCGCGGGAAACGTAGGCTGGGGCCGTGGCAGTTCTCGCTCTGGACACCTCTGCAGCCGTCGCCGTCGCCCTCGTCGACGAGACCGGCACCCGGCTCGCCTCCCGCTCGGCCGACGAGCGCCGTCGGCACGCCGAGTCGCTCGGCCCCCTCGTGGCTGAGGCGCTCGACGAGGCCGGGCTCGACCGCACCGCCCTGACGGCCGTGGTCGTCGGCACCGGCCCCGCGCCGTTCACCGGCCTGCGCGTTGGGCTCGTGACGGCGCGCACCCTGGCACTCAGCCTCGGGGTCGAGGTGCTCGGGGTGCCGAGCATCGACGTGGTCGCGGTGCAGGCGGTCGCCGACCTCGGGCTGGCGCCGGGCGACGAGGTGCTCGTCGCGACCGACGCCCGCCGCAAGGAGGTCTACTGGGCGCACTACCGCGTCGTCGCCCACGAGGGGCCGCACGGGGTGCCCGTCGTCGAGACCCTGGCGGGCCCCGGCGTGGACAAGGCCGCCGATCTGGCGGCCCGGCTCGAGGACGCTCCTGCAGACGGGCGGCTCGTCGTCGTGGGGGAGGGCGCCACGCTGTACCCCGAGCACCTGCCGGCCGACGAGGACGCCCCGCTCGTGCCCGACGCAGCCGTGCTGGCGCGCCTCGCGCTCGCTCGGCGCGCCGCCGGCGCGGAGCTGCCCACCGACCCGCTGTACCTGCGTCGTCCCGACGTGCAGGAGCCCGCGCCCGCGCGGCTGGTGCCGGCCACCGGGAGCCCGGCATGAGCGCCGACCTGCCCCGCGTGGTGCAGCAGGTGTACGCGCCGTCGTGCCGGCTGCGCCCGCTGGCGAGCGCGGACTTCGACCGGGTACTGCAGCTGGAGCGCGTGCTCTTCGGCGCGAGCGCCTGGACGTACGGCATGCTCGCCGACGAGCTCGCTGCGCTCGGCCGGTGGTATGTCGTCGCGGAGCCGACCGGCCCCGACGCCGCGGCCGTGTACGGGCCGGGCCGCAAGCCCGTCGTGGGATACGCGGGCCTGTGGTTCGACGGTGACGTCGCGCAGGTCATGACCATCGGCGTCGACCCCCACTACCAGCGGCACGGCGTGGGCCGCGCCCTGCTGGAGGCGCTGATCGACCGGTCGCGGAAGCTGAGGGCGGGCGCGGTGCTGCTCGAGGTGCGGGTGGACAACGGGCCGGCGCTCGCCCTGTACGAGCGTTTCGGCTTCGAGCGGATCGGGCTGCGCAAGCGGTACTACCAGCCCGAGGACAAGGACGCCTTCACGATGCGCCTGGATCTGTCGGCCGCGCGCAATGTACCGGCCCAGGCGGCCGCGGACGGCGGTCCCGGCATCGGTCCCGGCACCGACCCCGGCACCGACCCCGGCGACGGGCCCGACACGCCGGTGGGAGACGCCGCATGAACGACGTGAGCCCCGCCCGGTCCCGGATCCTGGTGGACGTCGCCGAGCTCGCCGCGGACCTGCAGGTCGGCACGGGGCCGGACCCGGCCGCCGGGGTGCCCGTGCTGCTGGACGTGCGCTGGGCGCTCGGCATGACCGACGGCCGCGAGCGCTACCTCGAGGGGCACCTGCCGGGTGCCGTGTACGTCGACATGGAGAGCGAGCTGGCCGCGGAGCCGTCTCCGGCCGAGGGGCGGCACCCGCTGCCGTCCGCGTCGTCGTTCCAGCGCAGCGCCCGCGCCTGGGGCGTGCGCGAGGGGTCGCGCGTCGTCGTCTACGACACGGTGGGCGGCCTGTCCGCGGCGCGGGCGTGGTGGCTGCTGCGGTACTTCGGGGTAGCGGACGTGCGGATCCTCGACGGCGGCCTGCCCGCGTGGGTGCGCGCCGGGTTCGCGCTTGAGGGCGGCGACGTGGTGCACGCGCCGGGGGACCTGGTCGTGCACCCGGGGCACCTGCCGGTGCTGGACGCGGACGACGCGGCCGAGCTGGCCGAGAGCGGCACGCTGCTGGACGCCCGCGCGGCCGAGCGCTACCGCGGCGAGACGGAACCGGTGGACCCACAGGCCGGGCACGTGCCCGGCGCCGTCTCGGCGCCGACCGCGGCGAACCTCCGCGACGACGGGACGTTCCTCGACGACGCAGCGCTCGCCGGGCGGTTCGCCGACCTCGGGCTCGGCGCTGCCAGGTCGGAGCAGGCGGACGAGCAGGCGGCGGAGGCGGGGGAGCCGGCCGTCGGCGTCTACTGCGGCTCCGGCGTGACGGCGTCGCACGAGGTCGCGGCCCTGGCGTGCGCGGGCATCCCGGCGGCGCTGTACCCGGGCTCCTGGTCGCAGTGGTCGAACGACCCGTCGCGGCCGGTCAGCCCGTCGGGATAGAGAAGGCGAACCGTCAGGCGATGCGGGCGACCTCGTCGAAGGAGAGGCGCGGGCCGCGCGGGTACGGCGAGCCCTCGCCCTCGGCGTGGCCGACGTTGATGACGAGGAACGACTTCCAGCCGGACTCGGCGAAGAACTCGCCGTCCACGCCGTCGAAGTCCATGCCGTTCATCGGGCCGGCGGCGAGGCCGGCGGCCCGCAGGCCGACGATGAGGTAGCCGGCCTGGATGAGCGCGTTGTTGCGGGCCATCAGCTCGCGGACGTCCGCGGCGGGGTCGAGCTGGTCCTTGATCCCCGGGTACGCGGGGTACAGCGTGTCCATGTGCTGGTGGAAGGCCGGGTCGGCGGCGAGCACCAGGGAGACCGGGGCAGCCTCGACCTTGGGCTTGTTGCCGTCGCCCATGTGGGCCACGAGGCGCTGCTTGGCCTCGGGGGAGTGCACGACGAGCACGCGCAGCGGCAGCGCGTTCATCGCGGTGGGGCCGAACTTCGCCAGGTCCCAGGCCGCGGCGAGCTGCGCGTCGGTCACGGGCGCGTCCGTCCACAGCGAGGTGGTGCGGGCGGAGCGGAACAGGAGGTCCGCCACGTCGTCGCCGACGGCGAGCGAGGCAGCGGGGTGCGTCAGAGTCTCGGTCATAGTTGCCTCAACAGATAGATGCAGAATCATGATTCCTGCCTCGGGCGTGACGTGAGGCACAGCGGTGTCCACCCCCGCGTCACGGCCGGTCGCCGTGGTGCGATCATGGGGCCATGGCACGCGCGCACGGGGGTAGCGGCCCCCTCGTCCTCGGAATCGAGACCTCCTGCGACGAGACGGGCGTCGCCCTCGTCCGCGGCGACGAGCTCCTGGTCGACGCGGTCGCGAGCTCGATGGACGAGCACGCGCGCTACGGCGGGATCATCCCCGAGGTCGCCAGCCGCGCCCACCTCGAGGCGATGGTGCCGACGATCACCCGGGCGCTCGGCGAGGCCGACGTCGACCTGTCCGAGGTGGACGCGGTCGCCGTCACCGCCGGCCCCGGCCTGGTGGGCCCCCTGACCATCGGTGCCTCGGCCGCGAAGGCGCTCGCGATCGGCCTGAACAAGCCGCTCTACGGCGTCAACCACGTGATCGGCCACGCCGCGGTGAACCAGCTCGTGGACGGACGGTTCGTCGGCCGCACGATGGCGCTGGTCGTCTCGGGCGGGCACAGCTCGCTCATGCTCGTCGACGACCTCGCGACGAGCGTCACCGAGCTCGGCTCCACCCTCGACGACGCCGCGGGGGAGGCGTTCGACAAGGTCGGCCGGCTGCTCGGCGTGCCGTACCCGGGCGGCCCGCACGTGGACCGGCTCGCGCGCGAGGGCGACCCGGAGGCCATCCGCTTCCCGCGCGGGCTGACTGCCGCCAAGGACCAGGCGAAGCACGCACACGACTTCTCGTTCTCCGGGCTCAAGACGGCCGTCGCGCGCTGGATCGAGGCGTGCGTGGACTCCGGGCGCGAGGTGCCCGCCGCCGACGTCGCCGCGTCGTTCGCCGCGGCGGTGGCCGACGTGCTCACCGCCAAGACGATCGCAGCCTGCCGGCGGCACGACGTCGACACGCTCGTCGTGGGCGGCGGGTTCTCCGCCAACAGCCAGCTGCGCGACCTCGCCGCGAAGCGGTGCGCGGAGGCCGGCATCGACCTGCGCATCCCGCCGATCCGCTACTGCACCGACAACGGGGCGATGATCGCCGCGCTCGGTTCGTCGGTCGTGCGGGCCGGGGTGGCGCCGTCGAGCCTCGACTTCCCTGTCGACTCCTCCATGCCGATGACGACGATCACGGTCTGAGAAAAGTCCTCGGCGCTTGGCCGGGGCGTCGCTAGCGTGCCGGTCGTGAGCTCCGCCGGCCGCAGCATCTACCAGCACCCGCTCGCCTACCTCGTCGGGCTCGAGGGGGTCGCGCTGATGCGTGCGTTCGCCGGCGAGCACGACCGCGCGTTCGTCGAGGCGCGGCTCGCCGACGTGCGTGCGCTGCTCGACGCCGGCGACCGGTTCGGCGACGGCCACGACGTGCCGCCGATCACCACCCAGGACGGTTACCGGCACTGGGCGCCCCGCTACGACGGCCCGAACGGGTTCTGGGGATGGAGGAGCCGCTCGTCCGGCCGCTGCTGGAGCGGGCCGAGCCGTGCGTGGTGATCGACGCCGCGTGCGGCACGGGCCGGCACACCCAGTGGCTCGTCGAGCAGGGGCACGAGGTGCTGGCGTTCGACACCTCGCCGGACATGCTTGCGATCGCCCGCGCCAAGGTGCCGGGTGCCCGGTTCGCGCAGGCCGACCTGTCCGACCTCCCGGTGCCCGACGCCTCTGCCGACCTCGTGCTCGTCACGCTCTCCCTCTGCCACGTGCGGGACCTGGGCCCGGTGTTCGCCGAGCTGGCGCGCGTGCTGCGCCCCGGCGGACGCCTCGTCGTCTCCGACACCCGCGGGTACTTCGTCGGCTCGCCGTTCTACCCGCTCGTCGAGGGGGCGGACGGCGAGTTCGGGTACATCCCGAACTGGCGGCACGAGACGAGCGAGTACCTGCAGGCGGCGCTGCCCGCGGGGCTGGTGCGACCCCACGGGCGACCTGACGTTCGAGGACCCGTCCAGGCCGCCGAACGTCTGGGAGATGATGCCGTGGGTCGAGGCGGCCACCCGCGCGGCGTACGCCGGTGCGCCCGTGCTCATCGTGTGGGACTTCGCGCGGGAGTAGCTAGCCTGCCGCGGGCAGCGGCCTGCCCGCGCGCAGCTCGGCGACCAGCGACGCCACCACGGCCTCGAGGGCGTCCTGCCCGCCGCCGTGGGCCCGGGCCACCTCCCGCTGACGCTGGTACGACGCGCCGCGGCGCACGATCTCGCGCACGCCCTCGAGCTCCACGGTGCAGCCGAGGCGTCCCGCCACGGGTTCGAGGGTCGTGAGCAGGCGGGGGAGGGCGTCGGTGACGAGCTCCTCCTCGCCGGCCTGGTCGAGGATGATGATCGCGTCCATCCCGTACCGGGCGGCGCGCCACTTGTTCTCGTGCACGAACCACGGCGGCATCGTCGGCAGCAGCCGGCCGGCGTCGAGCAGGCCCGACAGGTGCTCCACGAGGCAGTGCACCAGCGCGCCGAGCGCGGCCAGCTCGAAGGCGTTCGACGTGCCGTCGCAGATGCGCACCTCGATCGTGCCGAACTGAGGCGCCGGCCGGATGTCCCAGCGCACCTCGGTGAAGTCGTCGATGACCCCGGTGTGGAGCATGTCGTCCACGTACCGCTCGAGCTCGCTCCACGCGGCGAACTGGTACGGCAGCCCGGCCGTGGGCAGCTGCTGGAAGATCATGGTCCGCATCGACGCGTAGCCCGTGTCGTCGCCCCCGAAGAACGGCGACGACGCAGACAGCACCTGCAGGTACGGCAGGTACACCAGCAGGGAGTTGACGATGGGCAGCACCTTGGCACGGTCCTCGATCCCCACGTGCGCGTGCACGCCGTAGACGATCTGCTGGCGCCCGACGACCTGGGCGCGGTCGACGACGGTCGCGTACCGCTCCGTGTCCGTCACCTTCTGCTGGGACCAGTGCGCGAACGGGTGGGTGCCCGCGCCCATGAGGTCCACCCGCATCGGGCCCGTGGCGTCGTGGATGGCAGCGATGCCGCGCTCGAGGTCGGCGATCGCCTCGGGCACGGTGCGCCGCACGTCGCTGATCACCTCGACCGTGTTGCGCAGGAACTCGGGCTTCACGTAGCGGTGCCGCACGTCGTCCGCCACCGCCTCGAGAACCGCGGGCGCCACCTGTCGGAGGTCGCCGGCGTCGGCGTCGACCAGAGCGAGCTCCCATTCGAGCCCGACGCTCGACCGGTCGGAGGCGGCGAATTCCAGCACCATACGGGCCATGCTTCCACGGAGTCCACCGGTCGAGCCTGTCGAGACCACGGGTTTCGACAGGCTCAACCAGCGAGTACTGACGGGCTCGACCAGGGGGTTTCGACAGGCTCGACCAGGGGGTTTCGACAGGCTCGACCAGCGAGTACTGACGGGCTCGACCAGGGGGTTTCGACAGGCTCGACCAGCGGGTTCTGGCACGCTCAACCAGCGAGGCGCTCGACGACGAGCACGTGCTGCGCGCCGGCGACGCGCGTGAGGACGAGCGTCGCCTCGGCGTCCCCCTTCGGCGAGAGCTGTGCGCGCAGCTGCTCGGGCGTGACGGCGGTGCCGCGCTTCTTGATCGTCAGCCGCCCGACGCCGCGCTCGCGCAGGTAGGCCTTGAGCCGCTTGAGGTTGAACGGCATGACGTCGAGCACCCGGTAGCCGGTGGCCAGCGGCGCCCGGCCGGCGGGCGGCGGGGCGGCGGGCTGGTCCGTGGTGACGTACGCGATGGTGCGGTCCACGAGCCGCCCGCCCAGCTCGGCGGCGGCGTGCGCCACGAGCCCTGCCCGGATGACGGCGCCGTCCGGCTCGTACAGGTACGCGCCGACGGACCCCACGGCGGGCACGACGTCAGCCGGGTCGCCGTCGGCGCGCAACGTGCGCGACGTGGTCGTCCCGCCGGCCGAGGAGAGCACGAGGGCGGACCGGCCGGGCCCGTCGGGGGCGAGCGGCCCGAACCACAGGCCGGCCTCCACGACGTCGCCGTCCACCGAGACCCACTGGGTCTCGGCGTCCGCGGGCAGGCCCTGGTGCGGGATGCCGGGCCCGACCTTGATGCCGAGTGCCGGGACCTGCGACCGCAGCGCCCACACGGCGTCGAGCGGGGGAGCGTAGGCGGCCGGGTCGAAGACGCGCTTGCCACCGCGCGTGCGGCGGGCGGGGTCGGCGTAGATCCCGTCGACCCCCTCGGCGGCGAGGTCGAGACCGAGCCCGTCGGCGTGCCGCACCTCGGCCTCGGGGAAGTGGCGCAGGTTGACGGTGGCCATCGCGGCGGTCATCTCGTCGACGTCGGCCGCAAGCACCCGGAGCCCGACGCCGGCGAACGCGAGTGCGTCGGCGCCGACGCCGCTGGTGAGGTCGGCGACCTTGGTGACCCCGGCCTCCAGGTAGCGCCGGGCGTGCACCGCCGCGACCACCAGCCGCGTCGCCTGCTCGACACCCTCGGGGGTGAAGAGCATCCCGTCGGCGAAGTCGCCCAGCTTGGCACGGGCCTTGGCCCGCAGGCGGGACTGCGTGAGGGCGGCGGCCGCGAGATCGGGGTCGACGCCGTCGGCGCGCAGCCGCGTGGCGAGGGCCATCGCCGTCTTCTCGTCGTACGGCGGCAGGGCGTTGAGCAGTGCCCAGCCCTCGGGGCTCAGCAGCTTGCTCACGGAGGCGGCGTCCATCGGGCCATCGTCTCAGGCGTCGCCGCCGGGTCGGGGACGAGCACCAGGCGCGACGCTCTCGGTGAATTATTGGCACTCGACTTGTCAGAGTGCTAACGGCTGCCTAGATTTGTCGTCAGCGACCGCAGGCTGTAACCGGCACCCGCGACGACGGCCAGCCGCTGGGCGCGACCTCAGTCCATCCATGCACAGCGAAACAAGGAGGTCCGACGTGTCGGTCCCCATCAAGCCGCTCGAGGACCGGATCGTCGTCAAGGCCATCGAGGCCGAGACCACGACCGCTTCCGGCCTGGTCATCCCGGACACCGCCAAGGAGAAGCCCCAGGAGGGCGAGGTCCTGGCCGTGGGCGAGGGTCGCTTCGACGACAAGGGCAACCGTGTCCCCGTCGACGTGAAGGTCGGTGACAAGGTCATCTACAGCAAGTACGGCGGCACCGAGATCAAGTACGCCGGTGAGGACTACCTCGTCCTCTCCGCGCGCGACGTCCTCGCGGTCGTCGTCGCCTGACGACGAGCCAGCGCGGAAGGCCTCGCATCGAGATCGGTGCGGGGCCTTCGTGCGTCATGACAGATTCCGGCGGCTCTCAGCCGGTCTTGCGGGAGGTGCCGGCGAGGATGGCGGACCGCTCGTCCTCGCTGAGCCCGCCCCACACGCCGTAGGGTTCGCGCACCTGGAGCGACTGCTCTCGGCACTCCAGCATGACGGGGCAGGAACTGCAGATCGCCTTGGCCGCCTCGGCCCGCCGTCGGCGGGTCGATCCACGCTCACCCTCCGGGTGGAAGAACAGTGTGTCGTCCGTGTCGCGGCACGAACCCTGGTACTGCCACTCCCACAGCTCCATCACAGGGCCGGGAAGTCTTGAGATCTCCGTCATGCCGAACAACCTACAAGTTGTGCAGAAGTTGTTCAAGGTGCAGTTGTGTGACGAGGTTAATGGTTCAGTGTTCAACTTCCGCCTCCCGGTGTGAATCGGTTCGGCCGGCATTGACCGGCTTTGACGTGCGTCTGTGAGATGGATCGCGGCGCGCCCGGCTGCGCAGTGGCGACCCCCGGGTCCTCTCGGCAGAATCGAGGCCATGACCTCATCCCGGCCCGCCCCTCGCGGGGGCGGGTCTCGCGCGTCGAGCCCGGGCCTCGCCGTCGCGGCGGTCGCCAGGCGCCTGGGGGTGGCCCCGGCGACCCTCCGCACGTGGGACCGTCGCTACGGACTCGGCCCGTCCGCCCGCACCGCGGGATCGCACCGTCGCTACACGCCCGAGGACGTGGCGCGCCTGCTCGTGATGCGCCGCCTCACGCTCGAGGGCGTGGCGCCCGTGGACGCCGCCCGCGCGGCGCTCGAGGCCGGCGTCGAGGAGCTCGAGGAGGCCACCGAGCAGGCCGCCGCGAAGGCTTCCGACGCCGGTGACACGGCGCGCGAGCCCGACGACGAGCAGCGGCCGGCCCGCCCGGCCGACAGCGACCCTCCGCGGTCAGGTCGTGCCCACCTGCGGGCGCTCCCCGGCGGTGGTGAGCGCTCCCCGGCGACGTCCAGCGCGGCTCCGGGGCGGAGCGCCTCCGGGCTCGTGTCCGCCGTCGTCGACGCCGCCCTGGCCTACGACCAGGCGTCCTGCGACGACCTGCTGGCCCTGTCCGCGCAGGGCGACCCGGCAGTCTGGTGGACGGAGGTCGCCGAGCCCGCCTGGCAGCGCGTGGCGCAGCGGACGGTGCTCGCCGGACCGGGCGCGGTCCCGGAGGTGGTCCTGGCGACGGCGGCCCTGCGCGCGCTGCGCGACTTCACCGAGGCGTTCGAGCGGGCGATGGTCGCGGGCGGCGCGCCGCCCGCGAACCACCCCAGCCGGATGCGCAAGATCGTGCTCATCTTCGCGGCCCCCGACGAGGTGGTCCCGCTGTCGGCGCACGCACTGGCCGCGGCGCTGACGGCCAAGGGGGCGACCGCGCGGATCGTGACCGGGCCGGCGAGCACGCACCGCTCGCTCGAGCTCGTGACGATGGTGCGGCCCGCGGCCCTTGTGCTCGCCACGGCGCAGCGGCGGCCCGACCTCGACCTCGTGCACGCGGTGCACGACGGCTTCTCCGAGCTCCCGATCATCGTCAGCCTGCGTCGTGACGACGCGGCGAGCGAGCTTCCCCTGGCCGCGACGGTGCAGCGCGTCCGGTCCTTCACCGCGATGCTGCACGAGGCGCTCGCCGTCGTGGCGTGAGGTCCGCCACCCCGGCCTCCGACGGCGCCTCGGGCCGGAATATCGGCGACCTCGGGAACGTAGACTCCTGACATGACGGACTCGACCTCGCCCGCGCACGACCCGTTCGGATTCCTCGGCCTCACGTACGACGACGTGCTGCTGCTGCCGGGCTACTCGGACCTGGCCCCCACGGACATCGACACGACCTCGCGCCTCACCCGCGAGATCTCCCTGCGGGTGCCGCTGGTCTCCGCGGCGATGGACACCGTCACCGAGTCCCGGATGGCGATCGCGATGGCGCGCCAGGGCGGCATCGGCGTGCTGCACCGCAACCTGTCGATCGAGGACCAGGCGTACCAGGTCGACCTCGTGAAGCGCACGCAGACCGGCATCATCTCCAACCCGGTGACGATCGGCCCGGACGCGACGCTCGAGGAGCTCGACAAGCGGGCGGGGGAGTACCGCATCTCCGGGTTCCCGGTGGTCGACGCGGGCGGTCGCCTGACCGGGATCGTCACCAACCGCGACCTGCGCTTCACCCCCGTTGCCGAGTGGGCCACGACCAAGGTCTCCGAGGTCATGACCCCCGCCCCGCTCATCACCGGACCGGCGGGGATCGCGCGCGACGACGCGACGCTCCTGCTGCGCAAGCACAAGCTCGAGCGGCTGCCGCTGGTGGACGACGAGGGCCGGCTGGCTGGGCTCATCACCGTCAAGGACTTCGTGAAGTCCGAGCAGTTCCCGAACGCCTCCAAGGACGGGCAGGGGCGCCTGCTCGTGGGCGCGGCGATCGGCTACTTCGGCGACGCGTGGGAGCGGGCGACGACCCTGGTCGACGCGGGCGTCGACGTCCTGGTCGCGGACACCGCGCACGGCAACGTGGCGATGCTCGTCGACATGGTCCGCCGACTCAAGACCGACCCCGCCACCCGGCACGTGCAGGTGATCGGCGGCAACGTCGCGACCAAGGAGGGCGCGCAGTCCTTCGTCGACGCGGGCGCCGACGGCATCAAGGTCGGCGTGGGCCCGGGCTCGATCTGCACCACCCGCATCGTCACGGGTGTCGGCGTGCCGCAGATCACCGCCGTCTACGAGGCGTCCCTCGCCGCGCGCGAGGCCGGGATCCCGGTGATCGCGGACGGCGGCATGCGGCACTCCGGCGAGATCGGCAAGGCGATCGTCGCGGGGGCCGAGGCGGTCATGCTCGGCTCGATGCTGGCCGGCACCGAGGAGGCGCCGGGCGAGACGATCCTTGTCAACGGCAAGCAGTACAAGGCATACCGCGGGATGGGCTCGATGGGGGCCATGTCCTCGCGCGGCAAGAAGTCGTTCTCCAAGGACCGGTACTTCCAGGCCGAGGTCACCAGCGACGACAAGATCGTGCCCGAGGGCATCGAGGCGCAGGTGCCGTACAAGGGCACGCTCAACGCCGTGGCGCACCAGCTCGTGGGTGGCCTGCACCAGTCGATGTTCTACGTGGGCGCCCGCACCGTGCCGGAGCTGCAGGCCAAGGGCCGGTTCGTGCGGATCACCTCCGCCTCCCTCAAGGAGAGCCACCCCCACGACGTGCAGATGACCGTCGAGGCGCCGAACTACACCGGCTTCTGACGACGCCGGTCGAGCCTGTCGAGGCCCGGGTCTCGACAGGCTCGAATGCCCGTGAAACCCGCCGTCGATCGTGCTGGTGCACAGCTCGCTCCGGTCGTTCGGACACCTGGGACGCCACCGGCGTGCCCGGGCCGCCGGGGCTCGTGCGGCCGCACAACGCGTACTGGAACGTGCTGCTCGGCGTGGACCACCGCGCGGCCGCCTGGCGCGGCCAGGAGCCGGTGCCCGCTGTCGTCAGCCGGCGCGCAGGGTCGGGCTGATCGACTCGGTGACCGCCGGCGCCGGCTGGGACGGCCAGGCCGTCGACGTCGGCGGGCGGCCGTCGTGCAGCGCGGCGCGCTCGGCGTTGACGCGCTCCGCCCAGTCGTGGTGCACCCCCGCCTGCGCGGCGTGCAGGGCCTCGAGCGCGACGCTCCGCAGGTGCGGGTGCCGGGTGAGCTGCGCGTCGAGCACGTCGAGCGTGGCGAGCGCGTCGACGTCGGCCGTGTGCAGGTTGCCGACGCCCTCGATCTCGTACAGGGCGCACAGGTCGCCGAGCCGCCGCTTGCCCTCCCGCGAGCCGTCGAGCCAGCGGTCGAGCTGGAGCGGGTCGATCACGGGGGAGACGGGGCGGCCGAGCCGCTCGGGCACGGTGGCGAGGTCGTGCCGGGCCAGCTCGGCGTCGAGCAGCGAGAGGTCGAACGAGGCGTTGTACGCCACGAGCGGCGCACCCCGGCGGACGTGCTCGACCAGCGTGGTCGCGATCTGCTCGAGCGCCGTGCCGGGCGCCTGCCCGGCCGCCCGGGCGTGCGCGGTGGTGATGCCGTGGATGGCGGCGGCCTCCGCGGGGATCTCGACGCCGGGGTCGAGGATCCAGGTGCGCACGTCGGTGCGCTGCCCGGGGCTCCGGAGCACGAGGGCCGCGGTGACGATGCGGTCGTGACAGACGTCGAGGCCCGTGGTCTCGGTGTCGAACCCGAGCACGGGGTCGCTCGACCACCCCGTGTGCTGCGCTCCGTGCCTCGTCATGCTCACTGCCCTCCCGGCGGGGCCTCGTTGCCGGCCTCGACCTGGCACGGACTGTGCCACCGGCCACCGACAGCCGCGCCGTGCCGGACGGGCCCGACCGTCCCGGGGCCGCGCCGGTACCCTGGTCCGGTGAGCAACGAGATCGAGATCGGACGTGGCAAGCGCGGCCGCCGCGCATACTCCTTCGACGACATCGCGATCGTGCCCTCGCGGCGCACGCGCGACCCGAAGGACGTCTCCGTGGAGTGGCAGATCGATGCCTACCACTTCGAGCTGCCGATCATGTCGGCGCCGATGGACTCCGTGATGAGCCCGGACACCGCGGTGGCGCTGGGGAATCATGGCGGCCTGGGCGTCCTCGACCTCGAGGGCCTGTGGACGCGCTACGAGTCGCCCGAGCCGCTGCTCGCCGAGATCCGCGACCTGTCGGCCGAGCAGGCGACCCAGCGCATGCAGGAGATCTACGCCGAGCCGATCAAGCCCGAGCTGATCACGCAGCGCCTCAAGGAGATCCGCGCCTCGGGCGTCACGGTCGCCGGGGCCCTGTCCCCGCAGCGCACGCAGGAGCACTATCAGACGGTGGTCGACGCCGGCGTCGACCTGTTCGTCATCCGCGGCACCACGGTCTCCGCCGAGCACGTCTCGGGCAACGCCGAGCCGCTCAACCTCAAGAGGTTCATCTACGAGCTCGACGTGCCCGTCGTCGTCGGCGGCGCGTCCACCTACACCGCGGCGCTGCACCTCATGCGCACGGGCGCGGCCGGCGTGCTCGTCGGCTTCGGCGGCGGGGCCGCGCACACGACGCGCGTCGGCCTCGGCATCCACGCCCCCATGGCGACCGCCGTGTCCGACGTCGCCGCCGCGCGCCGCGACTACCTCGACGAGTCGGGCGGCCGGTACGTGCACGTCATCGCCGACGGCGGCGTGGGCCGCTCGGGCGACGTGGTCAAGGCCGTCGCGTGCGGGGCCGACGCCGTCATGCTCGGCGCCGCGCTCGCCCGTGCGTCGGAGGCGCCGGGTCAGGGCTGGCACTGGGGTCCGGAGGCGCACCACGCGGTGCTGCCGCGCGGCGAGCGGGTCGAGGTCGGCACGGCCGGCTCGCTCGAGCAGATCCTGTTCGGGCCCAGCGGCACCGCCGACGGCACCCTCAACCTGGTCGGCGCCCTGCGCCGGGCCATGGCCACGACCGGCTACTCGGACCTCAAGGAGTTCCAGCGGGTCGAGGTCGTCGTGTCCCCCTACCAGCCGCGATGACCACCGGCGCCACGACCCGGGACGCGCTCGACGTCGCGTTCCGGGAGATCGAGGACGGCGACGTCGAGCAGGTCGTCACGCTGTGGGGGGCCTGCGGGCTGACCCGGCGGTGGAACGACCCGCACCTGGACATCGCCGATGCCCGGACCAACCCGACGTCGACCGTCCTGGTCGCCGCGGGGGAGGACGAGGTGGTGGCGTCCGCCGTGGTCGGCTACGACGGCCACCGGGGGTGGGTCTACTACCTGGCCGTCAGCCCCGGGGTGCAGCGCGGGGGACTGGGTCGAGCTGCGATGGGCGCGGCCGAGGACTGGCTGCGCCGGCGGGGCGTGCGCAAGATGCGCCTCATGGTGCGGCACGGGAACGAGGGCGTGCTGGGGTTCTACGAGGCGCTCGGATACACCGACTCCGACTGCGTGGTCCTGGGCCGCGACCTGTAGCGGCCGCCCGCCGTCGCGCCCGGGGGCCGGAAACGTTCCCGGTCGCGCTGAGAGCGAACGGCCCGGCGAACCTTGGACGACGGTTGCCCTGGTGACACCGGGTCCGCGTATGGTGTCGGCCATGTCCACCGCGCACGAGGGCGAAGGAGCTCTCGAGGATCTCCTCGACCCCGAGCTGCCAGCCGCCACCTATGTCCTGGAGCCCGACGTCGTGGAGCCGCTGACGCGGCGCATCGTGACCTCGCACGCTGCAGGGACGCACCGCTCGATGCTGCCCTTCACGGGTGCTCCCCTCGCCGCGTTCCCGCTGTCGTCGACGGACGACGTGACGGACGCCGTCCGGCGGGCGCGCGACGCGCAGGAGCGTTGGGCGCGGACTCCCGTGCGGGAGCGCGTGGCGGTGCTCGACCGCCTCGGGGCGATCGTGCTGCGGCGCCAGTCGGAGATCCTCGACCTGATCCAGATGGAGTCCGGCAAGTCGCGGCGCGGCGCCTTCGAGGAGGTCGCGGACATCGCGCTGGTCTGCCGGCACTACACGGTGGGCGGGCCGTCCTACCTGGCCGACCGTCGTGAGCCCGGGATGCTGCCTCTCCTCACCGGCGTCCGCGTGCACCGCCGTCCCGTGGGTGTGGTCGGCGCGATCACGCCCTGGAACTACCCGCTGACCCTCGTGCTCTCCGAGGCGGTGCCCGCCCTGCTGGCCGGGAACGCCGTCGTCGTGAAGCCGGACCCGCAGACCTCGCTCTCGGCCCTGTGGGTGGCAGAGGTGCTCGAGGACGCGGGGCTGCCGGAGGACCTGTTCCTGGTGGTCACGGGCGGGGGCGACGTGGGCGCGGCGCTCGTGGAGCACGTGGACCACGTCGTGTTCACGGGGTCGACAGCGACGGGTCGCAAGGTGGCGGCGCGCGCGGGCGAACGGCTCATCGGGGCGACGCTCGAGCTGGGCGGCAAGAACCCCCTCTACGTGGCGGCCGATGCGGACCTCGACTCGGCGGTGCCGGGCGTGGTGCGGGCCTGCTTCTCCAACGCCGGCCAGCTGTGCATGTCCATCGAGCGGCTGGTGCTGCACGAGGAGATCGCGGACGCATTCCTGGAGCGGTTCACGGCCGCGGTGCGCGAGCTGACGCTCGGGACGGGGCTCGACTACACGGCGGACGTCGGCTCGCTCGTCTCCGCGGCGCAGCTCGACCGCGTCATCGAGCACGTGGACGACGCGCTCGCCAAGGGCGCGCGCGCCCTCGTCGGGGGCGTGCACCGCTCTGACGTCGGGCCGTTCTTCTACGCCCCGACCGTGCTCGACGACGTCCCCGCGGACGCGCTGTGCGCCACGGACGAGACCTTCGGGCCCGTGGTCGCGGTGACGCGCGTGGCGTCCGACGACGAGGCCGTGCGCGTCATGAACGACACCGAGTTCGGGCTCAACGCGAGCATCTGGTCCGCGGACGTCGGGCGGGCGCGGCGCCTGGCGGCGCGCGTGGAGGCCGGCACCGTCGTGATCAACGACGGGTACGCCTCCGCGTGGGCGTCCGCGGCTGCGCCGATGGGTGGGTTCAAGGCCTCCGGGCTGGGCCGCCGGCACGGGCGGGAGGCGATCGAGGCGATGACCGAGGTGCAGACCGTCGCCGCCCAGCGCGGCGCGCGGCTCGGCGTCTCCCTCGACACGCTGTACACCCTCGGGGGCGAGACCCCGAGCCGGGTGCTCACCGTCGCCCTCGGCGCGATGCGGCGGCTGCGCCTGCCCTAGGGGCGGGTCAGGAAAGAGCTCAGGGCAGCCTGCGCCGCGGGCTCGCCCAGCAGGCGGGTGAACACCGCGCCCTCGTCCTCGATCCGGTCGAGCACGGCGGCCTGCGTGCCGGCCCGCAGGAGCCGCTTGGTCTCCACGAGCGCCGCGACGGGCTTGGCGGCCAGCCGGGCCGCCTGCGCGCGGGCGAAGCCGAGCACCTCGGCGTCCGGCAGCACCCGGTTGACCAGCCCGGCGTCGAGCGCCGCGGCGGCGAGGATCGGCTCGCCGAGCATCAGGGCGGCCGCGGCCCGCTGGTGGCCGACGACCCGCGGCAGCAGGAGGCTGGACGCCGCCTCGGGGACCAGGCCGAGGTCTACGAACGGGAACAGGAGCGTCGCGCCCTCGCCGGCGTACACGAGGTCGCAGTGCAGCAGCATCGTGGCGCCGACACCGACGGCCGGGCCGCACACGGCCGCGACGAGGGGCTTCGGGAACCGCGCGATCGTGCGCAGGAAGCGGAACCCTGGGTCGTCGGGGCCGGCCTGCGGGCGGTCGACGAAGTCGCCGATGTCGTTGCCCGCACAGAACACGGTCTCGTCGCCCTGCACCACCACGGCCCGGACGTCCGTGTCCGCCTCCGCGGCGTCGAGCGCATCCGCCAGCGCGGCGTACATCGCGGTGGTGATCGAGTTCTTCTTGGAGGGGCGGTTCAGGGTCACCGTGGCGACGCCCTCAGCGACGCTGGTGAGTACGTCTTCGGTCATGCCGAGACGATATCCGCCGTCAGGGCTCAAGCGCGGCGCGCTCGGCACGCAGGTTCCGACCGGCAGATCCGGCCCAGCGGGTCGCGCCGGCGGCGGTCCGGAACAGCGCCGGCAGCCCCGCGAGCTGGTCCAGGACCGCCGCCCGGCCCGTGCGGAACGCGTCGTCGGGCACGTGGCCGTACTCGGCCCGCACCTGGGCCGCGTACCGGGCGTAGCGCGTCGGCTCGGCGCCGAGGATCGCGAGGTCGGCGTCGCTGACGAGCGCCCCGGTGGGGTCTTCGGCCGTGGGCGCGTGGTCGGTCGTGACGAGCACGAGCCGCGCGACCTCGTCGGCGTCCTGCGACGACACCGCCGCCGCCCGCCCGGCCGGCCCCGCGCCGCCGACGAGCGGGCCCAGCAGCGTGCCGACCAGCGCGGCCGAGCGCTTCTCGTCGCTGCCGGCCTTGCCGTCGTGCACCGCGTCGTGGAACCACAGCGCGACGGCCGCGTGCCAGCCCGAGCCGGAGGCGTCGTCGGCGACGAGCTGGCTGAGGGCGTCGAGGGAGTCGGCCAGGTGCAGGCGCGAGTGGTACACGCGGTGCGGCTCGCGCCAGCGGTCCACGAGATCGACGCCGACGGCGTGCACCCGCGGGCCGGCGCGGGGGTCCCACAGGCGGCCCCACCGGTCGAGGAGCGCCGCGCGCGAGGCGCGCCGCCGCTCCCGGCCCGGGACGCGCAGCACCGACGCGCCGAGGCGCCGCGCGAGCGTCCGCCCGTCCAGCGCGACGGCGCCCGCCGCGACGAGCGTGTCGTGCCGCTCGGCGGGCACGTCGTAATGGTCGAGGTCGAAGGCCCGGTCGCCGAGACCATGCGCACGGGCGAACGCGCGCAGCTCGTGCAGCGACGTGTCGGAGACCAGGTGCGACCACAGCGTGCCGTGCGCGGGCCAGGCGGGCGGGTCGATGAGGAGCGTCATGCGCGGACCTGCTCGGTGTCCCGCTCCTGGTCCCGGCGCGTGAGGGTCCGGCGTACCTCCCCCACGATCGCGGACATGGCCGCCTCCGCGGCCGCGGGGTCGCCGTCCGCGACGGCGCGGGCGACGGCCTCGTGCTGGTCCAGCGCCTCGGGCACCGGCGAGGGGGGCATCAGCCCCAGGTTTGTCCGGCCGGCCAGGACCTCGGCGACGACGTCCGCCAGGGGGCCGAACATCTCGTTGCCGCTGGAGCGCAGCAGCAGCTCGTGCATGCGGACGTCGAGGGCGAGGAACTCGGTGAGGTCGCCGGCCTCGCCGGTGGGCCGCATGCGTCGTGCCAGGTCCAGCAGCTCGCCGCGCACCTGCGGCGAGGCGTGCCGGGCGGCGCCGGCGGCGGCCAGCGGCTCGACGGCGTGGCGCAGCTCGGTGAGGCTGCGCAGCTGGGCGTCGCGCCCGGGACCCTGCAGCCGCCACCGAATGATGCGAGGGTCGAGGACGTTCCAGTCCTCGATGCCGAGGACGACCAGACCGACCCGACGGCGGGAGCGGACCATCCCGAGGCCCTCGAGCAGTCGCATCACCTCGCGCGCGACGGTGCGCGAGACCCCGTGCTCCGCGCCGATCCCGTCCAGCGTCAGCGGCGTGCCCGGGGGCGCCTCGCCGCCGGCGATCGCGAGCCCGAGGGAGTCGAGCACCGCGGCGTGCAGGGAGGGACGGGGCATGGGGCGAGCCTATCCACGCGGCGCCGCCCGGTGTCGTTTGGTGTCACCAATCTTGGCAAAGGTATTACCAGTGGTGCATGCTCTGACGACGTCACGGCCGCTTGCCCCGGCCACAGGCACGAGCACAGGGACAAGGAAGTCGACATGGACACCGTCGTCGCGAACGCACCGCAGGAGGCCCGCGTGACCAGCACGTCGCGGCTGCCGGGCACCGACCACCTCGTCGTCATGGGCGTGGCCGGCTCCGGCAAGACCACCGTCGCCGGCCTCCTGGCCGACCGTCTCGGCCACGACCTCGCGGAGGCGGACGAGTTCCACCCGCCCGCGAACATCGAGAAGATGAGCGCCGGCACCCCGCTCACCGACACCGACCGGGCGCCCTGGCTCGAGGCCATCCGCGAGTGGCTCGACGCCGAGTCCGACGCCGACCGCGCGGCGGTCGTCACCTGCTCGGCGCTCAAGCGCGCCTACCGCGACGAGCTGCGTCGGGCGCGCGACCGCGTCCGGTTCGTGCACCTCACGGGCAGCCCCGACCTGCTGGCGGAACGCATGGCGAACCGCTCCGGGCACTTCATGCCGACGACGCTGCTGCCGTCCCAGCTCGCCACGCTCGAACCGCTCCGACCGGACGAGGACGGGATCACCCTCGACGTCTCCGCATCCCCGGCCGAGCTCGTCGAGTCCGTCGTCGTGTGGCTCACCGCTTCCGCTTCCTGAGACCGGATGACTCCATGACCGACGGGCCCAGACCCTCACGGAAGGGCCGCGCTCACCACCGCCGCCGAACATGCCGCCCGCGCGTCGGCGTCACTCAGCCGGAGGTGACCGCCGACGACGGGTTCCGCCCGTCGACGGCCTCGACGGCCTGCCGCGCGATCGCCAGCTCCTCCATGGTCGGGATGACCATGACCAGCGTGGACGTCCAGTCGGGGGAGACGATGCGCTCCCCGCCACGGCGGGCCTCGTTGCGCTCCGGGTCGACGGCGATGCCCATGCCCGCGAGCCCCTCGCAGACGGCGGCCCGCACCGCCGGGTCGTTCTCGCCCACGCCCGCGGTGAACGCGATGACGTCCACCCGCCCGAGCAGCGCCGCGTACGCGCCCACGTACTTCCTCAGCCGGTGGATGTACACGTCGAACGCGAGGGCGGCCGCCTCGTCGCCGTCGTCGATGAGGCGGCGCAGCTCGCGGAAGTCGTTCACGCCGGACAGCCCCAGCATGCCCGAGCGCTTGTTCAGCAGCGTGTCGAGCTCGTCGATGCTCATGCCCGCGTTGCGGGCGAGGTGGAACACGACGGCCGGGTCGATGTCGCCCGAGCGCGTGCCCATGACCAGCCCCTCCAGCGGCGTGAGCCCCATGGAGGTGTCGATCGGCGCGCCGCCGCGCACGGCCGACGCGGACGCCCCGTTGCCCAGGTGCAGCACGATGGTGTGCAGGTCCTGCACGCGGCGGCCCAGCACCCGCGCGACCTTGCCGGTCACGTACTGGTGGCTGGTGCCGTGGAACCCGTACCGGCGCACGTCGTGGGCGGCGGCGACCTCGCGGTCGATCGCGTACGTGTAGGCCGCGGCGGGCAGGCCCTGGAAGAACGCGGTGTCGAAGACCGCGACGTGCGGGACGTCGGACAGCAGCTCGCGCGCCACCCGTATGCCCTGCACGTTCGCCGGGTTGTGCAGGGGGGCGAGCGGCACCAGCGCCTCGATGCGGTCCACCACGCCGTCGTCCACGACGACCGGCCCGGAGAACTCCGCCCCGCCGTGCACCACCCGGTGGCCGACGGCGTAGATCCCCGCGTCCTCGAGGTGCGGGCCGATCTCGGCGAACATGCCCAGCGCGAGGCGCAGAGCCTCCCCGTGGTCCGGCACCTCGAGCTCGCGGCGCGTGCGGTTGCCCGCGAACGTGTGCGTGACGATGCCCTTCGAGTCGCCCGAGGTCTCGCCGATCCGCTCCACCGTGCCCGCCGCGATCGCCTCACCGCCCACCGGGTTGACGAGCTGGTACTTCAGCGACGACGAGCCCGAGTTGAGCACGAGCACCGACCCGTGCGCCCCGTACGCGCTGTACGGGTTGGACCGCTCTGCCTCGGGGACGATGCTCATGCGGGAACCTCCTGCGGGTCGGTCGGCGTCTGCGCCTGGATCGCCGTGATCGCCACGGTGTTGACGATGTCGGCGACGAGCGCGCCGCGCGACAGGTCGTTGACGGGTTTGTTGAGCCCCTGCAGGACCGGGCCGACGGCGACCGCGCCCGCCGAGCGCTGCACGGCCTTGTACGTGTTGTTGCCCGTGTTCAGGTCGGGGAAGACGAACACCGTCGCCCGGCCCGCCACGGAGGACTCCGGCAGCTTCGACGCCGCGACGGACGCGTCCACGGCGGCGTCGTACTGGATGGGGCCGTCCACGGACAGGTCGGGACGGCGCTCGCGGACCAGCTCGGTCGCGGAGCGCACCTTGTCCACGTCCGCGCCGGACCCCGAGGTGCCCGTGGAGTACGAGAGCATCGCGACCTTCGGGTCCACGCCGAACTGCGCGGCCGTGGCCGACGACGAGATGGCGATGTCCGCTAGCTCCTCCGCAGTCGGGTCGGGGATGACGGCGCAGTCGCCGTAGACCAGCACCCGGTCCTGCAGGCACATGAGGAAGACGGACGACACGACCGAGACGCCGGGCTGCGTCTTCACGATCTCGAACGACGGCCGGATGGTGTGCGCCGTGGTGTGCGCGGCGCCCGAGACCATGCCGTCCGCGAGGCCGAGGTGCACCATCATCGTGCCGAAGTACGACACGTCGGTGACGAACTCGCGCGCTCGCTCCACCGTCATGCCCTTGTGGGCGCGGAGCCGCGCGTACTCGGCGGCGAACTGCTCCACGTGCTCGGGGTCGGTGGGGGAGAGCACGGTGGCCGCCGCGATGTCGAGGCCCAGCTCGGCGGCCCGCGCCCGGATCGGGGTCTCGTCGCCCAGGATCACGAGGTCCGCGATACCGCGCGCCAGCACGGTCGACGCGGCGCGCAGCACGCGGTCGTCGTCGCCCTCCGGCAGCACGACGCGGCGGCGGTCGCCGCGGGCGCGCTCGATGAGCCCGTACTCGAACATCAGGGGCGTGACCACGGGCGTGCGCGGCAGGTCGAGACGGGCCAGCAGCGCCGCGCCGTCGACGTGCTGCTCGAACAGCGCCCGCGCCACGTCGATCTTGCGGGTCGAGGCCACGGTGACGTAGCCGTGCGTCTCGGCCGCGCGTCGTGCCGCCTGGTACGTGTCGAGGGTGGTCGCCACGACCGGGACGCGGGGGCCGAGCGCGGACAGCAGCTGCGCGATCACGCCGCGCGGCACGTAGCCGCCGGTGAGCACGATGCCGGCCAGCGACGGGAACGTGGCGGCCGCGTGCGCGGACAGCAGCCCGAGCAGCACGTCCGAGCGGTCGCCCGGCAGGATGACGACTGCGCCGTCGGACAGGTGGTCGAGCACGTGCTCGAACGACATCGCCCCGACGATCACCTCCAGCGCCTCGCGGCCCATCAGGTCCGGGTCGCCCAGCATGAGCGTGCCCTCGACCGCCTCGGCGAGGCGGCCGACCGTCGGCGCGTGCAGGAACGGCTCCTCGGGGATGGTCCAGACCGGCAGGTCCAGGTCGCCGACGAGCGCCGGCGCGCCCGCGGCGAGCACCGCCGGGCCGCTGCGGTTGACCACGACGCCCACCGGCTGGGCGTGGTTGGCGCGCAGCTCGGAGACGCTGAGCCGCGTCAGGGCGCGCACCTCGTCGGTCGTCCGGTCCCGCCCCGAGGCGACGAGCAGCACCGGCGCGCCCAGGTTGGCCGCCACCCGGGCGTTGAACGCCAGCTCGGTGGCGCCCGTCACGTCCGTGTAGTCGGTGCCGACCACCACGACGGCGTCGCAGGTGTCGGCGACGGCGTGGTAGCGGTCGACGATGCGCGCCAGCGCCCGTTCCGGGTCGGCGTGCACGTCGTCGTACGTGACGCCGACCGCCTCCTCGTAGCCGAGGTCCACGCCGTCGTGCTCCAGGAGCATCTCCAGGACGTGGTCGCGCGGGGCGTCGCCGCCCGCGTCCGACGCCGGCCGCGACGGCACGCGGGAGACCGCCCGGAAGACCCCGACGCGGGAGACCTGCCGCACCAGCAGGTCCAGGACGCCGAGCGCCACCGTGGACTTGCCGGTCTCGCCCTCGGGGGAGGCGATATAGATCGAGCGGGACGTACCGGTCACGCGGCGTCACCTGTCATTCGTCGTCACCTGTCATTCGTTGTCGCCGCCCGTCGCGGCGGAGGCGTCGTACTGCGGCCCACCCTGCTCGGTCGCCGTGTCGCCGGCGTCCGGCCACACCCAGTCGCGCACCTCGGGGAGGTCCTCGCCGTGCTCGCGCGTGTACTGGCGGGCCGTGAGGCGGGCGTCGACCATCTCCTGGCGCAGCCCGGCGGCCTTCGACCGCAGGAACGGCACCCGGTCGATGACGTCGATCACCAGGTGGAAGCGGTCGATGTCGTTGAGCATCGCCATGTCGAAGGGCGTGGTCGTGGTGCCCTCCTCCTTGTAACCGCGCACGTGGATGTTGCCGTGGTTGGTGCGGCGGTAGGTGAGGCGGTGGATCAGCCACGGGTAGCCGTGGTAGTTGAAGATCACCGGACGGTCGGCCGTGAACAGCGTGTCGAAGTCCTGGTCGGACAGGCCGTGCGGGTGCTCGTGCACGTCCTGCAGGCGCATGAGGTCGACCACGTTGACCACGCGGATCTTCAGCTCCGGCACCCGTCTGCGCAGGATGTCGACGGCGGCCAGCACCTCGAGCGTCGGGACGTCGCCGGCGCAGCCGAACACGACGTCCGGGTCCTCGCCCGGCGTCTCCGTGCCCGCCCACTCCCAGATGCCCAGGCCGCGGGTGCAGTGCGCGATCGCCTGCTCCATCGACAGGAACTGCGGGGCGGGCTGCTTGCCCGCCACCACCACGTTGACGTACTGGCGCGACCGCAGGACGTGGTCGTAGGTGCTGAGCAGCGTGTTCGCGTCCGGCGGCAGGTACACCCGCACGATCTCGGCCTTCTTGTTGACCACGTGGTCGATGAAGCCCGGGTCCTGGTGGCTGAAGCCGTTGTGGTCCTGGCGCCATACGTGGCTCGACAGCAGGTAGTTGAGGCTCGCGACCGGCCGCCGCCACGGGATGTCGTTGGTGACCTTGAGCCACTTGGCGTGCTGGTTGAACATCGAGTCGACGATGTGGATGAAGGCCTCGTAGCTGGTGAACAGGCCGTGCCGCCCGGTGAGCAGGTAGCCCTCCAGCCAGCCCTGGCACTGGTGCTCGCTCAGCATCTCCATGACGCGCCCGGCGCGGGCCAGGTGTTCGTCGACGTCGGGCCCGAAGAAGTCCGCGTTCCACTGCTTGTCGGTGACCTCGTAGACCGCCTGCAGGCGGTTCGATGCCGTCTCGTCCGGCCCGAAGATGCGGAAGTTGTCGGGGTTGAGGCGCACGACGTCGGTGAGCCACTGCCCGAGCACGCGCGTCGACTCCGCGATGCCGCCGCCGGGGGCCGAGACGTCCACGGCGTAGTCACGGAAGTCGGGCAGCCGCAGGTCCTTGAGGAGCAGCCCGCCGTTCGTGTGCGGGTTGCCGCTCATCCGCAGCTCGCCGACCGGGGCCTGCGCGGCGATCTCGGGCCGCAGGCGGCCGTCGTCCTCGAAGAGCTCGCTCGCCCGGTACGACTCGAGCCAGCCGCGCAGCACCTCGAGGTGCTCCGGCGTGTCCCGGGCGCTCGCGAGCGGTACCTGGTGCGCCCGCCACGAGTCCTCGGTCTTCTTGCCGTCGATGACGGGCGGGCAGGTCCAGCCCTTCGGGGTGCGGAAGACGATCATGGGCCAGGCCGGGCGCTCGTCGTTGCCCTCGTGCGCCTCGCGCTTGATGCGCGCGACGTGGTCGAGAACCTCGTCGAGCAGCGCCGCGAACCGGCGGTGCGCCTCGGCGTGGTCCTCGCCGTCGAACCCGCCGACGAAGAAGTACGGGGTGTGCCCGTAGCCGATCATCAGGTCGCGCAGCTCGTCGTCGCGGATGCGGCCGAGCACGGTCGGGTTGGCGATCTTGTAGCCGTTGAGGTGCAGGATCGGCAGCACGACGCCGTCGTTGACCGGGTTGATGAACTTGTTCGAGTGCCAGCTCGTGGCGAGCGGGCCGGTCTCGGCCTCGCCGTCGCCCACCACCGCCGCGACGAGGAGGTCCGGGTTGTCGAAGGCCGCGCCGTACGCGTGGCTGAGGGCGTAGCCCAGCTCGCCGCCCTCGTGAATGGAGCCGGGGGTCTCGGGCGCGACGTGCGACGGGATGCCGCCCGGGAACGAGAACTGCCGGAACAGGCGGCGCAGGCCCTCGTCATCGGGGGTGATGTCCGTGTAGGTCTCGGAGTACGTGCCCTCGAGGTAGGAGTTCGCGACCAGGCCGGGGCCGCCGTGGCCGGGGCCGGTGACGTAGATCGTGGACTGCTCGCGCGTCTTGATCGCCCGGTTGAGGTGCGCGTACAGGAAGTTGAGCCCGGGCGTCGTGCCCCAGTGGCCCAGCAGGCGCGGCTTCACGTCGTCGCGGGTCAGCGGGGTGCGCAGCAGAGGGTTGTTGAGCAGGTAGATCTGCCCCACGGACAGGTAGTTGGCCGCCCGCCACCACTGGTCGATCCGATCGATGGCTTCCGGCGGGAGATCGGCGACGCCGGTGGCGCGCCACGGCGTGGGGCTGGCGGTCGTGGACGGGATGCTCATCACACGCTCCTGCGAAGCTCGGGGACGGCCGGCGGGGTGCTGCCCGGTCTGCGCCCTCATTCCATCGCACACCGGACCCGAATGCAGCACGACCGGCGGGGTCATCGACGTGACGTCGATCTGGCAGTCCGTCAGGTGCCGCCGGCACCGATTCCGTCGCAGGGCCGCGCGCCGATTACGGTGGTGCCGTGTCCAGCCCCCGCCCCGCCCGCAGGTCGTTCTGGGCGGTGGCCGTCCGACCCCGCATGCTCGGGATCCTGCTCCTCTTCCTGCTGGCCGCGGCCGTGTGCGCGCGGCTGGGCGTGTGGCAGCTCGACCGTGCCTACGAGCGGGCGGAGCTCGCCGCGCAGCAGGAGGCCGCGGAGGCGGTGGCTCATGGCCCCGAGGCGCTGGGCGACCTGCTGCCACCGCAGACGTCGTTCCCCGGCGAGCTCGTCGGGCAGGAGACGTGGGTGACCGGCACCTACGAGACCGACGGCCAGATGCTCGTGGCCGGACGCTCGCTGGAGGGCCGCACCGGGTACCTGGTGCTGACGCCGCTGCGGGTCACGGACGACGGCTCCGGGGGCGAGTCGTGGGCCTCGCTGTCCGGGGCGCCTGTCGTCCCCGTGGTGCGGGGCTGGGTGGACTCGCCGGACCCGGGCGACGCCGCGCTCGACGTGCCGGACGGCGAGGTGCGCGTCACGGGGTGGCTGCAGGCCTCCGAATCCGTCCAGGAAGGCGGCGGATCGCTGCCGGAGAACTCCGACGGCCCGCCGCTCGTGGACTCCATCGCCACCGGTGCGCTCGTCAACTCCTGGGGCGGGCCGATCTACTCCGGGTACGTGGTGCTCACGTCCTCGGAACCCGCGCAGACCCCGGCGGCCGACGGCGGGCCCGTCCCGCTGCCCCGGCCCATCCTCGAGGGCGGCGACGGCGTCAACCTGCAGAACCTGTTCTACGCGCTGCAGTGGTGGGTCTTCGGGCTCTTCGCGGTGCTCCTGTGGGTGCGGCTCGTGCGCGACGAGGCTGCCGGCACCCACCGGGGACGGCAGAAGGCGGACGACGATCCCGTGGGGACCGGCATCGCGGGGCTGCCCGGCTGAGCTGCGGCCGTCCGTCCCGGGGCATCTTGTCGGTGGCCGCGGCCATCCTGGGGCGATGGTGAGCATCGACCTGAAGCGTGAGCTCCGCGAGCAGTACGGCGCGACGACGACGCCGGCGCTGCTGGGCGTCCGGCCCCGCCCGTTCCTCATGGTGGACGGCGAGGGCGACCCGAACACCGCGCCCGCGTACCGGGAGGCCGTCGAGACGCTGTATCCGCTCGCGTACGCGCTGCGCGCGGCGATCAAGCAGACCACCGGGGACGCCTACACCGTCATGCCGCTCGAGGGGCTGTGGTGGGCGGACGACATACGCCGCTTCAGCGTGGATGCCAAGGACGAGTGGCGCTGGACCCTGATGATCAGCCTGCCCGACGCCGTCGACCAGGTGGACGCGTCAACCGTCGTGGCCGCCGTGGGCCGCGACAAGGACCTGCCCGCCGCCGACCGGGTCCGCCTCGAGCGCTACGACGAGGGCGACGCCGCGCAGGTGCTGCACCGCGGCCCGTTCGCCACCGAGCCGGAGACCATCGAACGGCTGCACGCGTTCATCGACGCCCAGGGCCTGCGGCTGCGCGGGCTGCACCACGAGGTCTACCTGTCCGACCTGCGCCGTGCGGCGCCTGACAAGTGGCGCACGATCATCCGCCAGCCCGTCGCCCCGCCGAGGTAGTCCCAAAATCGCCGAGGTAGTTCGAAAATCGCCGAGGTAGTTCGAACTACCTCGGCGATTTTGGGACTACCTCGGCGTCACTCGTGCTGCCAGCTGTGCCAGAGCCTGGCGTAGTCGCCGCCGGCGGCGACGAGCTCGTCGTGCGGGCCGATCTCGGTGATCCGCCCGCCGTCGACGACGGCCACGCGGTCGGCGTCGTGGGCGGTGTGCAGGCGGTGCGCGATGGCGACCACGGTGCGGCCGGTGAGCACCGCGTTGAGCGACCGCTCCAGGTGCCGGGCGGCTCGCGGGTCGAGCAGCGACGTGGCCTCGTCGAGGACGAGCGTGTGCGGGTCGAGCAGCACGAGCCGCGCGAGCGCGATCTGCTGCGCCTGGGCCGGGGTGAGCGTGTACCCGCCCGATCCGACCGCGGTCTCCAGACCGTCGTCCAGCGCCGCCGCCCAGCCGCGGGCGTCGACGGCGCCCAGCGCCTCCCACAGCGCGTCGTCCGACGCCGACGTGTCGGCGAGGCGCAGGTTCTCGGCGAGCGAGCCCACGAAGACGTGATGCTCCTGGGTGACCAGCGCGACGTGGTGGCGCAGGTCCTCCAGGGGCAGCTCGACGAGCGGCACGTCGCCCACGGTGACCGACCCGCCGGTGGGCGGGTGGATGCCTGCGAGCATGCGACCCAGGGTCGACTTGCCGGCCCCCGACGGCCCGACCACCGCGAGCCGCTCGCCCGGGCCGAGGTCGAGGTCGATGCCGTGCAGGACGTCGTGACCCTCGCGGTAGGCGTACCGCACCGCGCGGGCCCGCACGTCCTCCGACGTGGGCACCGCCGTGCCCGCGACGCGGTCCGGGCCGACGAGCCCGACGCCGACGACGCGCGCCAGCGCCACCGCGGCGACCTGCAGCTCGTCGAGCCAGAACACCAGGTCGAACACCGAGCCGCCCATCTGGTGGCCGTACATGGCGATGGTCGCCACGGTGCCGATGGTCACCATGTCCTGCGAGACGAGCCAGCCGCCCCACAGGATGACGACGATCGGCGCGATCGCGACCGCCGCGTCGAGCGCCGGGATGAGGCGCAGCCGCAGCCCCAGCGTGTACGACTCGGCGTCGAAGGCCTCGCGCAGGTCCCGGTCGATCCGCCGGCGGAGGCGCGCGCCGAGGTGCAGGGCGTCGGTGGTGCGGGCGCCCTCGACGGCCTCGGTGATGGAGCCGTTGATCGTGGCGTACGCGGCCGACTCGCGCAGGTACCCGGGCGTGGCCCGCTTGAGGTACCAGCGTGTCGCCACGGCGATCAGGGGGGCGCCGGTCAGCAGCCCCAGCGCGACGAGCGGCGAGGCGAGGAACGACGCCACGAGCGTCAGCGCGATCGTCACGACGCACACGAGCACGCGCGGGACGCCGAAGCGCACGGCGTGCTGCAGCTTGTTGACGTCGTTCGTGGTGCGCGCGACGAGGTCGCCCGTGCCGGCCTTCTCCACCGCGGACAGCGGCAGGCGGGTCACGGCGTCCATGAACTCCTCGCGCAGGTCCGCGAAGACCCGCTCGCCGAACACCATGGACAGCCGCTGGGCGTACCGGGTGATCACGGCCTGCGCCACGACGGCGATCAGGAGCGCGAGGGCGAGCCCGTCCACCGCGGCGATCGTGGTGCCGTCCGCGATCTGGTCGATGATCCGACCGAGCACGAACGGGCCGACCAGGCCGGCGAGCGCCGCGAGCGTGTGCAGCACGCCGACGCCGCCGAGCTGGCCGCGGTGCCGGCGGAACAGCCGGCCCACGGTGCGGTTGACCTCCGCCCGGTCGGCGATCGGGAGCAGGTTCGGGTTGGCGGTGCCGCTCATCGCGCCGCTCCTTCCAGGTCGGAATCTTCTGCCATGCTGCGGCCGACGACGGCCCGGTAGGAGGCGCCGTGCGCGTCCCGGCGGGCGAGCAGCTCGGCGTGCGTGCCGCCCGCAGCCACCCGGCCGTCGTCGTCGAGGAGCAGCACGTCGTCGAGGTGGTCGAGGACGAGCGGGCTCGCGGTGACCACCAGTGTCGTGCGGCCGCGGCGGGCCTCGGCAACGCGCTCGGCGATCCGCGCCTCGGTGTGCGCGTCGACGGCGCTGGTCGGCTCGACGAGCACGAGGACCTCCGGCTCGGTGAGCAGCGCCCGCGCCAGGGCGACGCGCTGGCGCTGACCGCCCGAGAGCGAGCGGCCCTTCTCCGGCAGCTCGCCGGCGATGCCGTCCGGCACGCTGTCGAGCACGTCGTGCGCGTCCGCAGTCATCATGGCCGCCATCAGGTCCGCCTCGGTGGCGCGGCCACGGGCGTCGATCTCCTCGCCGAGCACGCCGGAGAACAGGTGCGGCGTGGCCTCGGAGACCACGACGCGGTGCCGGAGGGCGTCCTTGTCGAGGTCGGCGAGCAGCACGCCGCCGAGCCGGACGGGCGTGGCCGCCTCGGCCTCGTCGTCGAGCCGGCCCAGCCGCGTCGCGACGGCCGCCGAGGCGTCCGGGTCGGCGCTGACCAGCCCGGTCACGCGGCCCGGGCGCAGCACGAGCCCGCTCGCCTCGTCGACGAGGTCGGACCCGGCCGGGGGCGCGTCGGCGGGGTCGGTGGACGACGGCGTCGCCTCCGTGACCCGCAGCACGTCGAGGATCTTGCGCGACGAGATGACCGCGCGGATCACCATCTGCAGCATCTGCGTGGCCATCTGCACGGGCCAGGCGAGGAACGCCGCATACCCGTAGAAGGTGACGAGCTGGCCGCCCGTGATCTCCCCGCGCACGGCCGCCCGGGCGCCGAGCCACAGCACCAGGGCCGCGAGCAGGCCAGGCAACAGCACCTGCAGCCCGTCGAGGACCGACTGCAGCACGGCCACGCGTACGCCCTGGCGGCGCACCTCCTGGGACTGCCGCGCGTACCGGGCGGCGAACTCGTCCTCGCCGCCGATGCCGCGCAGGATCCGCAGGCCGGACACGGTGTCCGAGCCGAGCGACGTGAGCCTGCCCGTCGCCTCGCGCTGCGTCGTCTGGCGCGACTGCAGCGGCTTGACCAGCAGGCCGAGCACCAGCGCGACGACCGGGATGCCGAGCGCCAGGACGAGCCCGAGCTGCACGTGCTGGGACAGCATGATCGCCACCACGACGACGTACGCGAGCACGCCGCCGGTGAACCGGCCGGCCATGGAGAACATGTCGCCCACGCGCAGCGCGTCGTTCGCCACGGCGGCCACGACCTCGCCCGTGGGCAGCTTGCGCGTGATCGCGTGCCCGCTGCGCGACGCCTGATAGCCGATGAGCTGGGAGAACGACAGGGAGGCGCGCACCCAGTTCTCCACGTCCCAGATGTGGTTGAAGATGCCCGAGACCACGATGATCGCGGCCGCCGCGAGCATCGCCCCGCACCACAGGAACAGCTCGGGGCCGAAGCCCCGGCTCAGGCCCTCGTCGATGGCACGGCCGATCAGCAGCGGCGCCGCGGCCGACGCGAGCATCGCCACCACGCCCGCCACCAGGGACTTCGCGAGCACGTCGCGCTGGCGCCACCCCTGCCAGGCCAGGAGCCGGGCGGGGGACGCGAGGGGAGGCCGGCCGACGTCGGCCAGAGGGAGGGGGCGCACGATCGTCCAGCCTACGAACGCCCTCCGACACGGGCCACGGATTAACCGGACGGGTTCCGCACCTACGATGCAGAGGTGAGCACGCCGCAGCAGACCCCAGCAGCCAGCCAGGCCCAGGCCGAGACCGCCATCCGCAAGGCGCGCGGAGCACTGTCGCGCTACCGGTTCATGGCGATCCTCACCGGTGTGATGCTGCTGATCCTGTGCGGGGAGATGTTCTTCAAGTACGTGGTCCCGGTCGACGTCGTGGTCGACTACATGGGCTGGGTGCCGTTCGCGCACGGCTGGATCTACGTCGTCTACCTCGTCACGGTGCTCGACCTGTGGTCCAAGATGCGCTGGGGCTTCGGCCGCCTGGCGACGATGGTCTTCGCGGGCGTCGTGCCCGTCATGTCCTTCATCCTGGAGAAGCGTGTGCACGCCGACGCCGGCGCCAAGCTCCAGGCCCTGGAACAGCGGTACGCGGCATGACCGACACGAGCGCACCCGCCGTCCCGGACCTGGCGCCGCTCGTCGCGCCCGGCCCGGAGCTCGACCCCGCCCGCCTCGCGCGGTACGCCCGGCACCTGCCCCTGCCGGGGATCGGCCCGGAGGGGCAGCGGCGGCTCACGGCGGCGCGTGTGCTCGTGGTGGGGGCGGGCGGCCTCGGCAGCCCGGCCCTGCAGTACCTCGCCGCCGCCGGGGTGGGGACGCTGGGCGTCGTCGACGACGACGTCGTGGACGTCAGCAACCTGCAGCGCCAGGTGGTGCACGGCACCGCGGACCTCGGCCGGCCCAAGGTGGAGTCCGCCCGGGACCGGCTGGCCGACCTCGCGCCTGACGTGCGCGTCGTGCCGCACCCGGTACGCCTCAGCCCCGAGAACGCGCTCGAGATCCTGCGCGGCTACGACCTCGTCCTGGACGGAGCCGACAACTTCCCCACGCGGTACCTCGTCTCCGACGCGGCCGAGATCCTCGGCGTGCCCGTCGTCTGGGGCGCCATCCACCAGTTCGACGGCCAGGTGAGCGTCTTCTGGGGCGCGCCGCGGTCCGCCGAGCCCCCGGCCGATGGCGGCCGCGAGC
This sequence comes from Isoptericola sp. Y581, assembly GCF_059445475.1. Taxonomy (NCBI): domain Bacteria; kingdom Bacillati; phylum Actinomycetota; class Actinomycetes; order Micrococcales; family Promicromonosporaceae; genus Isoptericola; species Isoptericola sp. Y581. The sequence continues at coordinate 121,899 of NZ_JCAIUK010000004.1, read as the reverse complement.
GCGGCGCCACCTACCGCGACGTCTTCCCCGTGCCCCCGCCACCCGGCACCGTGCCGGACTGCGCCACCGGCGGCGTGCTCGGCGCCCTGTGCGGCACCGTCGGGTCGGTGATGGCCACGGAGGCGGTCAAGCTGATCACCGGCGCTGGCACCACGCTGCTGGGCCGCATCGCCGTCTACGACGCCCTCGACCTCACGTGGCGCCAGCTCGCCGTCCGCCCGGACCCCACGCGCGCGCCCGTCGCCGCGCTGCTGGCCGACGACGCCGCGTACGCCGCGTTCTGCGGCCTGCCCACGCCGTCGGGCACCGGGTCGGAGCCGGCCGCCGAGCTCGGCCCCGCCAGCGTGACCGCGCGCGAGGCCGCTGACCTGCTCGCCGGCGCCGGGCCGGTCGCGCTCGTCGACGTGCGCGAGGAGTGGGAGGCCCAGATGCTGCCGGTCGCCGGGTCCCGCCTGGTGCCGAGCGGTGAGTTCCTGGGCCCTGACGACGTCGCCGCCGCGGCGATCGCGGAGCTGCCCACCGACCGCCCGGTGCTGTTGGTCTGCGCGGCCGGGGCGCGCTCCGCCCGCGTGGCCGACGTCGCGCGCGGGGCCGGCGTCGACGCCCGCTCCGTCGAGGGCGGCGCCTCCGCCCTCCTCCTCGCCGTCTGACTGCTTCACCGTCAGATTCACCGTCAGATTCACCGTCAGAGCGCGAGGTCCAGACGCCCGTCGGGGCAGGAGCTCGCCAGCGCGCCCTCGCGGCGGGGGATGCGGCCCGCCCCGGCGGCGAGGCGATCTGACTCCACGGCGAGGCGCATCGCGTGGGCCATGCGCACCGGGTCGGCGGCGCGGGTGACGGCCGTGGCCAGCAGCACGCCGTCGCAGCCCACTCCATCGCCTGCGCCGCGTCGGACGCCGTGCCCACCCCGGCGTCGAGGATGACGGGCACCCGCGCCGCCGCGGCGATGGCCTCGATGTTGCGCGGGTTCAGCACGCCCAGCCCGGTGCCGATGGGGGCGCCCAGCGGCATGACGGCGGCGCACCCGACGTCCTCCAGGCGGCGGGCGAGGATGGGGTCGTCGTTGGTGTACGGCAGCACGACGAAGCCCTCGCGCACGAGCTGCTCGGCCGCCTCGACGAGCCCGATCGGGTCGGGCAGCAGCGGGACGTCGTCGGCGATCACCTCGAGCTTGACCCAGTCGGTGCCGCACGCCTCGCGCGCGAGCCGCGCCGTGAGCACGGCCTCCTTGACCGAGAAGCAGCCGGCGGTGTTGGGCAGCGCGCGGATGCCGAGCCGGTCGTCGTGCGGGCGATCACGCAGGCCCCCGACCCCGAGCGCGCGGCGCGCGAGCTGCGCGAACGGCTGGCCTGACCTGACCTGACCTGACCTGGCATCAGGAGGGCCGGGATGGGGTGTTCTCCCCATCGGGTGCGGTACCGCCCCGGGGTGTCGTGTGTCACAGTGGGCTCGGCCCCCTTCGCGACGCCCGGGGCACCCCCCAGCTCCGGAGATGCCCATGTCTGCACGTCCTCGTACGTCCACCCTGCTGCTGGCCGGCGTGCTGCTCGTCCTGTCCGGGTGCACGGGCGGCGGCGACGGCGACGCGGACAAGGCCTCCGCGGACAAGGTCACCGGCGGCGAGTCCGCGGCGGCAGCCGAGAACGCCGCCGCCGGCCCGGGCACGGCCACCGTGGCCGACCAGGTGATGGCGGAGCAGAAGATCGCTACCCCGCACAGCTCGGACTCCGCCCCGGGCGGCGAAGTGACCACGACGCTGCGCGCGGTCGAGGTCGCCGACGGCACGATGACGGTCCGCTGGGCGCTGCGCTGGGACGACGAGGCGTCGCCGGCCGACGCGGGCGTGAGCTGGTACGACATGTCCCTCGAACCCTCGACCACCGTGACGGACCGCGAGGCCCTCAAGGCCTATCGGCCGTTCTGCACCGAGGGCGCGTGGCAGGCGGACACGGAGAGCGCGTCGGACGCCGCGAACGAGCAGCGGAGCTGCCGGGAGTCGATGCTCGTGTCCCCGCTCGACCAGCACTTCTTCAAGTTCCCCAACCACGGCACGATCGAGGTGTCCGCCGTGCTGCCCGCTCCGGAGGGCAAGCCCGCGACGGTCGACGTCCTGGCCGCCGAGGGGCTGCCGCTGTTCACCGGCGCGACGGTGACGTACGCGGACGGCGGCGCCGAGTGAACGCTCGACGGGCCCTCGTCCCGCTCGCCGCGGCACTGGCCCTCGCGGCGGCCGGCACCACCCCCGCGCTCGCGGCGACGGACCCGACACCGACGTCGTCTCAGTCCGGTGCCACGGCCGCCGACCCGGAGCTGATGCAGGAGTCCGAGGACGGGCTCGCCGAGGACGCGACGCGGATCGAGGCGGCGGACGTGTCCGCGGAGAGGGCGTCCGACGCGACGTTCGACCTGCGGGCCGACGACTCGACGTTCCCGCTCCGCCCGGAGGACTCGACCACCGTGCTCGAGAAGCAGCGCGAGGAGAAGGACGACACGGTCGTCACACTGACCTCCGACCTGCTGTTCGACTTCGGCAAGGCCACGCTCACCCCCGCCGCGAAGGACGCGGTGGCGGCCCTGGCAGGCGACGTCCCGCAGGACGCGACGGTCCGCGTGGACGGGCACACGGACTCGATCGGCGGGGACGCGCGCAACCAGAAGCTCTCGGAGCAGCGCGCGAAGGCCGTCGCGGACGTGCTGGGTACCGAGCGCCCGGACCTGACGCTGAAGGTCAAGGGTCACGGCGAGTCGGACCCGGTGGCCGAGAACGAGGTGTCCGGCGAGGACAACCCGGCCGGCCGCGCCCTCAACCGCCGGGTCGAGGTGACCTACCCCACCGGCTGAGGCGCCCGGGGGCGGGGTCCGCCGGCGGATAGGATGGGCCGGTGACGACCCCCGCCACCGCCCAGCCCACCCCGCCCACGCCTCGGCCCGTCCTCGTCGTCGACTTCGGCGCCCAGTACGCGCAGCTCATCGCGCGCCGCGTACGCGAGGCCAAGGTCTACTCCGAGATCGTGCCGCACACCGCGACGGTGGAGCAGATGCTCGCCAAGGACCCGGCCGCGATCATCCTGTCCGGTGGCCCGTCGTCCGTGTACGCCACGGGTGCCCCGTTCGTGGACCCGAAGCTCTTCGACGCCGGCGTGCCGGTGCTCGGCATCTGCTACGGGTTCCAGGCGATGGCGCAGGCCCTGGGCGGCACGGTGGCGCAGACCGGGACCCGCGAGTACGGCGGCACCGAGGTCGAGGTGTGCGAGGCCGGCGTGCTGCTGTCGGGCACGCCCGACCACCAGACCACATGGATGAGCCACGGCGACTCCGTGCACACGGCCCCCGAGGGCTTCGAGGTGCTGGCGACGTCGTCCGGCTCCCCGGTCGCGGCGTTCGAGGACCAGGGGCGGCGCCTGTACGGCGTGCAGTGGCACCCCGAGGTGAGGCATTCCGCGCACGGTCAGACGGTGCTGGAGCACTTCCTCTACGAGGGCGCCGGCCTCGAGCCCGACTGGACGCCGGGCAACGTCATCGCCGACCAGGTCGCCGCGATCCGCGCGCAGGTCGGCGACGCGCGCGTCATCTGCGCGCTGTCCGGCGGTGTGGACTCCGCGGTCGCCGCGGCGCTGGTCCAGGAGGCCGTGGGCGACCAGCTCACCTGCGTGCACGTGGACCACGGGCTGATGCGCGCGGGCGAGGTGGAGCAGATCGAGAACGACTTCGTCGCCTCCACCGGCGTGCGCCTCATCGTCCGCGACGAGAAGGAGCGCTTCCTGACGGCGCTGGCCGGAGTCAGCGACCCGGAGACCAAGCGCAAGATCATCGGCCGCGAGTTCATCCGCGTCTTCGAGGACGCCCAGCGCGCCATCATCGAGGAAGCGGGGGAGGCCGGCGAGGACGTCCGCTTCCTCGTGCAGGGCACCCTGTACCCCGACGTGGTGGAGTCCGGCGGCGGCGAGGGCGCGGCGAACATCAAGAGCCACCACAACGTGGGCGGGCTGCCCGAGGACCTGACGTTCGAGCTGGTCGAGCCGCTGCGCACCCTGTTCAAGGACGAGGTCCGCGCGGTCGGCCGCGAGCTCGGCGTGCCGGAGGAGATCGTCTCCCGCCAGCCGTTCCCGGGCCCCGGCCTGGGCATCCGCATCGTCGGCGAGGTCACGGCCGAGCGGCTGGAGACGCTGCGCAAGGCGGACGCCATCGCCCGCGCGGAGCTGACGAAGGCCGGCCTGGACGGCGAGATCTGGCAGTGCCCCGTGGTGTTGCTGGCCGACGTGCGCTCCGTCGGGGTGCAGGGCGACGGCCGCACCTACGGCCACCCGATCGTGCTGCGGCCGGTGTCGTCCGAGGACGCCATGACGGCCGACTGGACGCGCCTGCCCTACGACGTGCTGTCCGTGATCTCCACCCGCATCACCAACGAGGTGAGCGAGGTCAACCGCGTGGTGCTCGACGTGACGAGCAAGCCCCCGGGCACCATCGAGTGGGAGTGACGTCCCGAAGTTGCTCTGCGGGTCAGGAGATCCGGTAGGAGTTGGCGCGGGCGTGCTGGCCCCGGTCTTGCAGAAGAGACAGTTGTCGCCGTTGTCGAGGCGCACGTCGCAGTGGTTGCACGTCGCAGTGGTTGTAGGTCTCCACCGGGCTGATGGCGCTCGCGTGGCCCAGGTTGGCGCCGCCCTCGTTGTCCGAGGTGCCGGCGGTGCCGGCGGTGCCGCCGACGCGGTACTTCGGGTTGAAGACACGATCCCCTCGTCGCCGGTCATGGTGTGACGAGGCATCCATCCGGGCCCTTGATACGCCGAGGTATCTATCCGGCCGTCACCAGGGGCGACGCTCAGCCGATGAGCGCGGCTGCCCTGCCGTAGGCGGCGTCGACGTCGGCGAGCACCCGCGGCCAGGAGGTCGCGGGCTCGGCCGAGCGGTTGTGCGCGACGATCGCGTCGAGCAGCGCGGGGTCGTCGGCGAGGCGCACGAGAGCGTCCGCCATCGTGGCGTCGTCGTCCACCAGCAGCGCGTCGCGGCCGTCGACGAGCCGCTCCGCCACACCGGACTGCGACCGGCTGACGAGGGCGAGCCCCGCGGCCTGCGCCTCGAGGGCGGCGATGCCGAACGCGTCCTGCACGGCGGGGGCCACGAACACGTCGGCGCGCATGTACAGGCGCTTCAGCTCGGTGGGGCTCAGCCGCCCGACCAGGCGGACGACGTCGGCCAGCCCGTGCTCGCGGACCCATCGCCGGGCCTCGTCGAGCTGCGGCCCGTCGCCGCCGATCGTCGCGACGATCCGCCCCGGCGCCCGCTCGACCGCGGCCGCGATCGCGTCCAGCATCGGCAGCACGCGCTTGCGCGGCGCGAACCTGGTGGCGGACACGACGTGCACCTCGCGCCCCTCGGCGCGCTCGCCACGCTCCACCCGGGGCAGCCGCCACGCCCCGACGTCGATGCCGTTGCCGAGCACCGACACCCGGTCCGCCGCTGCCTGCGGTCCGAGGCGGCGACCCACGACGCGACGCAGCGGGGCCGCCGTCAGCTCGCTGACCGCCGACCACTGCACGGGCCAGGCCGACCAGCCCGCCACCCGGTCCAGCCCGGCGAACGCCCGCTCCCAGCCGCCCCACACGCTGTGCACGGTGAGCAGGGCGGGGAGGCCCAGGCGCGTCACCGGCCGCAGGGTGGCCTCGACGGTGGGGGCGAGCACACCCATGTGCAGGTGCACGACGTCGGGGCGGCGTCCCTCGGCCTCCAACGCGCGCAGCCGGGCGACGACGTGCCGCGAGGAGCGGGGGTGGATCGGGTAGCCGCCCGGCACACGGGCGGCGATGCGGTGCACGACGACGCCGGCGCCGTCGCCGTGGGTGGAGAGGTCGGTGTCGGTGGTGGTCGTGATGCCGTGGGCGCCGGGAGCGGCCGGGGTGGTCGTGACGACCTCGACCTGGTGCCCGGCGGCGGCCTGCCGGCGGGCCAGCCGGGCGACCTGCGTCTCGATGCCCCCGAGCAGGGGCAGGTAGGAGTCGGAGACGTGGGTGATGCGCACCCGGCCATCCTGCCATCGCCGGCGCGACGACCTGCGGGTTCACCGCGCCGACCCCGAGACCCGGCGCTACCGTTCGAGAAGCGGCACCCGAGCGCACGCAGCGCCGCCGACTCCAGAGAGGTGCGACATGTCGAGCACGGTCACGGTCCATCCGGCCAAGGGCGTCCGCGGGATCGGCCTGGTCACCATCATCGCCGGGATCATCATGATCCTGGCCGGGCTCGGTGTGTGGGTCGTGGTGTCCCAGACCCTCTCCGACGAGCAGATCACCGTGTCCGACGACTCCACGCTGCTGGGCGGGAGGTTCGCCGGTCAGCACGTCTCCGGCCCGTTCACCGCCTACGCGCAGGCCGACGTCATCGACATGCACGCCACTGCGATGGCGGACGGGCAGACCTACGCCGAGCTCGACCAGGACGACCCGACCCGCGACACCGTGATGAACGCGTCCTTCTTGCGGGCCTCGCTGTTCACCTCGGTCGTCGCGTTCGGCGTGTCCGCGCTGGTGATCGGGCTGGGGATCCTCGCCATCCTCATCGGGGGCGCCCTGCGCAAGCTGGCCGGCGGGCCGCAGGTCGTGGTCGACACGCCCGCGTACTCGTCGTCCGGCGACCTGTCGCACGCCGCGCACCGCGCGGAGCCGGTGGAGCCGGTGCGTCCGGCGTCTCCGACCACCCCGGCCCCGCCGCCCGAGCGGCCGAGCACGCGGACCGCGCCGCCGCCGAGCGCGCCACCGTCGACGCCCTCGGAGGGCGGGGGCGGAGCCGACGGTGGGACGACGCAGCTCCCGCCGACGCCGCCCCGCGAGGCGCCGCCGGCGGGAGGAACCCCGCCGTCAGCCGACCGATGACCGCCGACGGCGTCGCACCGCGCTGACCATCGAGCCGATGACGAGCAGCGCGCCCGCCGCGGCGAGCAGCAGGATGGCGCCGAGCTCGACGTCGATGTGCGCGCCCGCACCGTTGGCCACCAGGCCGATGCCGAACGCGGCCACGAGGAAGCCCCACACGATCGTGCTCGCGCGCGGCCCGGCGCTGACCGGTTCCTGCTCGGGCACGCTCGGCGTCGGGACCGGTGCCGGCGCGGCGGCGTCCGGCGAGGGGAGCGGCGCCAGGACCGGCTCCGGCAGCGGCTCGGCGGGCAGGTCGGGCCGGTCGAAGACGGACAGCGGGTCGTCCGGACGGGCGGCGGGGAACGCGCGGGTCTCGTCCGCCGGGGGTAGCGCCTGCGTCTCGTCCGCCGGGGGTAGCGCCTGGGTCTCGTCCGCCGGGGGCAGCGCCTGGGTCTCGTCCGCCGGGGGCAGCGCCTGGGTCTCGTCCGGCCGGTCGTCGGGCACCTGGGGGGTGGGCTTGTCGTCGCTCATCGGGACTCCTCGATGGTCAGGTCGCCGGCGCGCACGTCGACGTCGAGCAGCAGGCGTGCGCCGTCGGAGTCGCTCACCTCGTCGGTGGTGAACCGCGCCGGGCCGTTGGTGTACGTGTTGACGGACCGGTTCTCGCCGTCGGCACGCCAGGTGGCGTTGCCGGCGATCACCTCGACCGCGGCCTCCACGGCCTGGTCGGCGGGGATGACCACCAGGGTGCTGCCCGCGGTCATGGAGATCGGCACGACGACGGGGTCGCCGGGAGTCACGGAGGTGAGGTCCAGCTCGGTGAGGTCCACCACGGCGGAGCCGAAGCGCACCCGCACGCCGTCCTCCGCCTCGGTGATCGACCGGGGCGTGAGGGTGCCGTCGCTGACGACGGCGGCGGCGCCCATGCCCGGCGAGTTGTCGTCCCAGAAGTCCCACGAGTCCCTGCCGCCGGCGAACGGCCAGGTGAAGATGCCCGCGATCAGGGCGAGGGTCGCGACGAAGGTGAGGGTTCCGCCGCGGCGTCCGCGGAGGCCGGTGACGACGAGCCCGACGCCCAGGATGACGATCGACGCGCCCAGCCACGTGGGACCGAGGGGGAAGGGGAGCTCGCCCACGCGGTCGGCGACGAGGAGCAGCGCACCGGCGAGCAGCACGAGCCCGAGCACGATGCCGATGGCGCCCGCACCCGGGCCGCGGCGTACCGGGCGGGCGGGACGCGGGGGACGCGGCGGCTGCACGGGCGCTGCCGGGGGAGTGGGCGGCGGCACAGGGGCGGAAGCCGCCGTGTAGGGAGCGGTGTAAGGAGCGGTGGAGGGCGCGGCGGCCTCGTACGAGGACGACGCGGAGGGGTCGGTGGCGGGCGTGGCCGGCGCCGCCAGGTACGGCGGCGGGGGCGCCGGGGCGAAGGGCTCGGCCGGTCCCGTGCCGCTGGTCGCGGTGGGGGCGCCGGGAGCGGGCGCGGCGGGATAGGGCGGGGTCGGCGGCACGCCGGGCGCACCGGACCGCGGCTTGCGGTCGCGGATCAGCTTGACCACCAGCCAGACGATCGCGACCCAGACGCCCACCCAGACGACGCCGCCGACCCAGTTGAAGAAGCCGCCGGCGCCCCACGACCAGAAGCCGTCGTCCCAGGCGAAGCCCACGACCATGGCGACGACCGCCCCGACGAGGGCGACGTCGAAGTCGCCGCGGAACGCCTGCTGCAGGTGGATCCGCCCGTCCTTGCGCTCCGGCAGCAGCGCCCACGCGATCGCGTAGATGACGATGCCGGCGCCGGTGAGGAAGAAGCTGAGGACCAGCAGCCCCCGCACCAGCAGGGGGTCGAGGCCGAACCGGTCGGCCACGCCGCCCGCCACGCCGCCGAGCCAGCGGTCGTCGGACCGGCTGATGCCCAGGCGGCGGATGGAGTCGAAGAAGCCGTCGCCGTTGCGGCGGGGAGGTGCTTCACCGGCGCCGGGCTGCGGCCCTGGCGTCTGGGGGAGGTCGTCGGTGCTCATGGCTCCATCGTGGCAAGCCTGCGGGCGCCACGGCATCGGGTGCTGCCCTGACAGGACCCTGAATCGCCCCGCCCCGGGACCCTGAAACCTCGGGAAACGGCGTCCGGGGGTGTCCCCGACGTGCCAGGATCGGGAGGGTGACCACCGACCGACCTCCGCGCCTCCCGCTGCGCCGGCCCCCGCAGGGCCGGTTGCTCGGTGGCGTCGCGGCGGGCCTCTCCGCGCACCTGGGCCTGCCCGTGGTGGTCGTGCGTCTCGCCTTCCTGCTGTTCACGTTCGCGGGCGGGGCGGGCGCGGTGGCGTACGTCTTCTGGTGGGTGACGGTGCCGTCCGGCGACCCGCGGCTGGCGGCGGACACGACGCCGACGTCGCTGCAGCGGCTCGCGCCGCGGCTGCGGATGCGCGGGCCGGTGGCGGCGCTGCCCGTGCGGGACGTCATGATCGGGGCCGCGCTCATCGCGGGCGCGTTCATCCTGGTGGCCATGCGGGCGGGCTGGGACGTGGGTGCCTCGTGGGTGCTCCCGGTCCTCGTCGCCCTCGGCGGCCTGGCGCTCGCCTGGAGCCAGCTCGACGCCGCGCAGCGCGGCCGCCTCGGTGGGGCGCCGGGGACCGGGCGCTCGACGCTCGTGCTGCGCCTGGTCGGCGGCGTGATCCTCGTGATGGCCGGCATCCTCATGCTCATCGGCCAGGACGCCCCGGTGCCGGTGCTGCTGCAGGCCGCCGCCGCGTCGCTGGCGGTGCTCGCCGGGGCGGCGCTCATGCTGGCGCCCTGGTGGCTGCGCCTGGTGCGCGAGCTCGGCGACGAGCGCGCCGCCCGCGCGCGCGAGGCCGAGCGGGCCGACATCGCCGCGCACCTGCACGACTCCGTGCTGCAGACCCTGGCGCTCATCCGCTCGCGCGCCGACGACCCCGAGGCGGTGGCGCGCATGGCGCGTGCCCAGGAGCGCGAGCTGCGCGAGTGGCTGTACACGGATCGCACCGAGCCGGGCACGTCCCTCGCCGCCGAGCTGCGCACCCTCGTGGGCGAGGTCGAGGACGGGCGCGCCGTCGAGGTCGAGACGGTCGTGGTGGGCGACTGCGTCCCCACCGAGGCGACGTCGGCGCTGCTGCAGGCGGCGCGCGAGGCGCTCGTCAACGCCGTCGTGCACGGCCGCCCGCCCGTGACCATCTACGTCGAGGTGACGGACGCCGCGGTCGAGGTGTTCGTCCGCGACCGCGGCGACGGCTTCGAGATGGACGACATCGCGCCCGACCGGTTCGGCGTGCGCGAGTCCATCCTGGGGCGGGTACACCGCCGCGGGGGCACCGCCGACGTCTCCAGCCGCGCCGGCTGGGGCACCGAGGTGCGGCTGCGCATGCCGCGCGACGGCGACGAGGCCACCGAGCCCACCCCGCCGGTCGAGCCCACCGCCTCCGGCACTGACACCGACATCGATGAAGGAGCACGCACGTGACCACTCCCACCGCCGCGACGCCGCCCACCGGGCCGGTGCCGGTCGTCCTCGTCGACGACCATCACATGTTCCGCACCGGGGTGCGGGCCAGCCTGGACGGCCGCGTGGACGTGGTGGGCGAGGCGGCAGACGTCGACCAGGCCGTCGCCGTCGTGCACGAGCACCGCCCGCCCGTGGTGCTGCTCGACGTGCACCTGCCCGGCGGCAACGGCGGCGGCGGGGCCGAGGTAGTCCGCCGGTGCGCGGACCTGTTGGGCGAGACGAAGTTCCTCGCGCTGTCCGTGTCGGACGCCGCGGAGGACGTGGTCGCCGTGATCCGCGCGGGCGCGCGGGGGTACGTCACGAAGAACATCTCCGCGTCCGATCTGTCCGGCGCCGTGGTACGCGTGGCCGGGGGAGACGCGGTCTTCTCGCCGCGGCTCGCGGGCTTCGTGCTGGACGCGTTCGGCACCGCGGCGGGCGACGTCGCCGTCGCGGACGACGAGCTGGATCGCCTGTCCAAGCGCGAGCAGGAGGTGATGCGGCTGATCGCGCGCGGCTACTCCTACCGCGAGGTGGCAAGCGAGCTGTTCATCTCCATCAAGACGGTGGAGACCCACGTGTCGGCCGTGCTGCGGAAGCTGCAGCTCTCCAGCCGCTACGAGCTCACGCGCTGGGCGGCGGCGCGCCGGCTGCTCTGACGACTTCGCCGGTGCAAGCCCAACCAGCGGTGCGGTAGCGGTCGACGACGACGTCGACCAGCCCCGAAGGCGCCTCGTCATGGGCGACCAGCAGTGGCGGCGTCGTGACGTCACCGCCGGCCTTCGCCGCCAGGTCGGCGAAGGACCCGGGGGCCAGCAGGTACGACGCGACCACCACCCGTCGCCCGGGGCGCCCCGCGCGCGCGGCGTCGACGACCTCGTGCACCCGCGGCGTGGCGTTGGCGATGTACCCGACGGGCACCGGGCGCCGGATGCGCCCGGCGAGGCGGGCCGCGGTGGCCTCGCATTCGGCGACGGCACGGGCGTCGCTCGACCCGGCGGCCGCCAGCACCACGACGTCGTCCTCCCGGAGCCCGCCCCCGACGAGGCGCTGCTCGAGCACGTCCACGAGCCGCTCGTCCGGCCCGAGCGCGCCGCCGAGCGTCACGTCCTCGCCCCGCGCGACGGCGGCATCGACGTCCTCGCGCAGGTCCACGTGCACGTGGTAGCCCGCCGAGAGCAGCAGCGGCACGACGACGACCGTGCCGACCGCGGGATCGCCGGCGAGACCGGACAGGCAGGTGGGCACGTCGGGCTGCTGCACGTCGACGAAGCCGCCGTGCACGGCGGCCTCGCCGTCGAGCCGGTGCGCGACGGCGTCGACGAGCGCCGCGACGGCCCCCGCGCCGGTGGCCGACGCGGTGCCGTGCGAGATGGCGAGCAGCGCGGGCGAGATCATGCCCGCGACCCTCGGGCGCGCGTCGACCGGCCCGGTTTCGCGTGTGCGAACCGTCGTCACGACGACCTCACGGAGGGTGTGACGACCGCGTGAGCGGCGGCAACGTCAGCGGTCGCGGGCCCCGCCCAGGCCGGGCTGCGGCGTACCACGTCGCCCACCACGGTCACGGCGGGGGCCCGCACGCCGACCGCGCGCGCCCGCTCGGCGATGTCCGCGAGCGTACCCACCGTGGTGCGCTGCCGTGCGCGGAACCCGTCCTCGACGACGGCGACGGGCGTGGAAGCCGGCCGTCCCGCCTCGACGAGCGCGCGGGCGGTGTCCGCCAGGCGGGTGACGCCCATCAGCAGCACCAGCGTGTGGTCGGTACCGCCCGGCACATGACCCACGTCGTCGTGCCCGGTGAGCACGCTGAACCCGCGGGCGAGCCCGCGGTGGGTCACGGGGATCCCGGCGGCGGCGGGCACCGACACGGCGGACGTCACCCCCGGGACGACCTCGACCTCGATGCCGTGGGCGCGGCAGGCGTCGAGCTCCTCGCCGCCGCGCCCGAAGACGTACGGGTCGCCGCCCTTGAGGCGCACCACGTCCCGCCCGGCGAGCGCGCGCTCCACCAGCAGCGCCGAGATCTCCTCCTGCGGCACGGGATGGTGGCCGGCCGTCTTGCCGACGTCGACCACCTCGATGTCGTCGCCGAGCGTGGCCAGCAGGCCCCGGGGGGCGAGGTGGTCCACGACGACGACGTGCGCTGCGGCGAGCAGGCGGCGGCCCCGCACGGTGATCAGCCCTGCCGCCCCCGGCCCGCCGCCGACGAGGGCCACCCGGCCCGGCCGGGGCGCCACGCCGCCGGTGGGCGCCTCGGTGGAGTGGGCCGGGCCGGGACGCACCGCGCGCAGCGGCAGGCTGCCGTCGTCGAGCCCGGCCGCGACGGCGTCGCGCACGCGGACCGCGCGGCGCGGGTCGCGGCCGGCGGTGACGGCCACGGTGACCTGCCCGCCCGGTCGTCCGGCGGCGTCGGTGACGGGGGTGCGCGCCACGGCGGGCACCCACGCGGTGCCGAGCGCCGCGTCTCCGGCGGTGATGCAGAAGGTGCGCAGCAGCTCGGCGTCGGCTGCCACACGGGCGTCCACCTGGGCGTCGCCGGTGGCGGTGTGCACCAGCCAGGCGCCGTCGAGGTCGTTGTCGCAGTAGCCGCGCGTGACGCGCTCGATCGTGCCCGCGGAACCGAGCGCGGCGAGCTCGGGCACGACGTCGGGCGCGATGATCCGCACGCGCGCCCCGGCCGCGAGCAGGCTGCGCGCCCGGCGCAGTGCGACCTGGCCCCCGCCCACCACGATCACCAGGCGGCCGGCGACCCGCAGGCCCAGGGGATACGTGTCGTGCGCTGCCGCCGACGCTCTGCGGACGCTCATCCGTGCAGGCCGCACTCGGTCTTGTCCCGGCCCGCCCAGCGGCCTGCCCGGGAGTCCTCGCCGTGCGCGACGCGCTGCGTGCAGGGCTCGCAGCCCACCGACGGGTACCCGTCGCCGAGCAGGGGGTTGACGACGACGCCGTGCCGGCGCGCATACTCCTCGACCTCCTCGTCGGTCCACGCCGCGAGGGGGTTGATCTTGACGACGCCGTTGCGCCCGTCCCAGGACACCAGCGGCGCGTTGGCGCGGGCCACGGTCTCGCTGCGCCGGACGCCCGTGGACCACGCCTCGTAGCCCTCGAGCGTCCTGCGCATGGGCGCGACCTTCCGCATCGCGCAGCAGGCCTCCGGGTCGCGGTCGTGCAGGCGCGGGCCGTGCGCGGCGTCCTGTTCGGCCACCGTGAGCTCGGGCCGCACGTCCACGACGTCCACGTCCATCTCGATCTCGACGGCGCCGTGCGTGCCGAGCGTCTCGGCGAAGTGGTAGCCGGTGTCGCCGAAGAGCACGTCCACGAACGGGAGCTGCCGGGAGACCAGGTGCGCGAGCACCAGGTCCTGCATCGACGACGCGACCGCGAGGAACGGGCCGAACTCGGGGACCGCCCACGCCACGACCTCCTCGGCCGTGGCCTCCGGCCGGTCGCCGTCGGCGTGCAGCTGGGCCTGGCCGCGTTCCACCACGTGGCGCAGCTCCTCGGCGGAACGGCGACCCCGGGCGGAGCGGGCCTGCCGTCGGGCTGCGCGGGACTCCTCGCGCGCGGCCGCCCGCGCGCGCACCTGGGCGACCCGGTCGTTGCCGGTGAGGGAGGCGGGCTGCAACGTCAGCGGGGTGGACAGCTCGACGGCCGTCATCGCAGCGCCTCCTCGTCAGCCCGGTGCGCCCACTGCGCGAACGTCTCGTCGCCCTCGTGCTCGGCGTCGTACCGGCGCACCACGCGCTCGACGTATCCGCCGACGTCTGCGGCCGGCACCTTGAGGCCGCGCACCGTGCGCCCGAGCTCCCCGGCGTCGCGCCCCGCGCCGACGAGGCCGCCGCCCAGGTGCACCTGGAAGCCCGGCATCTGCTCGCCGTCCACGGTGATGATCTGGCCCTTGAGCCCGATGTCCGCCGTCTGGATGCGGGCGCAGGAGTTGGGGCAGCCGTTGACGTTGAGGTCGATTGGGCGGTCGATCCGGGAGGTGACGTCCCCGAGTCGCTCCTCCAGCTCGCCGATCACCCGCGCGGCCGTGTCCTTGGTGTCGACGATCGCGAGCTTGCAGTACTCGATGCCCGTGCAGGCGATCGTCGAGCGGCGGAACAGGCTGGGGCGGGCGGTGAGGCCGAGCGGCTCGAGGCCGCCCAGCAGCTCGTCGACGCGGTCACCGGGAACGCCGAGGACCACGACCTTCTGGTGCGCGGTGAGCCGGGCGGAGTCCGCGCCGACCTGCTCGATGAGGTCGGCCAGCCCGGAGAGCGTGTCGCCCCCGACGCGGCCTACGACGGGCGCCGCTCCGACGTAGAACCGACCGTCCTTCTGCTCGTGCACGCCCACGTGGTCGCCGGGGCGGGTGGCCGGCGCGGGCGGCGGGCCGTCCGGCAGCGCGTAGCCGAGGTACTCGGTCTCCAACACCTCGCGGAACTTCTCGGTGCCCCAGTCCGCGAGGAGGAACTTCAGGCGGGCCTTGTTGCGCAGGCGCCGGTACCCGTAGTCGCGGAAGATCCGGATGACGCCGTGCCACACGTCGGGGGCCTGGTCCTCGGTGACAAACACCCCGAGCCGCTCGCCGAGGCGCGGCGTGGTCGACAGTGCGCCGCCCACCCAGAGGTCGTAGCCGGGCCCGATCTCCGGGTGCACGACGCCGACCAGCGAGATGTCGTTGATCTCGTGCACCACGTCGAGGCTCGGGTGGCCCGTGATCGCGGTCTTGAACTTGCGGGGCAGGTTCGCCAGCTCCGGGTCGCCGATGTAGCGGCGCTTGATCTCGAGGATCACGGGGGTGGGGTCGATGATCTCGTCCGCCGCGACGCCCGCGACCGGGCTTCCGAGGAAGCCGCGGGGCGAGTCGCCGCAGGCCGTGGTCGTCTCCAGACCGACGGTGTCGAGGCGGCGCCAGATCTCCGGCATGCTCTCGATCTCGATCCAGTGGTACTGGATGTTCTGCCGGTCCGTGATGTCGGCGGAGCCGCGGCCGAAGTCCGCCGAGATGCCGCCCAGCACCCGCAGGGCGGCCGGGTCGAGGGCCAGGCCGTCGGAGCGGACCCGCAGCATGAAGTACTGGTCCTCGAGCTCGTGCGGCTCGAGCGTCGCCGTGCGCCCGCCGTCGATCCCGGGCTTGCGCTGCGTGTACAGGCCCCACCAGCGGAATCGTCCGTGCAGGTCGTCGTCGGCGATGGAGTCGAAGCCCTCGTGGGCGTAGATCGTCTCGATGCGCTCGCGCACCCCGAGCGGCGCGGCCTCCAGCTTGAACTCCTCGTTGTGGTTGAGGGGGGCGGTGCCGTCCACCTTCCACTGTCCGTGGGGGCGGGAGGTGCGCGGGGGGCGGCCCGGGCGGGCGGGGCCGGAGGCGGCTGAGGGTGCGGTGGCCTGCGTCGTCATCAGGGGGATCCTCGGGTCCTCGGAGGGCGGGACGCGCGACGACGAGCGACTCAGCTGGGGTGGGCTGAGGACCGACGGCGCGCGCCGGTGCTCAGGGCCGCGAGTCCGCGGCGGGGCTGAGGTAGGGCGCGATCAGCGACAGCAGCACAGACAGCTGCGCATGCCGCGGTCGGCGCACGCCGGCATCCCGTGACGAGTCGTCACGAGGAGGCGGTGCGAGGCCGTGGTCATGGCGACGACGGTAACCGCTGGGGGTGGCATCGCGCGATACCGGGTCCACATGCTGGGACCACATGTTGGGACGCGCCGTGGGCGGCTTGCCGAACGGTGCCGCGATGTGATGTGCGGCCGGTTGCGGACACCTGTGTCAGATCCCTGACCGCGCGCGGATAGGCTGACCGCATGGAGTTCCTCTATAACGTCTTCGTCGCTCTGCACTTCGTTGGCTGGGCGATCGTCATCGGCGGTTACGTCGCGTCCCTGAAGAGCCCCGGCCTGTACCGCGGGGTGTTCCACGGCGCGGCGACGGCGCTGGTGTCGGGAATCGTGATGATGGGACTGATCGAGTCGGGCACCGCGGGCCCGGATGTCGATCGCATGAAGCTCACGGTCAAGCTCGTCATCGCGCTGATCATCGCGATCCTTGCGTTCGTCGCCAAGCGCCAGGGCTCGAAGGGCGACAACGGCACGGGTGCCGTGACCCCCGCGCTCAAGCACTCGATCGGCGCGCTGACGCTGGTCAACATCCTGGTCGCGGTCTTCTGGAACTGAGCCCGCAGGGCTTCTCGGGGCGGCCGGGATGAGCGCGCTGGGGGAGGTCCTGGTCGGCCTCACGATCGCCGTCGGCCTGGTCGGCATCGTCGTGCAGGTGCTGCCCGGCAACGTGCTCGTGCTGGGCAGCATCCTCGTGTGGGCGTGGGTCACCGGCGGCACCGCCGCGTGGGTCTGCTTCGCGATCGCCGCGGTGGTCGTCGTGTTCGCCGAGACCGGGCAGTGGCTGCTCGCCGGCCGGCACATGCGCCGAGCGGAGGTGCCCTGGGGCACGCTCGCGATCGCCGGCCTGGCGGGAATCGTGGGCTTCTTCGTGGTGCCCGTGGTGGGGCTCTTCCTCTTCTTCGCCGGCGCGATCTTCCTGGTCGAGCTGGCCCGACGGCGCGACGCGGCCATTGCCTGGGCGGCCACGCGCGCGGCGCTCAAGGCCACGCTCATCACCATCGGCGTGCAGCTCTCCGGCGGCCTGGTGGCGACCGTGGTGTGGGTCGTCGGGCTGGGCGTGACCTGACGCGGGCACACCGACCCGACGCGGGCTCACCCGCGATGTTTGCGCGCCCAGGTCTGTCCCTACTGTCCCTACTGTCCTCACCAGGTCCGTCCGACCCGGACCGTCCCGCTTCAGTACGGGGGTGCGGCATCGCCGGGTGGCTCGTGGCGAGACGGCGGTTCGTGGCCGCGCGGCATCGTCAGGTGACGCGTGGACTCCGGTGGGGCGGGTTCGGTGCGGTAGGTGCGGCCGGTCGGTGAGGTCCATTCGAGGATGCCGCCCCAGCCGAGGGTTGCTGACGAGGCGCTGCCTGGTGGACCGAGCCGCCCGCCGGTGGGCGGCTCGCTTCGCTCGGGGACTTGGCGGACAGCCCATCGCGTCTGATGTTTGGTGACGTGATGTTTGCGGCACAGCACGGCCAGGTTCTCGGCCGAGGTGGTGCCGCCGTGGGCCCAGGCGGTGGTGTGGTCGAGGTCGGCGCTGCTGGCGGGGCGGGTGCAGCCGGGGAAGCGGCAGGTGGTGTCGCGGGCGGTGACGAGGGCTTTGAGGTCGGCGGGCACGGTGTAGGTGGTGCGGCCGACGGAGAGCACGGTGCCGGTCTCGGGGTGTGTCAGGAGCCGTCGGAACGAGGGGGCGAGGGCGGCGAGCTGACGCGCGGTGTCGGGGGCGATGGGGACGTGCCCGTTCATCGTGGCGGGGGCGTCGGTGATGCCGAGGAGCGTCAGGACCGGGACCGTGACCTGGATCTGTGGGCGGATCGAGCGGGCCAGGATCGCGAGCCAGGTCTTGCTCGAGCAGCTGTTGCTGCACCTGATCGTGCGCGAGGTCCGGTGCGGGGCGCGGGGTCTGCGGGTGATCGGCGGACGCACGCGATGCTTCGTCCGGGGCGCCGGCTCGTGGGGCGCCGGCTCCTGGGATGCCGGCCGAGGCGAGGTCGAGGGTGCCGTCCTCCAGGAGGAGGGCGGCGAGGACGTCGGCGCGGGCCTGGTTCGGCGTGCGCGTGTCGGTCGGATGCCCACTCGTGCCGTGCACGTTCGTGGTGGGGCTCGTGAGGTGTGCGGCGGTGCGGGTGAGGCGGTCGTAGGCGGCGTGGGCGAGGGGTGCGGGCAGGTGGGCGGTGAGCCAGGCCATGCCGTCCTGGCCGTCGTCGAGCCATACGGCGCGATGGGTGGCGGCCTCGGCGTGCCGGGCCTCGGCCGGGACGGGGTGTGCCACCTCGCGGGCGCGGCGGGTGCGGGCGGCGAGCTGGCCCGGCGTGCGCGTGACGCCGGTGGCGGCGGTGGACAGGGCTGCCGCCTCGACGCGGGCGGCTTCGTCGCCGGTGAGGTCGGCCACGTGCTTGGTGATCTGGGTGGCGTGTGCCCAGGACAGGCGTCCGTGGTGCAGCGCGGCCAGGGTGCGGGGGGCCTTGGTGGTCAACGTGACGGCGTGGTCGGCCAGGGTGGCGGCGGCGTGCTCCCCGAGGTGCAGGGTGGTCGCGAGCTCCGCGACCACGGCGCGTCGGGCGAGCTCCAGGCGCCGCGAGCTCGGTGCCGTCCTGGCGACGGGGTCGGCGTCGTCCACGAGGTCCGACTCGAGTACTTCCGCCAGCCGATATGCCCGTGCCACCAGCACGGCACGACGCGCGTGCAGCGTGGCGACCTGCTGCTCGACCTGGGCGATCTCGTCCAGCGCTCGGTCGAGGTCGGCGAGCGTCGGCGGGCGATGAACGGCAGGCGCTGTGGCTCTTGGGCCTCGAGCGTCCTCGGGTGCGTGCCGCGCCTCTTCGTCCAGGAGCTCGGCGATCGTCGGCTCCCACGTGCGCGGCATCACCGCCAGGCGGGCGGCCTCCTGCCGCACCCGCGCGACGTCGTCCGCCGGCGCGGCGGCCACGCCGGTCGCGCGGTCGGGGAGCGTCGTCGTCATGCCCCGAGCCTACCGAAGTTCGAACACCTGTTCCAGGCCCGAAGTCATCCTGTGGACAAAGGCTCGAACCGCGCGAACTCAGGCAGAGAGGTCCCTCGGGGCGTACATGATCACCGCGACGCCGGCCAGGCAGAGCACGGCGCCGAGCACGTCCCAACGGTCGGGGCGGAAGCCGTCGACGACCATGCCCCAGACCAGCGACCCCGCGACGAACACCCCGCCGTATGCCGCGAGGATGCGGCCGAAATGGGCGTCGGGCTGGAGGGTGGCGAAGAAGCCGTAGAGGCCCAGGGCGATCACGCCGGCGCCGATCCAGATCCACCCGCGGTGCTCGCGCACCCCCTGCCACACCAGCCAGGCGCCGCCGATCTCGAAGACGGCGGCGGCGAGGAAGAGCAGGATCGAGCGGAGCACGGTCATGGGCCGAGTCTCCCCGGCCACGGCGTCGGCGCGGGCTACCCGGCGGGGTTCTCCGTCACGTACAGGGTGTTGCCGTCCGGGTCGCGGAACTCGAACATCGGCGGCGCGGTCGGCCAGAGCAGCAGCTCCCCGACATCCGCGCCGGCGTCGGAGAGCGCCGCGTGCGCGTCGGAGGCGTCGGAGGTGATCAGCCTGATCTCGGTGTCGATCCCGGCGGGCAGGCCGTCCCCCGCGCGAACGAGGGAGACCGACGTCGGGGCGCCGCGCGAGGCGACGTCGATCCAGCGGAAGTCGTCCTGCAGATAGCCGTCGAAGCGGACCTCGAGGCCAAGGCTCAAGGTGTAGAAGTCGAGCGCTGCGTCCTGGTCGCGGACGGGGATCGCGACCGTGTGCACCCCGGTGAATCGGGCGGCGGGCATGGGTCCTCCTCGGTTCCGGCGGTGCCCGGGCCAGGGCCGGGCGGGTCGAGGTGTCGACCCTCGGGATGGCGGAGACTCATCGCCGGAGCCGGGCGCGGCCTCCCGCAGGAGGGGGCCGACCGGGGGCGCGGCATAGGGTGTGGCGACGTCGGACGGACGCGGACGGAGGAGTGATGACGGTGCAGGACGGGGCGGCCGGCAGGGCACGGGACGACCGGTGGACGGTGCGCGTCGCGACGATCGACGAGCTCGAGCCGCGGACCGCTTACGAGGTGTGGCGGCTACGCCAGGACGTGTTCGTCGTCGAGCAGGAGTGCGCGTACCCCGACCTCGACGGCCGGGACGCCGAGCCGGGCGCGCGGCACGTCGTGCTGCTCGACGGCGTCCGCGTCGTCGCCACCGCCCGGGTGCTCGACGACGGCGACGTGCAGCGCATCGGGCGCGTCGTGTGCCACCCGGACGCACGCGGGACAGGCGCCTCCGGGGCGCTGATGCGCGCGTCGATCGACGCCGCCACGGCCGCCGCGCCCACACACGACGTCGTGCTGGGGGCGCAGTCGCCGCTGACGGGCTGGTACGGGTCGTTCGGCTTCGAGCCGGACGGGCCCGAATACCTCGAGGACGACATCCCGCACACCCCGATGCGCCTGGGGCGCACGGAGGCTGTCGACCAGGCCTGAGCGGCGTCCGGCCGCCGCTCAGGACTCACGACGTGAGGCGCACCGTGGCGACGATCCCGCGGGCCCGCGCGTCGGCGTCCGGGATCTCGCCGAGCCCTGCGTAGACGGCGAGGAACGCCTCGAAGAGCGCCGCGCCGGCGAGCACGCGCGACAGCGCCCCCGTGTCGACGTCGGCGATCAGCCGGCCCGCGCGCGCCTCGGCGTCGAGGTAGGCCTGCACCTGGAGCGCCGGTCCCTGCGGCCCGGCGCCCTGGCGCCCGAGGCCGGCCCGGTGCGCGGCGAGCAGCTCGGGCGCGCCCAGGATCGAGGCGGCCATCGGGAACGACCGGGCGTAGAACGCCAGGAGCTGACGCACGAGGGTTGCGACGTTCCCCGCGACCGTGCCCTGGCCCACGAGCGCGTCCGGCGGGTCGAGCTGCGGAGCGCGCTCCGTCAGCACGCCGACGAACAGCTCCTGCTTGTCGGCGAAGTACTTGTAGAGCAGCGCCTCGGAGCAGCCCGCGGCCCGCGCGATCTCCTTGGTCGTCGCCCGGGCGATCCCTCGTTCGCGCAGCACCGTCGCGGCGGCGTCGAGGATCCGGTCCCGTGTGCCCATCCGTTCCTCCTGGTCTCGTGCGCTGAACTCGTGCGCTGATCTCGTCCGCGGCAGCGCGCCCATCGCTGTTGACATGCTCCCGGCCCCGCTCCATCCTAGGGGTGAGTGAACACTTACTCACCCCCATGCCTACCTCAACCGAAGGAGCGACAGATGAAGATCGCCGTCCTGGGCGCCACCGGCCGTACCGGCCGCCTGCTGGTGGACGAGGCCCGTCGCCGCGGGCACCACGTCGTCGCGGTGGTGCGCGACCCCGCCCGGCTGGGCGACCTGCGGCCGGACGACGTCGCGACCGCGGACGGGCTCGACGTCGCGGCGGTCACCGCCGCCCTGGCAGGGACCGAGGCCGTGGTGTCCGCCCTCGGGCCCGTGCCGGGCAGCGTGCCCGGTGTCCAGGGGGAGCTCACGGAGGTGCTGCTCCGCGCGGCGCGGGACGCCGGGGTGCGCCGCGTCGTGGTGGTGACCGCCAGCGGCTGGGTGGTGGACGGCGACGACCCGCTCAGCCGCTACCTCGCGAAGCCGATCCTGGCGAGGTCGCTGCGGGACGCGAACACGGGTTTCGCGCGCGCCGAGGCGGCGGTGCGGGGCTCCGGGCTCGACTGGACGATCGTGCGGCCGCCGATGCTGCGCGACGGCGCTGCGCGAGGGCGTCACCACGAGCGCCGGGAGGGCAACGTGCGGTGGCGCTGGTCGATGCGGCGCGCCGACCTCGCGGCGGCTGCGTGTGACCTGCTGGCCGACCCGACGGCCGTGGGAGCGACGGTGTCGGTGGCGGGCTGACCAGCGCCTGGGCGGCGGGGCACTGGGATGTCGGCCGCGACGCCTAGGCTTGGTCCACGATGACCTCCCTGTTCGACAGCCTCTCCTTGCCCGGGTTCGACCACGCCGCGAAGGACGACACCGCGCGCCTTCCGTCCATCGCACCGCGGTGGGACGACGACGCCGCCGACCCCGCGGCGGGCGCGCCCGACTGGGTGCGCGACGCCGCGGCCGGTGCGCACGACGGGGGGCACGACGACGCGACCCCGCGGGCTCGCGGGGCGTTCTCGCACCTGGACCCGGACGCCCTGCTGGACGGCCTGAACCCGCAGCAGCGGGCCGCCGTCGTGCACCACGGCTCGCCGCTGCTCATCGTCGCGGGTGCGGGCTCGGGCAAGACGCGCGTGCTCACGCACCGCATCGCCTACCTGCTCGCCACCGGCCGCGCCCGGTCGGGCGAGATCCTCGCGATCACGTTCACCAACAAGGCCGCCGCGGAGATGCGCGAGCGCGTCGTGGACCTGGTGGGTCCCGCGGGCGGGCGGATGTGGGTCTCGACGTTCCACTCGGCGTGCGTGCGGATCCTGCGCAAGGAGGCCAAGACCCTCGGCCTGCGCTCCAGCTTCTCCATCTACGACGCCGCGGACAGCCAGCGCCTCATCACGCTGGTGACGCGGGAGCTCGGCCTCGACGCGAAGAAGTACCCGGCCCGGTCGCTCGCGCACAAGATCAGCGACCTGAAGAACGAGCTGATCGACCCGGAGACGTACGCACAGAGCTCGGGCGCCGACGCGACCGAGGAGGGCTGGCGCGAGCGCTCCGCCCGGGCCGGTTCCGGCGCGCTGCCGGCGCAGGGGCCGGAGTTCGACACCGTGCTGGCGGACGTCTACCGCCGCTACCAGCAGCGGCTCGCGCAGGCGAACGCCCTGGATTTCGACGACATCATCATGACCACGGTCAACCTGCTGCAGGCGTTCCCGAACGTCGCGGAGCACTACCGGCGCCGGTTCCGGCACATCCTGGTGGACGAGTACCAGGACACGAACCACGCGCAGTACATGCTGGTGCGGGAGCTGGCGGGGGTTTCGACAGACTCAACCACCGAGGAGCTGGACCCGGCCGAGCTGACCGTCGTCGGCGACGCCGACCAGTCGATCTACGCGTTCCGCGGCGCCACGATCCGCAATATCGTGGAGTTCGAGGAGGACTACCCGGACGCCACGACCATCCTGCTGGAGCAGAACTACCGCTCCACCCAGACCATCCTCTCGGCCGCCAACGCGGTGATCTCGCGCAACCCGGACCGCAAGCCCAAGCGGCTGTGGACCGACGCCGGCGCGGGGGCGAAGATCGTCGGCTACGTGGCTGACGATGAGCACGGCGAGGCGCGGTTCGTCGCCGAGGAGATCGACCGGCTCGGCGACTCGGACGGCGTGCGCCCCGGCGACGTCGCGGTGTTCTACCGCACCAACGCGCAGTCGCGTGCGCTCGAGGAGGTGCTGATCCGCGTCGGCCTGCCGTACAAGGTGGTGGGCGGTACCCGGTTCTACGAGCGCCGCGAGGTCAAGGACGCCGTCGCCTACCTGCGCGCGCTGGCCAACCCGGACGACGACGTCAACCTGCGCCGCGTGCTCAACGTGCCCAAGCGCGGGCTGGGGGACAAGGCCGAGTCCATGGTGGCCGGGTTCGCGGACCGCGAGCGCATCTCGTTCGGTGGCGCGCTCGAGCGCGCGGACGAGATCCCCGGCCTCACGACCCGCACGTCCAAGCCGCTGTTGGCGTTCCGCGACATGATGCGCGACCTGCGCGCCCTCGTCGACGACGGCGAGTCGCCCGCGACGATCCTCGGCGCGGTCCTGGACCGCACGGGGTACCTCGCGGAGCTGCGTGCGTCCGACGACCCGCAGGACGCGTCGCGCGTGGAGAACCTCGCGGAGCTGCACGCCGTCGCGACCGAGTTCAGCGAGCTGGACCCGGAGGGCGACCTCGCGGACTTCCTGGAGCGGGTGTCGCTGGTGGCCGACGCCGACCAGATCCCCGCCGAGGACGTGGCCGACGGCGAGGCGGAGCAGCAGCCCAAGGAGGACCAGGGCGTCGTCACGCTGATGACGCTGCACACGGCCAAGGGCCTCGAGTTCCCCGTCGTCTTCCTCACCGGCATGGAGGACGGCACCTTCCCGCACATGCGCTCGCTGCACGACGACAGCGAGCTCGCGGAGGAGCGCCGCCTGGCGTATGTCGGGATCACGCGGGCGCGCGAGCGGCTCTACGTGAGCCGGTCCGCGGTGCGCTCGGCGTGGGGCATGGCCAACGAGTTCCCGCCCAGCCGGTTCCTCGAGGAGATCCCCGAGGAGCTGTGGGACTGGCGGCGGCGCGAGTCCTCGACTCAGGCGCTGCGGCGCGGCGGGTCGGCCTGGGGGGACCGGCGCACCTGGTCGTCGGAGCGCCGCTCGGGCGAGCGCCGGACGGCGGAGCGCCGCCAGCCCTCGTCGCCGTCGGCGCCCGGCGGTCGGATCGGGCGGCCCAAGGACGGTGCGACGACGTCCACGGGCGCCACGTTCGGGTCGGCGACGCCGCGCACGGCGACGGACGTCCCGTCGCTCGACGTCGGGGACAAGGTGACGCACGACGCGTACGGCCTGGGCACGGTCGTGTCGCTCGAGGGCAGCGGCCCCAACTCGGTCGCGCGGATCGACTTCGGCGCGGACGGCACCAAGCGGCTCCTGCTGCGGTACTCGCCGGTCACCAAGCTCTAGTCGGCGGAGCAACCCCGGCGGAGCTATCCCGCGGAGATCGAGCCGCAGCCGGTCGAGCTGGCAAAGCCCCCTCCTGCGCCGACGTTCAGCGTGAATCCGATCAGGTCGAGGTCGTCCGTCATGATGACCTGCACGAACGTCCCGATGCCGATCAGGCCTGCACCGAACTCGAACGTGCAGATGGAGCTGTTGAGGCGCGATCTGGGCTCCCGTGGACCAGCCGACGAACGTGGTGCGCAGCAAGGAGGCTGCCCTGACGGCGTTGATCGCCGGGCCGAACAGCCCGGAGTCAAGGACCTTGTCGGTGCTGGCGCTGCTCCTCGGGTCGGCGAGGACTGCCGCCACGATGCCCGGGCCGTCGGGCGAGGTGACTATCGCATTCGCGCCGGCCGTGATCGCGGACGCCACCCCCGAGACCTGGGCGAAGAGCTCGCCGCCCTTGCGGGCGATGTCCCCGGGCCACTGGAAGGTCGCGCCGAGGGCAGTGTGCTCCCGCGGTCATCGCGGACCTCAACGGAGCGAGGATCGATGCAGCGGCGCTCGCCGTCGCCGCCCCGGCCATCAGCCGAAGTTCGAGATGTGACCGCCGAACACCGTGGGGCCACCCCCGAGGCCGACCCCGGCCCCGATCGCGAATCCGAGGAGGTGGAGGTCGTTGCCGTACCAGAAGGTCTGCAACGACAGCGAGATCCCGAGGTCGATCGACACCTTGAGACCGAACACGTCGAAGTTCGTCTGCGAGGGCAGCTGGTTCGTGACTGCCGCGGCTGCTGCGCTGCTCGCCGATTACCGTGCCACGACGCGGGGGCGCCGTCGGGCGTCCGATCAGCAGGGCGGGTCGTCGCCTGGCATCGTGATGGTGTGCTGCTCGACGCCAGGACGCTGCGCGGGGTCGCCGACGGGACGGTCACGCACACCTACCGCCGCTGGACGGTGGTGCGGGTGCGCCCCGGGTCGGTGATGCGCACGCGCATCGGGGTGGTCGAGGTGACGTCCGTGGACCCGGTCGAGGCCGGGGCGATCGACGACGCCGACGCCCGCGCGGCGGGATTCCGCTCGGCGGACGCGGCGCGCGCCTGGGTCGAGCGCCGCGGGGAGGGCGAGCTGTACCGCGTCGGCCTGCGGCTGGCCGGTCCCGACCCCAGGGTCGCGCTCCGCGAGGACGCCGACCTGGACGACGAGGCCGTCGACGCCATCCGGACACGGCTCGCGCGCATGGACCGGGCGGCGTCGGAGCCCTGGACACGGACCTACCTGGAGCTGATCGCCGCGCAGCCCGCCGTCGTCGCGCGCACCCTCGGCGAGGGCCTGGGGATGGAGCGCGACGCCTTCAAGATCCGGGTGCGGCGGCTCAAGGAGCTCGGGCTCACCGAGAGCCTCGACGTCGGCTACCGCCTCTCCCCGCGCGGGCGGGCCTACCTGGCGGCGACCGCCGTGGAGCGCCCGGCCGCCCGCTGACGACGCGTCACGCCTCGAACCGGTACCCGGCGCCCGGATGGGTGAGGAGGTGGCGCGGGCTCCCTGGGTCGTCCTCGAGCTTGCGCCGCAGCTGCGCCGTGTAGACCCGCAGGTAGTTCGTCTCGGTGTCGTAGCCGGGGCCCCACACGTCCTGCAGGAGCTGCTTGCGCCCGACCATGCGCCCGCGGTGGCGCACCAGCACCTCGAGCAGCGCCCATTCGGTGGGTGTCAGGCGCACCTCGGCGCCGTCGCGCTCGACGGTCCGCCGAGCCAGGTCGATGCGCAGCCGTCCGGCGGTGACCACCGGGTCCGAGGAGGCCTCGGCGGGCCGCGCGCGCCGGACGGCCGCCCGCAGCCGCGCCAGCAGCTCGTTCATGGCGAACGGTTTGGTCACGTAGTCGTCGGCGCCGGCGTCCAGCGCGTCCACCTTGTCCTCGCCGAGCTGGCGCGCGGAGAGCACCACGATGGGCACCCTGCTCCACCCCCGGATCCCGGCGATGACGTCGAGGCCGGACACGTCGGGCAGACCGAGGTCCAGCACGATCACGTCCGGGTGCGCGGACGAGGCGGAGTCCAGTGCGGACGTGCCCGTCCCCGCGACCGTCACCTCCCAGCCGTGTGCGCGCAGGTTGATCGCCAGCGCCCGCGCCAGGCCGGCGTCGTCGTCGACCACCAGCACCCGGTTGCCCGGCCCTTCGGGCCCGGTCGTCACGACGCCCCGCCCGGCCCGTCGGTCACCGTGGCGGTCGCCCGCGGCACCGTCAGGACCATCGTGAGCCCGCCGCCGGGGGTGTCTTCCGCGGCGACGGACGCCCCGACGGCCCGGGCAAGGCCGTCGGCGACCGCGAGGCCGAGCCCGAGGCCCGTGCCAGTGTCGCCGAGGCGCTGGAAGGGCTGGAACATGGTCTCCTTCCGGTCGTCGGTGACGCCGGGCCCGGCGTCGGTCACCCGGACCTCGACGACGTCCGGGGCCGCGGACGCCGAGACACGCACGGGCGCACCGCGCGGCGAGTGTCGCACGGCGTTGGACACGAGGTTCGCCACGACGCGCTCCAGGAGCCCCGGGTCGGTGCGGACCAGCGGCAGGTCCTCGTGGACGTCGAGCCGAAGTGTGCCCAGCCACGGCTCCACCGCGAGCGGCACCACCTCCTCGAGCGACGCGGCGCGCAGCAGCGGGCGGACCGAGCCGGTCTGGAGCCGGGACAGGTCGAGCAGGTTGTCGATCAGCCGCTCGAGCCTTCCCGTCGACTCCCGGATCGTGGCCGTGAGCGCGTCCGTGTCCTCGGGGTCGAGCTCGACGTCGGTGGCCGCGAGCCCGTCCGCCGCGGTGCGGATCGCGGCCAGCGGCGTCCGCAGGTCGTGGGACACGGCGGCGAGCAGCGCCGTGCGGGTGGCCTCGGCGTGCTCGAGCTCGCGGGCGGCGGCCGCCTGCTCGCGCAGCCGGTGGTGCTCCAGCACGATCGCCGCCTGGCTGCCGAACGCCTCGACCACCTGCTGGTCGCTCGCGGGCAGCGCCCGACCGACGAGGACGAGGCGGCGGGTGTGGTCGATGCGTACCTCGCTCGAGCCGTCCGTGCCCGCCGTTCGGCCGGCGTGCGCGACGGTCTGCCAGGGCGCGCGGTCGTCCTGCCGTGCCTCTAGGCGCACCTCGTCGAGGCCGAAGGTCAGGGCGAGGCGCTGCACGATCGCTTGCGCCGTGTCCTCCCCGGCGAGCACCGACCGGGAGAGCGCGGCGAGGGTCGAGGCCTCGGCCCGGGACCGGTACGCCTGGACCGTCCGCCGCGCGGCGAGGTCCACGACGGACGCCACGGCGGCCGCGACCAGCACGAAGACGACCAGGGCCAGGAGGTTCTCGGGGTCGGCGACGGTGAGCATCCCGGTGGGCGCCGTGAAGAACCAGTTGAGGCAGACGAACGACACCACGGCGGCGACGACGGCGGGCCACAGCCCACCCACCAGGGCGACCGCGACCACCCCGGCGAGGAACAGGACGATCTCGGTCGGCAGCGACGCGGCGCGCGGTCCGAAGGCGAGGAACAGCCCCGTGAGCAGGCCGGGGACGGCGAGGGCCGCGGCCCACCCCCAGACGCGCCGGGTGCGGGACAGGGACGCCGTCCGCGACGGGAGCCGGGCGCCGCTGCGGGCGCGGTCGTGAGCGACCAGGTGCACGTCGATGCTGTCCGAGAGGCGAGCGATCTCGGTGCTGGACGACCCGAGCACGGCCTGCCGCCAGCGCGAGTGCCGGGACACGCCCACCACGATCATGGTCGCGTTCACGCCGCGGGCGAAGTCCACCACGGCGGACGGCACGTCCTCGCCCAGCACCGTGTGGAACGTGCCGTCGAGCGACTCGACCAGCGCGCGCTGGGCGGCGATCGCGGCGGGCGG
Organism: Isoptericola sp. Y581; assembly: GCF_059445475.1. Classification (NCBI taxonomy): domain Bacteria; kingdom Bacillati; phylum Actinomycetota; class Actinomycetes; order Micrococcales; family Promicromonosporaceae; genus Isoptericola; species Isoptericola sp. Y581. Next base: position 93,535 of record NZ_JCAIUK010000004.1, on the reverse strand, counting down.
GGCCGACGGCAGGCCGTCGGTCGGCAGCACGTGCACCGCCAGCAGCTCGGCCCCGGCGGCGCGCTGCGCGATCCGGGCCCCGCGCCGCAGCAGCGTCTCGCTCTCCTCCCCGCCCGTGACGGCCACGACGATCCGCTCCCGCGCGGGCCAGGTGCTCGCGATGTCGTGGTCGCTGCGGTACCGGGTCAGGGCGTCGTCGACCCGGTCGGCGAGCCACAGCAACGCCAGCTCACGCAGGGCCGTGAGGTTGCCCTCGCGGAAGAACTGGCGCAGCGATGCGTCGATCTGCTCCGGCCGGTAGACGTTGCCGTGCGCGAGCCGGCGGCGCAGCTGGTGGGGCGACAGGTCGACGAGCTGGATCTGGTCGGCGTCGCGCACCACCTGGTCGGGCACGGTCTCGTGCTGCCGCACCCCGGTGATCGCCTCGACGTCGTCCGTGAGGGACGCGAGGTGCTGCACGTTGACCGTCGTGACGACGTCGATCCCGGCGTCGAGCAGGTCGCGGACGTCCTGCCATCGCTTGGGGTGGGGCGAGCCGGGGGCATTGGTGTGTGCCAGCTCGTCGACGAGCACCACATCGGGCGCACGGCGCACGACCGCGTCGACGTCGAGCTCGGTGAGGGTGGTGCCGCGGTGGGTGACCCGGCGCCGCGGCACCGCCTCGAGCCCGCGCAGCTTGGCGGCCGTCGCCGCGCGGCCGTGCGTCTCGACCAGGCCCACGACGACGTCGGTCCCGCGCGCGCCGCGGCGCTCCGCCTCGTCGAGCATGGCAAACGTCTTGCCGACGCCGGGCGCGGCGCCGAGGTACACGGTGAGGCGGCCCCGACGAGCGGGAGTGGTCATGCGGGCATTCTCCGCCACCGGCCCGTCACCGGTCCGCGAGGGCCTGGTTCAGGCCGAGCACATCAACCCGCGGGTCGCCGAGCACGCCGAGCGCGCGGCCGCGGGTGTACTCGGCCACCAGGTCGCGGACCTCGTCCGGTCCGAGCCCCCGCGCCCGCGCCACCCGGTCCACCTGGATCGCGGCGTACTCCGGGCTGATGTGCGGGTCGAGGCCGGAGCCGGACGCCGTGACCGCGTCGGGCGGCACGTCGTCCTCGGCGACGCCCTCGGTGCTCGCGACCCGGGCGCGTCGTTCCTCGATCGCGGCGACGAGCTCGGGGCTCTCCGGGCCGAGGTTGGACCCCGCCGAGGCGAGGGTGTCGTAGCCGTCGCCCGCCGCCGAGGGACGCGGGTGGAACCACTCGTCGCCCTCGAACGGCTGCCCGACGAGGGCGGAGCCGGCGGCCTCGGAGCGGTCGCGGGTCGGGCTGCCGTCGGCCGTCACGAGCGAGCCGTCGGCGCGCCAGCCGAACAGGGCCTGGCCGACGCCGGTCACGGCGAGCGGGTAGGCGAGGCCGAGCAGGACGGTGAAGGCGAGCAGCATGCGCGCCCCGGCGAGCGTCTGCCGGGCGAGGGTGCCGCTCGTCGTGCGGGGCGCGCGGCCGGGACGGGACTTCGTGGCGGTCATGAGGTCCATGGGGTTCCTCCAGGGTGCCGGCGTCACAGGCCGGGGATCAGGGAGACGACGAGGTCGATGAGCTTGATGCCGGCGAACGGCGCCACCAGGCCGCCGACGCCGAAGACCCAGAGGTTGCGGCGCAGCAGGGCCGACGCCGACGACGGGCGGTAGCGCACCCCGCGCAGGGCCAGCGGCACGAGCACGAGGATGATGAGGGCGTTGAAGGCGACCGCCGAGAGGATCGCCGACCGGGGCGAGCTCAGGTGCATCACGTTGAGCACCGCGAGCTGCGGGAACAGCCCGGAGAACATCGCCGGCAGGATCGCGAAGTACTTCGCGATGTCGTTCGCCACCGAGAACGTCGTCAGCGCGCCGCGCGTGATGAGCAGCTGCTTGCCGATTTCCACGATCTCGATCAGCTTGGTGGGGTCGGAGTCGAGGTCGACCATGTTGCCGGCCTCCTTCGCGGCCGACGTGCCTGACGCCATCGCCACCCCGACGTCGGACTGCGCGAGCGCGGGGGCGTCGTTGGTGCCGTCGCCGGCCATCGCGACGAGCCGCCCACCCTCCTGCTCCCGGCGGATCAGCGCCAGCTTGTCCTCCGGCGTCGCCTCGGCGAGCACGTCGTCCACGCCCGCCTCGTCGGCGATGGCCTGCGCCGTGACGGCGTTGTCGCCCGTGACCATCACGGTGCGGATCCCCATCGCGCGCAGCTCGTCGAAGCGCTCGCGCATGCCCTCCTTGACGACGTCCTTGAGGTGCACGACGCCGAGCACTCGCGCGGGCGCGTCACCGGCCTGCTCGGCCACGACGAGCGGCGTGCCGCCCGCGCGCGCGACGGCGTCGACGTGCGCGGCGAGCTCGGCCGCCTCGCCGTCCGGCACCCGGGCGCCGGTGCTGCCCACCCAGCGGCGCACCGCCGACGCGGCCCCCTTGCGGAGGCGGCGGGCGGCGTGGCCCCCGCCGGGCAGGTCGACCCCGGGCAGGTCGACCCCGGACATGCGGGTCTGGGCGCTGAACGCGACCAGCTGCGCGCCGGCCGGGAGCGCCGCGCCGCCGGTCGTGCGGGCGACGGCGTCGACGAGGTCGACGATGCTGCGGCCCTCGGGCGTCTCGTCCGCGAGGGAGGCGAGCCGCGCGGCGGCGGCGAGGTCGGCCTCGGGCGTCCCACCGACCGGCAGGAGGGCCGCCGCCCGCCGGTTGCCGTAGGTGATGGTGCCGGTCTTGTCGAGGAGCAGCACGTCGACGTCGCCGGCGGCCTCGACCGCGCGACCCGACATGGCGAGCACGTTGCGCTGCACCAGCCGGTCCATGCCGGCGATGCCGATCGCGGAGAGCAGGGCGCCGATCGTCGTCGGGATGAGGCACACCAGCAGCGCGACGAGGACGAGCACGTCCTGGCGCGAGCCGCTGTAGACCGCGAACGGCTGCAGCGTGGCCACCGCGAGGACGAACACCGCGGTGAGCGAGGTGAGCAGCAGGTTGAGCGCCACCTCGTTCGGGGTGCGCTGCCGCTCGCTGCCCTCCACGAGGGCGATCATGCGGTCCACGAAGCTCTGCCCGGGGGGCGTGCTGATCCGCACGGCGATGCGGTCGGAGAGCACCACGGTGCCGCCCGTCACGGCGCACCGGTCGCCGCCGGACTCGCGGATCACCGGCGCCGACTCGCCTGTGATGGCGGACTCGTCGACCGAGGCGACGCCGTCGACCACGTCGCCGTCGCCCGGGATCGTCTCGCCCGCGACGACCACGACGGTGTCGCCCACCCGGAGCTCGCCCGACGGGACCTCTGCGGTGGGCAGGTCCCAGTGCCCGGTCCCGGCCGCGAGGGTGTTGTCCTGCGGGGCGAGCACCTTGCGGGCCGTCGTCCGGCGCTGGGTGGCTCGCAGCGACGAGGCCTGGGCGCGGCCGCGGGCCTCGGCGATCGACTCGGCCAGCGCGGCGAACAGCACCGTGGCCCAGAGCCACAGGGTGACGCACCAGGCGAACACGCTCGGGGCCGCGACGGCGAGCACCGTGGTCGCGGCTGCGCCGACCTCGACCACGAGCAGGACGGGGGTGTGCCGCAGCGCGCGCGGGTCCATCCCGCGCAGTGCGCCCGGCAGCGCGGCGCGGACCTGGGTCGGGGTGAGCGAGCGCCCGGGCCCCCTGCGCGGGGGACGGGAGCGGCCGGCGCCGTCGGGGGTGACGGCCGCCGGGCTGAGGGTGGTGTGGGTCATGACAGGGACTCCGCGACAGGGCCGAGGGACAGGACGGGGATGAAGGTGAGGCCGACGACGACGAGCGCGACCGTCGCGACCAGGCCCACGAAGAGGGGCTGGTGCGTGGGCAGCGTGCCGGCGGACGCCGGCACGCCGCGCTGCGAGGCCAGACGACCCGCGAGTGCGAGGACGAGGGCGATCGGCACGAACCGGCCGGCGAGCATCGCCAGCCCGAGCATCGTGTTGTAGAAGGGCGTGCCGGACGTGAGGCCGCCGAAGGCGGACCCGTTGTTGTTCCCGGCCGACGCGAACGCGTAGAGGACCTCGGACAGGCCGTGCGGCCCGGGCTCCTGGATGCCGGCGAGGCCCGGCTCGACAGACACGGCGACCGCCGTGCCGACCAACACGATCGCCGGGGTGGCCAGCACGTACAGGGCGACCAGCGTCATCTCGCCGCGGCCGATCTTCTTGCCGAGGTACTCGGGGGTGCGGCCCACCATGAGCCCGGCGACGAAGACGGCCAGGATCGCGAGGACCAGCATCCCGTACAGCCCGGAGCCCGCGCCGCCGGGTGCGACCTCGCCGAGCAGCATGTCGAAGAGCACCACGCCCCCGCCGGGGGCGGTGAACGAGTCGTGCATCGCGTTGACGGCGCCCGTCGAGGTGCCGGTGGTCGCGACCGCGAACAGGGCGCTCGCGGCGAGCCCGAACCGGGTCTCCTTGCCCTCCGTGGCAGCGCCCGCGGCCTGCGGTGCCGACCCCGGGCCGGCGAGCTCCGCCCAGGTAGTGAGGGCGACGGCGACGAGCAGGAGGCCCACCATCGCGCCGAGGATCGCCCAACCCTGGCGCCGGTCGCCCACGAGGAGCCCGAAGGTGCGGGGGAGGGCCGTGGGAATCAGGAGGATGAGGAAGATCTCCAGCAGGTTGGTCCATGGGTTGGGGTTCTCCAGCGGGTGGGCCGAGTTGGCGTTGAAGAACCCGCCGCCGTTGGTGCCGAGCTCCTTGATGGCCTCCTGCGAGGCGACCGGGCCGCCGAGCAGGTGATGCGTGCCGCCGTCGAGCGTCGTGACCGCCGTGTGCGGGTCGAGGTTCTGGATCACGCCGCTCGCTACCAGTACCAGCGCCGCGACGCACGAGATCGGCAGCAGGATCCGCACGACAGAGCGGGTGAGGTCGGCCCAGAAGTTGCCGATCCGGGCGTCGGTCCCGGACCGGACGAAGCCGCGCACCAGCGCGATCGCCACGGAGATGCCGACGGCCGCCGAGACGAAGTTCTGCACGGCGAGGCCGGCCATCTGCAGCAGGTGACCCGCGGCCGCCTCGCCGGAGTACCACTGCCAGTTCGTGTTGGTGGTGAAGCTGACGGCGGTGTTCCACGCGCCGGCGGGGTCGAGTCCGGTGAGGCCGAGGTTCCAGGGCAGGTGCTGCTGCAGTCGCCCCAGGGCGTACAGGGCCAGGACCGAGGCGAGGGAGAAGCCGAGCACGGACAGCAGGTAGGAACGCCAGTGCTGCGGCGCGTCGGGGTCGACGCGCACGGCGCGGTACCAGCCGCGCTCGAGCCGCGAGTGCCGCGGCGAGGAGTAGACGCGCGCCATGTACGCGCCGAGGGGCGTGTGCGCGGCGGCGAGCATCGCCAGGAGCAGCAGCAGCTGCCCGCCGGCGGCGAGGATCGTGGTGGTGGTCGGGCTCATCGGGTCGCCTCAGCGCTCCCGTCCGTCGCGCAGCAGCGCGACGAGGAGGTAGACGAGGGCGGCCAGCATGAGGCCGAGGAAGGTGGCGTCGACGGGCGTCATGCCGGCATCCGCCGGGTGACGAGGGCAACCGCGGCGAAGAACGCCACGGTGAGCAGGACGTAGAGAAGATCGCTCATAAGGCCCGGTCTAGTCGCGGCCGAGGCCCCCGACGGCGTCCTTGACGGAGCCTTGACGCCCCGGCCGCGAACGTTGACGGCCCGCTGACGACGGTGGTCGTCAGCGGCCGTCGACGAGCAGAAGCGGACCGGGGTCAGGCGGCGGGGCGGGCGCCTTCCACGGTCGTGCGCAGCGCGGCGATGTCGGTGCCGGCGTCACGCAGCGCGGCCTCGAGCACGCGGCCGCCGGGGCATTCGGCGCGCAGGATGCCGAGCAGCAGGTGGCCGCCGTCGATGCCCTTGTCCGCCAGGCGGATCGACTCGCGCAGGGAGAGCTCGAGGGCCTTCTTGGCGTCGGCGGCGAACGGGACGTGCTTGCCGCGGCGTGCCCGGTGCGTGCCGGCCCGCTCGAGCGCGCCGGCCCCGAAGACCTGGTCGGTGCGACGCCGCACCTCGTCGAGGTCGACGCCGACCGCGGCGAGGGCGTCGGCGTCGAGCGTCTCGCCCGCGGTGACGTCGCGCCGGGCACGCGCGGCGACGTCGGCGGGGTCGAGGCCCGCGGCGCGGAGCGCCGCCGACGCCTGCCCGGTGGACTCGGCGAGCGCCACCAGCAGGTGGCGGGTGTCGACCCTGGGGGAGCGTCGCTCCTGGGCGACGACGACGGCGTCGGTCACCGCCGCCCTCGCGTCCTTCGTGAACCTCTCGAACATCAGATCCTCCTGCCGTGCTTCTTGTGGACCGCCTGCTTGCTGACGCCGAGCGCGTCCGCGACGTCCTGCCACGACCAGCCGAGGTCCCGAGCCCGCTCCACCTGGAGCGTCTCGAGCCGGTCGGCGAGGTCGCGCAGCGCGCGGACGGCGCGCAGGCCTTCTGCGGGGTCGTCGCCGGCGGCGGACCCGGCGAGCGTCTTCTCGGTCATGCGTCAACCATGGTTGACGGACACCCGCGCGTCAACCCCTGTTGACGCAGCGAGTTGTCAGGACCAGGCGCAGGTATTCATGCGTGTGGCCCTGACAACTCCGCTGGCCCGAGGGGTGTCAGGGCCACGTGCAGGTATCCATGCGTGTGGCCCTGACAACTCGGCGGCTGTGGGATCGGTCACGGGTCTCGGGAATCCTGGGCGGGCGTCCCCGCCCGCATGCCGGGCGGACTACCCTGTTCGGGGATGTCTTGATGTCGAGACATCGTTCGTGCCGGCCCTTGCCGACCCAGGGGCACCACCGATGGAAGGACGCAGCAGGGTGGACCTGTTCGAATACCAGGCTCGTGACATCTTCGAGAAGCACGGCGTGCCCGTGCTCGGCGGCGTCGTCGCGACGACGCCCGAAGAGGCTCGCGCAGGTGCAGAGAAGCTCGGCGGCGGGACCGTCGTCGTCAAGGCCCAGGTGAAGGTCGGTGGCCGCGGCAAGGCCGGCGGCGTCAAGCTGGCCCACTCGCCGGCCGAGGCCGAGGAGAAGGCCACCGAGATCCTCGGGATGGACATCAAGGGCCACACCGTCCACCGCGTGATGGTGGCGCAGGGCGCCAAGATCGCCGAGGAGTTCTACTTCTCCGTGCTCCTGGACCGCTCCAACCGCAACTACCTCGCCATGTGCTCCGTCGAGGGCGGCGTGGAGATCGAGCAGCTCGCCGTCGAGCGGCCCGAGGCTCTCGCCCGCGTGGCCGTCGACCCGATTGTCGGCATCGACGAGGCCAAGGCCGCCGAGATCGTGGAGACCGCCGGCTTCGCCGACGACCTCAAGGCACCCGTCGCCGACGTCATCCGCAAGCTCTGGACCGTGTTCACGGCCGAGGACGCCACGCTCGTCGAGGTCAACCCGCTGGTCCGCACCGAGGACGGCGCGATCGTCGCCCTCGACGGCAAGGTCACCCTCGACGACAACGCTTCCGAGGTGCGCCACCCGGACCACGAGGCGCTCGAGGACAAGGCCGCGGCCGACCCGCTCGAGGCGAAGGCCAAGGAGAACGGCCTCAACTACGTCAAGCTCGACGGCGAGGTCGGCATCATCGGCAACGGCGCGGGCCTCGTGATGAGCACGCTCGACGTCGTCGCGTACGCCGGCGAGGAGCACGGCGGCGTCAAGCCCGCCAACTTCCTCGACATCGGCGGCGGCGCGAACGCCACGGTCATGGCCAACGGCCTGGACGTCATCCTCAACGACCCGCAGGTCAAGTCCGTGTTCGTCAACGTCTTCGGCGGCATCACCGCCTGCGACGAGGTCGCCAAGGGCATCGTCGGCGCGCTGGAGATCCTCGGCGACGAGGCCACCAAGCCGCTCGTCGTGCGCCTCGACGGCAACAACGTGGACCTCGGCCGCGCGATCCTGCGCGAGGCGAACCACCCGCTCGTGACCCTCGCCGAGACCATGGACGGCGGCGCCGACAAGGCCGCCGAGCTGGCCAACGCCTGACCCGCCTCCGGACCGCAGAGAGCAGAGACTAGAAGAGCCATGTCGATCTACCTCAACAAGGACTCGAAGATCATCGTCCAGGGCATCACCGGCGGGATGGGTGCCAAGCACACCGCCCTGATGCTCGACTCCGGCGCGCAGATCGTGGGCGGCGTCAACGCCCGCAAGGCCGGCACCACCGTGACCCACAAGGACCACGAGGGCAACGACGTCACCCTGCCGGTGTTCGGCACCGTCAAGGAGGCCATGGCGGAGACGGGCGCGGACGTGTCCGTGCTCTTCGTGCCGCCGGCCTTCACCAAGGACGCCGCCCTCGAGGCCGTCGACGCCGAGATGCCGCTCATCGTCGTCATCACCGAGGGTGTGCCGGTGCAGGACTCGGCCGAGGTCTGGGCCTACCTGCAGGGCAAGAAGACTCGGATGATCGGCCCGAACTGCCCGGGCGTCATCACGCCTGGCGAGTCGCTCGCCGGCATCACCCCGCACACCATCACCGGCAAGGGCCCGATCGGGCTCGTGTCGAAGTCGGGCACCCTGACCTACCAGATGATGTACGAGCTGAAGGACCTCGGGTTCTCCACCGCCATCGGCATCGGCGGCGACCCGGTCATCGGCACCACGCACATCGACGCGCTCGAGGCCTTCGAGAACGACCCGGAGACCAAGGCGATCGTCATGATCGGCGAGATCGGCGGCGACGCCGAGGAGCGCGCCGCGGCCTACATCGCCGAGCACGTCACGAAGCCGGTCGTCGGTTACGTCGCCGGCTTCACCGCCCCCGAGGGCAAGACGATGGGCCACGCCGGCGCCATCGTCTCCGGCTCGGCCGGCACCGCGCAGGCCAAGAAGGAGGCCCTCGAGGCCGTGGGCGTCAAGGTCGGCAAGACGCCGTCCGAGACCGCCGAGCTCATGCGCGAGATCCTGCAGTCGCTCTGACCATCCGCCGGTCGAGCTTGTCGAGACCCCTCGCCGGTTGAGCCTGGCGACACCCTCGCCGGTTGAGCCTGTCGAAACCACGCCCTGGTTTCGACAGGCTCAACCGGCGTCGTCGTGTCTGCACCCGTCCTCCGCTCGCCCGGGTGACGATGGGCGCGTGAGCGCACCGCCCGGAACCCGACCCACCCGCACCGTCGAGGAGAAGCCCGCCCGGAGCCTCGGCCGTGGGAGCGAGCGCTTCGCGGCCGCGACGTCCGGGGCCTGGGCGACGGTCCAGGCGGCGGTGCTGTCCGGCGCGGTGGTGGTGCTGCTCGCGGTGGTGGGTGTGCTCGGCGGGTCGCCGGAATCCGCCTGGACCGGCGCGGTGGGCGTCGCCACGGGGCTGTGGCTGCTGGGCCACGGGGTGCCGATGGCCGCCGGGGCGGGCGTGATCACGCTCGTGCCGCTCGGGATCGGGGCCCTCGCCGTCTTCACGACCTACGTGTCGGTCAAGCGCTCGGCGCTGCCCACGCTCGCCGCCTGGACCGGCGCGGCGGTGACGTACGCGGTGGTGACGGGCGCGCTGGCGGCGGCCACCTCCGGCGTCGCGGGCGGCACCGACCTCGCGGCGGCCGGGCCGCGGATCGGGCTGGCGGCGCTCGGCGGCCTGGTGGTGGGCGGCACGGGCGCCGCGCTGGGCATCCTCGTCCCGCCGGACCGGCCGGCCGTCGTCGCTTTGGGCGGGCGGCTCGACCGGTTCGTGCCCGACGTCGTGCGGCTCGGCCTGCAGTCCGGCGTCCTCGCGCTCACGGCGCTGGTCGGCGTCGGCGGGGCGCTCACGCTCGTGTGGATCGTGGCCGGGCGGGCGACGTCGGAGGACGTGGTCACCGGCCTCGCCCCGGGCTGGATCGGCGGCGTGGTGCTCGCGGTCGCGCAGCTCGCGCTGCTGCCCAACCTCGTGCTGTGGGCCACCGCCTGGCTCGCCGGTCCCGGCTTCGCCGTCGGGCAGGGCACAGCGTTCGCGCCCGCCGGCACCACGGCGGGCCCGCTGCCGGCGGTGCCGCTGCTGGGCGCGCTGCCCGGCCCGGACTGGGCGGGGGCCGCCGCGACCGTGTGGGCGCCGCTCGTGGTCGTGGCGTGCGGGGCGCTCGCGGGCTGGTCCGCCTGGCGCCGGCTGGACCCCGACCGCGTGCGGTGGCCCGACCTCGCCCAGGTGCTCCTCGGCGTGGTGCTCGCGACCGGCCTGCTGGCCGTCCTGTTCCAGTGGTGGGCCGGGGGCGCGGTCGGTGCAGGGCGCCTGGCGCAGGTGGGCGCGGCCCCACTGCTGACCGGCGCGGTGGTCGCCGTCGAGGTCGGCGTGGGCGCCGCGGTCGCGCTCGGATGGGCGCACCTGGGACTCGGGGCGAGGACGCGCCGCCGGTAGGGTGGCGTGGTGCAGACCCCGTCCGGCCATCCCGTCGCGTCCACGTCCACGGAGTCGTCGGCGCAGGCCCGTCTCGTCGTCCTGGCGTCCGGCGGCGGCTCCAACCTCGCCGCCCTCCTCACGACGCACGGCGACCCCGGCTACGGCGCGCGCGTCGTCGGCGTCGTCTCGGACAGGCCGGCGGCCGGGGCGCTCGACCTGGCGCGCGACGCCGGCGTGGCGTCCGTCGTCGTCGCCCCGAAGGACTTCCAGGACCGGGCGGCGTGGAACGTCGGCGTGGCCGAGGCCGTGGCCGTCTTCCGGCCGGACTTCGTGGTGCTGGCCGGATTCATGCGCATCCTCGCGGAGTCGTTCGTGGGTCGCTTCGAGGGTCGGATCGTCAACACGCACCCGGCCCTGCTGCCCTCGTTCCCGGGCGCGCACGGCGTGCGGGACGCGCTCGCGTACGGGGTCAAGGTGGCCGGCTGCACGGTGCACGTGGTCGACACCGGCGTGGACACCGGGCCGATCCTCGCGCAGGTGACGGTGCCCGTGCTCGACGGCGACGACGAGGCCGCGCTGCACGAGCGGATCAAGGTCGCCGAGCGCGCCCTGCTGGTCGAGACCGTCGGTCGCGTCGCGCGCGAGGGGCTGCGGGTCGAGGGGCGCCGCGCCGTCTTCGGCTGACGCGAGCCCTGACGCTTGCCTGACGCTTGCCCTGCCGCGACCCGGGGCCCGTCGGGTCCCGAGGGGCGGACGCCGGGGAATACCCCGGTCCGGCCGGGCGCTGGCCTCGCTGTGACCGTCGTGGAGCTGGCCCGTGCCGACAGGGCTGACGGGGCTGACCCTGCCGACCCTGCCGATCGGGACCGCACCCGCCTGCCGGTCGTGCGGACGGCCGGCCCGGGGCCGGTGTGGGAGCTGTCCCTGATGCGCCGCGTGCCGCTCGAGCCGGGCCAGGAGCTCGTCGACCTCCCGGGTGCCCGGTGGGTGATGGTGCTCGCGGGGGCGGTCGTGATCGAGACCGCCCGCGGCGTCGCGGCGCTCGCGGCCGACGGCGCGGCGCTCGTCGACGCGTCCACGGCGCACCGGGTGGTCGCGACAGAGGTCTCCGACGTGGTCGTGGCCGACCTGCGCGTCGTGGCCCCGGACCGCCCGCTGCCCGGCCTGCTGGTGGTGTCGGGCTTCGGGGCGCGGCACTCCGGGGTCGCCGCCCTGGTGCGCACGTGCCAGCTCGGCGGGGAGTGCCGGCGTGCGCCGTCGCTCTTCACGGCCGGCTACGGCGCGCTGGTCGGGTCGGCGATGACGGAGTCGTGGCTGGACGGGCAGCCGGAGCAGGGGCGCGCGGATCCCGTCGTCGACGCCGTCGTCACCGCGCTGACCGACCGGCCGGGGGAGGCATGGACGGTGGATCGCATGGGCCGCGTCGTGCACCTGTCCCGCTCGGCGCTCGGCGAGCGCTTCCGGCGCTCCCTCGGGCGCAGCCCCGTGGAGGTGCTGCGGGACGTGCGCATGGGCGAGGCGCGGCGGCTGCTGCGCGACCCGGCGCGGGCCGTGGAGCACGTGGCCCTCACGGTGGGCTACGGGTCCGCCGCGGCGTTCAGCCGGGCGTTCTCCGCACACCACGGCCTCGCGCCGCAGGCCTGGCGGGCGGCCGCCTCAGGAGCGGGGCAGGCGCAGGGTCGCGAAGCCCAGGCCGGCGACGACGGCGGCCCCGGCCCCGACCAGGATCGCGGCCGTCACGCCGCGGGCGTCCAGCAGCGCGCCTCCTGACGCCGAGCCCACGGCGATCGCCACCTGGAACGCGGTCACCTGGAGGGCGAGGGCCGACTCGGTGCGCTGCGGCTCAACCCGCGTCACCCAGAGCTGGGTCGCGACCGGCACCATGCTGAATGCGAGCCCCCAGCCGACGAGGGCGACGGTGAGCGTCCAGACCGTCGTCGCGCTCGCGAGCAGGAGCAGGCTCGCGGCAAAGAGCACCGGCGCCCCGGCGACCAGCAGGCGCAGGTGACGGGCGAGCCGGCCCGCCGCGAGGTTGCCGACGAGGCCGCCCACGCCCCAGGCGAGCAGCAGCAGCGGGGTGTGCGCCGCGTCCACCTCGGCGATCGCCAGGCGGATGTAGGGGTAGGTGGTGAAGTTGCCGAACGCGACCAGCGCGATGCAGGCCACGCCCGCGACGAGGCGCCGGTTGGCGAGCGCGCGGCGCAGCATGGTCAGGCCGGCCGTAGGGTCCGGCGGCACGGGAGGCATGGTGCGCGCGACGGCGACCGCGCTCACCGCGGTGAGGACGGCGGCGGCGAGGAAGACGCCGCGCCAGCCGATCCGGTCGCCGGCCAGCGAGGCGACGGGGATGGCGACGATCGTGGCGACGGTGACTCCCATCGCGATCGAGGTCGAGACGGTGGGCGCGCGGCCGGGCACGGCGCGGATGCCTACCGGGAAGGCGAAGGCCCAGTAGCCGGCGAGCGCGACGCCCAGCAGCACCCGGCCGGCGAGCAAGAGGACGAAGCCCGGGGCGAGCGCCACCCCGAGGTTCGCCACGATCGCCAGGACGAGCAGCCCGATCAGCACCGTGCGCCGGTCGGTGCGGGGGAGCAGCACCGCGATGCTCGGCGCGGTCAGCGCGCCGGCGACGGCGGTCGCCGCGATGGCCAGGCCGGCGGTGCCCTCGCTCACGCCGACGTCCGCCGCGAGGGCGGGCAGCACCGCGGCAGGCAGGAACTCGCTCGACACGAGGGCTGCGATGCCGGTGGCGAGCGCGACGATCGGCGCCCACGACGTGCGGGCGGTAGGGACCGAGGGGGTCGGCGGGGCCGACGGGGCCGATGGGAGCGAAGTGGGGGGAGCGTTCTCGGGCATGGCACCAGCCTCGGGCCGCGCCCGCCGCGGCGGTTGATCGGATGTCGCGCGCGGTTGATCGAACGACCGCCGTCGCCGGTCGCGACGAGCGGTGGGGCCCGGTGCGTCAGTCGGTGGGGGCCGCGTCGTCGTCGCCGTCCGGGGCGTCGCGGGGGCCCACAACGCTGAGCACCTGGTAGGGCTCGCGCGGGACGCCGGGCTGGTCGCGAGCCGTCGCGAAACTGCGGTCGGTCCAGCGGGTGAGCAGCTCCGCGAGCTCGGTCACCATCTCGCCGGCCTCCTCCTGGGTGAGCAGCCACGTGCTCAGCATGAACGTGCGGCCCGAGTCCTCGGCGCTGTCCTGGTTCTCGCGCTCGAAGAGTTCGGTGACCCACGCAAGCGTCGGGCGCAGGATGAGGTCGGTCGCGTCGCCCGCCGCGGGCTTCACGTTGTAGCTCTTGGCGACGTTCGTCCAGACGCGGTCCCGCTTGTCGCGCGCGTGCTCGGGGGCCTCGACGATCATCCCGGCCTTGGCGAGCACCCTCAGGTGGAAGCTCACGGAGTTCGCCGGCTGGCCGATGGCCTCGGCGAGGTCGGCGGCACGGGCGTGGCCGAGCACCGCGAGCTGCATGAGGATGCGCTGCCGCACCGGATGAGCAATCGCTCGCAGGCCTTGCGGGTCCTGGACCTCCAACGTCTCTCGCACCCGACCGAGGGTAGCAAGGTCGCCCACCATCCATTGCTCAATATCTATCGCGCAACATCTATCGCGCAATAGATATTGCGCAACAAGCGTTGCGGGTCTAGCGTTCCCCTCATGACCACCGAACGCATCGCCGAGGCGCCGCCCGCTGTCGACATCCCCCTGCGCCGTAACCGGCCGTACATGCTGCTCATGTCCGGCCTGACGACCCAGTCGCTCGGGGGAGGGGTCGCGCGGTTCGCCGTCCCGCTCCTCGCGCTGGAGCTGACCGGCTCGCCGGCCGCGGCGGGCCTCGTGGCCGCCGTCGGGCAGTCCGGCGCCCTGCTGGCGGCGCTCCCGGCGGGCGTCGTGGCGGACCGCACCGACCGGCGCCGGCTCGTCCTCGGCGCGGCGGGCACGGCGGCGGTGCTGTGGGGCACGGTGGTCGTCGCGGGCGCCCTCGGCGGCCTGACCGCCTGGCACCTCGCCGCCGTCCTCTTCGGCGCAGCGGTGGTGACCGCGTTCCTCGACCCCGCGATCAGCGGGGCCTTCCGCGCCGTCGTCCCGCAGGCGCAGCTGCCGACCGCGTATGCCGCCGCACAGGGGAGGGATGCCGTCGCGGGGATGGTCGCCGGTCCGTTGGGCGGCGTCCTGTATAGCCTCGCGCACGTCGTGCCGATGGTCGGCGCGGTCGTGGGGGAGCTGGCGACCGCCGTCTGCGCTTTCTTCGTGCGGGAGCCGCTGAACGGCGACGTCGCCGATCAACGCGCCGTCCGGCCGCTGGTGGCCCTGCGGCAGGGGCTGCGGTTCGTCTGGTCGGTGCCGCTCTTCCGGGCGTCCCTCGGGCTGTTCGTCGTGGTGAACGTCGCGCTGAGCGGGATGATGATCGGCATCAACCTCGAGCTCGCCGGCAACGGCACCCCGCCGGTGCTCATCGGCGTCCTCGACATGGCGGCCGCCGGCTCGATGCTGCTCGGTGCGGTTGTCGCGCCCCCGCTCGTCGCACGGCTGCGGCTCGGCGTCGTGACCGTGCTCGCGCTCGGGCTGCTCGTCGTCGCCTTCGCCGCCATGGCGCTTGTGCAGACCTACCTGGGGTACGTGGTCCTCACGGCCGTGGGCGTCCTGCTGGTCCCGGCGGTGAACTCAGCGATGGCGGGGTACAACGCGGCCATCACGCCGGGTGAGATGCAGGGCCGGCTCGCCTCCGTGCTCGGGCTGAGCGGCGTGGCGGCGATGCCGGTCGCCCCCCTGGTCGGCGGCACGCTGCTCGGTGCCGGCGGCATCGGCGTCGTGCTGTGGGTGTTGGTCGGCCTCCTCGCCGTCACCGTCGCCGGGCTGTGCTGCGTGCGGCCGCTGTGGCGGGTCGGCACCCCCGACGCCTGGGCCGCCGACGCGCTCTCGATGCCGGCGGCGTGACCCGGAGCATGGCTCGGCAGGGCTCGGGCAGGTGCTTCGTCAGGAGGCCGGCGGGCCCGAGTAGGCCACGAAGGTGTCCTTCCCTGCCGGGCCGACGTTGGTGACGTAGGCGCGGACCTGATACTCCTCGGGCAGGTCGACGCGGTCGGGAAGTCGTCCCACGACTTCCCGCACCTCCGTGCGATAGGCGGCCAGCTCGTCGTCGGACGGTTCGTGGTCCGGGCCGAGCTCGAGGAGGGCGTCGTCCGGGCGGATCTCCAGGGACACGAGGTCCTCCCGCAGCGGCTCGACGGCGGTCAGGACGGCGCGGACGAGCTGCGGCTCCTGGCGGGTCAGGTCGTACGGCAGGCTGATCTGGTGGCGGGAGAGCCGGTCCGGACGCACCTCGAACTCGGTGACCGCCGGTGGCACGGTGTCCGGCAGCTGGGCCAGGAACTCCGCGGCCTCCTGCGCTGTCTCGACGGCGTCGGCGCCCTCGGGGTAGCGGAGCTCGACGGTTCTTTCGCTGACCACACGTGTGCTGGGTGTGGCGGCCGGCAGGTCCAGGCCGGCCGCGTACAGGAGGGCGTCGAACGATGCGTCGTCCGGCCAGTCGACGAGGGGCTCCAGCGTGCCGGTGCCGAGCGTGGCGGACATCGAGGTGTACACGGCGTCCCTGGCGAACGTGCCCACGTGGGCGACCTGCTCGGCCGTGACGTCGTCGTCGAGGGTGACGTGCAGGTGCGGGAACCACGGGACGTCCCCGCGGGCAGACGCCTGGGCGACGCCCGGCAGGGCCTCGACCTCGCCCAGGTGGCGCTGCAGGGTCTGTTCGGGGGAGGTGTACCAGCGGTACCCGACAACGGCGGCAACGACCACGACCGCGACCCCGGCGACGACGGCGATGGCCACGGTGGCCGGGCGGAATCCTGCGTTCTCCCTGGTCATCGTGGCCATGCTAGCCGTCGGCTCAGACCGCGGACCAGCCGCCGTCCGAGGCGAGGATCGCGCCGTTGAGGTTCACCGCGTCCCGCGAGAGCAGGAACGTGATCGAGGCGGCCAGGTGCTCGGCCAGGGCGACGCCGGGGAGGTTGCCCATGTACCGGCCCAGGCGCGGTGCGCCGAACTCGGCCTGGCCGGGCTGGATGCCGGTGGCGACGCCGCCCGGCGCGACCGCGTTCACGGTGACCCCCGTGCCCGAGTACATCACCGCGGACGACTTGGTCAGCCCGATGACCGCGTGCTTGGACGCCGTGTAGGCGGCGCCGGCCGCCGAGCCGCGCAGGCCTGCTTCCGAGGCGATGTTGACGATGCGCCCGTCCTTCGCCTCGAGCATCCCGGGGACGACGGCGCGCATGAGGCGCATGGTCCCGTCGACGTTGACGCGCATCACGCGCTCCCACGTGGCGTCGGTCATCTCGTGCACCGCGCTCATGTCGTCCATGATCCCGGCGACGTTCGCCAGGGCGTCGACGCGGTCGCCCGCGGCGCGCAGGATCTCGGCGACCGACTCCGCCGACGTGATGTCGCCCGCGACGGCGACGACCTCGGCGTCCGGCAGGGAGGCGGCGAGCTCGTCGAGCTTCTCCTTCGCCAGGTCGACTGCGACGACGCGCCCGCCCTCACGGGCGACGCGGGAGGCGACGGCGCGGCCGATGCCCGACGCCGCGCCCGTGACGATGACGGTCTGGCCGGCGAAGCGGCCCGGCGTGATCTGCTCGGTCCACGGCGCGGGGCCGGCTGCGGAGGGGGTGTCGTCGTCGGAGCCCTCGGGGACCTCGGCGCGATACGCGGCGACGAGGCCGTCCACCAGCTCGGCGGGTACCTTGCCGTTCGACAGCGTTACGAGCTGCTCGAGCGGGAGTGCCCGGGCCGGCGCCAGCGACTCGGCGGACGCCCCGGCCTGCTCGAGGAGGGTGGCGAGGATGCGGCCGCCGACGGGGTGGTCGAGCCATTCGCCGACGGTCGAGGATGCGGACAGGGCCATAGTGCTCTCCTTGCTGGGTGGTCCCTCGCGGGCTAAACCGGACAACACTGTCCGGTTGTTAGCATATTCCGATGTCCCCCTACCGCCGCAACCCCGGACCGTCGGCCGGCCCGCGCAACCGCGCGGCCCTGCTCGCGGCGGCCCACGAGGTCTTCGCCGAGGCCGGGACCACGGCGCCACTCAGCGCGATCGCCCGGCGCGCCGGCGTGGGCCAGGGCAGCCTCTACCGGCACTTCCCGGACCGGGTCACGCTCGTGGCCGCGGTCGTGGAGGCGAACGTCGCGGAGCTCGAGGACGCGGCGGCCGAACCGGGGACCGAGCTGCCCGCGCTGCTCGGCCTCGTCACCCGGCACGCGGTCGAGTCCGTGGGGGTCGTGGACCTGCTCGTCGAGGAGCGCCCCGGGCGCATGCTGGAGCTGCGCGGGCGCGTCGAGGCGGTCCTCGCAGCGCACCTCGGCGCGGCGCGCGTGGCGGGCCAGGTTCCGGCGACCACGACCGCTGCAGACCTCATGCTCGGGGTCGAGCTCGTCGCGGGGGTCATCACCCGCCGCCCCGCCGCCGAGCGTCCGGCCGTCGCCGCACGCGCGTGGCGGCTCCTCGGCTTCGAGGCCTGACCAGGACGACTCAGTACCTCTCGACGAGGTGCTCGCGACCGGCCGGCGGTTCGTAGGACTCCGGCCAGAAGTCGATGATCGAGGAGACCCGGCCGTCGTCGTCGAACCCGAAGAAGGACACCCCCGTCTCGACGTGCTCGCCGATCCGGACCTCGACCCAGGAGACGGCGCCGTCGTCGTCGGCCACGACCCGCTGGACCGTCACGTGCCAGTCGCCCGGATACTCGCTGTTGAACCGCACCCAGTTCTCGCGGCCGTGCACGCGCTCGCGGGTCTGCGGCATGTCGCAGACGAAGTCCGTGGCGAAGAAGTCCGTGTACGCGCTCCAGTCGCGGTCCTCGGCGGCACGCCAGAGTCGGGTCAAGGTGTCGTGTCGGGGATGCATGTCCGACACCCTATGGCCCGGTGCCGACAGCCGTCGTCGCAGGCCGTCACGGTCGCAGGCAACGTGTCCCACGACCGGGCGGACGATAGAGTGCTCTCGGCTGTGACTGGCGAGGGTGGGGCACCACCGGGGAGCAGCCACCCCAGATCGACCCGCGATGTGCGCCGCCCGCCTGGGTGCCAGGGTCTTCGAGAGACCGACTCTTCGAGGAGACCTCATGTCAGGCGCACCCACCGCCCCCGACGTCCAGCTCGCCGACGACGCGCAGCGCCCCGTCCGCCGTGCCCTGCTGAGCGTCTATGACAAGACCGGCCTGACAGAGCTCGCCACCGCCCTGCACGCGGCGGGCGTCGAGCTCGTGTCCACCGGGTCCACGGCCGCCCGCATCGCCGACGCCGGCGTCCCCGTCACCCGCGTGGAGGAGCTCACCGGCTTCCCTGAGTGCCTCGAGGGCCGCGTGAAGACGCTGCACCCGCGCGTGCACGCCGGCATCCTGGCCGACACCCGCAAGGCCGACCACCTCGCCCAGCTTGCCGACCTCGGCATCGACACGTTCGAGCTGGTCGTCGTGAACCTGTACCCGTTCGCCGCCACGGTGTCGTCCGGCGCCGGGCCGGACGAGGTCGTCGAGCAGATCGACATCGGCGGGCCTTCCATGGTCCGCGCCGCGGCGAAGAACCACCCGAGCGTCGCGATCGTCGTCGACCCGGCGCGGTACGACGACGTCGTCGCCGCGGTGACCGGCGGGGGATTCACCTTCGCCCAGCGCAAGCGCCTGGCGGCGGCGGCGTTCGCGCACACCGCCCAGTACGACGTCGGCGTCGCGTCCTGGTTCGCGAGCGCGTACGCGCCTGACGAGGTCGCACTCGAGTCCCACATGCCCGACGTCGCCGGCGCCGCGTTCGAGCGCACCGCCGTGCTGCGCTACGGCGAGAACCCGCACCAGCGGGCCGCCCTGTACACGCGGACCGACGGCGGCACCGGGCTCGCCCAGGCCGCCCAGCTGCACGGCAAGGCGATGAGCTACAACAACTACGTCGACGCCGACGCCGCCTGGCGGGCCGCGCACGACCACGCGGAGCCGGCCGTCGCCGTCGTCAAGCACGCCAACCCGTGCGGCATCGCCGTCGGTGCGGACATCGCGCAGGCCCACGCCCGCGCGCACGCCACCGACCCGGTGTCGGCCTACGGCGGCGTCGTCGCCGCGAACCGCGTGATCACCCGAGCCGCGGCCGAGCAGATCGCCCCTGTGTTCACCGAGGTGGTCGTGGCCCCCGGCTTCGAGCCGGAGGCGCTGGAGCTCCTGCAGGCCAAGAAGAACGTGCGCCTGCTCGTGGTCGACACCCCGCCGCGCGCCGTCGCCGAGAACCGGCCAATCTCCGGCGGCATGCTCGTGCAGGAGGTCGACAGCTTCCAGGCCGAGGGCGACGACCCCGCGGCGTGGACGCTCGCCGCGGGCGACGCGGCGGACGAGGCCACGCTCGCCGACCTGGCGTTCGCGTGGAAGTCCGTCCGGGCGGCCAAGTCGAACGCCATCCTGCTCGCCGCAGGCGGCGCGGCCGTGGGCATCGGCATGGGCCAGGTGAACCGCGTCGACTCGTGCCGGCTCTCCGTGGAGCGGGCCAACACGCTCGCCGACGGAGAGTCCGGCCCGGTCGAGCGGGCGCGTGGTGCCGTCGCGGCCTCCGACGCCTTCTTCCCCTTCGCCGACGGGCTGCAGGTGCTGCTCGACGCCGGGGTCCGCGCCGTCGTGCAGCCCGGCGGGTCCATCCGCGACGCCGAGGTGATCGAGGCGGCCCAGGCCGCCGGCGTCACGATGTACCTCACCGGCACCCGCCACTTCGCCCACTGACCACCGCGCCGCTGGTTGAGCCGGTCGAAACCACGCCCGGTGGTTGAGCTTGTCGAAACCCGGGTTTCGACAGGCTCAACCGGCGATCGGTTTCGACAGGCTCAACCGGCGATCGGTTTCGACAGGCTCAACCGGCGATCGGTTTCGACAGGCTCAACCGGCGATCGGCGGTTTCGACAGGCTCAACCGGCGATCGGCGGTTTCGACAGGCTCAACCGGCGACGGCGGTCTTCAGCCGGACCGTCGGGTCGGTGGCCCTGGCGAGGTCGAGGCGCAGCGGCTCGCCGCGGTTCATGAGCCGCCGCACGCCGCCGACGTCGCGCGGGGAGTCGACCAGGAGGACGGCGCGGACCGTCGCGGCGCCGTTGTGCGTCGTGGCGACGGGATCGAGGTACAGGGCCGCCCACGGGCCCTCGCCCGGCGTCCCGCGCAACAGCACGGGGGAGTCGGGGGCGGGCAGTCCCAGCAGGGCGAGGTCGTGGCCGAGCTGCTGCGAGAAGACGTACGGCGCGTGCGTGGCGCCGCCCCCGACGCCGGGCCCCACCTGGAGCATGGCACGCACGGTGGCGTCCGGGTCGTGCAGGGCGGCCGACCAGTGCCCGCCCGGCACCGTGCCGAACACGGGGTGTGCCCGGGACGCGACGTCGCCTACCGCCCAGACGCCCGGCTGGCCGGGGACCCGTCCGTCGGCGTCCACCACCAGCGCGCCGCGGCCGTCCGTCGGCAGCGCGCCCGCCAGCCAGTCGGTCGCCGGGCGGGCGCCGACGGCGGTCAGCACGAGGTCGGCGGGGAGGTGCTCGCCGTCGGCCAGCCGGACGCCGTCGTCCTCCACCGAGGCCACGGCCGCCCCGGTGCGCAGGCGCACGCCCGCCGCGTCGTACCAGCCGGCCAGGTGCGCGCCGACGTCGGCGCCGAGCTGGCGCGACAGGGGGGCGCCGGCCGCCTCAAGCACGGTCACGTCGGCCCCGGCCCCCGCCGCGACCCCGGCGACCTCCGCACCGATCCAGCCCGCGCCGACGATCACCAGGCGCAGCCTGTCGCCCCGGGTCGTGCGCAGCGCCGACCGCAGCCGTTCGGCGTCGGCGGCCGTGTGCAGCAGGGCCGACGCGGCGAACCCGGGCGGCACCACAGGGACCGAGCCCACGGCGACGACCGCCGCGTCCGCGTCGACCCGGCCGCCCGCCGTGGTGACGGCCACGCCGTCGGCGCGCACGTCCAGCTGCTGCGCGGGCTCCGCGAGGCGCACGTCGTCGGCAAGGGTCTCGACGTCGACCCCGAGGTCGTCGCGCAGCCACACCGGGGCCGGGCGCGTGAGGAGCTCCTTCGAGAGCGGCGGCCGGTCGTACGGCGGCACGCCCTCCCCGCCGAGCAGCGTGATCCGCCCCTCGAAGCCGTGGGCGCGCAGGGCGGCGACGGTCTGCGCTCCGGCGAGGCCGGCACCGACGACGACGACGGACCGCGGGATCGGCGGGGGTGCTGCGGGCCCGGCGAGGTCGCGGCTGGCGTCGGGCGTCGGGTCGGGCGGGTCGGGCATCGCGTCGGGCGTCGGGTCGGGCACGGTCATCACGCTAACCCGGCGAGGGTAGGCTCGGCTGCCGTGGAACCCCGTGCGCTGCCCGACCCCGCCGGTGGGCGCAAGCCCGCGCCCACGTGGCACTCCGTCGAGGCTGCGCCGGCGGACCAGCCGCCGCGCACCGTGCCCGGGCCCGAGCGGGCCATCGTCACCATGCTGGCCGGGATCGTGCTGGCCGTGCTGCTCGGGGTGCTGGTCGGAGCTCGCGTCGGGACGGGCATGATCGCGGTCGTGCTCGCCGTCGCCGGTACCTGGCGCGCCACCTCGGCCACCGGGCCCGTAGGGCTCGTGGTGCGCAGCCGCGGGTTCGACGTCTTCACATGCTGGTCGACCGCCCTCGTGATCGGTGTGCTCAGCCTGACGGCGCCGGGCCTGAGCTGAGGTCCGTCAGCCCGCGACGCCCGCGAGGCTCCTGACGAGCAACCTCGCCGAGGTGACGGCGCAGGTCACGCTGCGCGAACCGTCCTCCCAGGAGCTGAACTCGGGCACCACGGTCCAGATCTCCAGCGGCGGCCCGCTGTACTCGCCCCCGACGAACTCGGCCCACGCGTCGGCGCAGAAGTCGCGGCCCGCTGCCCAGATCGTGGCGTCGCTCTCGGCGTCCTCGAGCCCGATGGGCCCGTTGGCGAACACCTGACCCGTGTGCGCCTGGTCGCAGAAGTCGACGAGCGACACCACGAGGTCGCCCCGCGCGGCGAGGGGTTCGGCGGCGAAGCACGAGGGGGCCAGGGCGATGCTCAGATGACGGGGGCCGCCGTCCGCCGGGGCGCGGGTGTCCGCCGAGGACGGCTCCGGCGCGGCCGGGGGCTCGCCCGCGGCCGGCAGCGCGACGCACATCAGGTGCGGCCAGAACTGCCAGCCCTCCTCGTCGGTGAACCAGGTCCGGTACGGCACGTCCTGCGGACGCCGCCCGAGGTCGCTGAGGGCGTCATCGCAGACTTCGGTCGCGGCCTGCCCTCCCACCTCCGTTCCGGGCCACGTGGGGCCGCTGGCGCCGGCGTAGAAGACGCTGAACGCGGTGTCGCGGTCGCACGGGACGAGGAGCACGATGTCGAGGAGCTCGGCCCGCTCGAAGCAGTCGCCCGGAGTGAGGAGCCGCCAGGGCTTGGCGTCGGCGAGCACGACATCGTCACCCAGGTCGGCGGTTGCCTCCGTCAGCCCTGGCGCCGCGGGGGCGGACGGCACCAGCGGGCGGGTCGACCGTGACAGCATGTCGTCGGCGAACGCGTTCAGCACGGGCGTCGCACGTTCGACGAACCCGATACCGGTGATCACCAGCGCCACTCCGACGACCCGCGTCACGATGCCCAGAACGAGGGCGGCGACGCCCTGTGCGCGTACGTGACGGGCCTCCGCCGCGGCGGCCGCGACGTCGCCCGCGCCGAGGGCTCGGGAGCCCCGGACCGACGCCAGCACGGCGCCGATCGCCAATGGCCAGAAGAAGATCATGGCGACCACCGCCCACCCGGTACCGACGCTGGTGGACGGCGCTGCAGCAGGTAGGGGATCGGACACGGGCTCAGCCACGTTCGGCTCCCGTCGGCGCGACGGCGGCGGCGGACCACCCGAACCAGGTGCCCCGGGCGGCATCCAGCACGAGGACGACCATCACGGCGACGAGGGCCGCCGTGAGTACCAGGCTCAGCCCGATCCCGACCCAGAGCGCCGCGATGCCGTACCGCCGGGCGGCGCCGGCGTGGTGCGCCGCGGTGCCGAGGTCACCGGCGCCGAGCGCTCGTGCGGCCCGCTGCGCGTCGAGGAAGGCGGGAACTGCCAGCGGCCAGAACACGACCGCTGCGGTGACGACCCAGCCGGTGCCGGTCGAGTATGGGTGCGATGTCGCGGGCGGCCGCGTAGGTGGTGTCAACGCCGACTCCGATCGGGGGAGGGTGCACGGCGGGCGTGCAGCAGTCGGGATCGACGGCGGGCCATTTGTACCAGAATCGGCCCTCGGGCGGCCCGCTACTCCTCCTCGAGAGCGGGTGATTTCCGGTGACGCGACGACACAGAGACAACGACACAGAGACAACGACACAGAGACAACGAGGGCCGGCACCCGAACGGGTGCCGGCCCTCGTGCTGTGCCGCGAGGCCGTTGTCAGTCGCGGGGCGCGTCGCCCTTCGGCGTCTCGCCCGGCTTGTCGGTGCCGGTCTTGTCGGTGCCGGCCTTGTCGGTGCGGGCCTTGTCGGTGCGGGTCTTGTCCGTGCCGGCCTTGTCCTCGTCCTCGACCGCCGGGGCGGTCGCGAGGGCGCCGTCGTCGACGACGTCGTGCTCCGCACGCTCCTCGCCGATGGTGTCGCCGGCCGACGAGCCGACGCCGACCTCCTCAGCCACGGGCACGGCCGGGACGAACGCCCGGTAGAAGAGGGCCGCGAGGGCCGCGCCGATGAGCGGCGCGACGACGAAGAGCCACAGCTGGCCCCAGGTCCAGCCGCCACCGAACAGCGCGGACGCGAACGAGCGGGCCGGGTTGAGGGACCCGTTCGTGATCGGCCAGGCGACGATGAGCATGGCGCCCAGGGTCAGGCCGATGACGACCGGGGCGTAGGTGACCTTGGACCGCTTGCTCGTCACGGCGAGGATGACGCCGACGAAGATCGCCGTCACGATGACCTCGACCAGCAGCGCCGACCACATCGAGAACTCGACGGGCGTGCCGCCCTGCTGCGCCGCCGAGGCGGTGAGGGATGCGAGCGGCGAGTGGGAGCCGTAGCCGTTGGCCGTGGCCTGGAAGACCTGCTGCTTGGTCTCCAGGCCCAGGATGGCCGGGTACGCCGTCGGGATCACGGAGTACATGACGGCCGCCGAGGCGGAACCGCCGATGAGCTGGGCGACCCAGTACGGGGCGACGTCGCGCCACGGCGTGCGGCCCCCGAGCGCGAGCCCGAAGGTGACCGCCGGGTTGAAGTGGCCGCCGGAGACCGCGCCGACGGCGGCGATCGCCGCCATGACGAGGATGCCGCCGGCGAGTGCCACCGGGAGGATCTGTCCGTTGTTGGCTGCGTTGAAGGTCGCAGTGCCCACGATGCCGAGCACCAGCACGAACGTGCCGAACGCCTCGGCGGCAAGGCGGGCGAACAGGCCGTGCTCGAGGGTGCCGGCCGCCGTCTCGACGTCGACCGAAGCCGTACCGCTCGCAGCGGCGATGTCTTGGGACATGAGTGTCCTTCTCTGTTCTGGAGACGGGCGTCTCGGTGTGCCCCCGTGTGGCGGGGGCCGGACTGACACGGCCAGATCGGGCGTGGCCGCGCCGGCATGCTTCCACCGCGGTCTGAACGGTTGCTGAGCGCGGCCCGACGGTGGCGCACTTTGCACCGTACCGCGCGTCGCCGCTGGTCGCGCTGCACCACGGTCGTCGACGCGCCGACGACCGGCGGTCGACCCGGGCGCTCCGCTGGGCCAGAGTAGGGGCATGACCTCACCAGTGAACGTCACCGTCACCGGGGCGGCGGGCCAGATCGGGTACGCGCTGCTCTTCCGGATCGCGTCGGGCGCGATGCTCGGCCCCGACACCCCCGTGCGCCTGCGGCTGCTGGAGATCCCGCAGGCGGTGAAGGCCGCCGAGGGCACCGCGATGGAGCTGGACGACTGCGCCTTCCCGTTGCTCGCGGGGATCGACATCCACGACGACCCGACGGCGGGCTTCGCCGGGGCGAACGTCGCGCTGCTCGTCGGCGCGCGCCCCCGCGGTCCGGGCATGGAGCGGGCCGACCTGCTGGAGGCCAACGGCGGCATCTTCGGGCCGCAGGGCCGGGCGATCAACGCCGGCGCGGCCGACGACGTGCGGGTGCTCGTGGTCGGCAACCCGGCCAACACGAACGCGCTCATCGCGGCGTCGAACGCGCCCGACGTGCCGAAGGACCGGTTCACGGCGATGACCCGGCTCGACCACAACCGCGCGCTCTCGCAGCTGGCCAAGCGTGCGGACGTGCCGGTCTCCGAGGTCCGCCGGCTCACGATCTGGGGCAACCACTCGGCGAGCCAGTACCCGGACGTGTTCCATGCCGACGTCGCGGGCACCGCCGGGTCCTCGTATGCGCACGAGGACAAGCTCTGGCTGGAGGACGACTTCATCCCGACCGTCGCCAAGCGCGGCGCGGCGATCATCGAGGCGCGCGGCGCGTCGTCCGCGGCGTCGGCCGCGAACGCGGCGATCGACCACACCCGCGACTGGGTGCTCGGCACGCCCGAGGGCGACTGGACCAGCGCGGGCCTCTGGTCGACGGGGGACTACGGCGTCCCCGAGGGGCTCGTGTCCTCGTTCCCCGTCACGTCGTCCGGCGGGGCGTGGGACGTCGTCAACGGCCTCGAGCTCGACGAATTCTCGCGCGCCCGGATCGACGCCAGCGTGGCCGAGCTCGTCGAGGAGCGGGAGGCGGTGCGGTCGCTCGGACTGGTCTGAGCGTCTCCCTGGTCGAGCCTGTCGAGACCTGGTCTCGACAGGCTCGACCGACGGCCCGATAAAGAGCGGCATCCCGTCGGTGGTGACGCATAGGCTGCCCTGGCCATGATCGACGCACCCGCCGCCCGTACGGACCCCGCCATGAACACCGTGACCGCGAGCCCGCGCACCGACCCGTCCCGCCGCCTCGACTGGCGGCGGCTGCGCGGTCCAGTGTCGGCCGTGGCGATGGTCGCGCTCACCCTCGGCGCCGTCGGCGTCGCGCTGGGCACGGTCATCGCAGGCCGCATCGCCCAGGACCCGACGACGGGGCTGCTGACGCTGCTCGCGCTGTGCGTGGTCGGCGCGGCCCTGTTCGACGCGGCCGGTCAGGTGGTGTGGGCGGGCGTCGTCGACCGGGCCGAGGGGCGGCTGCGGGGCGACCTGCTCACCGCCGCGCTCCACCAGCCCCTGGCCACGCTCACCGAGCAGGCGGTGGGCGAGGTGCTCGACCGGGTCGACGACGACACGCACGCCGTCGGCACCCTGGTGCGCCGCCAGCTCTGGGGCGCGGGCCGCACCCTGGTCGGCGTCGTGCCCATGTGGGTGGTGGCGGGCCTCACCTGGTGGCCCGCCTGGCTCCTGTTCCCCGCGCTCGGCGTGCTCGCCGGCTTCCTGGTGCGCCCGATGCTGGGCGAGATCGCGCGCCGCAAGGTGATCGAGGAGGCGGCCTGGACGGACCACGCGGCCGCGTTCGAGGAGTCGGTCGCCGCGCGCGACGACCTGCGCACGAGCCTCGGGCAGCCGTTCGCGATCCGCCGCCTGGCGCAGCGCTCCGCGGACGTGCACCGCAAGTTCGCGGCCGTCGTGACCGTCGAGTCCAAGATGCTGCGTCGCGCCGGGCTGGTGCTGGCCGCGCTGCTGGCCGGGGTCGCGATCGCGGGCGCCGCCCTCGCCGCGGACGGCGATCTCGCCGTCGACCGGCTCGTCACCCTGTTCCTCGTCACGGCCATGTTCGTGGGGCAGGTGGACCACCTCATCCACCACCTGCCCGACATCCAGGAGGGCCTGGGCGCAATCACCCGGATCAAGCAGATGCTGTCGGTCGTCCCCGAGCCCGCGGGTGGACGGGACGTCCCCGAGGGGCCCGTCGGGATCGAGCTGCGCAACCTGCACTTCTCCTACGCGGAGGGCACCTTCGCGCTGCAGGGCGTGAACCTGCGGGTGCCCGCGGGGCAGACCGTGGCGCTGGTGGGGCGCACCGGGTCCGGAAAGTCGACGCTGGCCTCGCTGCTGTCGCGTGCCGTGGAGCCGGCGCCGGGCACCGTGTTCCTCGGCGAGGCCGACGTGCGCGACCTCGACCTGCAGAAGCTGCGTTCGGCGGTCGGCGTCGTGACGCAGCGCACCGAGATCCTCGCCGGCACCCTGGCCGAGAACATCGCGCTGTTCGCCGACGTGCCCCGCACCGACGTCGAGTCCGCCGTGCGCGAGCTGCGTCTGGACGCGTGGGTGGCCGGCCTGCCGGACGGGCTCGACACGCTGCTCGGCCCGGGCGGGACGTCGCTGTCGGCGGGGGAGGAGCAGCTCGTCGCTTTCGCGCGGCTGCTGGTCCGGGACGTGCAGGTCGTCGTGCTCGACGAGGCGACCGCCCGCATGGACCCGCTCACCGAGGCGCGCGTCGTGGCCGCGTCCGATCGGCTGCTCGCCGGCCGTACGGGCGTGCTCGTCGCGCACCGCCTCGGCACGATCGAGCGTGCCGACCTCGTCGCCGCGCTCGACCACGGTCGGGTGGTGCAGCAGGGCCCGCGGGCGGTGCTCGCCCGCGAGCCCGGCCCGTACCGCGACCTGCTGGTCGCGAGCGACGGAGCCGCGTTGGTCGACGGAGCCTCGTCGGTCGACGGAGCCTCGTCGGTCGACGGAGCCTCGTCGGTCGACGGAGCCTCGTCGGTCGAGCCTGTCGAGACCACGCGATCGGCGGATCACGCGGCGACTGCGGACGTGGGCGGCCGCCGACGCCGGGGCGCCCCACCCGAGCTGACCGACCCCGGCGACGGCCCGAGCCTCGCGCGCGGTGTGCTGCACGCCCTGTTCGTGCGGCCGGCGTGGGGCGTGGTCGGCGCGGCGCTGTTCCTCGTGACGAGCCTGGTCTCGGCGCAGGGCGCGCTCACCGGATTCCTGTGGGGGCACGCGGTCGAGGGTCTCGCGACCGACGGCTTCCCGACGGCGCTGCTCGTGGCCCTCGCCGTGCTGCTCCTCGCGGCACCCCTGTGCCTCGCCCGCGCCCTGTACGTGTACCCCCGCTGGTGGGTCGAGGTGCTGCTGCGCGTTCGTATGGCCGTCATGACCGGACAGACGCGACAGCACCGGCTGACGGCCGCGCCGCCCGGCGAGGTGGTGGCGCGCGCCATGGACTCCGACCGGTTCGTGCGGTACTCGGACCGGTGGGTGGACTTCGTCAACGGGCTGGTCATCGCGGGCGTGACGGCGCTGATCAGCGGCTCCTGGCTGGCCGGCGGCGTGCTCCTCGCCGTCATGGTCGTCTCGGCGGCCGCCTCCGCGATCGGGAGGCCGATCGCGGGACGCTCGGCGACGCAGTCCTCGGCGGCGCGGGCAGGCTTCGGCCGCGCCCTCGTCTCGGCCCTCGACTCGGCGCGCACGGTGAAGCTCGCCGCGCGCACGCCCGAGGTGCACTCCCACCTGCGGCACGTGGACGCGGGTCGCGTGCGCGCCGCGATCTTCGAGCACCGCATCCAGGCCGCCCTGGACGGCGTGCCGATGATCATGGTCCAGCTGGGCGTCGTCGCGGCGTGGGCGGGCCTGCTCACCGGTACCTGGGGCCTGGCCACCGCGCTGCTCGTGGCCAACGCGGTGAACGGCTTCGGGTGGTTCGGCGTCGTCGCGGGCGCCGTCGTGACGGAGGCCCCCGGCACCCGCTCGTGGCAGCGGGCCACCAGCCGCTTCGCGGCGGGCACGGACCTCATGGACCTGCCCGCGGGCGTCGACCTCGTGTCCGGGGACGCACCCCGGCCCGAGCCCGGCCCCCGCGAGGTGCTGGAGAGGCTGCGGCTCGAGGGCGTGACGGCGGTGCACGACGACGGCACGATCGGCGTCTCGAGCGTCGACCTCGAGGTGCGACGCGGCGAGCTGGTCCTGCTGCTCGGGCAGGTGGGCTCCGGCAAGTCGAGCCTGCTGTCGGCGCTGAGCGGGCTCATGGAGCACACCGGGCGGATCCGGTGGAACGACACGGACGTCTCCGACGCCCCGACCTTCCTGCGTCCGGGCCAGGTGGCGCACGTCGCCCAGGTGCCGCGCGTGCTGTCCGGCACGTTCACCGAGAACGTGCGCCTGGACCACCACCGCGACGTCGGCGGCCCGGTCGCGGCCGCGCGTCTCGGTCAGGACGTCGACGAGGCAGGCGGGCCCGACGCGCTCGTCGGGCACCGTGGCGTGCGGCTGTCCGGCGGGCAGGTGCAGCGGCTGGCACTGGCCCGCGCGCTCGCGACCGACGCCGAGCTCCTGCTGGCGGACGACGTCTCCAGCGCCCTCGACGCCGCCACCGAGGTGGAGCTGTGGGCGTCCCTGCGCGAGCGCGGCACCACCGTCGTGGGCGCGACGTCCAAGCGCGCCGCCCTCTCGCGCGCCGATCGCGTGGTCGTCCTTGCCGACGGCGAGGTGGCCGAGGTCGGGCCGTGGCGCGAGCTCGCGCCGCGCTGGGGCCACCTGGCCGGCTGACGCGCTCCCGGCGCCACGGGGACGGCCGGAGCCGTTGCTGCAAACTTGCAGCAACGGCTACAGTCGCTTCGGGTCGCGACGCCGCGCGCCCGGATGACGAAGGAGTCCTCCATGCCTGGTGACCTGCCCCCTGCCGCGTCTCCTGACCTGCCCCCTGACCTGTCCCCCGCGGGGGCTCGTGCTCCGCGCCGCCGCGCGACCCGCGCAGCGGCGTCGCTGACCGCGATCGCGCTCGCCGTCCCGGCCGTCGCCGCCGGGCTGGCCGGCTTCGCCGTGTCCTCCGCGCCCGCGGCAGGGGCCGCCGAACGCACGGCGACGTTGGTCGGGAGCCTGCAGAGCGAGCTCGGCTGCGCCGACGACTGGGACCCGACCTGCGCGGCCACCGCGCTCACGCCGGCCGGCGACGGCACGTTCAGCGCCGAGCTCGACGTCCCGGCGGGCTCGTACGAGTACAAGGTGGCGCTGGACGGCGGCTGGGACGAGTCGTACGGCCGCGAGGGCACGGACGAGAACGCGCCGCTGGTGCTCGCGGGCGACGCGCGTGTGCTCGTCACCTATGACGACACGACGCACCGCGTCGCGCTGACGCCCCTGGGACTCGCGGGCGCCTACGACGACGCGACGGACGCGGGCCTGGTCGTGCCGCCCGTGCGGCAGCCGGGGTCCGACGAGCGGTTCTACTTCGTCATGACGGACCGCTTCGCCAACGGCGACACCACGAACGACGCCGGCGGGCTCGAGGGCGACCGCCTCGCCACCGGCCTCGACCCGACGGACAAGGGCTTCTACTCCGGCGGGGACCTCGCCGGCCTGCGCGAGAAGCTCGACTACGTCGAGGGCCTCGGCACGACGGCGATCTGGCTCACGCCGTCGTTCCTCAACCGGCCCGTGCAGGGCACGGGGGCGGACGCGAGCGCCGGGTACCACGGCTACTGGATCACTGACTTCACGCGGATCGACCCACACCTCGGTACCAACGCCGAGCTCGAGGCGCTCATCGCCGACGCGCACGAGCGGGGCATCAAGGTCTACTTCGACATCATCACCAACCACACGGCCGACGTCGTCGACTACGCCGAGGGAACCTACGACTACGTCGACCAGGCGACGTCGCCCTACACCGACGCGGCGGGCAACGCGTTCGACCCGGCGGACGTCGCGGGCACGGGAGACTTCCCGGCGCTCGAGGCCGCCACGTCGTTCCCGTACACGCCGGTGATCGCGCCCGAGGACGCCGACGTCAAGGTGCCGGCCTGGCTGAACGACCCGACGGTCTACCACCACCGCGGCAACTCGACGTGGACGGGGGAGTCGGTCACCTACGGGGACTTCGACGGGCTGGACGACCTCATGACGGAGGACCCGCGCGTGGTCGACGGCTTCGTCGACGTGTACTCCGACTGGATCGACCTCGGCATCGACGGCTTCCGCATCGACACGGTCAAGCACGTGAACCCGGAGTTCTGGGAGACGTGGTCGGCCGAGGTGATGGACCACGCGCACGCCGCCGGCAAGGACGACTTCTTCATGTTCGGCGAGGTGTACGACGCCGACTCGGCCAAGACGTCGCCCTACGTGCGGGACACCGAGATGAGCTCCGTGCTCGACTTCTCGTTCCAGGCCGCCGCGACCAGCTACGCGAGCGGCAACAGCGCGCGCGGCCTGGCGAGCCTGTTCGCGAGCGACGACCGCTACACCACCCCGACGAAGTCGGCCTCGGCGCTGCCGACGTTCCTCGGCAACCACGACATGGGCCGGGTGGGCTACATGCTCGCCGGCACCGACGAGCCGCTGGCCCGCGACGAGCTGGCGCACGAGCTCATGTACCTCACGCGCGGGCAGCCGGTCGTCTACTACGGCGACGAGCAGGGCTTCGCGGGCCCCGGCGGCGACAAGGACGCCCGCCAGACGCTCTTCGCCACGCAGGTGGACGAGTACGCCGACCAGCCGCTCGTGACCGGCGAGCCGGCGGGCAGCGTGGACCGCTACGACACGGACGCGCCGCTGTACACGCACGTCGCCGAGCTGGCCGCGCTGCGCGAGGCGCACCCCGCGCTCGCCACGGGCGCGCAGGTGGAGCGCTATGCCGAGAACGGCGCGGGGGTCTACGCCTTCAGCCGCGTGGACCGCGAAGAGAAGGTCGAGCACCTGGTGGCCGTGAACAACGCGGGTGAGGAGAAGGCAGCGACGTTCACCACCCTCACCCCGGGCGCCTCCTACGAGGTGCTGTACGGCGGGCTCGGGGGCGATGGAGCGGCCGTCACTGCCGACGACGCCGGGGAGGTCACGGTCCGGGTGCCCGCGACGTCCGCCGTCGTGCTGCGCGCGGACCGCGCCGTCGGCGCGGACTCCGACGGGGCCCTCGACATCGCCGTCCCGGCGCCTGGCGCGGCGGTGACCGGCACTGCCGCCGTCGCGGCGGACGTCGATGACGACGCGTGGGCCGAGACGTCGTTCGCGTGGCGCGAGGTCGGCACCGACGCGTGGCACGCCCTCGGCACCGCCGAGGACACGACGCCGCGCGTCTTCCACGACATCGACGACAACACCGCCGAGCTGGCCGAGGGGACGCTCGTCGAGTACCGCGCCGTGACCGAGGACGCGGACGGCGACCGCGCGGCGTCGTCCACCTACGCCTCCGTGGGCGTGGACGTCTCGGGCGTGGTGGGGGACACCGAGCCGGAGCCGGAGATCGACCTGGTCACCGTGGCCGGCAGCCACAACAGCGAGTTGGGCTGCGCCGGGGACTGGACCCCGGACTGCGAGGGCGCGCGCCTGACGGAACGCCCCGACGGGGTGTGGGAGGGGAACTTCGACCTGCCCGCGGGCGACTACGAGTACAAGGTCGCCGTCAACGGGTCGTGGGACGTTAACTACGGCGTCGGGGGCGAGCGGGACGGCGCCAACGCGACCTTCACCCACGACGGCGGCGAGATCACGTTCTTCTGGGACCCGGTGAGCCACGATTTCTCGTCCACCGCGCAGGGGCCGGTCGTCACGCTGGCCGGGTCGTTCCAGGACCAGGTCGGATGTCCGGGCAGCTGGGCGCCGGACTGCCTGGCTTCCTGGCTCCGGGACCCCGACGGCGACGGCACGTATACCTGGCAGACCGACCGCCTCGCCGCGGGCGCGTACGAGGGCAAGGTGGCGCACGGTCTGAGCTGGGCCGAGAACTACGGCGTGGGCGGGGCGCCCGACGGCGCCAACTACTCCTTCAGCGTGGGCGACGACGAGACGGTGACGTTCTCCTACGACCTCGCCTCGCACGTGCTGACGATCGGGGTGGAGAACCCGCCGCTGCCCGGCGCCGGTCAGCAGTCCGCGCACTGGGTGCGCGAGGGCCGGGTGCTCGTGCCGGGCGACCTCGGGGACGGCGACGCGTGGACGCTGTGGACCGCGCCGGACGGCGGGCTCGCCGTCGCGGACGGCGAGGTCCGGGGGCCCGACGGAGGAGAGCTGCCCGACGGCGCTGCCTCCTACGACCTCGTCCCGGCCGGCGACGTGCCGGACGACATCGCGCGCGACTTCCCGGCGCTCGCGGGCCACACGGCCCTGGCCCCGGTGGACCGGGACGGCGAGCCGCTGGGTCGCAAGGTCGTGACCGAGCTCCTCGAGGGCCAGCTCCTGGTGACGCGGGCGTCCGGCGACGGCCTCACCGCCGCCACCGGCGTGCAGGTTCCCGGCGTCCTGGACGACCTGTACGCCGAGCGGGCCGCGCAGCGCGCGTTCGGCGTCGAGGCGCAACCGAGCGGGAAGTGGGCGTCGTTCGCGCTCTGGGCGCCGACGGCCCACGACGTCGACCTGCTGGTGTGGCCCGAGGGGCGTGACCTCGACGACGACCCGGTGCGCCTGGACGCCGCCCGACAGCGCGACGGCTCGTGGACCCTCGATGGAAAGAAGGCCGGGAAGGCGGCGAAGAAGCTCGACTGGGACGGCGCCCGGTACCGGTACGCCGTGCGCGTGTACGCGCCGAGCACCGGGACGGTCGAGACCAACGTCGTCACCGACCCGTACTCGGCGGGCCTCACGCTCGACTCGACGCACTCGGTCGTCGTCGGTCTCGACGACCGCCGGTGGCAGCCGAGGGTCTGGCGCACCACGCGCCAGCCCGTCGTCGAGCGGGCCGTGGACCAGACGATCTACGAGCTGCACGTGCGCGACTTCTCGATCTCCGACGAGACGGTGCCCGAGGACGAGCGCGGCACCTACATGGCCTTCGCCGAGAGGCGCTCGGACGGCATGACGCACCTGCGCGAGCTGGCCGACGCCGGCATGACGACCGTGCACCTGCTGCCCACGTTCGACATCGCGACGATCCCCGAGGACCGCGCGGACCAGGCGACCACCGGCGACCTGACCGGCCTCGCGCCCGACTCGGACGAGCAGCAGGCAGCGGTGGCCCAGGTCGCGGCGGACGACGGCTTCAACTGGGGCTATGACCCGTTCCACTTCAGCGTGCCCGAGGGCTCGTACGCCGTCCGCGCTGAGGGGGGAGCCCGGGTGGCCGAGTTCCGCACCATGGTGGGTTCGCTGCACGCCGCGGGCCTGCAGGTGGTGGCCGACCAGGTGTTCAACCACACCGCGGCAAGCGGGCAGGACGCGAAGAGCGTGCTCGACCGGATCGTGCCGGGCTACTACCAGCGGCTGAACCCGACCACGGGGGCGGTCGAGACCAGCACGTGCTGCCAGAACGTCGCCACCGAGCACGCGATGGCCGAGAAGCTGATGGTCGACTCGGTCGTCACGTGGGCCCGCGACTACAAGGTGGACGGGTTCCGCTTCGACCTCATGGGCCACCACAGCCGGGGCACCATGCTCGCCGTCCGCGAGGCGCTGGACGACCTGACGCCCCGCCGGGACGGCGTGGACGGCTCGGCCGTCTACCTGTACGGCGAGGGGTGGAACTTCGGCGAGGTCGCGGACAACGCCCTGTTCACCCAGGCGACGCAGGGGCAGCTCGGCGGCACGGGCATCGGCACGTTCAGCGACCGGCTGCGCGACGCCGTGCACGGCGGGTCTCCCGTCGACGCCGCGTCGCGGTTCACGCAGGGCTTCGGCACGGGGCTGTTCACCGACCCGAACGGGCGCGAGGCGGCCGAGGGCGACGAGGGCAGCGTCAACGACGGCTCGGACGAGGAGCTCGCCGACCTCGGCCACCAGACGGACCTGGTGCGCCTGGGGCTGGCCGGCAACCTGCGGGAGTTCGCGTTCCGGGCGGCCGACGACGCGGACGGCGCGGTCACGAGGGGCGACGAGCTCGACTACCGGGGCGCGCCCGCGGGGTACGCGGACTCGCCGGAGGAGGTGGTCACGTACGTCGACGCGCACGACAACGAGACGCTGTTCGACTTGCTGACGCTCAAGCTGCCGCGGTCCACGGCGATGGCGGACCGGATACGGATGAACACGGTCTCGCTCGCGACGACGGCGCTCGCGCAGACCCCGTCGTTCTGGCACGCGGGCACGGACCTGTTGCGCTCGAAGTCGCTGGACCGTAACTCCTACGACTCGGGGGACTGGTTCAACGCGATCGACTGGTCGGGGCAGGACAACGGCTTCGGCCGCGGGCTGCCGCCGGCGGCGGACAACTCCGACGCGTGGTCGGTCATGGGCCCGCTCCTGGCGGACCCCGCCCTCAAGCCGGCGCCCGCCGACATCGCCACGGCGTCCGCATCCGCCCGCGATCTGCTCGAGCTGCGGTCGTCCACCGACCTGTTCCGGCTCGGCAGCGCCCGGCTGATCGAGGAGAAGGTGTCGTTCCCGGGCTCCGGCCCGGATGCCGAGCCCGGCGTGATCGCGATGTCGGTCGACGACACACTCGGCCGGGACGTCGACCGACGGCTGGACGGCGTGCTCACGGTGTTCAACGCGTCGCCGGAGGCGGTGACCCTGACGCTGCCCGAGCTGGCGGGCCGGGACTACCGGCTCTCGTCCGTGCAGCGAGGAGGCGGCGACCCTGTCGTTCGGGAGACTCGCTGGGACCGGCGTGCCGGGACGGTGACCGTGCCCGCGCGGACGGTTGCCGTGCTGGTGGACCCGCAGCGCTGAACCAGGGTGGCGGGGGTTGCGGGTGCAAGCGGTAGGGGTAACTTACCGTTCGTGGCCACTTACCATGACGCGCTCGACGCGCTCGGCGACCCGACGCGGCGTGCCGTCGTCAAGCGCCTGGCCCGCGGCCCCGCGTCCGTGTCGCAGGTGGCCGCGGACCTTCCCGTGAGCCGCCCGGCCGTGTCGCAGCACCTCAAGGTGCTGCACACGGCCGGGCTCGTCTCGTTCGAGACCGTCGGCACGCGCAACCTGTACCGCCTCGACGCGGCCGGGTTCGACGCGCTGCGCGGCTGGCTCGACGAATTCTGGACCGACGTGCTCGGCGCGTTCGCCGCGCACGCCGACCGCCCGAGCGGCACCGGCGCCGCTGCCTCGGGAACGGGTCGTACCGAGGGCGCCCACGAGGGGAGGTCGTGATGTCCACACGCGAGGAAGCGCTGCGCAAGGTGGTGACCCTGCCACCCGAGCCCGCGGTCGCGTTCCGGGTGTTCACCGACGGCATCGCCGGGTGGTGGCCGCTCGCCACGCACTCCGTCGGGCAGGACGCCGCCGGTGACGTCGTCCTCGAGCACGGCGTCGGCGGCCGGCTCGTCGAGACCCTCGCCGACGGCAGCGCCGCCGTCTGGGGCACGGTCACGGTGTGGGACCCGCCGCGCCAGGTCGCGTTCACCTGGCATCCCGGCACCACCGAGGCGGAGGCGACCCTCGTCGAGGTGTCGTTCCGTGCGGGTGCGGGCGGCACAGCCGGCACGGAGGTCGAGCTCCGGCACTCCGGCTGGGACCGTCGGCGCGACGGCGACCGGGGGCGGACCTCCTACGAGACGGGCTGGGACCTGGTCCTGGAGGCCTATACCCGCGCCGCGGGCTGACGCTGCCCGCGTCGAGGCCGGGGACCCTTCGCGTCCATGGGTTCGGCGGCCAAGAGTTCGGGGTCCGAAGAGAAGGCGCCGGCCGTCAGCCCGGCGCGGCCGGGCTGACCGCCGTTCTGACGTGCGCCGATGATCGGCCCATCGCCCGCGGAACGTCTGAGAAACTCTGGGCACCGACGCCCTCGTGACCCGATCGTTATGGGTCGGTGGCGCCGATTCTTTGACTTCGGGACTCGAAGGCAGCAACCTGTACCGCGGACCTGTTCGGTCGTCCGGGGACTCCGGATCGGCCGCACACCGGCGGCGATGGTCGGCGCCGGAGGACCCTCGAGGACGAGA
Organism: Isoptericola sp. Y581; assembly: GCF_059445475.1. Lineage (NCBI taxonomy): Bacteria > Bacillati > Actinomycetota > Actinomycetes > Micrococcales > Promicromonosporaceae > Isoptericola > Isoptericola sp. Y581. The sequence continues at coordinate 56,560 of NZ_JCAIUK010000004.1, read as the reverse complement.
AGGAGCGCGAGGATGCGACTCGCCAAGACGATGAGCGCCGTGGCCGGCGGAGCCGTGCTGACGCTGGCCCTGGCCGCCTGCGGCGGCTCCGGTGCCGGTGGTGGCGGCGACGAGACCGGTGCGGCCGGGAACGGCGACGAGGACGTGAAGGTCGGCGTCGCGATGCCGACGCAGACCTACGAGCGCTGGATCCAGGACGGCAACAACGTCAAGCGGGGTCTTGAGGACCTCGGCTACGACGTGGACCTCCAGTTCGCCAACGACGACATCCCCACCCAGACGCAGCAGATCGACTCGATGATCACCGAGGGCGTCGACGTCCTCATCATCGCGTCGATCGACGGCACGGCGCTGTCGAGCCAGCTCGACGCGGCCGCCGCGGCCAACATCCCGGTCATCGCCTACGACCGGCTGATCAACAACAGCCCGAACGTCGACTTCTACGTCACGTTCGACAACCACGAGGTGGGCGTGGCGCAGGCGAACGCCCTGCTGCGCGGCCTCGGGCTCGTCGACGAGAACGGTGAGAAGACGGACGAGAAGGGCCCCTTCAACGTCGAGCTGTTCGCCGGCTCCGCCGACGACAACAACTCGCGGTTCTTCTACGACGGCGCGATGGAAACCCTCAAGCCGTACCTCGAGGACGGCACGCTGACGGTCCCGTCCAAGCAGAAGGACTTCGACACGGTCGCCACGCAGCGGTGGGAGCAGAAGACGGCGCAGGAGCGCATGGACAACCTGCTGACCTCCACCTACAACGGTGGCACCAAGCTCGACGGCGTCCTCGCGCCGGCCGACCCGCTGTCGCGCGGCATCATCACCGCGCTCCAGGGAGCGGGCATGGGCCCGACCCTCGACGAGGGCCTGCCCGTCGTCACGGGCCAGGACGCGGAGATCGCGTCGGTCAAGCTCATCAACGACGGCGTTCAGTCCTCGACCATCTTCAAGGACACGCGCAACCTCGCCGACCAGGCCGTGACGGCCGCCCAGGCCTTCGCCGAGGGTGGCGAGCCCGAGGCGAACGACACCGAGACCTACGACAACGGCGAGAAGGTCGTCCCGGCGTACCTGCTGGACATCCAGCCCGTGTTCAAGGAAGACATCACGCCGGTGCTCATCGACACCGACTACTACACCGAGGACGAGGTCAAGAAGGGTCAGACCGACTGACCTGCACCCACACGGACGGGCCCGCCCACCGGTCGCCGCGACGGCGGCCGGGAACGGGCGGGCCCGTCCCGGTCGTCCACCGGGCCGTCCACCGGGTCGTCCGGAAAGAGCGGCCCGCACCCAGAAGGAGGGACGAGGGCGCATGCACGCACCCCACGTCATCGCGCGCACACCGGGGAGGCCGTCGTGACCGGCACCATCCTCGAGATGCGCTCCATCGTCAAGGAGTTCCCCGGCGTCAAGGCGCTGGACGGTGTCGACCTCGACGTCACCCGCGGCGAGATCCACGCCATCTGCGGGGAGAACGGCGCCGGCAAGTCGACGCTGATGAAGGTGCTCTCGGGCGTCTACCCGCACGGCAGCTACGACGGCGAGATCGTCTTCGACGGCGAAACTGCCGAGTTCGGCGCGATCAACGACTCCGAGCAGCGCGGCATCGTCATCATCCACCAGGAGCTCGCCCTGGTGCCCTACCTCTCCGTCGCCGAGAACATCTTCCTCGGCAACGAGCGGCGCGGTCGCGGCGGGCTCATCGACTGGAACGCGGCCAACAAGCAGGCCGCGACGCTGCTCGCCCGGGTCGGTCTCGACGAGAACCCCCTCACGGCGGTGGGCACGCTCGGCGTCGGCAAGCAGCAGCTCATCGAGATCGCCAAGGCACTCTCGAAGGAGGTGCGGCTGCTCATCCTCGACGAGCCCACGGCGGCGCTGAACGACACCGACTCCGAGCACCTGCTCGAGCTGCTGCGCCAGCTCAAGGAGCAGGGCATCACGTCGATCATCATCTCCCACAAGCTCAACGAGATCGCCGAGATCGCCGACCGCACCACGATCATCCGTGACGGGCGCTCCATCGAGACTCTCGACATGTCCGAGCCGGGCTCCACGCAGGATCAGATCATCCGCGGCATGGTCGGTCGCGACCTCGAGCACCGCTTCCCCGAGCGCAGCAGCGTGGTGGGCGACGAGGTGCTGCGGGTGGAGGACTGGAGCGTCTTCCACCCCACGCAGCCGGGCCGCAAGGTCATCGACGCGGCGTCGTTCCACGTGCGCGCAGGCGAGGTGATCGGCATCGCCGGGCTCATGGGCGCCGGGCGCACCGAGCTGGCGATGAGCATCTTCGGCCGCTCCTACGGCAAGAACATCACCGGCCACCTGTTCAAGGACGGCAAGGAGATCCAGGCGCGCAACGTGGCCGAGGCGATCGAGCACCACATCGCCTACGCCACCGAGGACCGCAAGGTCTACGGCCTCAACCTCATCGACGACATCCGGCACAACATCACCTCGGCGGCGCTCGGCAAGCTCGCGCCCCGCGGCTGGGTGAACGGCAACGAGGAGATCCGGGTCGCGGAGGAGTACCGCGGCAGCCTCAACGTCAAGACCCCGGACGTCCTGGCCAACGTCGGCAAGCTGTCGGGCGGCAACCAGCAGAAGGTCGTGCTGTCCAAGTGGCTGTACACCGACCCGGACGTCCTCATCCTCGACGAGCCCACGCGCGGCATCGATGTCGGGGCCAAGTACGAGATCTACACGATCATCAACAAGATGGTCGCCGCCGGGAAGGCGGTCGTCGTGATCTCGTCCGAGCTGCCCGAGCTGCTCGGCACCTGCGACCGCATCTACACGCTGGCCTTCGGCCGCATCACGGGTGAGCTCCCCGTCGCCGACGCGACGCAGGAGCGGCTCATGGAGCTCATGACCCTCGAGCGCGACCAGCCCCTGCCCACGAAGGAACTCTCCTCATGAACGCCATCGCCTCGATCCGGGACGTCATCACCCGGAACATGCGGCAGAGCGGGATCCTGGTCGCGTTCGTCGTGATCGTCGCGATCTTCGCGCTGCTCAACCCGATGTTCCTGTCGCCGACGAACCTCACGAACATCGTCCTGCAGTACACGTACATCCTGATCCTGGCGATCGGGATGCTCATGGTCATCGTCTCCGGCCAGATCGACCTGTCCGTCGGGTCGGTGGTCGCCCTGACGGGGGCGGTCTCGGCCGTCGTCGTCATCAAGAACGGCCTGCCCTGGTGGATGGGCGTGCTCGCCGCGCTGGTGGTCGGCCTGCTGGTCGGCGCCTGGCAGGGGTTCTGGGTGGCCTACGTCGGCATCCCTGGCTTCATCGTCACGCTCGCCGGCATGCTGCTCTTCCGCGGCCTCACCTACGTGGTGCTCGACAACATCTCGCTCTCACCGTTCGGCGGCACCTACTACGACATCGCCAACGGCTTCATGAACGGGATGCTGGGCGGCTACGGCGTGGACACGTTCACGCTCGTCATCTTCGCGATCGGGGTCGTCGGCTTCGCAGTGGCGCAGTGGCGCGGCCGGCAGGGCCGCATCGCCTACCAGCAGTCGGTGGAGTCGTTGCCGCTGTTCGTGACCAAGATCGTGGTGCTCGCCGTGGTGGTGATGTGGTTCGCCTACCAGCTCGCCTCGAGCCGCGGCCTGCCGATCGTGCTCATCATCCTGGCCGTGCTGACGATCGCCTACACCCTGGTCACGCAGAAGTCGGTGTTCGGCCGGCACGTCTACGCCGTGGGCGGCAACCTGCACGCCGCGCAGCTGTCGGGCGTCAAGGTCAGGAAGATCAACTTCTGGGTCTTCGTGAACATGGGCCTCCTCGCCGCGGTCGCGGGCATCGTGTACTCCTCGCGCGTGAACAGCGCGCAGCCCAGCGCGGGCAACATGTTCGAGCTCGACGCCATCGCCGCCTGCTTCATCGGTGGCGCGTCCACCTCGGGCGGTGTCGGCCGCGTGGGCGGCGCCCTCATCGGCGGCCTGATCATGGCGGTCATGTCGAACGGCATGCAGCTCATGGGCGTGCCGACCTCGGTGCAGCCCATCGTCAAGGGCCTCGTGCTACTGCTCGCCGTCGCGTTCGACATCTTCAACCGTCGCCGCGCCGCGGCGCTGCGCTGAGGACGACGGCCACCACGGCGCGCGGGACGGCGGACGTACGCCGGCCCGCGCGCCGTCGCACCATAGACTCCCCGGCGTGAGAGGACGGCTGCCGATGGTGGGTTCGCAGTCCTCGCTGCGCGAGGCCAACCGGGCCCGCGTCGTCGACGCCGTGAAACGGCACGGCGGGCTTACGCAGGTGGAGCTCTCGGGCGCCACCGGGCTGTCGCCCGCCACCGTGTCGACGATCGTCAAGGAGCTCGTCGCCGCGGAGCTCGTCGAGGTCCGCAACACCGTCCGCTCGGGCCGGCGCGCGCAGCTCGTCACGCTGTCGCACCGGGTGGGGCTCGTCGCGGGTGTGCTGGTCGGAACCCGGCACCTGACCGTCGCCGTGGCGGACGTGTCGCACGAGATCCTCGCGGAGCAGGTGCTGCCCCTGCCCGCGGAGCACCGGGCAGACACCAGCCTCGACCGCGCCGCGCTGCTCGTCGTCGACCTGCTGGAACGGGTCGGCGCCGAGCTCCCGGAGGTGCTCGGCATCGGGCTGGGGCTGCCGGCGCCCGTCGACGCGTCCAGCGGCCAGGTCACCGTGCGGGGCATCCTGCGCGGCTGGGACGGCGTGCCGGTGGCGCAGGTGCTGTCGAAGCGCCTGGCGAGGCCCGTGTTCGTGGACAACGACGCGAACCTCGGTGCGCTGGCCGAGAGCACCGTGGGCGCGGCGCGGGAGGTGCACGACGCGCTGTACGTGCGCGCCGGCCACGGCGTCGGCGCGGGGATCGTCCTGGCCGGCCGGGTGCACCGCGGCGTCGCGGGCACGGCCGGCGAGATCGGGCACGTCCAGGTGGACCCGGCAGGCATCATCTGCTCGTGCGGCAGCCGCGGCTGCCTCGACACGGTGGTGGGGGACAGGGCCCTGCTCGAGCCGCTGCGCAGCAGCTACGGCCACCTCACACTGAACGACGTGGTCCGGCTGGCCAGCGACGACGACCCGGGGTGCCGAGAGATCGTGGCGGACGCCGGCGCGGTGATCGGCGGCGTCGTCGCGGGGCTCGCGACCACGCTCAACCCGGAGCTGGTGGTGGTCGGCGGCGTGCTCGCGACCACCGGCGAGGTGTTCCTCGGCCCGTTGCGGGACGCGCTGCGACGGCGCACGCTGCTGCACCAGGTGACCCCGCTCGAGGTGGTGCCCGCGGCGCTCGGGGCGCGCGCCGAGCTCGAGGGGGCGCTCGCGCTCGCTCTGCAGCACACGGACCTGCTCGACCAGCCCGACGACGGCCTGCTCGGGCGTCCGGTGACCGTGGCGCAGGCCCAGCCCGCACAGGCCGCGCTGGGGCAGACGACACGGAGGGTGAACCGGTGAGGGGACGGACGCCGTTGCTCGCGCTGCGGCAGGTCAGCAGGTACTTCGGCGCCGTCGAGGCCCTCGTGGACGTGCACCTCGAGGTGCACCCGCACGAGGTGGTCGCCCTGGTCGGGGACAACGGGGCGGGGAAGTCGACCCTCGCCCAGATCGTCGCGGGCGTGCTCACCCCGAGCTCGGGGCAGGTGGAGATCGACGGCGAGCCGGTGACGATCTCGTCGCCGACCGCGGCGAACCGGCTGGGCGTGGCGAGCGTGTTCCAGGATCTCGCGGTGTGCGAGAACCTGGACGTCACGGCGAACGTCTTCCTGGGGCAGGAGCTGCGGGGGCGCGGCGGCCTGCTGCACGACGGCCGCATGGAGACCCAGACCCGCGAGCTGCTGGAGCACCTCACGGTGCGGATCCCGTCGGTGCGCACGCCGCTGCGCCACCTCTCGGCCGGGCAGCGGCAGGCCGTCGCCATTGCTCGCACGCTCATCGGCCAGCCGCGCATCGTCGTCCTCGACGAGCCCACGGCGGCGCTCTCGGTGGCGCAGACGGCCGAGGTGCTGACGCACATCCAGCGGCTGCGCGAGCTGGGGCTGGGGGTGGTGCTCATCAGCCACAACCTCAACGACGTCCGGGCGGTCTCCGACCGCATCGAGGTGCTGCGCCACGGCCGCAACAACGGCAGCTTCCCCGCGTCCGCGGCGCACGAGGAGATTCTCGCGGCCATCACGGGCGCGTCGTGAGCGATGCTGGTCCCGACGCGGGGCGGGGTGGAAGGTCACGACCGTGACACGAGTTGCGTTCGGAAGTTGACGACAAGAAACAGGCCGGTCTACCGTCGCCGGTGCGTTGCTTACCGGGCTGTCACTGCTGACGGCTCGTCGCTCGAAGGAGAGTTCATGCCCGATCGTCATGCCGTGCTCGAGATGCGGTCCATCACCAAGGAGTTTCCGGGCGTCCGGGCCCTGGACGACGTCTCGCTCGAGGTCGGCGCGGGCGAGATCCACGCGATCTGCGGTGAGAACGGCGCGGGGAAGTCCACGCTGATGAAGGTGCTCTCGGGCGTCTACCCGCACGGCAGCTACACCGGCGAGATCGTCTACCAGGGCGAGGTCGTCGAGTTCAAGGACATCCGGTCGAGCGAACACGCCGGGATCGTCATCATCCACCAGGAGCTCGCGCTCATCCCCGAGCTCTCCATCACGGAGAACATCTTCCTCGGTAACGAGGTGCGGGGCAGGATCGGCATCGACTGGGATACCGCGCGCCAGCGGTCCACGGAGCTGCTCGCCCGCGTGGGCCTGCGGGCCTCGCCCGACACGCTGGTCAAGAACCTCGGCGTCGGGCAGCAGCAGCTGGTCGAGATCGCCCGCGCACTGGCGAAGGACGTCAAGCTGCTCATCCTCGACGAGCCGACCGCGGCGCTCAACGAGGACGACTCCGAGCACCTGCTGGACCTCCTGCGCGGGCTGCGCGCCAAGGGGCTGACCAGCATCATGATCTCCCACAAGCTCAACGAGATCGAGGAGATCGCCGACTCGATCACGATCATCCGCGACGGCCAGACGGTCGAGACTCTCGACGTCCGCTCCGGCGGCATCAACGAGGACCGGATCATCCGGGGCATGGTCGGCCGCTCCCTCGCGTCGCGGTTCCCCGACCACACCCCGAAGATCGGCGAGAACTTCTTCGAGGTCGACGGCTGGACCGTGGAGCACCCGGAGATCCCGGGCCGGCTGGTGTGCAAGCAGTCCAGCTTCCACGTGCGCCGGGGCGAGATCGTGGGCTTCGCCGGGATCATGGGCGCCGGCCGCACCGAGCTCGCCCGGTCCCTCTTCGGCCGCACCTACGGCCGTTACATCTCCGGGACGATCCGCATGCACGGCAAGGCGATCTCGGTGCCCGACGTGCTGTCCGCCATCCGGCACCGGATCGCCTACGTCTCCGAGGACCGCAAGACGCTGGGCCTCAACCTGCTCGACACGATCCAGCAGACGATCGTCTCGGCGGACCTGCCGAGGGTGTCGAAGGGCCCGGTCATCGACCACGACCGCGCCTTCCTCGCCGCCGAGGAGTACCGCAAGTCGTTGGGGGTCAAGGCGCCCAGCGTGCGCGACGGCGTGTCGACGCTCTCAGGCGGCAACCAGCAGAAGGTGCTGCTCGCCAAGTGGATGTTCACCGAGCCTGAGCTCCTCATCCTCGACGAGCCCACGCGCGGCATCGACGTCGGCGCCAAGTACGAGATCTACGGCCTCGTGCAGCGCCTCGCCGACCAGGGCAAGGGCGTCGTCGTCATCTCCTCCGAGCTCCCCGAGCTCCTCGGCCTCTGCGACCGGATCTACACCGTCTTCGAGGGGCGGGTGACCGGCGAGCTGTCCCGCGAGGACGCCACGCAGGAGGAGCTCATGCGCCTCATGACCGGCGCGCCGACGGCCGCCGCGCGCTGACCAGACCCATCCACCAGAAGGAACTCACGACGATGTCGTCACTCAAGCAGCTGTTCGGCGGGGGGCTCCGCCAGTACGGCATGGTGATCGCGCTTCTCGCGCTCATCGCGTTCTTCCAGTGGCGGACCGGCGGGCTCGTGCTCACGCCGTCCAACGCGCAGAACATCATCATCGGGAACTCCTACATCCTCATCCTCGCGATCGGGATGGTCCTGGTGATCATCGCCGGGCACATCGACCTGTCGGTCGGGTCGGTGGCCGCGGTCACGGGCATCATCGTCGCCATCGCGCTGCGCGACTGGGGGATCCCCTGGTGGGCGGGCATCCTGCTCGGCCTGGCCGTCGGGGCCGCGATCGGCGCGTGGCAAGGGTTCTGGGTCGCGTACGTGGGCATCCCGGGATTCATCACGACGCTCGCCGGCATGATGCTGTTCCGCGGGCTCAACCAGCGCATCGGCCACTCGTCGACGGTGCCGGTGCCGGAAGAGCTCCAGCAGCTCGGCGCGGGCTACATGGGCGAGTGGGGTCCGAACACCGGCCTCAACAACTCCACCCTCGTGCTGGGCGTCCTGGCGATCGCCGCGGTGGTCTGGTCCGAGCTGCGGCGCCGGGCGCGCGCCTCGCGGCTCGGGCTCGAGCAGCCGCCGGTCTGGGTCGCGGCCGTGCGGATCGTCGTCGTCGCCGCCGTGATCGCCTACGTGACCTTCCTGTTCGGCAGCGGCCGGTACGGCACCTCGTTCCCGATCCCCGGTGTCGTGCTCGCCGCGCTCGTCATCCTCTACAACTTCATCGCGTCGCGCACCATCGGCGGGCGCCACGTCTACGCCGTCGGCGGCAACCGGGCCGCCGCGGCGCTCTCCGGGATCAACATCCGTCGCGTGAACTTCTTCGTGATGATGAACATGTCGATCCTCGCCGCGCTCGCCGGGATGGTCTTCGTCGGTCGGGCGACGGCTTCGGGGCCCTCCGACGGCAACATGTGGGAGCTCGACGCCATCGCGGCCGTGTTCATCGGCGGCGCCGCGGTCTCCGGCGGCGTCGGCACCGTGGTCGGGTCCGTCATCGGTGGCCTCGTCATGGCGGTGCTCAACAACGGTCTGCAGCTCATGGGCGTCGGCTCCGACACCACGCAGATCATCAAGGGCCTGGTCCTCCTGGTCGCCGTGGCCTTCGACGTGCACAGCAAGGTCACCGGGCGCCCGTCGATCATCGGGTTGGTGTTCCCGTGGCTCGGGCGGAAGAAGGAGACCGGCGCGACCCCCGGCACCGACGAGACCGCGCCGGAGGTGCCGGTCTCCGGCGGCGCCGGTAGCCGCCCCTGACGCCGGCACCCGCACATCTCGCCGGCGCCCGCCGGCGTCGCTAGTCCAGATCGTCCACACCACACGGCACCCGACGAGGGATGGCGTACAGAGAAAGTTGGACCCCATGAAGACCAAGTTCGCTACGGGGCTCGTGGCCCTGGCGGCGGTGAGCGCTCTGGCGCTGTCCGGCTGCGGCTCCTCCGACCGCGGCGGCGAGACGCCCGCCGAGGGGGGCGAGTCCGCGGCGTCCGGCTTCGAGGACGGCGCCAAGATCGGCGTCGCCCTGCCACAGAAGACGTCGGAGAACTGGGTGCTCGCCGAGAACCTGTTCAACGACGGGCTGACGGAGGCGGGCTACGAGCCGATCGTGCAGTTCGCCAACGGCGGCGTCTCGGAGCAGCAGAACCAGATCCAGGCCATGATCCAGCAGGGCGTCAACGTGCTCGTCGTGGGCGCGATCGACGGCTCCCAGCTCGGCAGCCAGCTCGAGGCCGCCAAGAGCGCGGGTATCCCGGTCATCGCGTACGACCGCCTGCTGCAGAACACGGACGCCGTCGACCTCTACGTGGCGTTCGACAACTTCCACGTCGGCGAGCTCCAGGGTCAGGCGCTGCTCGAGGGCCTCGCCGCGCGCAAGGGCGACGGCCCGTACAACATCGAGCTCATCGCGGGCTCGCCCGACGACGCGAACTCGAAGCCGTTCTTCGAGGGCGCGATGAGCGTGCTCCAGCCGAAGATCGACGACGGCACCCTCGTCGTCAAGTCGGGCCAGACCACCCAGCAGCAGGCCTCCACCCAGGGCTGGGAGGCGGAGAACGCCCAGAACCGCATGGACACGATCCTGTCCGGCAACTACAAGGACGACGACCTCCACGGTGTCCTGTCGCCGAACGACACGCTGGCGCGCGCGGCGCTGACGTCGGCCAAGCAGGCTGGCAAGGACGTCCCGGTCATCACCGGCCAGGACTCCGAGGTCGAGTCCGTGAAGTCGATCATGGCGGGCGAGCAGTACTCCACGATCTACAAGGACACGCGTGAGCTGGTCGGCGCGACGATCGGCGCCGTCGACTCCTACAAGGCGGGGGAGGACCCCGAGGTCACCGACACCGAGTCGTACGACAACGGCGTCAAGGTCGTCCCGGCCAATCTCCTGGAGCCGGTCATCGTGACCAAGGAGAACGCCGAGGAGGTCTACGCCGGCGACCCGACGCTGGAGGACCTCTTCAAGTGATCGACTGAGCCGGCGTCCGCGCCGACACGCACGACGGCGGTGGGGTGTGGTTTCCGACAAAGGGGACCACCCCCCCCCCTTCGTTTTTTTGTGGTCCCCCTCTCCCCCCCCT